>JAYUUB010000016.1:0-7518 GCA_043755175.1 Polyangiaceae bacterium | reverse complement strand
GGGCAGAACATCGCGCGCGGGCAGACTGGGGTGTGCGAGGCGTTTCGGCCGCACCGAGCCGAAGGGCAACGTCTCATCGACGTCGAGCCCCGGTGCGACCCGTTCAGAGGAGAAGCCTTTCTCCCATGGGAGCGCGACGGGTCTCGGCGTTTCGTCTGCGCTGTCCTTCGCCCCAGACTCCGTGAAGGGGAGCGCGGGACGTTGAGCCACGGACGCCCGCTGAAATACCGTTTCGTCGGGTCCTTCCGCCAAGGCTTCGGTGGCGACGCCGGTCGGGGGCGATGGGGACCACTGCTGTTGCACCGGGCCTGGCGGCGACACGCGTTCGGGGACCAGCGTCGCATCGGCAGCCATCGGCGGAGGGATTGAAACAGGTTTGAAGCTCGCGTCCCAGGGTGTAGCCACCACCGCCGCTGGTGTTGGGCCTAGAGGCGTGGCCTTTCCCAGCTTGAGCGCAATTTCGATCGGCTCGTCACGCTCGTCGCGTCGAAAGTTGCCGCGCCAAATGAGGGAGACGAGCCATCGATGGCCATCGAGAACGAGCATGTCGAGTTGCAAGTCGAGAGGCTCGTCTCCCCGACGAGCGCGTATCTGCGCAGCAGGCAGCCGCGTGACGAAGTTCGGTGTATCTGGATGGAGCCGTTCGAGGCGCAGCGCCTCGTCGCCTCGAAGGAAGGGCACTTGCTGATCGAGCGGCGCCGCATTGAAAAAGCGGTAGTCGAACCCGCCTTCAATCGTCATCTCGTCGGCATCGACGGGGGGCGATTCGCCACGAAGGTAGGCGACGCGCGTGGGCCACTCGCGCGCGATCGGGCCAAACCCGATCGGCACGTCATCTCGATTCGTCGCGCCAATGGCGTCGGGTCGTTCCGAGCCAACGGGGTTCGCGCTATTGCGCGGTGAGCGTTCATAGTGCAGCGGTACGGCGCGACCGTCGAGCGGGCGAACGAACACGGGCTTGTCCACGACGACGCCCGTATCGTTCCAGACCACGAGTCGTGTTGTGAACGATGCGGAGGTCGAAGCCCGCGGATACGCGCTCGCACTCAGCAAGATGTTCGCAGCCGGGAGGAATGGCGCATTCTCCGCCGATAGCGCTAAGCTCGCTCGCGAATCGCCGCCTCGATAGACGTCACGGGTCAAGACCGGCATGGGGGTGAGCGGCGCTCCCACTGCCCCGGGCGCGAGTGTGAAGCTTGCTTTCACGATCACAGTGAACCTCGGAGAGCCAGCCCGATTCCAGGGCACGGTCGCGTGGCTGAAGGGCAGGCTTCCACTGGCTCGCAGGATGGAGTTCATCTTTCGCTGGCGCATCTTCTTCTCTGATCCTGAGCCACGGAAGCCAATTCGGATCAGAGGCTGAAATGTGGACACCCAAGTTGCAAACCCCCGACGATTTCGCCTCGACCGCCGGTGAATGCGCGGCGAAGCCTTCAAAAATCGTTTGCTCGGCTCTTTTGCTGTCCACTCTTTCGCGCAAAGAGCGAACCTACCGAGAGCCGATGAACGACGCCGACAACGTCTCCCCGTCCGTGAGCCTGGGTGAAGACCTAAGCTCGTCGAGCTACCGCGTCGTTCGGCGCTTGGCAAAAGGGGGTATGGGCGAGGTATTCGTCGTCGAGCACAAAGAGCTTGGCACCGAGCTGGTGATGAAAGTGATTCGTTCGCAGCTCCCCGAATTCGAAGAGGAGCTGACACGCAGACTTCGCACCGAAGCCCGAATGATGGTCGCGATGACCCACGTGAATCTGGTCCGCGTCACCGATTTCGGATTCACGCGAAGTGGACGTGCGTATCTCGTCACCGAGCTTCTCGAGGGAGAGACGCTGGGCGCCTACGCCAATCGGCTGGGCACAGTGCCACTCCGCGAGGCCGTAGAAATCACCAGCCAGATGCTCCGCGGTCTCGGCTTCGTTCATGCGAGGGGGCTCGTCCACCGTGACATCAAACCCGACAACATCTTTCTCGCGAGCACGCCTGGGGGCCCGCCAATCGTGAAGATCCTCGACTTCGGAATTGCGAAGTTGCAGTCGGCGGAGGCGAAGGCGCGGATGGGAGTCGCGGCGCAGTCGACCAAAGAAGGCACTGTGCTCGGCACCCCAAAGTACTTTGCTCCCGAGCAAGCCATGGCCAGACCTGTCGACGCGCGAACCGACCTCTACAGCGCGGCGTGCGTCTTCTACCGGCTCGTCGCGGGACGCCCGCCGTTCCTGGCGGAGCAGAGCTCCATCGAGCTCTACGAAAAGCACATCCTCGAGACGCCGCACCCACCTTCTGCCTATGCGCCAAGGCCGCTCGGCCTTGCAGTCGATGCGTTCGTTCTCCGCGCGCTCGCGAAGAAGAAGGAGGAACGATACGCATCGGCCGACGAGATGCTCGCCGCTCTCGATACCGCCGTGAAGCTGAGCGCGGGACAACCGACGGTCCCATACGCCGCCACCGCCTCACCGCTGCCGGGAGTGCCCCTGACTGCACTGGCGCCCAACATCTCTCCACCGGCCAGAGTGAGTCCTGTGAGCACAGCGCCTAGCGCGGCGACGGCGAGCGACGGAGACACCGTGGAGGGCACGGTTTTCAAGCCGGGCACGGCGGCTCGGTACGATGACGATGTCGCGCAGGAAGTTGACCGACCGAGGCGCGGCAGGCAGAACCTGGCGGTGCTCACGGCTCCCACGATGCAGAGCACGACCTCCCTCGTCGCGCCGCCCGCCGCTTCCTTGGGCCCGCGAGCGACAGCTGTCTTGGCAACCCAACGGCCAGGTGCGCTCGTTGATTCAACGGAGCAGCTACCTCTTGGGCCAGTCGCGACGCCAGCGGGCGCTCCGTCCTTCTCGTCGTTCTGGGGCAGCATCGTGACGGCGAAGGCTGACTCTTCAGGCGCGATCGAGGCCCGGGCGAGCTCCGACACCCCCATGTCGAGCGTCGACGCGACACAAAGCACGCTTCCGACGCGTGAGCTTCTTCGTCTGGTGTTCGTCGGGCTCGGTTTTGGGCTCGCTGTCGCCCTCGTGGCGGTCGCTGCCTACTTCTGGGGGCGCGCTCGATGACTTCGAGTGGATCGGAAGGATTTCAAACTGTGCGCGGCATCGTGGCCTTGCCCCGACGGTTCAAGCCCAGCTACGATTTTCTTCTCTCCTCGGTCGACATGGGTACCTCTCCGAGGGCGAGCGGCATGACAAAAGAAGTGGATCGAACCCAGCCTAGAACCCCGAGCGGTTTCTCCGACTTCGGCCCCAAAGGCACTTTCCGAATGGCGACGGTGGGGTCGGCGGCGATCGACGACGAGCCCACGCCGATCGATCCGCCGAGCTTCGCGCACCTCGAGATGCAGGCCGTCCTCGATGGCTTGGGTGACAAGGAGATCCACAGAGCTGGCGTCATGACCGAGGGCGTCAACGACAACGCCGCGGCCACCAGCCCTTCCGCGCGGCTTGGCGAACCCCCCCTCGAGCTCTTCGAAGGTCGCCCGTTTCGCCTTCGTGCGGGTCAACGCATCGGCCCCTACCTCGTCACGCGGCGGATCAACGAAGGCGGCATGGCCGAGGTGTACGAAGTCATGCATACCGAGCTCGATCGGATCTTCGCGCTGAAGATCCTCTCGGAGCGCTACAGGCGTCACTCGCTGGTGATCGAGCGGTTTCGTGCCGAGGCGAAGGTACTGCTGAGCTGCCGAGCGAATCCAAACGTGTGCGAGGTACACGACGTCGGTGAAGATCCGGATCTCGGTCTCTTCATCGTCATGGAGCGTCTCAACGGCCAAACCCTGCGCCAGAAGCTCGATGAGTTCATCGTGCAGAACAAGCGCATCGACCTCGCGCAGGGCGTAGGGCTTGCTCTGGTTCTCGCTGACACGCTCGACAGTCTGCATCGCGTCGGGATCATTCACCGCGATGTGAAGCCTGAGAACATCATCCTCGAACCGAAGGCCAAAGGGGGATTCCGCTTCGTCCTCATCGATTTCGGAATCGCCAAGTCGGCCCATAGCCCAAGCACCACACAAGAAGGGCAAGGCATCGGGAGCTGGCTCTACGCCAGCCCGGAGCAGGCCAAGAGACGAAGGCCCACGGCCGCGAGCGATCAGTATGCGCTCGCCCACGTCCTCTACGAGCTGCTCTTCGAGCACGCGTTCGCTCATGCGATCCGCGAGCAAGGCGACCACATCGACTTCATCATCGGCTGGCAGATCTCCGCCCCGGTCGACCCACCGCCCGAGCCGCTGATGCCGCGGCCGCTGTTCGAGATCGTCGAGCGGGCGTTGCGAAAAGATCCGAACGAGCGCTACCCGTCGATGCGCGACTTTGCGGCGGCCTTGCGTGGGTTCCTGGCCAGCCCGGCGGCGGTGCTCCCCCCGCCCGCGGTCAAGGTGATTCGGCGACCCACGATCCCCGCGAACCATGGAGGACAGGCCTACCCCGCGGGCAAACCGAACGCGAAGCCTCTGCACGAAGTCCGCCGACCACGGGTCAAAGTATCCCCGCTGGTTCTCTGTGAAGAGCCGACCCTCTTCGTTAGCCGTCTCGGACGTTTCGTGCTGGGCGATCAGGGCGTGATCGGTGGCTCGGCCGAAGACGCCGACATCGTGCTCGCCGAACCGAGCGTCTCGAGTCGCCACTGTCGCTTCTCGTATGTCACCGGCGGCGCGCTCGATCCGGTGTATCTCCTCGAAGATCTCGGGAGTCGCAACGGCTTCGAAATCGAAGGCGTTCCCCTCCCGATGGGCGTGGCGCGCGCCCACGAAGAGATCCATCTCGGCAACGCGGTTGCCCACCTCTTGCCCGCGGGCAAGTTCGTCAAGGACGGCACGGGCTACGTCTTCCAAGTGATGGATGCCTCTGCTGAAGCCGTTGCCCCCACCCGTAGCGCAGCACCGTCTCCGAAGGCAGCGCCATCTCCGGGGCCTCCGCCACCCGAGGTCGCCGCGATCGTTTCTGCGCCCCCGGCTGCGCCCGTCGTTGCGGCAGGCACGGGCGCAGACGATCGCATCTCGAACGCGCAGGTCGCTTTGATGGAGCGCACGATGGCGCGCGTTCATCGGAGGCACGGAGGAGCGCCGCGTGAGTCCGCCGCGCCGGCGTTCCGAAGCGCTGATGTCGCCCCGCGAGCGCTCGGGGCGAAGGGGCCGACGCGTCCACCTGCCTACGCGAAGGTCCCGCTCCGACTGCAAGTAGCGATCGTCGCGGTGTCAGCCGCTGTGATGCTCGCCCTCGTCGCCGCCATTTTGCTCGTGTCGGGCGCGCTCGGTCGGTGGACCGGCACAGGCGAGCCACCCACGCCGATCCAGGTGCCGCGATGAGCCGCCGAGGCGACACCCAACCCGATCTCCTCGGGCCCGAAGGGATCGCGGATCTGCTGAATCAAGACGGCGTCGAGGCCAAGAAGAAAGCGTTCAGCGAACAAGCGCAGGCGCGCGAGGGGTTTCAGGACTCCGTCGCCAAGCTGAACGAGATCTCCGACGGGGCGTCGCTACCGGTGACCCCGCCCTCGGGGTTGGGTGCCGCAGCCCCCCAGGCCCGCCCGGCCGACGCCCAAGCGATCCAGCCTGCCGACGCGCTTCAAATCACGATGCCGGCGCGCGAGATCGCGAAGCCCACGGGTCGGGCCACGGTTCGCAGTCTTCAGCCTGCGCCGCTCGCGTTGCTGGCGAACGCGAGACCGCCGCGTCCCCCGAGTGTCGTGGCCGTGCTCGCTCTGGCTTTCGGTGTTGTCGCAGGCCTCGCGCTGTTCAGCTATTGGAAGGTCCAGCACGACAGGATCAGCGCATCGGCGGCCGCGGTGCACAGCATCGAGCAGCCAACCCCCACCCAGACCACTGGGGCAGCGAGGCCGAGCGTGTCGGCGAGCGCCGTGACGCCGTCGCCCTCGGAGATCGCACCGGCCTCCTCTGCGCTTCCTTCGACCTCGACCTCCTCCGCTCCGCAGGTCGTTCCGAGCGCAAAACGAGTCCCCCCACCTCCGTGGAAGCGGCATCGAACGGACGACGAGCTCCTTCCGAACGACTGACGGAGAACATTTCTCAATGCGACGACGAACATGGGCCCGATGGATCGGATCGCTCTTCCTTTTCGGAAGTGTGCTCGGTGGCGTTCTGGCGCGAGCGGAGGCCGGACCCGAGGTCCTTCCTGACCAAGCGAAGCTCGACGAAGCCGACCGACTGTACCGCGAGGGCGTCGACGCCTTCATGCGGGATGACGTGCCCAAGGCGTACGAGAAGCTGAAGGCTGCCTACGCACTCAAGAAGAGTTTCGACATCCTCGGAAATCTCGCCGACATCGAACGAAGGCTCGGCAAGGCGCGCGACAGCGCGGAGCACTACGCGGCAAGCTTGCGGGTGTTTCCGCCGAACGGAAAGCCGGAGAGTCGATCACGATCCGAGAAGCGGCTCGCCGAGGTGCGCAAGCAAGTTGGCACGGTGCAAGTGACGGTGAGCGATCCAGACGCGACCGTGTTGGTCGATGGTGTCGAAGTGGGGAGCTCGCCGATCGTCGAAGAGATCTTTGTCGAGCCGGGCAAGCGAACGTTCGAAGCTCGAAAAGACGGACGAGTCGTCAAGGTGGAGCGCGCGTGCGCGGTGGGCCTGACGATCCAGATCGAGCTTCGGTTGGATCCGGTTGGGTCGTCGGGATCGGGCGCACCCGTCGGCTCCTCGACGGCGCTTGGTGCATCGAGCTCCGCTCCGACTGCCAGCGCCACGCAAGCCCCCATCGAACCCGCGCCGAAGAAGGCACTGTGGCCGGTGGCGGTCGGCGCGAGCTTGGTGGGCGTCGGAATCGGCGTCGGAGTGGGGCTCACGGTGGCTGCCGGCTCGAAGACGTCGGCAGCCGAGACCGCTGCGAGCCAAGTGAGGAGCTGCACCGGGAAGGAGACGAGCGGCACGTGCGCAGAAGGCTCTCGTGCGGCGGGCAGCGCGAACACCCTCCGGGGTGGCTCGATCGCGGCGTTCGGGATCTCGGGGGGCCTCGCGGTCGCCACACTGATTTACCTGGCAGTTCCCCCGTCGCGGGCGAAGTCCACCGCGTCCGTGACCGTCGTGCCTGTGGTCGGACCCGACGCACAAGGTCTGATCTTGCACGGGAGCTTCTGACGTTCTGAGGAGACAACACACCGATGAGAACTTGGACCACAGGCTGCTTGGCTTCGCTCACTGCCGTCCTCGCGCTGGGGAGCGGAGGCTGCTTCAAGAGCTGGTGCGGCGACTACGTGAATTGCGATGGGAGCGCAGGGGGAGCGGGGGGGTCGGGGTCGAGCGGAGGGATGGCAACGAGTAGCTCGACGGGCATCGCCGGCGACTGCGTGCCGAGCGCAACGGCAGGGCCGAAGGACGCGAGCTGCGGCATCTTCGTGGACCCGGTGAACGGCGTGGACACGAACCCCGGGACGCCAACATCGCCCAAGAAGACCCTGGGCAACGCGGTGAGCGTGTGGAGCTCTGGCAAGGGCATCTTCGCGTGCTCAGGAGCGCTCACGGACACAGCGAGCGTGTCGCTACCCGCGGGCGTGGTCCTGTATGGGGGACTCGAT
>JAYUUB010000015.1:0-2541 GCA_043755175.1 Polyangiaceae bacterium | reverse complement strand
GAGCTGGTCGAGCCGCGTAACTGGCGGACGCACGAGGACGCGTTCCTCTAGCAGTGGCCGGAGCTCGAAGCGATGCTCAGTGAGTCACCGGCCTTCGAGGCGAAGACGCTGTTCGATGTTCTGGTCGAGAAGTACCCGGACCGCTACGACGTGGGGCAGCTTCGCACGCTGCAGCGCCGCGTGAAGTCGTGGCGCGCCGAGCGTGGACCTGACAAGGAAGTGATGCTCGCGCAGCTCCACAGGCCCGGCGAGGCCGCACAGACCGACTTCACGTGGGCGACCGAGCTCGCGATCACGATTGCTGGCGAGCTGTTCGTGCACATGCTGTGCGTGCTCGTGCTGCCATACTCCAATTGGCGATGGGCGAGCGTCTGCTTGTCGGAGTCCATCGCGTCGATCCGACACGGCGTTCAGCGTGCACTTTTCCAGCTCGGACGCGTGCCGCTGTATCACCAGACGGACAACTCCACCGCGGCGACGCACCGGATTCCCGACGGCAAGAGGGTCACCGGCGAGGGCAGCGGCAAGCGGCCGTTCAACGAGGCTAGCTCGCCATCATGCGGCACTTCGGCATGACCGCGCGCACCAGCGTGGTCGGCGCGAAGGAACAAAATGGCGACGTCGAGGCGTCCAACGGGGCTCTGAAGCGAGCCCTCAGTCAGGCGCTGCTCGTGCGTGGAAGTCGCGACTTCGAGAGCCGCGCGGCGTGGCAATTCTTCGTCGATGAGCTGATGCAGAAGGCCAATCGAGGGCGCGGTCGACGCGTCGCCGAGGACATTGCGGCGATGCGCGTGCTCAACGTCGCGAGGCTGCCCGAGTTCGTCGAGGTGGACTTCTGCGTCAGCGAGTCGAGCACGGTGCGGGTCAAGCACTGCGCGTACTCGGTCCCGTCGCGGCTCATCGGCGAGTGGGTGCGCGTCCGCATCTTCGAGGACCGGATCGTGGTCCGCTACGCCGGCAAGACCGAGCTCGATTGCGACCGCCTCCGCGGTCGCAATCTCAAGAGGATCGACTACCGCCACATGATCTGGTCGCTCGTCCGCAAGCCGGGCGGATTCGCGCGCTACGTCTACCGCGAGGAGATGTGCCCGTCGGTCGTCTTCCGGCGTGCGTACGACGCGATCCAGACGCCGCACCACGGCCTCAAGGGCGACTTCGAGTACCTGCGCATCTTGCACCTCGCAGCCCGCACCATCGAGGCTGATGTCGAGACCGCCCTCGGTCTTCTCCTCACTGCGGGCAAGGCGCTCAACGCCGACGCGGTAAAACTGCTCGCTCGTCACGCAGCAGCCAAAGCAGAGCGGAATGCGATGGATCGTCAGCGGCGCGCAAGCCACCCTCACACCACGCGGATGGGATCAGAGCAACCGGTTCGACGAAGCGTGGGCGCTCCTTGCCGCCACCTTCGAGATCGAAGTCACGGTCCTCGCGAACGTCATCGCAATCAAGCCGCCTCCGCCGCCGACGAAGTCGCGGGTGAAGGCGTCACGATGAGAACTACACCCTCTCTTGAGGCCCCAGCGCGGACTTACGAGCGTGATGAAGCAAACCTTCGACTATGACAACAACGTCGTCACATTTTTCGCCGGTGCGATAGGGAGCTGGCTCGGTGTGGCGTTGTTCTCGGTCTGGTATGCGAACGCATGGGAGGTGCGTCTCGTCGGCTTCCTCCTGCCACGAGAGATGTTGATTCTCCTCGTCGCCGCGTTGTGCATCTCCGGGGTCTACTTCCCTCTGATGCAAAGGCGTCGGAAGACTCACCCGCACCGAATCGTCCTCGATGACGCCGCGATAGAAGTTCCGAACTCGCGTCTCAGCACCGCTCATACGCGGATACCCTTCGAGCGAATCGAGTCCGTCACGCTTCAGCGAGCTTGGCGTTGGATTCCACGTCTTGGACATTCGCTTCGAGGGAAGGAGGTTTCGACTGGCCGAGAACGTGTTCGCCAAGCGCAGCAACTTCAAGGTGGAAGTTGCGGTCCTGACGGAGAAGGCGAGACCTCTTGAACAGGCGCCCTGAGCGAATGGATCGAATGGGCATCACGCCGCCCACTTCTCCACCGCCTCGAACACGGCCACGACCTCGGCGGTGGGCACCGGAGCTCGCGGCTGAAGGCTCATCGAAGTTGCGATTTGAACCGGAGCTTGCGGCGGCGCGGGTCGCGCGGCCGCACGAGATCGAGCGTTGAGAGGGTCTCGAGGAAGTCGGAGATGGCCTCCGACTCCGAATCGGTGGCGGGCGGCGCGAGGTCGACGGAGACGACCGTTGTGCCGACCCTGATCTTCGCGGGCGCGCGGAAGATGTTCGACAGCAGCTTCTTCGCTTCGCGAGGCCGCTTCATCGTGGTCGCGAGCATCTGAGCGAGGTCGCTCTCCGCGTTCGCGCAGGCGATGCGGATGGTGTCGAGCAGGAGCTTCCTTCGTCCGTCGTGCTTCACGAGCTTGCCGGCCAGCTCGGTGTCTCCGACCCGCGCGTGCGTGGAGATGGACGGACGGATGGCGTCGATCTCCTGCTTCGCGAGCATGGCTTGAGCCACGGCC
>JAYUUB010000014.1:0-55542 GCA_043755175.1 Polyangiaceae bacterium | reverse complement strand
GCACCGTGAAGAAGAAGAAGACGATCACGGTCGAGGTCGACGAAGACGACGACGAGGAAGAGGTCCGCCGAAAGATCTCTGCGAAGAAGAAGATCGCGACCGTCGAAGACTGAGTTTCGCGCGGTCCGCGCGGCTTCTCTGTTTGGCAGTCTGGAGTCTGACTCCGGCCCACGTCGAGGTGGCTGTTCTCACGACCAGTGGATTGGCGCGCCGACCTCTGCTAAGGGCTCGTCCCCTTCGTCCGCGGTGATCATCGTGCGCTCGTTTCGAGCCCAATGACCGCGGGTTCGAAGAACACTGGAGAACCGGAACCACCATGGAAATCATCAAGCTGACCGCTTCCCGCCGAGACTTGGCGGGTAAAGGGCCCTCGAGGCGGTTGCGCCGCGAGGGGAAGATCCCGGCGATCGCGTACGGGAGCAAGCTCACCCCCGTTGCTCTCGCCGTCTCGCCGAAAGAGCTCAAGGTAGCCCTCTCGGGCGTCCACGGCCGCAACGCCGTCCTCGCTCTGACCGTCGACGGAAAAGAAACGCTCACCGCCATGGTGCGTCAGTATGCGCATCACCCGGTCAGCCGCGAAATCCTCCACGCCGACTTCTTGCAGATCGCTCTCGATCAGCCCATCGACGTCGAAGTTCCCTTCAAGCTCATCGGCAAGTGCAAGGGCGTCACCGCCGGCGGCGTGCTCTCGCAGGTCTACCGCGCGCTGCCCATCCGCAGCCTGCCCGAGCAAATCCCGTCGCTCCTCGAGCTCGATGTCACCGACCTCGACCTCGGCGAATCGGCCAAGACCTCGCAGCTCAAGCTGCCCGAAGGTGTGACCGTGCGCTTGTCGCCCGATCAGACCGTCGCCGCCGTCGTCGCCCCCGACAAGAAGGCTGAAGCAGAAGAAGCTGCCGCCGCTGCTCTCAAGGCGACCCCCGCCGCTGGCGCCGCTGCTGCTCCGGCTGCTGCCAAGGCTGCCGAGAAGCCCAAGGCGAAGAAGTAACGCGCTCGTCGGCGCTCACCTCTCGTTCGGCTCTTGGCTATGTGGCTCGTCGTCGGTCTCGGGAATCCTGGAAAAGAGTACGCGAGCCACAGGCACAACGTTGGCTTCATGGCCGCAGACGAGCTCGCGAGAGAGATTCGCGCCGACGCGTTTCGCTCGAAGTGGAACGCAGAATGGACCAAGGGCACGGCTTCTGGTGAAGACGTCGTGCTCTTGAAGCCCATGACCTTCATGAATCTGTCGGGGCAGTCGGTGCAGCCGGCTTCCGCGTTCTTCAAGGTCGAGCCAGCGAACATCCTCGTCGTCCACGACGAGCTCGATGTTCCGTTCGGCGAGCTCCGATTGAAAATGGGTGGCGGTCACGCAGGCCACAACGGGCTTCGCTCGATGATCCAAAGCCTCGGCACGAACGAGTTCGCTCGTCTCCGCGTCGGCATCGGTCGCCCCCAGCCCGGATTCCGCGGCGAGGTGGCCGACTACGTACTCTCCTCGTTCGACACGATCGAGCGAGCGCTCCTGTCAGACATCTTGCGGCGCGCGATGAATTCCGTGCTAGACGTCTGCGCCCGCGGGCTCACGCCTGCAATGAACAAGCTGAACACCTCGACGACTCCCAAGAAGAAGCCCGAAAAGAAGGGCCGACCCGAGAGAGCGATCGAAGAAAAAAGCGAAAGCTCCAGGACCGACGCCGAACGCGACTCGCCCAAAAGCGGGGCGCCCAAGCCCGGCCCCTAGAGAGAAGAACCGAGAACGCTCGAGGGTGTTAGACCCAAGGGTCTCTCGGTTCTTCGTCCTCGCTCCCGGCGATTCGCGTCGGGGGCCGCTAGACCGAGAGGAATCAACATGAGTCGGATGGTTACTTCCGTGGGCAATGCCCGCGAATACGAGACGATTTACATCATGCGCCCGGACATCGATGCCGAGAGCGCAGAGAAGGTCGGCACGCGCCTCTCCGAGGTCGTCGATCGCGAGAAGGGCAAGCTCACGAAGGTCGAGTTCTGGGGCCGTCGCCGGCTCGCCTACGACATCGCGAAGCACCGCCGCGGCATTTACGTTTACTTGAAGTATCTCGGTGACGGAAAAGTCGTCAGCGAGGTCGAGCGCAACCTTCGTTTGGCCGACGGCGTGCTCAAGTACCAGACGGTCTTGCTCCGCACGAACGTCGAAGCCGGCACCGTCGAGATCGTCGCCGACGAGGTGAAGTTCGAGCGTGTCGAGCTTCCGCCGCTCGAGGACGAGCGTGAAGATTCGCGCGAGAGGCAGCTCGGGCTCATCGAGCCGGAGCGTGGCGCGCCTCGCGGGGCCCCCGAGATGGCTCCCGAGTTGGATGAAGAAGAAGCGAGCGCTGACGCTCCCGAAGACGAGGAGGCCTGATCATGAACCTTCGTGCAAACACTGACGGACCTCGCGGTGGTGGTGGTGGTGGTGGTGGTGGCGGCGGTGGTGGTGGAGACCGTGGCGGTGGCGGCGGTGGATACCGCGGTGGCGACGACGACGATTTCGGCCGCACGCCGGATCTGAACTCCGACGCGCCCGGTCGACGCCGAATGGGACGCAAGCGCGTCTGCCGTTACTGCGCCGACAAGGTTCTCGTCATCGACTACAAAGACCCACAAGCTCTGAAGTACTTCGTCTCGGAGCGCGGCAAGGTCGTTCCCCGTCGCATCAGTGGCAACTGCGCCAAGCACCAGCGCAAAGTCACGCTCGCGATCAAACGCGCGCGCAACATCGCGCTCTTGCCCTTCACCTTGGGCGCCTGAGGAGATCGCATGGCAACGCACATCCACGTCGTATTGACCGAAGACCTTTCGTCGCTCGGCAATAGCGGTGAGCTCGTCAAGGTCCGCCCCGGATTCGCGCGCAACTACCTCATCCCCCGTGGTCTCGCCGTCGGCGCGACCGCAGGCAATGTCGCCCGCATCGAGCACCAGAAGAAGGTGGCCGAGGCCAAGGCAGCGAAGCTCACCAAAGAGGCAGGCGATCTCGCCACCAAGCTCTCGAGCGTCAAGATCTCCATCGGTCGTCCGGTCGGAGAAGGCGACAAGCTCTATGGCTCGGTCACGAGCCGCGACATCGAAGAGGCGCTCGCTGCGCAGGGCTTCGTCGTCGATCGTCGCCGCATCTCGACCGACCCGCTCCGTTCGCTCGGCGTGCATCCCGTGACGATTCGTCTCGGGCCGCAGGTCACGGCGACGATCCAGGTCGAAGTCGTCGCCAAGTGATTGGCGTGTAGACCGAGCTCTCGCCGAGCTCGGAATTTGCCTGACACCCCGGAGCCATCCGGGGTGTTGTGCATTTTGGCCCCTGGGGAAAGCTTGGGGCTCGTCTCTGGAAGGAATGGGGAGAGCCTGTGAGAGGTGAATCAGGCGAGCGACGGAAGTTCGCACCTCGGGAGCCGCCCATCATTGCGGGGCGTGTGCCGCCCCACGACCTCGACGCCGAAGCCGCCGTGCTCTCGGCCGTCATGCTCAAGCGCGACGCGCTCGATCAGGTCGCCGAAATTTTGAAGCCCGAGCACTTTTACAGCGAAGCGAATGGGCGCATCTTCGAGGCTGCGATAAGCCTCGCTCTCGCCAGCCAGCCCATCGACACGGTTCAGATCGCGTCGTGGCTCCGCGACCGCGAGAAGCTCGCTCAGATCGGCGGCGTCGCCTACCTCGCGCAGATCGTCGACGCGACCCCGGCCGTCGCGCACGTCATCGCGCACGCGAAGACCGTTCGCGAAAAGTGGCGTCTGAGAAGGCTCATCTCCGAGTGCCAGCGCATCTCCGCCGAAGGCTACGGCGACGTCGGCATGGTGCAAGAGTTCATCGATGGCGCCGAACAGAGCGTCTACGAGATAGCACGCACCGTCGAGACCAACTCGGCTCAGCCCATTCACCAGGTGTTGCGGGCTGCGTTCGAGCAAATCAACAAGGCCGCCGAACGCGGCGATCAGATCACCGGCATCTCGACTGGCTACCCGAAGCTCGACGAGAAGACCGCCGGTCTTCACGACGGCGATCTCACCATCGTCGCCGCGCGCCCCGGCATGGGAAAGACCTCGTTCGTTCTGAATCTCGCGGTCAACGTCGCCGCGCCACGAACGATCTCGGTGCCCGGTCCGCAAGATCGCGGCTTCGGGGGCACGCCCGATCGTCAGGAGCCAGGCTTCGGCGTCGCCGTGTTCTCGCTCGAAATGCCGCGCGAGCAGCTCGCGACCCGCATGGTCTGCTCCGAGGGTCGAGTCGACGTTGGCAAGCTCCGCGGCGGTCACCTCACGCCCGAAGACTGGCGCCGCCTCACCGAGGCGGCGTCGATGCTCAGCGTGCTCCCCATTTGGCTAGACGATACACCTGCAATCGGGTTGCTAGAGCTTCGGGCGAAGGTGCGGCGCATGCAGGCCGAGTACAACCGAGCGCAGACCCAAGATCACCCGGAGCAGCGAATGGGCCTAGTCATCATCGACTACCTCCAGCTCATGAGCGGGCGGCAAGGCGCGTCGAGCCGCGAGCAGGAGATCAGCGAGATCTCTCGAGGCCTGAAGCAGCTCGCCAAGGAGTGCCGCGTTCCGGTCATCGCGCTCTCGCAGCTCAACCGCGCGGTCGAAACCCGCGCAGGCAAAGATAAGAGGCCCCAGCTCTCCGATCTCCGCGAGTCGGGCGCCATCGAGCAAGACGCCGACATGATCGTCTTCATTTACCGTGACGAGTATTACAACCAAGACAGCGATCGAAAGGGCATCGCCGAGCTCATCATCGCCAAGCAACGAAACGGTCCCACCGGCAAAGTGCTCACGCGCTTCACCGCGTCGTGCACTCGCTTCGACAGCCTCCAGCCTGGTGAGTACGCCGACATCGGAGACGACGAGTGAGCCTCCCGGCGACCGGCGTCGCCGACCGTCATCCGAGTCTTTCGTGACGTGGTTCAGAGATCGCTTACCTCATCGCGCCGCTCGCCGACGTCGATGGATGACGCAGCGCTTCGAGGTTCTCGGCTTCGGCGGCGTCGTCTCGGGCCGAGTCGCAGACGTCGCTCGCGTAGCGTAGGCGGTCGATGTCGAGGGGAGCTCGCGCATCGAAGAAGCGACCGACGGCGTCGGTCCCCGGCATCGCGCGGCTTATCGCATCTGTGCTGCACTTTTAGACGCGCTCGCCATCGTCGTTTCGCATGACAGGGAGCGTCCGCTTCGTGCGCCACCACGAGGGGATGGTGACCCATTGGGACCAGGTCGCTGCCTCGGCCTTCGGCGGCTGATGGCGTCGCCAGCGCGCCAACTGAGGCCCCTCCGCGTTCGTGCTAAGCACGCTCGCCATGCCGAGCTGGACCGTCGCCGCACTCTTCGCGAGCCTCTGCTTCGCGCTTCACTATCTCGCTCTGCGCGCCGCGACGGGGAAGATCGCCGATGCGCTCGGGGGCTTTCTTCTTGAGATCGCCGCCGCCGCAGGGCTGCTGTTGCTGTTCGCTCTCGGCCCGAAGTCTTCTGTCGCGACGACGACGAGCGGTATCGTGTGGTCGAGCCTATCGGGCCTCTGCATCACCGGCGGGGTCACGCTCCTCTTCATGTCGCTCCGACTCGGAGGCCCCGTCGCAGGGACGGGCACCATCGCGCTCGGCGGTGGTGTCACGCTCGCCGCCCTCGCTGCTCCTTTCCTGTTCGCCGAAGCGTTCACGTGGCGTCGTGCGTTGGGGGTGGGGCTCGGAGCTCTCGCGATGCTGATACTCGCGACCGAGCAGAAGACCTGACTTCTCGCGAGCCCCCGCAAGTGCTGGCGGTCGGGAGTGAACGAGTCTGTCATTCGGTCTTCGCCAACGACGCAAGCGAGCCATCCCGCTCGGAAGCACGGCGCATGAGTTTTTCGACGGGCTGCTAAGATGGCGCGGGCGCGAAGCTGTTCCCAAGGTGGGACGGGGCTCGAGCGTCCAACCCCAGTGCATCGTTCCCTCGTCCTCTCGTTGCTGCTCCTGTGGGGGATGGGATGTGCCGAGCCGCTCCAGCAGGGAAGCGTGATCGTCCTTCCGGGCGCGACCGAGCGACTCCTTCTCGCCATGCGCATGGGCTACGCCGGAATGGGCGAGGCGAAGCTTCCTGCGTCGGTTCGCCGCATCGCCGATGCCGACGATCTGATGCAGGGGCCTTCGGCCTCGGGCCGGCTCGGTGACGTCAGACTCGACAACCAGTCGATGGCCGCGGTGGTTTCGCAAATCGGTGGTCCGCACAGTGGCAATCTGATCGACCTCGCAATGAAGGCCGGCGGCTACGACGACGAGCTCGGTGAAGCCGACACGATCGTCGCCGGACGCGTCGTTCGCTACGAAACACTGAAGACCGGGACCGACGACGCCACGAGCTCTGCGTTTGCCCAGGTGACGGGCCATCCGGAGGGGCGTCCGGATCTTCTCGTGTCGACCCGGTACGACGTCGCTCCCGAGCTCGATGCCGTCATCATCCACACGTCGATCGACGTCGTCGGGGCGCTCGGCGGGCCGGTCGCGATCGGCGACATGGTTTCATTCCCTGGGCGCCTCGCGTGGGGCTCCAAGCCTGGCTACGTCGCGGCGCTCGGCAAATCGTCGGGCTATGTCCTCAAGCCTCTGATCGATCCCGAGGCGACTCCCGTCTCGTCGCTGATCTCGAGCGCGACCGAGCGTGGCGCCACCATCGGGCTCGCACCCGAGCTCGTTTCCACCGGCACCGTCGTCTACTCGCGCATGATCGCGCCGCTCGATCGTCCCGACACGCTCGCGATCGCTTCGGCGCTCGCGCGCGGCGATGGTCAAGAGCTGGGCGAAGTCGAGCTCGAGCTCGTCCGACCCGTCGGTCCGAAGGAGTACGGCGGCGCGTTCGGATCGTTCGTGCTCGTGGCGGACAACGGGTCGAACGAGTCACTGGAGCTCTTCCATCGCGGGGTGATCCGCAGGGGCGATCGCATCACCGCCAAGCTTCCGCGCGGAGGCTACAGAGTCACCTTCGAAGGCGCAGGCTTTCGGACGCGCGCTCCAGTCGGCTTCCGAGTCGTCTCGAAGCAGCTGGTGAGTGCGCGAATCGTGGTCGACGCAGTGGGCCCGTTTGTCTCGCCGTTTGTCTCGCCGTCGCCGTCCGTCTCGCCGTCGCCGTAGGGGGCGGCGTCGCCGTAAGGGGCGGCGTCGCAGCCGGTGCCGCACGCCTCGGAAAGTCGGCGCTTCCGTGCGCGCTCTGCGAGGCGTACCAACCTGCGCCACTCTGAGACAACGCGATCATGTTCTCGACGAGCCAGTTGATTGCGTCGACGCGTGGAAACGCCTTGAATGCAGCCGTTTTGTGACGGCCTGAAACCTGCACTGGTCCCTCGCGTCGGTCGTTCTCACCGACGCCTTTCACCCATCGAGGCACCATGTCTTTTCTTTTGCGTCTTCCCCGAGGCTTCACCTTGCTGGGCGTTCTCTTCGGAGCGATCGGTGCCACCGCTGCATGTGATTCGACGGTGACCGTCGCGGGAGCGGACGGCGGCTCGGGCGGTCAGCCCGGTACGACCGGCCACAACGGACCGGGCGTGACCACCACGCAGTCCACGCACGTATCGACCTCGACCGGGGTGGGCGGCAACTGCAGCGTGGGGACGTCGGGCTCAATCGGAGTCGTCTGCATCGGTCCGTTCGGCTCTTCGGTCGCGAGCTCGGGGACCGGCGCGTTCGAAACGAGCTCTTCGACGGGATTCGGCGACACGGGTAGCGGGTTTGGAGGCGCCGGCGGTTCAGACGCGGTCGGGAGCTCGTCGACCGGGTTCGGAGGCTCTGGCGGCTGGGGTGCAGTCGGGAGCTCGTCGACCGGCTTCGGAGGCGCGGGTGGGTTCGGCTCGTCGTCGAGCATCACGGTGGGCGTGACCGGCTCGGCCGTGTCGACCGGATCGTGGTTCCCGACATCATCGACTGGAAACGGAGGCTCTGGCGGCTGGGGTGCAGTCGGGAGCTCGTCGACTGGCTTTGGGAGCTCGGTCGTCAGCTCGTCGACGGGGTTCACCTCGTCGACTGGGTTCATGACCGGCTCCTCTGGAAGCGGTTTCGATCCCGGCTCGTGCCCCCTCCCGCAAGATGCCTACGGTCAGATTCTCGCGGTCGACCCGTATGTGGCCTACGTGCTCTCGTCGATCCCGACCTCCGACGGAGACTGCTGTTACGAGGTGGGCCACAGCTTCTGCCATTGAACGCCGTCGCCCGGCGCGCGGCGTCGATCGGTTCTTGCGCGCGACGAGCGATTGACGGACCCGCGTTGGTTCAGCGGTCGGGATGCCGCGCTGGAGAAAGCGTGCTTGGATCGCCCGATGATCCTGCCCGCCGATGCACCGGCGATCGAACGCGCAGCCGAGCTTCTCCGCGCCGGCGGGCTCGTCGCGTTTCCCACCGAGACCGTTTACGGCCTAGGCGCGCGCGCCGACGACGCGTCGGCCGTTCGACGCATCTACGAAGCGAAAGGGCGTCCCGCGAGCAATCCCTCGATCGTTCACGTCGTCGACGCCGATGCGGCGTTCGCCCTCGCCGCTCACGTGCCAGACGTGGCGCGCGCCCTCGCAACTCGTCATTGGCCCGGTCCGCTCACGTTGATTCTTCAGGTCGAAGCAGGCGCCGTCGCCCCCGAGGTCACGGCGAGGGGAACGACGATCGCGGTCCGCGTGCCAGCGCATCCCGTCGCGCTCGCGCTCCTGCGAGCTGCGGGATTGCCTCTCGCCGCTCCGAGCGCCAATCGTTCCACGAGCATCTCTCCTACGACTGCACAACACGTGCAAAAAAGTCTCGGTGACCGCGTCGAGCTCATCCTCGACGCCGGGCCGACTGGGGTCGGGATCGAGTCGACCATCATCGACGCGACCACTTCTCCCGTACGTATCCTGCGACGCGGGTCGATCGCTGCATCGGTGATCCGCGCGTTCGGCGTCGTCGTCGTCGACGGCGGACCCGAGATCAACGCCGCCTCCGAAATCGCTCGTTCGCCGGGGACACAGGCGCGCCACTATGCCCCGACCACTCCTCTCGAGGTCGTCGGAGAGGGCGAGATGTTGCGAGCGCTTTCCGAAGCAGGTCGGCGTGGTGAACGCGTCGCAGCCATCGTGCGCGGTCTCTCGTCGGCGGCAGAGCTGGGGCAAGAGATCGTGACCCTCCCCGACG
The DNA here is from genome assembly GCA_043755175.1 of Polyangiaceae bacterium. GTDB lineage: Bacteria > Myxococcota_A > Polyangia > Polyangiales > Polyangiaceae > CAYYKK01. The sequence continues at coordinate 46,433 of JAYUUB010000014.1, read as the reverse complement.
AACCGCGGGCCTACGCGGCGGGGTTCTACGCCGCTCTTCACGCGCTCGACGAGGCGTCGTGTGCGCGGCTCTTGGTCGAGGCTGTGCCCGAAACGAGCGACTGGGATGCGGTTCGCGATCGGCTCACGCGGGCTTCTCGAAAGGTGTGAGTCGGAGACGCGGAGCGGCTTGGCAGCTCCTCGCGAGTGGTCCAAGATGGACCGTCGTCGGACCATGGTCACGAAGCGTCGCAAGCCACCTCTCACCTTGCTCGCCGCGGGAGCTCTCCTCTCGCTCGGTACGTCGCCCGCGCGCGCCTCGCTCATCGACGAGCGGCCGCGCGAGGTCTCTTTCCGACTCGATGGTCCCGACTCACCGCGCTTCTCGCTCCTCCTGCCGTTTCGCGACGCCTCGATCGAACGACTCGGGCCTTTGCGTCTCTACACATCGAGCCGATGGGGCAGCTGGACGGTCGCGCCTTGGTGGAAGCTCGCGTGGGGTCACGACCAGGCGAACCAGCTCGTCGTCCCGTTCCGCTCCGAGCTTGCGACCGGCGATCGACCTTTCTCCGACGAGGGCCCCACGCTCCCGATCGACGCCGATGTGTTCGCGTCCTCGGGCCGACTGTGGTCGGCGCCCGCGCGTGACTTGGCGCATCCAGCAGATGCCATCGAGATCTTGCGCGATCGAGGTTGGATGCGAAAAATCGATCCGCTCGGCGCGCCGCTCTTCGATTCCACAGGTTCGACGCTGAGCACGAACGGATTCGACGTCATCTTCCGACTCCCGCCGACGAAGCCCATCCTCGATTGGCGTTGTCGTCGAAGCCCGGTCCAGTTTCTGCGCTACGGGGGCGAGAGCGACACCTTCGACCTCGTTCGCTGCGACGGAACGACGGCGCCCGGAGCGCTCGATCGCCTCTCGATCCTCGCGCGCCCACCCGAGGTCGCGCGCCCCGACGGAGACCTCCCCGAGGAGCCCGACGTCGACGCGTGGCGCGACAAGCGCGAATGGGTCGACGGCGTACGCGTCGTTCATCCGAGGCTCTTGTGGGCGCTGCAACGCATAGCCGACGCGTTTCCGCGGAAAGGCATCTACATCATCAGCGGGTACCGCCCCTTCGCCGAGGTCAACGACGGCACGGGCCACAAAAGCCTTCACGGCTCGGGGCGGGCGATCGACATCTCGATCTTCCATGTCTCGAACGACAAGGTGTTTCAGCTTTGCCGCGAGCTCAACGACGTCGGGTGCGGATATTACCCGCACGGCAAGTTCGTCCACGTCGACGTACGGCGCGCAGGCTCCGGCAAGGCCTTCTGGATCGACGCTTCCGAACCTGGAGAGCCGGCGAAGTACGTCGACTCGTGGCCGGGCGTCGTCGACTCTGGCGGGCTCGGGTGGCGCGCCCCTTGAGCAGACGCGCGCCCCCAGTGTGAGCCAATCAGTCGTTCGCGTCGCTCAGTGGTTCTTGCTCGCCCAAGCGATGAGCTTCTGAAGATCGGCCTCGGCCGCCTGAAGCGCGACGTTGACCTCGGAGCCCTGGGCCTTGACTTGAATGCTGTTCAAGATCTTCTGGGCCTCCTTCGGCGCGTCTTTGGGGACGAGCATGCCGAGCGCCGAGCTCGCGCCCTTCGCTAGCTTCTCGGCCTCTTTCGCGTCTCCGAGATCGACGGCGAGCTTCACGGTGAAGGTCGACGCGCCGTAGTTGATGCTCGCCGTCCCGCCGTGCTCGGTGATGCCGTTCTGGATCTCTTGCTCGCGGGTCCACGCGAAGAATGCGGTCGCGTCGACGTCGGTCTTGCCGAGGCGCGCGGTCATCTTGGTCGATTTCGACAAGCCGCCGGCCGTTTCTTTCTTGAGTAGCTTCTCGTCTTCGGGATTGCTCCCGACGAAGAGCACGTTGTTGGCGAGCCAAGCGACGTAGAGCTTGTCGGAGATGCCTTTGCTGAACTCGATCTCGGTGCCGATCTTCTTCGAGGTCACGACGTCACCCGACTTCGCCTTGGCGAGGGAGATGACGCATTTCGTGAACTGGTCTTCGGTCACGCCCGTGAGGCCAATGAAGATGCCACCCTTGTCGTGGCTGTCGACCCCGACGGTCACGTCGTCGATCGCGTTGATCGCGTCGATGCCGCAGGTCTTCTTGACGGCCTCGAGGCCCTTCTTCACATCGGCGTCTGATGCGAGGAGCGTCGAGACGAGAGAGAAGAGCTGGGTCGAGCGTGCCACCTTGAGGTTCGCGCTCGCGAGCACCTCGGTGTCGCTCGCGAGACCGTCTTTGGCTGCCTGAAAAGACCTGGTCGGAGCGGCCATCGCCGTCGCGGGAACAGCGAGGGCGGCGCAGGCGATCGGTGCGGCGAGCCAAGCGGCAGTCTTCTTCGTGAAACGAATCATGGAGTCTCCTGGGTCGTTCGTGTGTTGCGGGCCATGGTCTTGTGGTGCCGTGCCTCGTGGCTCCGGCGCCGCTCGTTCTTGGCTTGGTTCGGTCGCGACCTTCATCGCGCCTTCTTCATCAGCGGGGGCGTCGAGCCCATCGCGCGAGCTTCGGCTCGAGCGACGTGCGCGAAATGGTCGGGGATGTCCCCTCCGGGGATCGAGCTTCGGGTCAGACGGACGAGACCGTCTCTTCATCTATCCCCACGACCCGCTGCATCTTTTGCCGGAAGGCAGCACGATGCAAGGCCCAGCGCGGCCGGTCCACGACGTTCTAGCGGTCTCGTCGCACAGATTGAGAAGGTGAGCTACGCTTCCCCCCGCGGCCGGTCACTAGGGTCGCGTCCTGCAAGGAGAGAGGTCGAGATGGGCGAGTCGAGTGTAGGGATGATCCAGAAGATCGCGGCGATGCAGGACTACGACCTCTATCGTAACCTCGCCTGGGAGGGCTCGTTCGAGGACTACCTCGCGATCGTGCGTGAGACGCCGCAAGTGACGCGCAACGCTTTTCAGCGCGTCTACGACATGATCATTCGGTACGGCACCGAAGAGTACACCGACAACAAGAAGAAGCTCGTTCGCTACAACTTCTTCAAAGACGAGATGGACGGAGGGCGAGACGCCGTCTTCGGCCTCGACATCCCGCTCATGCGTCTCGTGCACGTGCTCAAGGCCGCGGCCGAAGGCTACGGTCCCGAGAAGCGCGTCATCCTTCTCCACGGACCCGTCGGTTCGTCGAAGTCGACCATCGCGCGCATGTTGAAGAAGGGGCTCGAGGTGTACTCGCGTACGCCCGACGGAGCTCTCTACACTTTCGATTGGATCAACCTCCACGACATCGGAATGCCCGGAGCCGAAGCCGATCGCTTCCCGAGCCCGATGCACGAAGAGCCGCTCCGTCTCATCCCGCCCGAGTGGCGGGAGCAGGCCATCCGCGAGCTCGGACTCTCGTCGAGCCAGTTCACGGTGAAGATCGTGGGTGAGCTCGACCCTGCGAGCCGCTTCGTCTTCAAGCGCCTCATGGAGCGGTACCGTGGCGACTGGGCCGAGGTCATGCAGCACGTTCGCGTGCGACGACTCACCCTGAGCGAGAAAGATCGCGTCGGCATCGGCACGTTCCAGCCGAAAGACGAGAAGAACCAAGACTCGACCGAGCTGACCGGTGACATCAACTACCGGAAGATTGCCGAATACGGCTCAGACTCCGATCCGCGCGCCTTCAACTTCGATGGCGAGTTCAACATCGCGAACCGTGGCATCGTCGAGTTCATCGAGGTGCTCAAGCTCGACGTCGCCTTCCTCTACGACTTGCTCGGTGCATCGCAAGAGCACAAGATCAAGCCGAAAAAGTTCGCTCAGACCGAGATCGACGAGGTCATCATCGGGCACACGAACGAGGCCGAGTACAAGAAGCTACTCGACAACGAGTTCATGGAAGCCCTCCGCGACCGGACGATCAAGATCGACATACCGTACATCACCAAGGTTTCCGAAGAGATCCGGATCTACGAGAAGGACTTCAACAAGGAGAAGATCAAGGGCAAGCACATCGCGCCTCACACGCTCGAGGTCGCTGCGATGTGGGCCGTGCTCTCTCGGCTCGAAGATCCGAAGAAGCACAACCTTCAGCTTCTCCAGAAGATGAAGCTCTACGACGGCAAGGTGTTGCCTGGCTACACGCAAGACACGGTCAAAGAGCTTCGCAAAGAGACGCGGCGCGAAGGCATGGAGGGCATCAGCCCCCGCTACGTCCAAGACAAGATCTCCAACGCGCTCGTCAACGAGGCCGGCGAAGGCACCATCAACCCGTTCATGGTCATGAGCGAGCTCGAGAAGGGGCTTCGTCACCATTCGCTCATCACGAACGAAGAAGAGAAGAAGCGCTACGTCGAATGCATCGGCATGGTGAAGCGCGAGTACGAAGACATCGTGAAGAACGAGGTACAACGCGCCATCAGCGCCGACGAAGACGCCATTGAGAAGCTCGCGGCGAACTACATCGACGCGATCAAGGCCTTCACGCTCAAGGAGAAGGTCAAAGACCGCTACACCGGCCAAGACATCGAGCCCGACGAGCGGCTCATGCGCAGTGTCGAAGAGAAGATCGACATTCCTGAGAACCGCAAAGAAGACTTCCGGCGCGAGATCATGAACTACATCGGCGCCCTCGCGGTCGACGGCAAGAAGTTCGAATGGCACACGAACGACCGCCTGAGACGGGCGCTCGAGCTCAAGCTCTTCGAGGACCAGAAAGACTCGATCAAGCTCCAGACGCTCGTCTCGAACGTCATCGACAAGGAGACGCAGGAGAAGATCGACATCATCAAGACCCGGATGATGAAGTATTTCGGTTACAACGAGGTCTCTGCGCGCGACGTCCTCGACTACGTTGCGAGCATCTACGCACGCGGCGACGCCAAGTAGTGAGCCGCAGCGCCGGGCGAACGACGCTCGGCGCTCCGATCTCTCGCGGCGAGCGCGGATCCAGGTCCGACGACAAGCGGCCCAAAGCGTCACAGTTGCAAATGCAAGTTTGACGCATTTACGGGCGGTGTATTGCTTCCAGTCGTCCCCAGCGCGTGGAACCACCGCGACGCAGAGCCATTGTGCAAACCCCGGACTCCTCGCGAACAAATAAGCAAACGGAGCGACGACTGCAACGTGCCCGCTCCGTGTCACTGAGCTTGAAAGCGGCGAGGTAGCGCGCCGCAGAGCTCCTTCGCCTCGGCGTGGCTACCGCGCGCGTACGTTGTGTTCGGTGGCCGCGCCCGACGAATGCTCGATGGGTCCTTGCAAAACGACGCAGAGACTTCGAAAATGAGAGGAGCAATGCGCCTGTGGTTCGCTGTCGGTCTGGTCGTGTCGTCGATCGGTTTGGTGAACCCCGCTGAGGCACGCGACTTTCGGGTGAACGAGATCCCCAACGGAGCTCAATTCGGCTGCTTGAACTGCCATCAGACCAACGACGGCAAGTCGTTCACGCCCTTCGGAACCGACGTTCGATGTCACCTCGTGGGGCCGGGACCGACCTCGATGCAGCATGTCGATTGGGTCAACCCGAACGCTGGCGGAACCTGCGGGCCGCTCTTCCAACGCGACTCGGACGGCGACGGCTACACCAATGGTCAGGAGCTGGCCGATCCCAACGGGATGTGGGCTCAAGGAAAAGCGAGCCCGAGCGGAGCCCACTCGAACCCCGGCAACCCCGATTCGGTGCTCCCGCCGGTCTGCAACAACAGCAAGCTCGATCCCAAAGAAGAGTGCGACGGCAGCCTCATGAGCAAAAACGATTGCTCCGAGATCCAGCTCGGTGCAGGGGCGCTCGCGTGCACGCCCGGTTGTCATTTCGATACGACTGCTTGCTCCATCGCGGCTTCCGGCAGCGGTGGTGACGGCTCGAACGGCAGCACCGGGTGCGCGGTTGCCGCTCGCCCCGCTTCGTCTTCGTTTGGCGTGCCCGCGTCCGACGGCACGGGGCGAGTCCTCGCGTTCTGCGGGCTCGGCATCGCGATCATCGTGCGCGCGCGGAGAAGCGCATCACGACTGCGAAGCTGTCGCACAGGACCTGAGGGCCCGCGCAAGAGCAAGTGGTGCCATTCCGCCGATACCATTGCGAGACAGGCGGCCGCGTCACGGCTCCTCAACTTACAACAGTAGGCTTCCGGTGCTCGTTCCTCGGGCAAGAGGCTCGCTTCGTTCTCGACGGAATATCGATCGACTTGTTTGTACGCGGGCTTTAACTGCTGAGCGCCGCGGGGCGATCGGTGTCGTGCGGCGCCTTGGCGAGCCAGGGAAATCGCCTGCGGACGAACGCCATGTCGACCTCGCTGAGAAACGAGGTGAAGGCGAAATGGGTGAGCACGTCGTCCCAGCGGCGAAGCCAACTCGGCAAATACTTCGGCGGCTCGAGCAAACCCGTTCGCCTGAGCTCCACCAACGGTTCGACGTCGTCGAGTGACAAGCGCCCCGAAACGAGGACCTCGGCGACCACTCGGCTGCGCGAGCCGACCGCCAATCGGAGGAAGTTGTAGACCTCGATGAACCCCGACAAGTACGACGCGTCTTTGGTGAACGGCGCGCCTCCCGAGGGGACGCCGCCTCGACAGACCCGCGAGGCGTCGAGGAAGGCGTCGTGCGCGTCGACGCCGCGGTCGCGGAGATGGCGGTAGAGATCGAGAAAGCTCCCGCCGTCTTCGGCCATCGCCACGAGACGCACGCGCTCGACGAGCCGACGCATTCGTCTCAGCGTGAGCGCTTGGGCGAAGAACTCCGAGAAGATTGCGAGACCCTCTTGGGTGCGCGTGGTCTTCGGTCCTCCGCCTTTGAGGAACGAGAGATGCGATTGGGCGGCGCCGTTCTGCGCCGTGAGGAGGTGGGTCTCGACCTCGTGCAGATAGAGTGACCGCGCCTCTTCGGGCTCGAACGTCGCGTCGGAGCGCACCTTGAGACGCTTCATGCCTGCGATGGCTTTCGCCGAGAGGTCGGTCGTGAGCCGGATGTCGGCTTCGAGGCCCTTGTGTCGCTTCGAGAGCCGAAGCCGCACATCGTCCGCGAACTCTTCGGCGGTCAGGAGCCGCGGCTCTCGGCGGTCTTCGGAGCTCGTGCCGAGACGCATTTCGAGGTGCTCGGCGAAGTCGAGATTCGTCGTGTCGTCGTCGAGAGCGGTCGAGCGCGCGCCGCCGTACGCTTCGCGCGAGAGCGGGTAGAACGCCTTCGTCCCCGCGGCGAGAATCATGCGCGCCGAGAGGCGGTAGCTTTCGACGTAGCTCCGGAGCAGGCGGGGCAACGCTTCGTCGCCTTGAAGGTCTCGCTCGAGGGCGTCGAGAGCACGGAGGTGTGCTTCGACGTCGTCCCGATCGATCTCGTAGACGACCACCGGAATGTGCGATTCCTTCGAGGCGAAGAATCGCTCTTCGACTTCGCGGGGCCACGCGATCGTCTCGAGCACCGACGAGCTCGACGACTTTTGAAAGAGATCTCTGGCACGCTCGAGGAGCCGCTCCGTGGCCTGCATGGGGCAGATGCTGGCACGAAAGCTCTTCCTTGTCGCACAAGCCGAGCCCGCTCTCTGCTAGCGTCTTCAGCGAATGTCGCTCAGAGACAAGCTCTTCACCGAAGGCATGCGGCTCACGCAGAACCCAGCCGTCTCGAAGCTCCTCCAAGACGAGCGCTTCATGAAGCTGCTCGTGCTCGCGATGAGCATGCCGGGCCGCTTTTCGACCTTCAGCGCGGAGCAGAAAGAACGATTCGCTCGCGAGATGGGGCTGGCGACGAGCGACGAGGTCCGCGATCTGAAGCGAACCATCGCCTCGCTCGAAGACACCGTGCGCCGCCTCGAACGACGCTCGGGCGGCTGAGGTCTGCTCGCGCACCTGCAGGCGCTGGCTCAGGCCGCGCTTCGAAGCACGCTGCGACGGACGCGCGTGTGTAGCCAGCTCTGGATGAGCGGCCACACCGTTTGGGGCGAAGCCTTGCCGACCAAGAGGTCGATGTGGCCACGTGGGAATGCGCGGTACGTCTTGTCGGTGGAGCGACTCCGAAGATACGCAGGCTCGACGGACGCTGGCGGCGCGAGATCGTCTTTCGTCCCGGCGATGACCAAGAGGGGCACGTCGAGCTCCTCGAACTCCTGCGCGAACCCGGTGAGCTCACCGAGACAGTGACCGCCGCGGCGCGCTTCAGCCGCGCTCATGAACATCGTTCGCAAGACGGCGACGGAGCCCATATCCATCGCTAAAGCCATATGCTGACCGAGCACGTTCGGCTCGAGAGACTTGGGCGCGAACCCCCGAATCGGAAGCGGGAAGATCGGGCTCTCGATGAACCCGCGCATCAGGCGCACCGCTTCGGAGAGAGGCTTGAGCTCGAGGCCGCCCTGGCCGAGATCGACACGCCGATCGAGCGCGAGCATGACCGTGCTCAGGGTCGACAGCGCCCACGAGCCGCGCGTGAACTGGTAGGGGCTACCCAGCGTCACGACACCGGCGATTTTCGATTTCAGCATACCCGCAGCCGCGTAGCTGATGAGCCCACCGAGCGAGTGACCCACGAGGTAAACCGGACGGCCTCCGGAGAGGCGCTGCACTTCTTCAATCGCAGCTGGCAGATCTTCTCTCACGAAGTCGGCCACGTTCCGAGGCGGATGAGCACCCAGATGCCGCGAGCGTCCGTGTCCGCGCAGCTCGAGGTTGAAGACGTCGTAACCCGATCGGGCGAGGTAGTTGAAGAGGCTCCGCGAAGGGAGGTGCCATGCGTAACGATTCTGGCCGTACCCATGGATGAGGACGACGGGGGCGAGCGTGCGGTCAGGCGCGCCCTCACCGCTTCCGTCGGGGGCTCGGGTATCGGCGAGCCGTCCGTCGGTCAGCGTCAGGAGTCGCTTGCGGATCATCGCCAGCGGTACGCCCTCCGAGCTTTCGTCGGATGACGCCCGCACGACGACGAGCTCCTTCAGGAATCGCTCTCGCTCGTCGCGGTCGACGATCTGCTCGACGATGGTGGAATTGAGAATCATTTGGAAGCCCGCATCGGCCTCCCCCCACGGCGAAGATCTTCAGACTACACCACTCGTCTGCGGCGCGCTTCAGGCGTCGGTCGTTCGTCTCGTTTACTCGGTTGACGTAGAGGATGTTCGACGATGTCGACCATCGAAAGGACGGAGAACGAGACCTGGGAGCCGAAAGACGTGTAGGCTCGATTTGGTGCTTTTCAGCGGTGCGCTCTTCGGAGCTTCGCCGCTGGTCCAGACAAGTCCCGTCATGCTCCGCCCCCGCGGATCGCGACGGACGTCGAGGTGACTCCTTTTTGGCCGAGCGAAGGATTGCTCGGCAAGTCGGCTCACGGGCTTTCCCGCGTCGAGACCCCTTTCAAGGCGGTGGATCCATGCGTCCTTTGATTGCTTCGTGCGTGCTCCTCTCGGCAGTCTCCGTCGTCGGCTCCGCGTTCGCGGACGATGGGCCGGCGGCGAAGGCTGGCGACACGACTCCCCTGGCCCCGACGAAGCCAGCCGATGCTGGCGGGGGCCCCGCAGCGGCCTCAGCGGCAGGCGCCGACCCCAACAGCCCGGCTGCGTCGAAGAAGCCCTTCGACGAAGGCTTCAGCCCGGTCGACGGTGAGGCCCAAAAGAAGAAAAAAGAAGACGAGAACAAGACCCAGTGGTTCTTGGGGGCTCGTTTTCGAGACTTCATCGTACCTGGATTCCTGGTGCATCTGTTCGCCAAGGGCGGTCCCGGCGCCGTGAACGTGTTCTCGAGCGGTCCCGAGCTCTCGATGCGAAGCGGCAATCTCGAGGTCGACTTCTCGTTCACCGTTCCGTTCGCCGACTTCTCCATGAACTCTTTCATGTTCAAGGCGAAGAACGATCCAGACGAGGCTTACGAGAAGGTCTCGAGCGATCTCAAGCTTTTCACCGGCTCGGTCGACATTCTCGGGAACATCCCGTTCGACAAGGAGCGTCGGTTCTCGATGCTGATCGGTGGAGGCGTCGGCATCTCGGGCGTCGCCGGCAACATCTATCGAAACCAGGCCTACCCGAACGATCCGAACAAGGTCAATCCCGACGATCCGAAGCAGTGGACCAATTGCAAGGCCGCGGGAAATCCCGACGTGAAAGCGCTCGACGGCAATCGCTACTGCGATGCTTCGAACAACCACTACGGCAACTACACCGAGCCGAGCTGGGCGCACGGTGGCAGTAAGCCGTTCATCTTCCCCTACGTCGCGATCCCTCACATCGCGTTCCGGGTGCAGCCGGTCAAGATGCTGCAGATCCGCCTCGACGGCGGGTTCTCGGTGACCGGCTTCTTCTTCGGACTGGCCGCGGGGCTGAAGCTTCCGATCTGATTCGTGCTCACTCGTTCGTTCTCTTTCCCGCAACGCTACGAGCCTGTCGCGCCCCTCGGAAGAGGCGGTGGCGGAGAGGTGTGGTCTGTTCGCGATCGGACGACCGGCGACGTCCTCGCCCTCAAGGTTCTTTCCGAAGATGCCCACGAGGAAGAGGTCGTCGCGCTCGTTCGTGAGGCTGTGGCGCTCTCGGGGCTCGAAGGCCTCGGCGTCCCTCGGGTCAAGTGCTTCGGCCGTCTCCCAGGGAGCGGACGGGCGTACCTCGTCCGCGAAATCGTCGAGGGTGAAGCCCTCGGCGATTGTCTCGGGAGCCCAGAGAGCGCGGCGGCCACGCTCGTATCGGTGGCCTCTGCCGCAGAGGCGGTGACCGTCCTCCACCGCGCTGGTTTGCTTCACGGCGACATCAAGCCAGCGAACCTCATCGTCGGTCCGCTAGGGACCACGCTCGTCGATCTCGGTCTGGCGGCTTCGTACCGCGAAGGCGGAGCGCGTCCGCTCGGGCTCACCCCGAAATACGCGGCGCCCGAGCTGCTCGAGGGCGGTGCCCTCACGGTGCGTGCCGAGGTGTTCGCGCTGGGCGCGACGCTTCGCGAGGTCGTCTCGGCCGCCGCGCCACGCCTCTCGCCAGAGACTCGAAAGGCACTCAATGTCATCGTCGAACGCGCGACGGCGTTCTCCCCCCGAGAGCGCTTCCCGAGCGCAGACGAGCTCGCCGTCGCCCTCTCTCGTGTTCTCTCTGCGGCGGGGCTCGACACGCGCACGAGCGCTGACTCGCGAGCCAAGAAGTCGCGGGCGTGGCCCATCGTCGGGCTCGACCGACCGGCCCACGACCTGACGAGCCTCATCGAGGGGCTGTCTCCGGGGGGCGGCGTCGTGATCACGGGGCCTCGTCTTTCCGGACGCAGCACGCTGCTCCGTCGCGTCGCGTGGACCCTCGGCGTCCGCGGACGGCGCGTCGCACACATCGAGTCGACCCTCGTCGCCGATCCACGCGCGGCCCTCGAGATCGAGCTCGGGGACGATGGCCGAGACCTCATCGCGCTCGTCGACGACATCGACGTCCTCGACCAGGCAGCGCTCGCGCGTCTTTCGACCTTCCGCGATCGCGGTGGCCGCTTGGTCGTCATCGCGACGCCCGCGAGAAGCGACGTCGACGCCGCCGCGCAGCTCGCCGGAAGCACGCTGAAGGTCTTCGCGATGCCACCGCTCGACGAGCGTCTCGCCAGTGATTTGGTCCTGCGAGCCATTCCTTCGCTCGGTCCGGCGGTCGTCTCACATGTCGCCACCCTCGCCGAGCATCGGCCGGGAAGACTTCGTGCAATCGTCGACGTCATCGCCGAGGCGCCCGTCGTGGTGCCAGCGGATGTCGATCGGTTGGTCTCTCCCGCGGTGCTCTCTGGCGGTCCCGAATCGGTCACGATGAATCTTCGCGCGCTCCGTTCGGCTCTCGATCGCGGTCATTTCGAAGAGGCCGCAGACCTGTTGGCTCCCCTCGAGAACGAACGTTCTCTCGCGTTGGCGGTCGCCCGCGCGCGGCTCTACACGAACCGCGGTGAAGCGAGACGTGCGCTTGCTGCGCTCTCCGAGCTCGAGGTCGAGGCGCTCTCGACCACCGGAATCGAGCCCGCCGAGTGGCTCCTCCACGCCGCGCGTGCCCACCTTCGGACGGGCGACTACGCGGCTGCCGAACGTCATGCGCTCGACATGCGCGAGCGCCTCGGTGCCGCCGTTTCGACCGCTGAAGGAGGAGCCCTCGTCGCCGAAGGCGTGAGCGTCGTCGGCCTCGCGCAGAGCTTCTCGTCACGGCACGAAGAAGCGAGAGCGTCGCTCTCGGAGGCGGTGGCGCTGGCCCGCGAAATCGGTGAGCCGCGCTTGCTGTCGGTCACGTTGGGCTCACTCGCGTTCGCGCTTCAGAGAAACGACGCGCTCGACGAGGCCGAGAAAGCGTACGAAGAAGCCTTGAGCGCGGCCGAGTTGGCTGGCGATGCCGGCAGCGTCGCCACGACGCGCCTGAACCTCGCGACGATCTCGAAGGCGCGTGGCGACCTTTCGCTGACCCTCGCGCACCTCGAGGCGTCGGTCGACATGGGGCGACGCTCTGGGCGCGTGACCACCCAGCAGCATGCGCTGCTCAACCTCGCGAACCTCGATCTCTACATCGGGCGCATCGCCAAGGCCCAGGCGGCGATCGACGCGTTGGTCGGCATGCGCGACGAGCTGCCGCGAACCCTGGGAGCGCAGCTGGTGGCGCTCGAGGCAGAGGCCGCGGGGAAGGCGTCGGATCCGGCGCGAGCCTACGCGCTTTGTCAAAAATGTTCCGATGCGTACGTCGCGCTCGGGCGCACCGTCGACGCCGCCGAGGCTCGCCTCGAAGGCATGCTGTTCGCGCTCGCCGGACCCTCCCCCGATGTTTCCGGACTGAGGCGCGAGCTCGCCGACGTCGAGCAGAGTCTCGACGGAACCTCGGCCCACCACGCGCTCGTCTTGGTCGTCACCGGGCGCATCGCTCAGCGCGCCGGAGATCTCGACGACGCGAAGGCCGCCTTCAACCGAGCCATCGACGCAGCTGCAGCGGCGAACCTCCGCGATTGGCAATGGAGGGCGCTCCAGCTCCGCGCCGAAGTCGCGCTCGACAGCGGGCAAACGCTCGCGTCGCGCAAAGACCGCGAGGCGGCGCTCGCCATCCTCGAAGACATCGCGTCGAAGCTCCCGCGCGATCTTCGCGAGGTCTTCTGGAACGATCCCCAGCGCCGCTCGTTGCGCGCGGCGAACACGCTCCCGCAGACGCTCCACGACAAGCCGGCCGCCGCACCTCCGGGGCCATCGCACGACCGGTTCGCGCGTCTGCTCGAGATCAACCGCGAGATCGCCGGCACCTACGATCTGAAGCGTCTCCTCGAGCGGGTCACCGATCATGCGATCGCGCTGGTCTCCGCGGAGCGAGGGCTCGTCATTCTCAAGAGCTCGCGACCTGACGCGAGAGCTGCGCTGTCGATCCACGCTTCTCGGGGTGAAGGCGGAGACGATCCACACACGCGCTTCTCGCAGTCGATTGCCGACCGAGTCATCGCTTCTGGCGAGCCAGTGGTCACGACGAGCGCGCGCGACGACGCGCGAATGGCCGACTACGTTTCGGTTCACCAGCTCATGCTCCAGTCAGTGGCGTGTGTGCCGATTCGCTCGCGGAGCTCGGGGGTCATCGGGGCCCTCTACCTCGAAACTCGTCTCCGCCCCGCTGCGCGCTTCTCCGAAGAGCTTGGGCTCCTCGCCGCGCTCGCCGACCAGGTCGCCATCGCGATCGAGACGGCGCGTCTCGTGTCGGAAAACGAGGCGCGGACCGAGGAGCTCGCTCGCACCAATGTCGAGCTCGCCTCGGCGCGGGAGAAGCTCGAAGAGCTCCTCGATCATCGAACTGCACAGCTCAGCGCGACACGACGCGATCTACGATCGGCGCGCGCCGTCTTGAAGAGCCACTTCGGCTACGAAGGTCTGGTCGGGACGAGCGAGGCCATGCGGCGCGTGTACGCGCTCGTCGATCGCATCAAAGAAACCGACGTCCCCGTCCTGATCGTCGGCGAGAGTGGCACCGGAAAAGAGATCATCGCGCGCGCGATTCACAACGCCGGACCGCGCGCGAAGAAGACCTTCGTCGGGATCAATTGCGGCGCGATCCCCGAGAACCTGCTCGAGAGCGAGCTGTTCGGTCACGTTCGCGGTGCGTTCACCGGCGCCGATCGCGACAGGCGTGGTCTCTTTCGCGAGGCGACCGAGGGCACCCTCTTGCTCGACGAGGTCGGCGAGATGCCGCACAAAATGCAGGCGGGGCTCTTGCGCGTCCTTCAAGAGAAGGTCGTTCGGCCGGTCGGCGGTTCGCGCGAAGAGCCCGTCGACACGCGGGTCATCGCCGCGACCCACCGCGACCTCGTGGGCATGGTCGAAGCCGGTACGTTCCGCGAAGATCTGTTCTACCGCTTGAACGTGATCCTCGTCCGCGTCCCGCCGCTGCGAGAGCGCCTCGACGACATCCCGATTCTCATCGATCACTTCCTCGGGATCTTCGCTGCGCGCTATTCGAGAGAACGACGAAGCGTCTCGCGCTCCGCCTTGAAGCTCCTCATGGGATACCGTTGGCCCGGCAACGTTCGGCAACTCGAGAACGTCTTGCTGAACGCGTGGGTACTTTCAGACGCACCCGAGCTCGAGCCAGAAGATTTCGAGGCTCTCGATTCGCCACAACGCGGGCACACGAAGACCGCGAGTGGTAGCGCTCCGCCGAACCGTGAAGCTCCGCCCAGCACGCCGACGTCGCTCGATCAGCATCGAAACGAAGAGCGCGATCGAATCGTCGCCGCCCTCTCGAGCGCGAACTGGAACCGCGTGAAGGCCGCAGAGCTCATCGGAATGCCTCGGCGCACGTTCTATCGGAGGCTCAAAGAGTATGACATCCAATAACGGCTCGGACGGCTCGCCGAAGGCAGCTCGACCGAAAGGCGCCCCCAGCATCTCGAACGCCGCACCGCCCAAGGGCGGTTCGGCGACGACGAAGAACACGCAAGAGGACGCATCGCAGAAAGGCGTGGTTCCGAACGATGGCGCTCTGAACAAAGGCGGCGCTCCGAAGAAGGGCGCTTCTCCAAAGCGAGGAGGCCCGAGGGGTGGCGCGCCCCAAGGTGGCGCGCCAAAGGCCGGCGCTCCGAAGAGCAGCCCGCCGAAAGTTGCTGCTCCGCCGAAGAGCCGCCTCGCAGCGAAAGTGAACGGAGCCTTTCTCGACGACGAGGCCGCTCGCCAGATGTGGGTGGAGTTCTCGGCGCACATGGATGCGCACGAGAACGACTTCGACGGCTTCGCGCGGTCGAAGGGTTTCGCTTCGGCCAAGCCTGAGCATCAGGAGGGCAGGGCGGTACTCGTCTTGTCGCGCTGAGCTCCTTTCAGCCGTCTGTCGCTTCACGGACCGCACGGCTAACATCGGTCGATGGTTCTCGGCGAGTGTCCTTCGTGCTCTGGTTTCGTACCCCCGACCGCGAACGATTGCCCGCACTGTGGGCTCGTCGCAAGGGTCGACGCCGTGGTCGCGGGTGAGAGCCCCAGGCCTTCGCGCGCAGCCGATATCGCGACCTCACCCTGGGTGCGGCTCGCGTCCGGATTGCTCGCGACCGCAGCAGGTGGGAGCGTCGCGATGACCTTGATGGCCTGCTACGGTCTGCCTCCGTGCAAGGAGGCGGTCGATAACGACCACGATGGCTTCTCGGTCTGTCTCGACGGCGGCCGACTCGATGCCCCCGCCGACTGCAACGACAGTAACCCCTCGATCCATCCCAACGCGGCCGATCCGGTTGGTGATGGAATCGATCAGGATTGCGATGGTGTCGACGGGACTCGATCGAAGAACCCTCTCGTCGCGTCCGCCAGCGGCAGCACTTCCGCGAGCTCCCCGACGGCGAGCCCCTCGTCATCGATCACACCGTCACCCGATCGCTCGAATGGCGCATCCGTGCACGGGCCAAGCGGTGCGCTGAGCGGAGCTCCTTCGCCGAAGAAAACGAATTGATCGGGACGGGCGCCGCCGTTCGGCGCTCGCTCTACATCCCGTGCTGTCGAAGCTTCTTGTGGAGGCCCTCGCGCGTGATACCGAGACCCTTCGCGGCGCTCGTCTTGTTCTGACCGTGCTCGCGGAGCGTATCGAGAAGAAAATACTTCTCCACGGCGTCCATCATCTCGCGGAGCGTGCCCTTCTGGACGTTCGCGCGACCGACGATGCCGAGGGCCTTCTTGATGTGGGGCGAGAGCAGGTCGGGCGTCGCAAAGCTCCCCGGATCGAGCTGAATGACCAATCGCTGCACTTCGTTCTGCAGCTCGCGCACGTTCCCTGGCCAGTCGTACGCGGTCATGAGCTCGAGCGCTTGTTGGGAGAACCCACCGACGGGTTTTCCCAGGTCTTCGGCGTAGTGGGCGAGGAAGTGGGTCGCGAGCAGAGCGATGTCGTCGCGGCGCTCGCGCAGCGGCGGTAGTCGCAACGGGAAGACCTTCAGGCGGTAGTACAGGTCTTCGCGGAACGTTCCTTTTTGGACGGCCTCTTCGAGGTTGCGGTTCGTCGCGGCGACGATGCGCACGTCGACGTGCTTGGCGGTCGTCGCCCCAACGGGTCTGACTTCGCCTTCTTGCAGAGCGCGGAGGAGCTTCGATTGCAGCGACAAGCTGGTCGAATTGACCTCATCGAGGAAGAGGGTTCCGCCGTCGGCGATCTCGAACAGACCCTTCTTGTCTTCGTTGGCGCCCGTGAAGCTGCCCTTCTTGTGGCCGAAGAGCTCGCTCTCGAGGAGGCTCTCGGCGATGGCGGCGCAGTTCTGTGCGACGAAGAGCTTGTCGCGCCTTCGAGAGCGATAGTGGACCGCCGCGGCGATGAGCTCTTTCCCGGTGCCGGTCTCGCCCTCGATGAGCACGGTGACCCGCGTATCGACGACCTTTTCGAGCTGCTTGATCACCGACTGCATCGCGTCGCTGCCGCCGATGATCGTGACGTCTTTTCCGCCGCCTCGACGCCGCTCTTCGCGACCCTTGAGAAAGACGTTCTCTTTCTTCAGCTGCTCTTCGGCGTGGACGAGGCGCTTGATGAGGCGAGCGCTCGAGACGGCGAGCGAAGCGTTGGCCGCGAGGACGAGCAAGAGGTCGACGTCGGCGCCCGTGAGCATGCCGGGCGCGTTCCGATTGTCGGCCTGCAGGACGCCAAGAATTTCTTCGCCGCGCCACAGCGGCACGCCGATCGTGCTCCGAATCGACGCACCCATCAGGGACTCGGAGTCGCCGACCTCGGTCGGGGCATCGGCCGCCAGGACCGCTGCGCGCTCTTTCACCACCTTGCGATAGACGCTGCGCGATATCGGCACCGGCCCGGTGGGCGGCCCGGCCACGCCGCTCGGCAGCCTCACGCGCGTGAGCACGGGTACGTACACGGCTGCACCTTCGCGGACGCCGCTGTCGTCGTCTCGAAGGACCACCGTGACGTGCGTGGCGTTCTTCAGCAGCGTCAGCGTTGCGTCGGCCACCTCGACGAGGACCTTGTCGAGGTCGGTCGCCGAGCCGAGCCGTTTCTGCACCTCGTAGAGGAGGCGTAGAGTGTTCGGATCACCCTCGAAGCGGGCCGCCGCTGGTTCGACGTCGTCGATGCTCGTGACGCGGACGACTCGGCTCGCGTCGAGCTCGTCGGTCAAGGTCACCTTGAGCGTCGTGACCGCGTCGCCGGTGCCGAGCTCGATGACGTCGCCGGTCTCGAGGTCGGTCGACGCCTCGGTGGCCGTCAATCGGATGCGCTGATCGAGTCGTACGATCGTCGTGCCGTTGGTCGAACGCAGGTCTTCGAGCGTCACGCGCTCGCCCTGGTTGACGATGCGCGCATGCTCCCCCGAGACGTGCGCGTCTTCCAACACGAGCTGGTTGTCGGTGCGTCGCCCGATCATCACGACCTCACCCCGGAACTCGAGCTTGGTTCCGGCGGCGAGGCCCTGCGTTACTTCGATCGTGAGCAAGCGCGTCTGCCCGACTTTTCTCGCTATTGCGCGCGCGCGTTGAGTCGAGCGATGACGTCTTTGAAGGGACCGTTCAGCCCGATGGCCTCCTGGTCTTTCGAGGCGATGGCTTTGTCGGCGATCGATTGCAGCTTGTCGGCGATCTCTTTGTCACCCTTGGGCGAGAGCTCGTCGATGACCGTGAGAGCGACGAATCGGACAGCGGCGTTCTGAAGCTTCGGGAGCGCGTCGACGACGGCGGCCTTGATGTCGGGCTTGCCGAAGATCATGACCATGTAGCCCGCCTTGATTCCCGTAAACTGGCCTTCTTTGTTTTGAGAGCCAGGCAGCGTCATCACTTCGAGGTAGCACTTCGCGTCGGTCTTGCACTTCTCGAGGACGGCCTTCGAGAGCTTGAACTCTTTTTCATAGGCCTTGCCGAGCTCGGTCGACTCGTTGGGCTTGCCCTCGACGGCCACCTTGGTGTGATAGAGCGCCTCGACGTCGACGACCTGCTCCGGCTTCATGAGCTTCATCGAGGTCTGGAACGTGATCTGCTTGATCTGGTCGATCGTCTCTTGGTCGCCCTCGACCTTCGCCTTCATGTCGGCGGCTTGCTTGAGCATCCAGGGCACGAAGCTCGCGTCGACGAAACCGGACGCGGCGTCGGCGAGCGCGGGCTTGGCAGGTGAGCCGTTCGGCAGGTTCGTGTCGAGCTTGGTCGACTCGTAGATGCTCTTGAACGCGGTCACCGTCTGGTCCGAGTTCGGGAGGCTCGGGAGCTGCAGCGCGATGACGGCCTTCGTCGAGTCGTCGGCACCGTCGATGGCGCTGAGGAGAGGAGCGACCGAGTCTTCGCGCCCGAGCGCGCCGAGGATCTGTGCGGCCCACGAGATGTGCGCCTTCTCGGCGGCCTTCTTGTACTTCTCGAGGTCCTTCGCTTCTTTCGGCGGATCTTTGAGGTTCTGCTCGGTGGAGTACTTGATGAGGTCGGCGTCTTTGCCCTGGAGCAGCGCCTGGGCGGGCCCGATGGCGGGCTTGCCGATCTTCACGAGCGCGGTGAGCGCGTTGTTCGCGATGTCGGCCGAGAGACCGTTCGACTTGTTGGGCGTCAAAATCGCCTTGATGAGCGGCTTGACGGCCTTCACGCTGCGAAGGTTTCCGAGCACTCGGCAAGAGATTCCCTGCCAGAACGTTTGGTTCTTGATGCCAGCAGTGTCTTTCTCGTCGTCGGGCACGGGGGCCTCGATGAGCTTGATGAAGGTGTCTTCGTGCGCGCTGGTCGCGACCACGAGGGTCGCTTCCATCACGTCGGGATAAATGAGTGCCGCCTTCGGGTCGGAGACCTTGATCATCGAGAAGACCTTGACCACGGCGTCGGCCGTGTCTTTGTTCTTCGTCTGCGAGATCGAACGCATGACCTGCTGAACGTCTTCTTCGTTGGTGCCTTGCTTGTAATCGGTGAGCGTCTTGACGAGGCAGGGCGTTGCGCGCGGATCTTGCGAATCGGCGAGGAACTTCACCAGCGTCGACCGCGTTCGCTCTTGCAGGTCTTTGGCGTCGGTACAGAGCTTCGTCATCGGCTCGACGATCTTGTCGAGGATGGGCTTCACCGCAGGACCTTGGCGGTTCTTCTTGTCCTTCGTCATCGCGTCCTCGTAGAACTGGATGAGGCGCTTCATCGCGGCGGTCTGCTTACCGGGATCACTGAGATCGGCCACGTAGGTGGCAGGATCGTTTTCGTCCCGGCAGCCGACGAGCGTCGTCGCGACCACGAGCCCCGTGGGGAGGGCGATGGCCCCGAGGAGGAGCGAGCTGCACAGCGGGGCGATTCCGCGAAACTTTCGAAGCATGAGTTCCTCCGAGCGAGAGCGAACGCGAAAAGAGCGTGTGGTGTCGAGAACCGCCGCGGGTTGCCGAGGCCAGACGATCGCGAGAGATGGTGCCGGCGAATCCAGTCTTGGATGCGAAGGCTACGGAGTTTCCCGAGCCGCCCCGTTCGGGTCCGACATCGGGCGAATCGGGCGAATCGGGCGAATCGAGGCGAATCGAGGCGAATCGAGGCGAATCGAGGCGAATCGAGGCGAATCGAGGCGAATCGAGGCGAACGTACAACATCCGGCGAGCGCAGGCCGAACAACCCCCACACTTCGACTTGGGCGCGAGACCCTAGGCGGTGGCCCCAGGGGTGTCAATTCGAGGGTCGGGGCCCGAGAGACGTTGGCGGTCGAGGTCTCAAGAACCGCGGTAGCGGCTGTAGAACCGGACGCCGGTCGCGAAGAGGCGGTCGGGGACCACCCGCCGAAGCGTCACGAGCGTGCTGGCGTCTCGGCCGACGGTGCAGCGAAAAGGAGGATTCGCGCCGCTGATGATGCTCTCGATGCGCCGACCGACGACCGCGGGGTCGGGGGCCTTGGCGGCTTCCTCGACGATGATCCGCTCCACGAGCTGATGAATCGGGGCGTAAGGACCGTCTGCCGACACGAGCGAGCCGCGGCGCTGGTTCGAGAAGAAGATGGGCGTGCGCATGGTGCCCGGCTCGACGATGTGAACACCGATGCCGAACGGCTCGACCTCCCACCGGAGCGACTCGCTGAAACCTTCGACGGCGTGCTTGGTCGCGGCGTAGGCCGAAACACAGGCGAGCCCGACGCGCCCCGAGAGGCTCGAGATGTTCACGATGCGACCACGCTTCTGTGCGCGCATCGAAGGGAGGACGGCGCGTGTCACCTCCATCAGCCCGAACACGTTGGTCTCGAATTGTTCTCGAATGTCTCCTTCGGTCTGCTCCTCGAACGCTCCGCCGAAGGCGATGCCCGCGTTGTTGACGAGCGCGTAGAAGGGTCCGTACTTCAAGGTGAGCTCGCGCACCTTCATCCCCACGCCGGAGCTCGTGACGTCGAGCTGCTCGATCGCGACGGTGAGGTTTTCGTGAAGCGCCGCCTTCTCGAGCTCTTCTTTTCGCTCGGGGTTGCGCATCGTCGCGACGACGCGATGCCCGGCGCGCGCACACTCGATCGCGGTCGAAAGGCCGATACCGCTCGACGTCCCGGTAATCAGCACGAGCTCACCCATGCGGCCTCCTCACGAAAACGGCTGCATCATAGCGAGTCGGCGACGGTCGTGAAGGAGTCTTCAAGAGGCGGGCGGTCGCTTTTCCGCTTCTGCGTTCAGATCGAGAAAAATCAGCTCCGTTCATCGGCAGGCTCGCCATCATCGGGCGCGGTCTCGTGACCCATCGGGTCGCGAAGGCTGCGGAGGAGGAGCACCGAAACGAGCGCGAGAGAAGTTGCGCCACCGATCGCGACCGGCATGAAGACAGGCTGCGCGAGCGAGCTCTTCGCGACCACGAGCGCAGCGAACCCGATCTGCAGCACGAGCCTCACCGTCTCGACCGGCACGGCCCACGGTCTTCGCTCGAGCAACCCTCCCCAGACCCACAGCGCCGCGAGGGTGATCGCCACCCCTCCCGCGCGGACGGCCGAGTCGAGCGACGCGTTGAACCAGAGCAGAAGCCCCACGATGATTCCAGTGACCGTGAACTGCACGACGAGATAACGGCGCACCGCGGGGCTCTCGGCGGTGCCGAATTTCTGGCGGGTGACATGGTCGACATGCGGAACGACGACGGGACCCCCGAGATCGTCGGGACGCCATTCGGGCGGCTTCACCCAGACGAGGATCTTGTCGGACCAGCGCTGGGTCGCTTTCGACATGCGCGCGAGAGCGACGAAGCCTTCGACGTTGGCCCAGAAGGGGTTGAAGCTCGCGAGCGGCTTCACCGTGCCGTAAGCGGGCTCGTTCTTCTCTTCGACGAACGTTCCGAAGAGGCGATCCCAGACGATGAAGATGCCGGCGTAGTTCTTGTCGATGTATTCGGGATCGATCCCGTGATGAACCCGGTGGTGAGACGGCGTGTTGAGCACCGTCTCGAGAAGGCCGAGCTTGCCCACGAGCCGAGTGTGAATCCAAAACTGGTACAGCGTGTTGGCCGTGAGCGCGATGACGTACATGAGGGGCGGAAAGCCCAGGAGCGCGATCGGCAGGTAGAACATCCACGACGTGAGCCCCGTGAACCAGCTCTGCCTGAGGGCCGTACCGAGGTTGTACTCCTCGCTCTGGTGGTGAACGGCGTGGGTCGCCCAGAAGAAATTGATTCTGTGGCTGGCAAAGTGGTAGCTATAGTAAGCAAGGTCTACCAGCAACATGATTGCAATCCATCCGAAGGCGCTCGTCACCGGAATGGTGAAGAGTCTCAGTCGCTCGTAGACCAGCGTGTAGCCGCCGATCGCGAGGACGCTCACGAACGTGATGGCCAAGACTTGCTGACCGACTCCGCAGCCGAGGCTCGTGATGGCATCTGCGAACCGGTACGCCGGCTCGGGCCCCCCCGAATTCGAAGCCTCTCCTCGCGCTCGTTCTCGGGCGCGTAGCCGAAGTCGCCTGCGCCCGTCGAGCCAAGCCTCGAGCCCGATGAGCAGAAAAAACAGCGGAATGGCGAACGCGATCGATCGAGTGTCCACGGCATGCCAAGCGTAGCGCGGTTATACTCACCGCGTGAGAACGACGATCTTCGCGCTGGTCTTGGTTTCGTCGTTCGAAGGTGGCTGCGACGAACCGCGGAGGAGCGCGACCGCCACGCCGAAGAGTACCCTCGGACCGGGCGCGTCACCCGAATCCGGGCGCGCGGCGCGCGAGCCGAGCGTTCTCGCCACACCCTCGGCGACCGTCTCTGCGAGCCCTTCGAGTCAAGCCCCGGCCGAAACGACGAGCCGCGTCGAAGAACGGTCGTTGGCGTCGGTCTCGCTAGGAGTGACCAAGCGTTACGAGGTCTATCTCCCGCGCGGCTACGACGGCTCTTCGCGGCGCTTTCCCGTCATCTACCTGCTTCACGGTCTCGGCGGCGACGAGACGAACTGGCTCAAGCACGGCGACTTGCAGCGCACCGCAGACGGGCTCGGGCTCGCTGCCATCGTGGTCATGCCCGACGGCGACGCGAGCTTTTACGTCGACGGACAGGCCTCCGAGCCCATCGCCGACTGCCTCGCGAAGAAGCCTCCGTGGAATCCGAGCGAGCCCGCTACGAGCTATTGCGTGAAGACCCCTCGCTACGAGAGCTACATCGTCAAAGACCTGGTCCAAGACGTCGATGGCCACTTTCGCAGCCTCGCCGACAAGAGCTCGCGCGGAATCGGTGGCCTATCGATGGGCGGCTTCGGCGCGCTCGCCCTCGGGCTCAGGCATCCCGATTCGTTCGGTGCGATCGCGAGCCACTCGGGCCTCGCTTCGCTTCTTTACGTCGGACCGCATCCGTACGAAGCCGCGAAGCTTCGACACGCAGACTCGGCCAATTCGTGGGGCGCGGGTTACCCGAGCGCGATGCGCGATCACGTACGAGGCATCTTCGGGTCGAGCATCGCCAACTGGCGCGACCACGATCCGGTGACGCTCGCCGAGAAGGTCGGCGCCGACGGTCCGAAGATCTACATCGACTGCGGAACCGAAGACGACTTCAAATTCCAAGACCAGGCTTCGGAGCTTCACGAGGTGCTCGTCCGGCGTGGTTACGAGCATGCCTTCGCGCTCGTGCCCGGCCATCATCTCTTCGATCTCTGGAAGGCACGGCTTCCCGAGAGCCTCCGCTTCTTCGCCAAGTATCTACGGTCCTCACCTCGACCCGAGCCTGCACGCTGAAGCTCTACACACGCGCTCGTCGGTGGGCTTTCAGAGCTGCTTGCAGGCGACGCCGATCTTCGCGTCACAGGCTCTCTTGAACAGGTCCTTCGCCTTGGCCGAATCTCTCGAGACGCCGTGGCCGTCGCGGTAGAGAAAGCCGAGACCGAGGCAACCCAGGCTCGAGGCACCGTTGCACGAACGCTCGAAATATTTCTGCGCGCGGGCCGGATCGGCCGGCGTGCTCAGCGTGAGCGCGAGACCCATGTCGTTGCACCCGGCTGGGTCGCCACCGTCGCATGCTTCGTCGAAGTGGCCGAGCGAGCCCTTCGCATCCTTCGCGACGCCGAGCCCCTGAAACTTCATTTCGCCGAGCGCCGTGCATGCCGTCGGCTCGCCACCGTCGCAGGCTTTCTGGAATGCGTCGCGTGCCTGCTCGCCGTCCGGCGCGGGTCGGCCCACGACGAGCTTCGAACGAAGCGCGCCGCCGAGCCCCAGGCATCCCTTCGCGTCGTTCTTGTCGCATCGTGCCTGACAGCTCGCCTGGTCTTTGCAGTCGGAGGTGACGGGAGCGACGAGCGCTCCGGTCGGTGGGGAATTTACCGCGACCACGTCTTCGCGCTTGGGAACGCACCCGCGCGTTTTGTCGGGGATCTGTCGATCGGGGCATTTCGCGTCGGCCTTCACGGCCACGCACTGGGCTCCGTCCCAGAGTGTCGCGGCGGGGCACGTCGGCTCGCTCTTGCGGGCTTGACCGAGCGGAACGACCTCGAGGCGAAGAGGCGCACCACAACCGAACGGCGGCTTCTTGTCGTCGCCCGTCGCCTTGCCGCACTCGCCGTCGTCTCCGTCTTTGTTCAAGATCTCGTGATTCTGCGAGCCTTTCGTGCCAGCGCCCGCCCCGAGGACGCTCACTCCCATCGCCCCTTCCACTCCATTCGCCGCGGTGAACTCGAAGGCCCCGACGGTGATCGCGCTCACTACGTGGGTCGCGCCTTCACACTCTCCTTGCAGGTCGTCGAGGCTCGCTGCGGAGCTCTGCGTGTCGAACTGCCCGACGATTGTCATGTTGACGTCGAGCGACCCGGAGTGCGCGAGCTTGGCATCGAACTTCGCCGCGTAAACCGGGATGTTCGCGTACACCTCGCTCGAATCGCGCATCGTGACGTTGTCTTTCTTCGGGGTGAGCCCCACGTAGTCGTAACGCGGCGCGCCCTTCACCATGCAGCGCTTGAGCACTTCCATCTTGCAGCCCTGGTAGTGAACCACGACGAGCCCGCGAGCCGCCCGCGCTTCGATTTCGGCGCGGTCGACCGACTCCCAATCGACCACGAGAAACCGACTCTGGCCGCCGCTGTCTTTGCACATGCCGTGGTCGCGCTTCGTGTGATCTGCACCGAGCGCCTCGCCGGCCGCTGGCAGAGCGCCGCACGAAGTGAGCATCGGAGCCGTCGCGAGCGCGATGCAAGGGAGGGCGAGCCAGGTCGTCGAGATATTTGGGGTCATGGCGAAGTGAGGCTAGCGGGATGCGAGTCTCTCGCAAAGACGCCTCACGCCTCCAACCCATTCCGAGCCCGCTCTACCATCCTCGCGTGAAGCATGTTTGAGGTGATTCGGTCGATGCGCGAAGAGACCCTCGCCATGAACGAAGCTGGCTGTGCAGACGTCTCCTGTGCGCACGCGTCGGCATCGGCGCGCGGCGGGCGAGGGCGAGACGTTTCTCGAAGACGGACGTTCGTTCCTCGCAGGCCCTCGTTTTCCACGAGTCCACGCCGCTTCTTCGCGTGGCTCGTGGGATTCTGCGCGCTGTGGACGCTGCGCGCGACACCCCTGTTCGACGCCGTCGATGCGCACATCGGGCCCATTCCCCGCGCTCTGCAAGCGCACGCATCTCGAAGGGCTCGGGAGCCTGTGCTAAGTCCGACCGATGTACTCCGTCGCCGCTCGGGCTCTTTCGGTCACTGCCATCTCCGGTTTGGTCGCCGGCTGCGCGCAAGATGCTCCGGCCACCAAGTCGAGCGCCGGCCCTGCTTCGGCCCCGCAGACGAAAATCGCGACCTCGGCATCGGCAAATCCCGATTCGTCGAGCGCCAAGGCCTGCTGCGTAGGCAAGAACGACTGCAAGGGTAAAGGCGGCTGCAAGACCGCGGCGAACGACTGCGGCGGCAAGAACGACTGCAAAGGCAAAGGCGGCTGCAGCATGCGCAAATGTGACTGAGATACTGTGGAATCGTCAGTGCGCGGTGAATATGGCACCGTCTTCCAACCGCGAAGACCCGCCTCGCTCCGTTCGTGGCCTCGCGGTGAGGCGAGGTCAGCCGATGATCATCGACTCCTTGAGCAGGCGTCCCTCTTTGAACCGACGGAGGCTCCAGCGTGAGAAGAGCGGGAGATCGGTGCCGTGGGCGACGTGCTGCGCGAGGAGCTTCCCCATCACCGGCGCCATCATGAAACCGTGGCCCATGAAGCCCGATGCCTGGAAGAAGTCGTCGACCTCGTCGACCTGTCCGACGATGGGGTTCGCGTCGGGCGTCAGATCGTAGCAGCCAGCCCACTGACGCAAGACCTTCACCGCCCCGAGAATGGGGCATGCCTTGATGACTGCGTTCGCGTAAAGCGCGAGGAACTTGTGAGACGAGCTCATGTCGAGCCCATCGGGGACGTCGTGGTTGCCGATGCCGCCGACGATCTCGCCGCGCGTCGATTGGGAGAAGTACAGACCATTCGATAGGTCGGCGACGAGTGGACCGAGCCACGGCTTGAGGGGCTCGCTCGAGCAGATCTCGTGGCGATGCGGCTTGTTCGGGAGCTCGACGCCGAGCATTCTCGCGATGGTCGGGCTCCACGCGCCGGCGGCGTTGATGACGCGGCTCGTCTTGATCTTTCCCTTCGACGTGACGACGGCATCGATGCGTTTGTTCGTCGTCTCGAAGCCGAGGACCTCGCAGAACGTCTCGATGTCGACGCCCAGATCGCGCGCCTTGTTCGCGTAGCCCCACACGAAAGGCCAAGGGAACACGACCGCGTCGTCGGCGTTGAAGCTCGCAGCGACGAGACCGTCGGTCGACAGCTCGGGGACCACCGCTTGCGCCTCTTTCGGTGTCAGCATGCGCGTGGGATAGCCGCAGCTGTTCTGCACCGCGACGCTCTGCTCGAGGTTTTGTTGACCCTCGGGGCTCCTGACCAGAAACAGATAGCCACCCTGGCGGAACCACACGTTGATGCCCATCTCGTTCGCGAACTCTTTGCAGAGTCGCAGGCTCTCTTGCATGAGCCTCACGTTCTCCTCGGTCGAGAACTGGGCCCGGATGCCCCCACCGTTGCGACCGCTCGCGCCGCTGCAGAGGTAGCCCTTGTCGATGACGACGACGTTCGTGACGCCTTCGCGCGCCAGATGGTAAGCCGTCGAGAGCCCCATGATCCCGGCGCCGATGATCACGACGTCTGCGTCGAGCTTCATGACTATTGCGCTTTCTCAGGGGTGCTCATCACGCCACGCGAGGCGGCGATCACGGCGTCGTGCAGGGCGTCGTTCGTGACCGCGATCCCGCGCTCGAGCGAGAGCTCGGTCTCGCGGTAGTCGATGTCGTCGCCGTCGAGATCGGTGAAGCGGCCGCCGGCGGCGTGGAGGATCGCGGACGGTGCGCACGCATCCCACTTCTTCGCGCCGCGCGTCGGGTGAACGTAGAGATCGGCTTCTCCCGTGACGACGCGCGCCACCTTGAGCCCGACCGATCCACACGTGATCTCGTTCGTGACGCCGAGGCGTTCGAGAATGGGCACGAGGCGAGCCGACCGGTGCGATCGCGAGACGACCGCGCGGGCCCGGGTAGGATCGGAGACGTCGGTCACGCGAAGCTGTTCGACCGGTCCACCGGATCCGAGATCGCGGTAGGCGCCTCTTCCCACCCTCCCGAACAAGACGTGTCCGAGGACGGGAACTGCAACGACGCCGACCTCTGCGACCCCGCCGACGGCGAGGCCGATCATCACCGCAAATTCGCCGTTCTTGTCTGCGAACTCGCGGGTGCCATCGACTGGATCGACGAAGAAGACTCGGTCGTGCGACAAAAGGCGCGCGAGCTCGGTCGCGTCTTCGGGTGAGCTCTCTTCGGCCACGACCGCCGCCTCTGGAAAGGCTTCTGCGAGCGCCTCGCAGATGAGCGTGTTGGCCTCTCGATCGGCGCGGGTCACTGGATCGGCGGGCCCCTTCATCTCGACCGTGAAGTCGGTCGCGTAGATCTCCATGACGAGCCGTGAGGCGCGCTTCGCGATGTCTGACAGGATTCGGAGCTCGCGGTCGTGCTCACGCGGATCGAGGCGTTCTTGGCGCGTCATTCTCCGGTCACTCCAACGGCTTGGAGCTCTTTGATCAGGCGGTTCATCATCCCCGTCATGAGATAGGGCGGCATGCGACCCGCTTCGCGCACTAGCTGATCGAGCTGTGCACAAGAGCGGGGACCGAGCACCGCGCTGGTCACGTCGGCGTTCTCGAGGACGAACCGTAGAGCGGCGGCTCTCATCGACAAGATCGGACCGCCGACCAACTGCCTCAACACCGCCACCTGCTCCACGCGTCGCTTGATGTCTTCTGGATTCCAGCGCTCGGCGCGGTGGTCGGGCGGATAGAACTCTCGCTCGGAGCTCCAGTGCCCCGAGAGCAGCCCGTGGGCGAGGACGCTCCGCGCGAGGAGGCCGGCACACGCTTCGCGGAGCTTCGGTCCGACCTTCTCGACGTCACCGTAGAAAGTGCAGTTGTAGGGCATTTCGAGCAGCTCGGCGCCTCGCTCGAGGGCCTTCTCGGCGATCGCGACCGAGCCCGCCGAGACCCCCCAAGCCTTGATGCGACCCTGGCCCTTCAGGTTCTCGAGGACCTCGAAGGGCTCGTCTTGCTTGAGAGTGTAAAGCGACGGGTTATGGAGCAAAACCACGTCGATGGGGTTGCGGTTCAGGCGATCTTGCGAGCGATCGAACGACATGTAGAGATGAGACGCGTCGAACTGCTTCTGCGCGAAGCCCGACGTGTTGGTCCCGATCTTGGTGACGACGGTCGTCTTGCCGATGGGCAGCCGCTTGCCGAGCTTCGTCTCCATCGCGCCGGCGCCATAGACGTCGGCGGTGTCGAAGAGCGTGATGCCGATCTGCACGGCGCGCTCGATCACCCGGTCGGCCTCGGCGTCGGTGACGGGGCCATAGGCATCACCGGAGAGCCCCCAGGTCCCGAGCCCGAGCTCGCTCACGTCGATTCCCGTCTTTCCGAGCGTGCGCTTCCTCACCCCACGACACTTAGTGCCCTGCGCACCTTCTGGCAATCCATCCGAGCGCGAGCCGCCCGACGTGCTCGCTTTTGACAGCTCGATTGCCGCGACGCGTGGCCCCGTTAGGATGCCCTCGTGACCCAACGAAAACCCGAGCGAGCGCTTTTCAGAGCGAGTTTCGTCGTTTCGATGCTCGCGGCCTGCTCCTCGCTCGCGATCGCTTGCGATCATCCGAAGAGCCAAGGTCCCGGCGAGGCATCGGCGCCGACCAAGACTCCCGCCGTCGTGAAGACCCAAGCCGCGCTTTCAAAGCGGATCTCGCGGCCGGCGGTCGATCGAATCATCGCGATCGGCGATCTCCACGGAGACCTCGAGACGACGCGACGTGCGCTCCGTCTCGGTGGCGCGATCGACGCGAGTGACGCCTGGACCGGAGGCAAGCTCGTCGTCGTTCAAACCGGAGACGAGATCGATCGCGGCGACGACGATCGAAAGATCCTCGACCTCGTCGACAAGCTCAAAGACGAGGCGAAGACGGCAGGCGGCGAGCTCATAGCGATGTCGGGCAACCACGAGCTCATGAACGCGGCGTTCGACTTTCGCTACGTCACCCCTGGTGGGTTCACCGCGTTCTCCGACGTCTCACCCAAGGATGCAGACGTCACCGCCCGCGTCGCGTCGCTCGACGCGAGCCAGCGAGGTCGCGGCGCAGCCTTCGCGCCAGGGGGACCCTACGCCGTCATGCTCGCCGAACGACCCATCGTGATGAAGGTGGGCGACAACCTCTTCGTCCACGGCGGCGTTCTGCCCAAGCACGTCGCCTATGGTCTCGACAAGATGAACGACGAGGTTCGCGCTTGGCTCCTCGGAAAAGAGAGCCGAGCTCCTCAGATCGCAGTCGCCGACGATGGTCCGGTCTGGAGCCGCGCGTACTCTGCCGCACCGGGCAAAGAAGAATGCGCACAGCTCGACGCGACGCTTTCGTCGGTGGGTGCCAAACGCATGGTGATGGGTCACACGGTGCAGCGAAACGGGGTGACGAGCGGCTGCGACGCGAAGGCCTGGCGCGTTGACGTAGGCCTTTCCCACTATTACGGCGGTCCGGTGCAAGTGCTCGAGATCAAGGGCGACACCGTGACGGTGTTGAAGGAGGGCGGGTGACGGCGGGTCCACTCCGCTGGTTCGTCGCGGCGCTCGCGGCAGTGGCCTCGGCTGGGTGTCGCCCAGGGGATGGCGCGAGCACGACGACGAGCACGACCGCGCCGACGAGCACGACGACGACGACTGCGACGACCAGCACGACGACGACTGCGATTGCGAGCGGGGGCGGGGTCGACACGACGAGTGGAGCGTCGACGCACTACCAAGACGGGGCGAGCGTCGTCGCGTCGGGGAGCGTCGATGGCGCTCTCCTTCGCAAGCGTCACAAAGACCGCATCTCAGCCGATGCCTCGCCAGTCACGCTCCTCCGCGGCAAGACTGCGCTCGAGCTCGGACAGCGCATCTGCGAGGCTTCCGTGCCAAAACGGCCAGCCGAAACGCCGATTCTACTGAAGCCCAATCTCTGCGGCTTCGACTCGATGCAAGACGCCGCTTCCCACGAAGGCGACGACGGAGTCCGCGGTCGGACTACCGATCCGGAGTTCGTTCGGGGCGTCATTCGCTGTCTGAAGGCGCGCGGCCATACGAAGATCACCATCGCCGAGGGCTGCGGTTTCCCGCGCGACGGGTTCGAGAAGCTCGTGACCCTCTCGGGATACGGCGCCATGTCGAAGTCCGAAGGCGTGGCCATGGTCGCGATGGATGACGACGGCACCTACGACGTCGTCGGTGAACAGCCAGGCAAGCCTCTCGCTATCCGCGGCATCGAAGATACGCCTGTGGCCACGCTACTCTTGCCGAAGATATTGGCAGAGCACCTCGACCACGGGCTCTTCATCTCGCTTCCGAAGCTCAAGGTGCACCGCTTCAGCGTCGTGTCGCTCGGCATCAAAGGAATGCAGGGGACCGTGATGCTTTCGGACAAATCGCCCGCCTATCAGCAGAAGTGGCGAATGCACAAAGAGCTCAACGACTACTTGAAGACCGGCAAGAACGAACACCCCGACGACCGGGCTCAATACGTCGACGCACTCACCGTGTTCGGTGAGCGCATGGCGGCCGTGCTCGAGATCTCTGCGCCAGACGTGGTCCTCGTAGAAGGCGCCCCCGCCGAAGGAGGTGACGGGTTTCAAAAGCTCGTGCCCTACGCCGAGCAGGTCGCCATCGGCGGCACCAACCCCATCGCAGTCGACAAGGTCGGCTCGGAGTTTCTGGGGCTTTGGAACAACGAGAAGCTCGGACTCGGTCTGCGCGGGCACATGAGCTCGCCGCTCATCGAAGCAGCGGCGAAGCGCTTCGGCTTCGATCTCGATCGCGTGACGGTGACGGGCGACGGCGCCGACATCTTGAAAAGCCCGCGTCCGGTCCACTTCAAAGCCCTCGCCCCGTTCGGCGTCGAGATCAACCCGCCGCGCGTCCACTGAGCTTCAAAACCCGCGTATCAATGAGTCGGCGCCATTCCGCCGACACCGTTGCGAGACAGGTGGCCTCGTCGCGGGGCTCCTCAGCCTACGAAAGTGGGCTTCCGGTGCTCGTTCCTCGCGCAAAAGGCTCGCGAAGGTTGGGGCGGAATATCGATCGACTCCCTCATACGCGGGCCTTTCGAGATCTCAGCCCGCGAACTTGTCGGTCGCGCGGATCAGCGCGTCGAGCGTTCCCGGTTCCATCGCCGCGTGACCCGCATCGGGCACGATGACGATCTCGGCCTCGGGCCAGGCTTTCTTGAGCTCCCACGCACTCTGGGCTGGGCAGACCACGTCGTAGCGACCCTGGACGATCACTCCCGGGATGTGGCGGATCTTGTGAGCCTCGTCGAGCAGCTTCGATTCGACGTCGAAGAACCCCTTGTTGACGAAATAGTGGCATTCGATTCGCGCGAACGCGGTGGCGAACGAGTCGCCGCCCATCTTTCGAATGAGCTCTGCATCGGGGTAAAAGCAGCTCGTGCTGCCTTCCCAGATGCTCCAAGCTTTTGCGGCGTCGAGCGCTACGCGTGAATCGGTGCTGGTGAGTCGCTTGTAGTAGGCACTCAAGAAATCGCCGCGCTCTTCGGGCGGAATCGCGGCGACGTACGCGTCCCAGGCCTCGGGGAAGAGTCGGCTCGCTCCCTCTTGGTAGAACCAATCGATTTCCCACTTTCGTAGAAGGAAGATTCCCCTCAAGACGATTTCGGTGACGCGCTCCGGAAACTTCTCGGCGTACGCGAGCGCCAGGGTCGAGCCCCACGAGCCGCCGAAGACCTGGAGGCGATCGATCCCGAGCTTGGTTCGCAGCGCTTCCATGTCGCCAACGAGATCCCAAGTGGTGTTCTCTTCAAGCGAAGCGTGCGGAGTGCTCTTGCCGCAGCCGCGTTGGTCGAACAGCACGATGCGGTACTTCTCGGGATTGAAGAAGCGACGCTGCCGGGGATCAGTTCCGCCGCCGGGACCCCCGTGAACGAAGAAGACGGGCTTGCCGCGCGGGTTGCCCGATTGTTCGTAGTAGATCGAGTGCACCGATGAGACTCGGAGGTGCCCCACATCGTATGGCTCGATCGGTGGATAGAAGCTCTGCCGCTCGCTCGTCATCTGCAGACCGTAGGGCCCGCGTATGATGAAGTCGATCGATATTCCGCCTCGACCTTCGAGAGACTGGTGCCCGACGAACGAGCACCGGAAGCCTATTTTCGTAGGCTGAGAAGCGCAGAGACGAGGCCGCCGGTCTCGCGATGGTATCGGCGGAAGACCGCCCATTCAATCATACGCGGGCCCTCGCGCGCCGAGCCGATGCAATCAATCTTCGCTCGGCTCGCGACGCGATTCAGGGCTTGGTGAAAAACCAATAGTGCATCGAAGTGAACGGCAGCGCCGGATCGGTCGACTCGACGCGGATTCCGGTTGCGGGCCCAGCACGCTCTGCCGGGATGGCGATTTCGACTTCGCTCCATGGGCCGCTCGGAACGTCGACGTGCCCGATTTCGATGTCGTCGGCGCGCACCGAGAGCGAAAGGGGTTTTTCGGCGCCGACACGGATCGCCATCCGAGCGACGTGACCCGCGTCGAGATCGACCCAGAAGCGATCGACCAGGCGTCTCGTCCTGCCACCGTCGACCAGCTCGCGTCCCTCGTCGTCCGATGTGGTGAAGACCTGATCTTCGGTCTCGCTCGAGGTGCCGACGGCGAAGCGATGCTCTTGCTCGGAGTCGAGATCGGCGACGTCGACCTCGGCCAACACGGGCTCCTTGTGTTGAAGCGTCGTCGGCAGCGATGCGCGACCGAATATGTCGTAGCGGGCCTCGTAGGCGATCTTCGTCACGCCACCGAGAATGGACTGGTCGGTCACGGTCGCGCGATTGAGCTCGTCACCCAAGATCGAATCGATCGCGAACCATTGCGGATAGACGATGAAGTGCGTCGGCAGGTCGGCGCGCGGCATTCGCTCGTAATGCTCGTAGCGTGAGCCCGTGCCGCCGACCCAGTAGCGCG
This sequence comes from Polyangiaceae bacterium, assembly GCA_043755175.1. Classification (GTDB taxonomy): domain Bacteria; phylum Myxococcota_A; class Polyangia; order Polyangiales; family Polyangiaceae; genus CAYYKK01. The sequence continues at coordinate 13,181 of JAYUUB010000014.1, read as the reverse complement.
CTTCGCTCTCGGTCGTGAGACCCACCACGTCGAAGGTCTTGCGACCGGAGAAATAGGCGATGGCGCCCGTGTCGTTCACGCCGATGCGCGCGTCTTTCGGGAGATGGTCGCTCGCCCACATTCCGAGCGTGACCTGTTGGTGATCGATCGCGCGAGCGCTGGTGGCGAGATCGGTGAGCGTCCAGGAGAGCTTCGCGCCCAAGGCACCGGCGAAGATCGCCGGGAGGACGGGGGCGAGGTGCTCGGCTCCTTTCGCGACGCGCTCGACCAAGTCGCCGAGCTCCTTTCCGAGGCACGCGACCAGCACGAACCAACCCGGTGCATAAGGCCAGATGTACCGAACTCGGTTCCAGAGGATCGTCGAGAACGTGCAAGGGATCAGCGTGCCGAGGACGAGCAGCAGAACGGCCAGGCTCCGGGCAGTCGTGCGTCGTCGAAAGACCGAGACGAGCATCGCCAAGAAGCCCGCACCGAACAGGTAGTGCGCGCCTTCGGGAAGAAAGATGGCCGTGTAAGGGCCACCCGACAAGAGCTCGGTCAACAGCATCCTCACGTTGTTGAAGATCGCTTGGAGCAGTCGGTCGCCTTGAACGTAGGGGTTTCCGACGTACCACTTGACCATCGCGGTCGTCGATCGAGCGTGCCCCGTGAAGGCGAGGTTCAGAATCGGGACGAGCGAGACGCCGATGAGCGGAATCAACGCTGGAAGCCGCCTCGCGACACCCCGAAGCCACGGCCTCTGAATACCGTCGGCGATGTCGGGGCCCGCGACGAGCAACGCAAACGAAGCCCCGAGCGCAGCGAGCCCGCCTTCGGGTCGTAGGAGCGGCGCGGCGAGGCCGATGAGGGCGAGGCCGAGGGCGCCGCCGAGGGTGCGGTCGATCTCCTTCGTCTCGAGCCATTCGGACGCCACGCGCGTCGTTCGAACGAGCGCCCAGGTGAACGCGATGGTCTCCATTCCGCTCCAGGCGAACCACGCGAAGGCGCCGAAGAGGAGGCACATGGCGCCCGCCGCGACGGCTGCTGCGCGCCCGGCGAGTGGCTCGGTGAGGCGCGCCGTCTCGACCATGACCCCAGCGTGGAAGACCGTGCCGTAGGCCCACGCGACGTAGACCAACGAGAGTCCGCGAACGCCGATCAGGTGGAATGGCGCGAGCAGGAGCGGCCAGAGAAAGCTCGTGGCACCGCTCGAGAAGCCGCCGCCTTCGTTGAAGGTCATCGGATGACCTTCGGCTATGCGGCGAGCGAACTGCAGGTGGATGAACGAATCGTCGAGCGGAAGAGCGGGTCTGCCGGCACGTTGCAAAATCGCGTGGATGGCGATGACCGCGAGGACCGAGCTCAAGGCGAGCGGAATCACGTACGGACGTCGCCGCCGCAGCACCGTGCCGATCAAGTCGCGCATGCACTCTCCATCCGATCGTCTTTCCCACGAGTGCGGCACGGTGTACACACGCGAGCCTTCTGTCCATGAGCTTCCGACTTCGACCCCATCACCCGTACGCCCACGCCGCACGTCTGCCCGAAGGGACCGATCCCGTCGAGCTCTCGAGCCTTCTGCCGGGTGAAGGTCCGCTCGAGATCGAGGTCGGTCCGGGGCGTGGTGGCTTCGTGTTCGAGCGCTGCGTGTCGGCGCCCGATGCGCGAATCCTAGGCCTGGAGATTCGGCTCAAGTGGGCCCACATCGTCGACCAGAGGTTGAAGAAGGCAGGGCTCGGCGACCGCGCTTGCATTCTCGCCGACGACGCCAAGACCGCCCTCGTCCGGCTCGGCCCCGTTCGATCGGTTCGTGCGTTCTTCGTCCACTTTCCCGACCCGTGGTGGAAGAAGCGCCACGAGAAGCGCCTCGTGATGGGCGACGTGCTCCTCGACAACATCGCTCGCTTGCTCACCGAGACCGGAGAGCTTTTCGTCCAGACCGACGTCGAGGAGCGCGCTGCGCTCTACGAGCAACAGATCGAAGGTCACGGTGCGTTCGTCATGGCAGGCGACGGTCCCGGCTCTGCTCGACTCGCCGAGAATCCTTACGGAGCGCGCAGCCCGCGCGAGCACCGAGCCATCGAAGACGGTCTCCCGGTGCACCGACTCCGCTACACGCTTCGCTGAGAGAGACGCCAGGCTCGACTCGGCGAACGTCGAACGGTTCTCCGAGCCGCTCCCCGGGCAATCATCCGCCGAGCGGAACGAAGAGCAAAGCGACGGGCAGGCTCGAGCCGCCTCCGGTCATCAGCTTCAGCGTCGCGGTCGATCCTTTGGCGAAGCGTCCGGCATGAATGCCATTCGGGCCGGAATCGAGCGTCGTTTGCGACTTCGGCAGCGGCGCGAGGCCTGCCGCGAGATCTTCGCCGGCGCTCATCACCGAGGCTCCGCCCCAGGCTCCGCCACGCGGCGACAGCAGCAGGCCGAGCTCGTTTCCGATGGGCCATACGATGTCGTAAGGAACACCGAACCCCCCGTGCAACACCACGGGAGCTGCGCCATCGACGAACGAATGACCGATGAGATCGGGGTCGACCTGATTCGCGCCGAGGACCAGCGAGCGAACCGAAGCGTCGGGCGCGCCGTCGCCGACGAGCACGTACTCCGCGAATGGAAACGTCCCTCGGACGTGGAGCCCGGACGAGGGAACGACGCTCAGCCCAGCCGTCAGCGCGGTTGCATCGGCGTTGGCAGGAACGCTCACGACGCTGACCTTCAGTTGCGCGTCGACGTCGAAGTCGATGATGGCATGAACGAGCTCGTCCTTCTTCGCGTGGAGCGAGTCCAAACCCGCGTCGAGTAGAACGCGTTGTCCCGGAGCGACGCTCACCGAGGTCGACTGGGTCGCGCCGAGCCACTCGATGACCGCGCTCTTTCCGGCCGCGACGTAGTCGGTCGTCGGGCCCGCGAGACCACGCCGCGTGACGGTGATGGTCGCGGTCGTCGCGCCCTGATTGAGGACCACCAACGGGAACTTGCGGAGCGATGCTCCAGCGTTCACATGATAGACGTACGCACGGTAGCGTCCGGGCGTGATGACGTCGGCGTAGACGATCCCGTCGACCGACGTGGTCTCGGGCTCATCCGAGAAAAGCAGGGTCGGTGCGTCGTTCGGACGACAGACGAGGACCCGCGCGCAAGGCGTGCTCGGGACGTCGAGGCCGAAAAGCGCGATCAAGTCTCCACGAACGCCTGCGGTGACGAGGGTCTGGAGAGCACTGGGAGTGGGCGACCCAGCGCCAGCGCAAGCAGGAACGCTCACCACCTCCACGGTGTCGACGGGGCAGCTCGCGCTGCCGCCACCCGAGCCGCTGCTCGAGCTGCTCGCGCTCTCGCTTCCCGACCCCGCGCTCGATGACGATGCGTTCGTGGTCGCGCTCGCTCCTCCAGATGAAGTCCCGCTGCTCGTCGCGGTCGTGGCGTCGCCGCAACCCGTCGTTAGGAGGGCTACGATCGAAATGCATCGCGACCATAGATGCACTTCAGATGCGATATGTCGTCGTGGCGCCGAGGATGAATGCGACAAAGATTTCTCGCCGCCGACCGACCTACTGGGGAATCTGGAAAATCACGCGCGCGGTGCCGCCAGTTTCGACGTTGACCGTTTGGGTCATCGACGGGCCGTTCTCGGGCTTGCAGGTCACTCTCACCGACCCCGCGGCCACCGAGCCGCCAGTGGGCGTGACGCCGACCGATGCCCCATTGATCGTCACGTTGCAGTAGCCACCCTTGGCGTTGACGCGAACGGTTCCGGGGCCGCTCGCCGCGACGTCGGGCTTCTTCTCACCAGGCTTGATGTCTTTCGGATCGGGGCGGTCTGGCGCGACGGCGTTCGGATCTCCCTTCATGAGCTTGGCCTCGAAAGGCTTGGTCTCGCCCTGCTTGCCCGTGAACGTGAAGGTCTTCGGAACGTAGCCCGAGGCGCTCACGACGATCTTGTGCTCCTCGTCGGCGGACAGGCCGGTGATCCTCTTCGCCGAGCCTTTCCAAGGTTTGCTGTCGACCCAGACGGTCGGCTCCGGGACGATGTCGAGCGTGACGGTCACGCTGCCAGTCTTCATCGTCGCCGCGAGGCTTTTGGTGTCGCCGGCCTTCGCGAGCGTGACGCCCTCTTTGTAGGACTCGAACCCTTCGAGCGAGAGCTTCACTTTGATCTCGCGACCGAGTGGAAGATTGTCGATCGTCGCGGGCGTGACCTCGTTTCGAAGATCGCCGTTCAGCCAGATCGCTGCGCCCGCCGGATCGCTCGTGAGCTTGAGCGACCCTTTCGCCTCGACCACGGGGACGGCAGACTCGGTCGTGTGCGGCTGCGCAGCGACGGCGACCGGCTTCTGTTGTGTGAAGTAGTAGGTCAGCCCTGCGATGGCAGCGAGCGCGACCACGCCACCGACGATGAGGCCCGCAGGACTTCGCTTTTTTTCGGGAGGGATGCTCGCGGCCGCACCTGACGCCGAGCCAGGCTGCGTGCTCACCGACAGATCGACTGCCGGGAACACTCCGGTCATCCCAGCGAATCCAGCGGACTCGGGCGGCTGCTGCGCGGCGATCGCATCGGCGAGCTGCTTGATGTCGTGAAGCGCCTCGTTTTGCTGCGCGAGCTTTTCCTCGAACAGCATCTCCATCCACTTCGACAAGCTCACCGTCGAGGCGGGGATGCGCTCCTGTCGCACGAACGACTCGAGGTCGCTCTGCATCTCGCGCGCCGTTTGGTAGCGCTTGTCGCGATCTTTGGCGAGCGCCTTCATGACCACGCGCTCGAGCCCCATCGGGTAGTTCGGGGCGATGTCCGAAGGCAGCGGGTACTCGCGATCGGTGATGAGCTTCAGCGTTTCGTATTCGTTCGCGCCTTTGAAGAGGCGCCGTCCGGTCGTGAGCTCGAACAGGATGACACCGAGCGCGAAGATGTCGCTTCGCCAGTCGATCTCTTCGCCGCCCGCTTGCTCTGGCGACATGTACGGGACTTTGCCTTTGAGCTGGCCGCCCTTCTGCGCTTCGACGAAGTGCTCGCTCTTGGCGATCCCGAAGTCGACGACCTTCACGTCGCCGGTGAACGTGATGACGATGTTCTGTGGCGAGATGTCGCGATGAACGATGTGCAGGAGCTGATTGTCGAGCCCACGCTTGTCGTGAGCGTAGGCAAGGCCTGCACAGACCCCGAGCACGATGGTCAGCGCGTGAGCGAGCGGGAACTCGGTGACGCTCTTCTTGCGCATGCCTCGGACGATCGTCCGGATGTCTTCGCCATGGATGTGCTCCATCGCGATGAAGTAAGCGCCGTCGACCTGACCGACGTCGAACGTCTGAACGATGTTCGGGTGTGACAGCGTTGCAGCGATGCGCGCCTCGTGCAGCAGCATGTCGATGAACGCTTGATCTTGGGTCATTTGCGGTAAAATCCGCTTGATGACTACCAGCTTTTCGAAGCCGGCGACGCTTCGGTGCAGCGCGAGATAGAGCTCCGCCATCCCGCCCGAGGCGAGCTTGCGTAGGAGCGTGTATTTTCCGAACTGTCGCGGGAGGACCTCTTCCACGAGCTCTGGCGTCTCGCCGGCCCCCTCCGAGATGTCCCCTGCCTGAAGCTGCACCATGCTTCCCGAACCTCTTTTCGATCTTAGCCTTCCTTTCAACGGAAAGGCACCATCGGCTCGAAATGAGCAGGATGGGTTCGCCGATGGTAGGTTTCGGGCGTCAGGGCAGGGTCGCCTTGCTCCAGGGCGGTTCGATTCGATGCGGCTCCACACCTCCGTTCTCGCCGTCACATGGGCCGTCGTTTCGGTGTTGGGCGGGTGCGTGACCTACAGCCGAGACCTCCAGCGGGTTCGCGACCACTACCGCGACAGCGAATTTCCCCAGGCGCTCGCGTTGCTTCGGGTGCTCGGCGACGATCCCGACGCACTGTCACCTCGAGAGCAAGTGGAGTACGCCTATCTCAGGGGCATGACCGACTTCCGGCTGTCGGAAGCTGCTCCCGCCGGTGCGACTCGCGAGTCGTTCCGGGCCCACGCCCAAACGCTGCTTCAGCTCGCCGCCGAGCTCGACCGCGCGACGCCTCTCGCGCTCTCCGAAGAACAGCGGACGCGCATGAACGACACCATCACGGCTTTGAAGAACGGGACCGAGTAGCGCTCCGATCGATTCTCGAAAGACGGAACCGGCAAGCGGGCTCTGGAGCTCGTTCGGGGGGCTACCTCGCTTCCCGGGTCGGTCGGTCTTCCGTCAGACGAACCCCCTCGTCGCCTGTCAGGAACAACCGGCCTCGCTCGGGTATCCTTTCCGGAGCAACGTCCGATCGGACCGATTGGGCTCCTCAGTCGTCCATCCTTCGAGGATTCATCGATGCGGCTTTCGTTCCCTCTCGTTTCGAGCCTTTTTCTGATCGCGGTGGGCACCTTCGGGTGCCAAAGCACTCCGCAGGCGGTGACACCGCTGGCCGATTCGTTTCGCTCCCCCGGCGTCCAGGTTTTGCCCGAGGTGCGCATCACCAAGACCGATCCGAACGATCTGCCGGCGCTCTTCCAGGCCGCGAGCGACCGCCTTCTTCGAGACGAGCTCGCTCCCGCAGCTGCCGAGTTCGATCGCATCGCGGCCGTCGATCCTTCGGGACCGACCGCGCGCGCGAGCCTCTACAACGCTGGCATCGCGTACCTCGGCCTCGGCGACCGCGACAAGGCGCTCGCTCGTTTTCGCAGCAGCGTCGATCGATTTCCCGACTCGCCGACGACGCGCGCAGCGCTCCTCCGAATTTCGCGCGTTCTGTCGTTCGAGCAGCGCTGGCCCGAGCTCGAAAAAGTGGCCGATGAGATCCTCGACCGCAACGATCTGACGATGCTCGAGCAGATCGAGGCGTTGGGCGCCGTCGGGCTCGCGCAGATCTCGCAGGGCAAGGTCGAGGAGGGCTTCGCGCCGCTCGTGAAGGCGCGCAATCTCATCGAAGACAATCACCTCGGCGCTTCCGGTGCCCCGCCGATCGAGCTCGCGCAGGTGAGCTTCGCGCTCGGAGAGGTCCGTCGGCAGAAGAGCGAGCAGATCGTCTTCGACCCGTTCCCACCCGATTTCGGTGCGACGCTCGAGTCGCGCTGCACGGGGCTGCTCGACGCGCAGGAGGCGTACACCGAGGCGATGCGGAGCCGCGACGCGCATTGGTCGGCCATGAGCGGCTTTCGTGTCGGCCAGCTCTACCAACAGCTCCACCGAGACGTGATGAAGGTCCCGGCGCCCGCGGCGCTCAAGACGCTGAAGCAGAAGCAGCTCTGGGAAGGAGCGATGCGTCTCCGCTACCGAATTCTCCTCGAAAAGGGGCTCAAGATGATGGATGGCACCGTGCGCCTCGCCGACCGAACCGGCGAGAGCTCGGAGTGGATCACCCGCGCGAAGAGCTCGCAGAAAGAGCTCGAGCTCGCCCTCGCCGACGAGAAAGACGCCCTCTCCAAGATGCCCTTCACCGAAGACGAGATGCGCGCCGCCCTCGAAAAGCTGAAGAAGAAGCCAGCTGCCGCGGGCGCGAGCCCGTAGCTACTCGGTCGGAACGAACGTCAACGGGTAGACGATCTTCAGCGTGGGGCAGACCTCGTCGAGCGCCGGGAACACTACCTTGGTGAATTCGGTGGTGACGCAGCCCACGAGCTCGGCATCGTCGAGGTCGTCGTCGCTGCTCTCGTTCCTGGCGATGGTCTCGATGTTCCGTCTCAGAATCCGCACTCGAATGCGAGCGTCGGGATCGTGATGGGTCCGATGACGCGCGGCGAGCAGCTCCTCGCGTCGCACGTCACGTCGAAGATCTCTCGCGACAGAGTCGCATTCTGCATGTCGAAGACGAGGCCGACGTAGGCGCCCTTTTTGAAGAGCCAACGCTTCGCCAGGCGCGCATCGAGCCTGAAGAAAGGCTTCGTTCGATCGGGGTGCTCGCTCGGCAGCCGCCCGGCGCCCGCTTCGTCGGCGGGAAAGCCCGTGTAAAAGACGCTCCGCAAGCCTGCTTTCCAGTTCCGTCCGAGATCGTAGAGGAGCGCGACCTGCGCGACGTGCGTGCGGTCGTAGGCGCTCGGCACGGTGCGACCGAGCTTGTCGCGTGTCGCCCGGCTCAAGGTGTACGACGCATAGAAGAACATGTTCTTCGTGAGCGGGCCCTTCGCGGAGAGCTCGAGGCCGTAGCCGTCGCCGGTCGTCCGCGAGAGAAATCGCTCGACGCCGAAGCCCGTCCCGCGACCCGAGCCGATGGCGTCGGTCAGGTTGAACGTTGCCTGGTGAAATAGCGTCGCGCGAAGATCGAATGGGGCCAGAGTGACCTCGGCGCCGAAGCTCGTCTGAAGACTCCGCTGGAGGCCGCCCGGGATCCCGGCTATTTGCATCGCGGGTACAGGTGCAAATCCGGGTAGCTGAGACGCGATCGCCACCGCGGGTACCAGCGTCACTTGGTCGCCCATCCCGAAACGTCCGACGAGGCGTGGATCGATGGCGAATGCCGCCTGCGACAGCGAGCTGAAGTAGTCCACGCGGATCCCCGGAGTCAGAGTCGCTCGTGCTCCTAAAACGATGACGCTGTCTGCCCACGCGCCCATCACCAAATCGAGGCGGCTCTTGAAGAGGATCTTGAACGCGTTCTCGAGATCGCCTTTCGCGGTTCCGAGGAGGCCGGTGGAGCATCGCCCGTTCGGGCACGGGTCGCCGCCGACGGCGATGTCGTAGCCGTCGAGCTGGGTGTCGACTCCGGCGCGCAGGAGAGCGCCGCTCACGGGCTGTTGAACGGAGAAGCGCGCGTTGGCTCTCCAGTCGTTCGCGTGGAGCACCCCCACGCCGCGCGAGCGGTCGAGCCCGAAGGTGGTCGCCGCTTGAAGCTTTCCCCCCGATGCGAGCTCGCGGTCGTAGCGAAGGTCGACCCGATGGAAATCGCTGTCGATGAGGGTGTCGCGCGATGTGGTCGTGCTCGTCGAGCCCTTGCTACCGAGCCCGTCGGTCGCCTCGTGTTTGACCGTGGCGAGGTAGTCGTACGAGCCGAACGTGGTGATCGTGAACCGAGCCCGAGATTCAGCTTTCGTCGTGTAGCGGCCTTGGTAGTCGGCGTATCCGAGGCTCAGGCTGGAGACGAGCGCAGACACCAGCGCGGCGCCGACGGCGTAGTGACCGCCGATGAGGAGCGTTCCGTCTTTGCCGACGGGGCCTTCGACGAGACCGCCGACGTCGACCGTTCGAAAGGCAGCTTCGCCGTGCCACTCGGGGCGTGGTGGCGTGCTGTCGGCTTCGACCACGGCTCCCGCGAGTCGTCCGTATTGGGCGGGGAACGAACCCAAATGAAGCTCCACACGCGAGACGATTGCGGGTGGAATGATCCCAGGCCCTGCGCCGACGTGAAACAGCATCGGCACCTGGATGCCGTCGAAGAAATATCCGACGTTGCCCGGCGGCGCGCCTCGAATGAAGTAGTAGGGGACGCCGCTGGCGGCTGGCGTCACGCCGGGCTGGAGCTCGATCGCGCGGTACGGATCCCCGAGCACCCCCGGCATCTCGCGAATCTCGCGACGACCCAGCGTCACGGCGCCGGGCGGTGCGCGATCGCCTTCGACGGTGACGACGATCGCTTCTGGTGCGACACCCGCCTTCGCACCTGATGGGGCGCCGCCTGCAACCGAAGGGGCGTCGTGCGGCGTTTCGTCGGCGTGCGCCCGGTTCCCCAAAACGAGCGCAGCGGAGCCGAGCCCCGCTGCCATCGACCTACGAATCAGGCCTCGAAAAGAGCTCTTCGGTCGCATCCATCGCGTCGCGAACACGGACCGATGAGCCGATCACCAACCCATTCGACTGCCGATGTAATGGTCGAGCATTTTTCGCCACCAAGGCCAGTCGTGGTTCACGTCGTGGCCCCACATGTCGAGGTTATTTCCGATGCCCTTCTTCCAGAGCACGTCGGAGAGCTGCTGAGAACGGTGGGGGGCTTCGTATGCGCCGCGCCCGCTGACGATGTGGATTTGCGTCGTATGGCGTAGCAAATCGAGGTTTCGCCCGTGCATGTTGCTCACGTAGCTCACCGGGTTGTTGAAGTAGATGTCGTCGTTCATGTGACCCTCGGTGTACCCAGGATCGAGATCGTAGAAGCCACTCATGGCGATCGTCGAGTCGAAGAGGTCGGGGCGACGAAGGAACTGATTGACCGCATGAAAAGCACCGAAGCTTGCGCCGCTCGTCGCGATGCGCTGATCGCCGCAGACCCGCTGAATGTGCGGGACGACCTCTTGCTCGATGTATTCGGCGTAAAGCCGCTGACGGCGCGCCTTCTCGACCGGGTGAACGTCGTCGTTCATCCAGGCATATCGATTGATGCTGTCGATCGAGAAGACACGAACCTTGCCCGCGAAGATGTGCTGCTCGATGGCCTTGATGAGGAAGAAACGCTCGTTCTCCAAGAAGTCGGCCTGCGCCGTGGGGAAGAGGAGGAGCGGGTGGCCGTGCTCGCCATAGCTGACGATCGGCATGTCGAGGCCGAGGCGGGGTGAGTGCCAGCCGAAGATACTGCGCGGGAGGTAGGGGTCGACGTACTCCATGAGGCCGCAAGTCATAGCACGGCGACCCGCCGACTGGCCCTGCCACGAAGGTGACGAAATGTCGCCGCTGAGACGAAATCGCGTCGTTGACGGCTCAGACTGGCGACGATAAGCGCCTACGATGCGGTCCGTACTTTCTCATTCCTTGGTTCGTTCGACAGGCGTCATCTCTCTGCTCGTTGGTGGCGCCGTGCTCGGTGCCCTCACGCTCTCGCCCAACACGGCGGGTGCCCAAGAGCTTCGCTACTCGACGACCCAGCCCGGGAACGTGATCGCGGTCGGAAATGCGCTCGGATTGTCGAAGCAGTTCGCGTTGAACGGTCCGGGGACGTCCGACTCGATCGGCACGTTCATCTCGCTCGACACGGCCAGCACCGACGTCGTTCCGGCGAACCCTCTCAATCCCTGGGGGCTCGGAACCACGAACGATTGGACGCACGACGGCTCGGCCGCGGCGATTCAGTTTCCGAACGCCGAGGTGAAGGTCCTTTATGCCGAGCTCGTTTGGGGCGGCAGCTACAACTACGGCGGCGAAAACGTGTCGGCCGTCCTCGACAACACGTCGGTGACGCTCGCCTTCGGCGCCGACTCGATTCAGGTCGCCCCCGATCCGGTCACGGCCAACACGATCAACTACAACCTGCCTGGCGCAGGCGTGCTCGGCCAATATTACATGCGGTCGGGCGACGTGACGCAGTTCGTGAAGTCGCACTTTGCCGGTACGTATTCGGTGAGCGCCGTGCCCGCGACTCAGTCGGCGACGATCAACAGCCTCAACGCCGCCGGATGGACGCTCGTCATCGCTTACCGATACGACGGCGACCCCATTCGCAACATGACCGTGTTCGTCGGCAACGACGACAAGTTCGTCGACGAGAACACGACCGTCGACTACGCGGTCAGCGGTTTTTGCGCGCCGCCCTCGGGTGACGTGAACGGAACGATCGCCATCGCAGCCGTCGAAGGAGACGCGAACCGCACGGGTGACCAGCTCCTCATCGCGCCGACGGCGGCGTCGGCCTTCGTGAACCTCTCTGGGCCGAACAACCCGACCAACAACTTCTTCGCGTCGCAGATCAACGGCGCCAACGGCCAGATCGACAGCAGCGGCACATTCGGCAACTTGAACCAAGACGCCGCGAACGGAGTCAACATCTCCGGCGGTCGGCAGAGCTGGGACGTGACGACGGTGCAGGTGAGCTCGACCGACAACCAACTCTTCGCAGGGCAGACTTCGGCCGTCCTTCGAACGAAGACCCTCGGCGACTCGTACATGCCAGTGCTTTCGGCGCTCGCCATCGACGTCTTCGCGCCCAAGTTCCTCTACGACAACTCGACCTCGTCCGCCGACAAGACCACGGCTCACCCCGGTGATGTCATCACCTTCACGGCGAAGCTCGACAACGAAGGCAAGGCGTCGGCCGACCACGTGAAATACACGATGGCGCTCGCGAGCGGCCTCACGCTCAAGTCGTTCACGACCGACGGCACGGCTGGCGACGTCAACGGCAACGCCGTCTCTCAAGGCGACCTGACGACTGGCGTCGACATGGGCAACATCGGACCGAACGTCACCCGCACGGTGAACGTCGCGATCCTCGTCGGTCAGACGACCGCCGATCCGATCCTTCTGAAGCCGATCTGGAACTACGACTACAAGACCTGCGCGAACCAGGCCGCGATCCTCGAGTCGTTCAACGGCAAGACCGTCTCGGTCGCCTTCCAAGGCAACATGTCGACCTCGTCGACGTCGACTTCGACCGCGAGCTCGCAGGGCGGAGCAGGCGGCAATGGAAGCGGCACTGGCTCGGGCAGCGGCGGTGACGGTGGCGCCGGCGCGAACGGCGGCGCCTTCGCTCAGGGAGGCGGCTTCTGCTCCGCGAGCCCCGTCTCGCGAGGCTTCTCGGCCGCGTCGTTGGTTGGATTCGCGCTCGCGGCCGGTGGCCTCGCCGCGCGTCGCAGGCGTTCCCAGACCCCCTCGTCGCGTCCGCGCGGCTGACGCCATCGGGGCACCGCATACGTCGAGAAGGGCGGCCTGGCCGCGCTGGATGAGAGAGGTCGATGCCGTCCACGCTCGACCTCGTTGCCGCCGTCGAATCGATTCAATGGACGCGCGTCTTCGATCCTCGCGCCGGTCGGCACATCCGAAGGCTCCTGCGCGTTGCCTGACGGGAGAAGAACGGATGATGTTTTCTTTAGGTCGAGATACGCCAGTTCTTCGATTGTGACGCGAATGCCCTAGGAATTGCGATTTCGACGAACTCGCGAGACCTCGATCGTCTGGGCGCGACCCAAGAAACCCATTGGCTTTTGCCCCTCTCCTAAGCTATCGGGCGCGCATGCAAGACAAAGCCCTCTTTCCGTTCGGTCTGTCGTTCGTCTTAGCGCTGGCCGGCTGCGGCGGCAGCGAGCCCGCTCCCAACACCGGTGACCTCGCTCCCTCGGCCAGCGCTCCCGTAGCCACGGCAGAGCCCACGGTTGCCCCGGTCGAGACGGCTGTTGCGGCGGCAGCTCCGACCACTGCCCCCGTCGAGGCTCCCAAGCCCACGATCATGGCGGCCGCCCTGAAGCTCACCCCGAACAAGGGTCAGAAGACCAAGCCCGTCGAGCTCAAGGCCGACGGCTCGGTCATGGTCGATGGCAAGCCGGCCGGCAAAGTCACCGCCATGG
>JAYUUB010000013.1:0-21171 GCA_043755175.1 Polyangiaceae bacterium | reverse complement strand
ATGGGCAAACAACTCGAGCACGCGGGGGTCACCGTCGTCCACGGACGCGCGCGCTTCACTTCGCCCAGACACGTCGACGTGCGCTCTCTCTCGGGAAGCGTGGAGTGCTTTCGAGGTGAGGTCACCATCATCGCCACAGGCTCGAGGCCACGAAGCCCCAAAGAGGTGCCGGTCGATCACGAGCACATCCTCGACAGCGATTCGATTCTCTCGATGACCTATCTTCCGCGTTCGCTCGTCGTGCTCGGCGCAGGCGTCATCGCGAGCGAATACGCATCGATCTTCGCGGCGCTCGGCGTATCGGTCACGATGATCGACAAGGGCAATCGTCCGGTCGGGTTCGTCGAGGCCGAGCTCACCGACCACTTCGTCAGAGGCTTCGAGAAGCTCGGCGGGCGATTCCTCGGCGGACGCACCACGAAGAGCGTCACTTGGAACGGGCTCGACGCGGTCGAGATCGTCCTCGACGACGGCACCCACCTGAGAGCCGACAAGGTTCTCTGCGCGCTCGGTCGCGTCGCCAACATCGAGGGCCTCGGTCTCGAGAACGCCGGCTTGGTCGCGAACGAACGAGGGCTCTTGGTGGTCGATGCGCGTTGTCGAACGAAAACCCCTGGGATTTACGCCGTGGGAGACGTCATCGGTCCGCCGTCTCTCGCGGCCTCCTCGATGGAGCAAGGGCGACGCGCGATGTGCGATGCACTCGGAATCGATCCTGGTCGTGCGAGCCAGCTGATTCCGACGGGGGTCTACTCGATTCCCGAGATGGGAAGCGTCGGTCTCACCGAGCTTCAGGCCTGTGAGCGGAATGGCAGCGCGATGGTCGGACGAGCCTCGTTCTCCGAGCTCGCGCGCGGACACATCGCAGCCATCGAAGACGGCTTTTTGAAGCTCGTCGCCGACCCTCGAGGTGAGCTCGTCCTCGGCGCGCACGTCGTCGGCGAAGGCGCCGCCGAGCTCGTCGGCCTCGGACAAGTGGCCATTCAATCGGGATGGCGCGTCGACCAATTCATCGAGAGCATCTTCAACTTCCCGACGCTCGCCGAGGCCTATCGGGTCGCCGCGCTCGACATCGCCGGGCAGCGCGACGCAAGACCGAAGAGCCGACGCGACGCGTGCGCCGTCTCGAGGCAGTCTCTCCTCGACGTCGACGACGTGTCGCTACTTCAAACACTTCCGTAGCGTGGTGACGACGTCGCGCCGCCCACGCTCTTGAGCAGCGCCCAATGGGCCCCGGCCTCGGCTCGGACGGCCTCGAGCGCCGCGGGATCCCTGCTGCTCATGGGCAAGCTCTGTTGTCGCGACTCCTGAAGTGGAGCACTTGAACGACTATGTGATCGGCTTCCCGATGCACGTCGCCATCACGCCTTGGTTCGAGCCCGATCCATCGGTCGTCAGCTTCAGCGCGCCCCCCGCTTCCGACGTCTTCATGCTGTTCGATGTAGAAGCGTCGTTCCGAAAAAGCGGCGACGAGCTCAGCCAGAAGTTCGGCACTCGAGGCCTCTCCCAAGGGTTCTCCGAGCGACCGATGAGTGGAGACGCCTCTATCCGCGGAGGTGAGCGCCGCCGAATGCTCGTCGATCTTTCGGACCTCGGCCTCCAAAACCGTCTCTTATGCCGGAGTCGAGGCCGAGCCGTTCGACGTCACACTCCACGCTCCGAATGCGGCACAGAAAGCCGAGCTCGCCAAGTTGGCCGACGAGCTACGAGAGGCCGGCACTTGGGGACAATGGGTCCTGATCCCGCCGCCCAAGCCACACCCGGTCTCGGCATCGGTGAGCCCGGCCGATCCTTTACGCTTCCACCGCGCTCTCTACTATCTCTACCAGCAAACCGGCACCCTCTCCGCCGCACCGCTTCACCAGCTCACGGGTCTGTACGCCCCCGAAGCTCTCTTGGTAGAAGCCGAGGTGGCTCTCACGCGCAATGACAAGAAGGCATTCGAAGCGCTCGCCACCAAGATTCGCAAGCTCCATCCCGATCTCGTGTACTTACTCGATGGCTTCGACCATGACGGCAGCATGCTGGTCGCCACGCGCCGCGACTACGCCATCTTGCGCGGAAACATCCAATGACGGCTTCGAGCACCCGTGACACGGGCGTCAGTCTTCGTTTCGACGACGGAGGGCCTCAGCCGTTTTCGACGATTCGCGTTCATTCCGCCGAATACATCGACGAGCTCAACGAGCCCTATTCGCTGACGCTTGGAATCACTTCGACCGATCCGTCGGTCGATCCGCGCGAAGAGCGTCGGGCGCGATGTCACCGTCGCCTTCGAAGGCGAGCCCTGGCTCGGTGAGATTCGCGGTCTCGTCCGCGCTTGTCGACAGCGAAGCGCGATGGGTCTCGCCGGCGAGCTTTCGGCTTACGAGGTATCGGTCGCGCCGCCTCTTTGGCTCTTGGCTCGCCGATTCGCACGGCGCATTCATCAAAACAAAGCAGCACTCGAGATCGTCACGGCGACGCTCGCGGCGGCGGGTGTCGCGCCGCCGATGTCGAGAGTCGGTCGCACGCTCGCCGTCTCCGAATATACCGCCCAGTACGACGAGACCGATCTCCAGCCAGGCGGTACATCGTGCCGCCCTACGTTCCTTGGAGCCATCAGACGAGTCTGTTCCTTTCCCTCGCGCCCATCATCGTGGGCGTCTGTGGGGTCTGCGCCTTCGTGACGGTAGTGTTCTTCGTCGGCGCGGCCCCACTCGCCGGACGGATTTCGGCAGTGACCAAGCTGGTCGCGCGAGTCCGGGCATCGGGAATGGACGAGCGGCTCATCGCCCTCGTGGAAAAGGAGCTGAGCAAGGCGCACGGCGGCGGGCTTCTCACGGCGATCCTCTTCGCACTGGCGAGCCCGGCCGCGCTCTACCTCGGCATTTCCCAACTCCCCTTTCGACCCGAGCCCGAGGAGTACGCGGTCTATCTGGTCCCTGGCCCCGCGCTCCTATTCTTCGCGCTCCTGCTCGTGCTCCGGAAGTGGCGGAGCGCGCGGATCTCGAGCTCGCCCACCCACGTCGCGCTCGTAGAGCGCGCTGGCGAGCCTGTGTCATTGAGCATCAGCTACCGCAAGCTCTGGATCAACACGCCTGACTTGGCGGCGAACCTGACCGGTCATCGGCGGCTCGTGAAGAAGGGAATCGCTCATATCTCGGTCAGCTACCACGACGGTGCGAGCTACGAGCTCCGCTCCTTCGTCGACGCCGAGTCGCAGTCGACCGTCGACGTGCTCACGCGGATGTTGCCTCACGCAACCTTTCTTTGGGGCCCGACGGATTGATCGTCAGGCGTCGTCTCGGCGCGCGCGGCTCCATTTACCAACGAGTAGGGCTGCGACCTCGACCGCTCGCGGATCGGCGTCGGCGAGGTAGCGCGTGATGTCGGGCGAGAACCCTCGTCCGAGGAGCCGGGAGACGATCTCTTTCGGGGTGCCGCCCTTCGCGAGCGAAGCGATGAGCTCGGCTTGGTATCGCGCGAGCTCGTCTTCCTCGTCGCTCACGATCCCTTCTCCTCTTCACGCAAGGCTCGCTCGCTCGAATCGAGGAGACCGGCCATGCGGCGAAAGTCTTCGCCGAAGCGCGTTCGGCTCTCTTCGGTTCCGAGCGTGCCACCCAGGCGCTCGAGAATCACGACTTCGACGTTCGGACACCGATCGAGGGCTTGCGACAAAAGCGCGAAGACCTCGTCGGGGACGGCGTCATCGTGCGTGTCTCTCCGAAAAGGGCGTCGAGGATCGGCCACCGTATGGTGGACTCGGCCGCCCGACACGTGAATCTCGCGGACGCGTTCGAGCGGATACCGCGATAGATGCTCGATGGGATCGAGCCCGAAGCTTGCGATTTGGCAATGGAGGTTGTGCACATCGAGCAATAGAAACCCATCGGTCGGAGCGAGGAGCGCCTCGAGAAAAGCTCCTTGCTCGCACGCATCACGCACTGAAAAAGCCAACGCGAGATTCTCGAGCCCGATCGGGACCGAGGCGGCGTCGGCCAAGCGCGCGATACGGTCGCGACCCACCGCGACGGCCGCGCGTGTGAACGGCAGAGGCAATGGAGCACCGCGCGACAGGCCGGGCACGGTCATGAATCCGAAGTGCTCGCTGAGATGTTGGTAGCGGCGAAGCGAACATGCGCGGCGAAGGTCGTCGAGCCACTTCGTCTGACGCGCCTCGAAGACGGCGCTCAGCGGCGAGAAGTGGACCCCATGCGCATAAAGAGATTGGCGCTCGGCATAAAAATCGAGGAGCGCCACGGCCCAAGGAGGAACTTCTGCGTCGAACGTCAGGTCGATGCTCATCTCGAGCACGTCGACGAGACCCGCTTCGAAGAGCGGCAAGACCGCGAGACGCAGATCGTCTTCGAAGAAGAGCGAGACGCCTGCTCGCGGCGAGCTCATCCCATCCCGCAGGGTGGGCACGGGTCCGGATGCGGATTGGGGTTCGGCTTCGGCTTGGGAAGGGGCGGCGTACCGCCATCAGGCTTGTCGCCGACCGAGCTCCCATGCGGGCTCGCGACGGTTCCCCCTGAAGGACCACCCACTGCTCGAAGAAAGGGCGAGGGCGTATCGGTCGAAGCAGGCTCGGGCGACGTCAGGGCGGGTGGCTGTCGTCCCGGCGAAGCGAGGGTCGACGTCGCGGCGGTCGAAGCGAGCTTCGCTCGTCGGTCCGAAGGTTGTGTCTCCGATGCCTCGGCGCTCAGCGCACGAGCGCTCTCGCCGGCTCCGGCCTCTTTCGAGGCCTGGGTCGAGCATCCCACGCCGAGAAGCGCAGAGCTTGCACCCAAGAGAACGAGGAGGCTCGGCGGAAGCTTCATGGATCGGGTGTAGCGGTGAGCCCCTCGAATGTGACAGAAAACTTTCTCTGACCATCGTGGTGGCCCAAAAAGACCGAGATCTCCCGGAGACGGACCGTCAGTGCTTCTTCCCCTCGGGGGTTTTGGCGGGCGCGCTCTTTTCGGGGGCCGAAAGCAGAAGCGGTGACTTCTTGGCCGCCCAACGCTGCAGCTCGGGCTCGTCGCACGAGCTCGAGCAGTCGCCGGGCTTCGCATGAATTGCCGAGCACTCGGTTCGAATCTTTTGCACGAGCTCGGCCTCAGCGACCCCCCAGAGCTCGAGACAAGCGACGTTCATCGCGCTCGCGTCGGTATCGGGATAGCCGGGCCCCATCGAGAGTGACATGGGGCGGACATTGGCATTTTCCCCCTTATGACCTCAGCCGGTTTGGACCAAGGCGATGCTCACGGCGCGTGGTTCGCGGCTCCCGGCGTCGAAGCGCCAGCACCGAAAGCCCCTGTTCCGTTCGGCAGTCGGCTCCAGGTCTGACCCGACGTGAGGTTTCCAGGATAAGTCACCGATTGAATCACTTTGTCGCTCTTGTCGACGAGAAAAACCTCGTCTCCATTCTTGTTGCTGAGCTTGTACGTCGCCCAAAAACAAGGAGCGGGGCCGGGAGCGCAGGTGGTTTGCGGTGTGGTCTCTGCCGTCGCCTGGCCACCCAAAATGAAGAGGTAGGCACCAGCGGGCAGCGACATGCCGTCGGGGAGAGTGACCGCCGACGTGAGCTTCGGCACGCCAGGCGTATCTTGGTCAGCGATACGAATACCCGATAGGTCGACCGTGTCGACGCCCGCGTTGAAGAGCTCGATGTAGTCGTCGCCCGAGCCGCTCATCTCGTTGATGACCACGCTTCCTGGCCCGCCTCCGGTCGTGACGCTCGAGCCCGTCGTACCGGTCGCGCCGGTCGTCGTGCCGGCTCCAGTCACGCCAGTACCGGACTTCGAGGTCGACGTAGCAGATTGCGCCGACGTGCTTCCACCGACACCGTCGACTTGCGACTCTGAACAACCGACCATGGAGAGCGCAGACGAGGTGATGATGGCGAGTGCGATTCGAGCTTGCATGGATACCCTTTCAAAAACGATTCGAGTCTGGCTCATTGCAGCTCCAACGCGGCAATGAGGCGAAAGCGATAGGAATCCTCGCTCGGGAGTGCGGCTTTCGCCACCGCGCCGAAAATCTGTTTGTCGAAGGCGAAGTAGCTCGCAAATGGCTTGACGATGCGGACGCCCACCGAAGCCGTGAGAAGCACCACTTGGTCCGTCGGTTTCCCGGTGTCGCGCTTCCAATACGTGACGTCGGCGGCGAGCATGAGAGGCTCGATGGGCGTCACTTTGACGAACGTATCGACAGCCAATGCGTTCTGGGCGCCATTGGCACCGACGCCGAGCGCGTAGGTGAACGCCACCCCGCCTCGAACGACATCGCCCTGCCACGCCGCTCCCGCATGAATTCGATTGGCGCGTGCCGAGCCCGTCCCGCTCGATCCACTCATGTAAGAGCCGAACACGGCGAGAGGCGCCGCAGCGTGAACCACCGCGATCGGGTGAATCTCGGCGGCGATCTCGACGTTCTTGCCGCGGTTGAGCTCGGGCCTGAAATACCCTTCTCCGTTGTAGCCGCCGACGCCGACCCATCCGAAGCCTTTGGGCAGGCTCCCTACGATCGTCGCCCCGAGATCGGCCGGCGACGCGAGACCCGCGCGCTCGATGGCCGACGGATTGACGGGCCGCATGCCCCACGAGCGCTCGACGACCGGGATGGTCAGCGTCGGGAGGAGCCCCGCGCGGAGGTCGACGTATTGGAACAATCGGTATCCCACGTAAGCTTCGCGCACACGCATGACGAAGCTGTCGCCCCCGACGCCGAGGAGCGCGCCCTCGCTCGCCGACCGAACCGCTTCGAGGAGAACCCGGGCATGCGCGTCACCATAAGAGGCTCCGAGCCAGGCGTGCGCACGTGTCAGCTCGAACTCGTGAAACCATTTGGTCTTGCCCGCCTCGTCACGCAGGGCGAGCGCGTATTGCGCGTAAACGGCTAGACCTGGCTCGAGGTGGAGCTTCGCGTCAGGACCGAAAGCACGGCAACGCTCCTCGGTGGAATCGGGAGGACAACCGGGTTTGACGTGCGTCTCGCTCGCGCCCTCGTTCGGCGTCTTGGTGGCGGCATCGGAGCCGACCTTCTTTTCTCCAGAGTGGGCGGGAGCTTCGGCGGGCTGGAGTGTCTCGGTGGGAGACCTCTCTTTGACGGGTACAGCGTCGCTCGCCGAGGGCGGCGCCTTCGGCTCGACGACGCCTTCCGGGACGGCGGGCACCGGGGCCTCTTTGGGCTCGTCGGCTCGTGCGTCGCGAGCCCCTCGCGTGAGCGCTGCGAAGCCCATGAGAAGTGTGCAGACGACGATTCGAGCTTTCACGGTGACCTCGCGGGGGGTGCGCCGAAGAGCGCGGCGACGTCAGGGCTGGGTGTGTCGGCCGAATCGACCGGGATCCCGAGACGCGGCCCGAGAACGGCGAGGATCTTTTGGAATCGTCGATAGTCTCCTTCGACGACATCGGCGTAGCGCACGGCCACGTCGGCCTGCTCGTCGGCGAACCGGTCGGGATTCGACGCAATCGTCGCGGCAATCGAATGAAGCGTTCCTGGATGAGCCCTGGCTCCCGAAGCGTGCATTCGCGCCAAGAGCGCACCGAGATCATGAGCGAGGCGCTCGATCGCGTCGGGCGTTCCGCGGCTCTTTTCGAGGCGCTTCACTTTGACTCCCTTGTACGCGTCGAAGTCGCCTTTGAGCTGTACGGGCAATCCGAGAAGCTCGCTCGTACCCCAGAGCGGCTCGGCGTCGGGTCGCGACCAGAGAGTCCGCGACGTCTTCAGAATGCGCGCACCGGGATCGTCGGCATTCACCGAGGGCTGCCCCCACCCGTGAGCTCCCGATTCACCAAGCTCTTTCAGCTCGAGGATCACGTCGTCGTCGGGCGCAGTCGTCGCACCGTCGATCAGAACGGCGATACGCACCTTGGCGAGACTCGCGACACCTGATCCATATTCGCGCGCAGCATCGAGGATCGTGAAGTAAGCCGCAGGAGGAGGCGCGAGCAGCGTGTCTCGATAGCTGACGACGGTGGCTTCGACCGCTCCGCGTACGTTCTTCGGCAGCTCGGCGTAGACCTTGTTCGCATCGGCCGGGTCGAAGCCTCCGCGGAGCAGCCGGCGGTGGGTTCCGGTCTCGTCGAGGACGGTCTTCGCCGCGAGCTCGGAGCGCGTGTCGGCAGCGGCGAGCGCGCGAGCGAAGATGTCGAGGAGGTTTGGGCTGTCGCCTCCGTCGGTGATTCGCACCAAGGCGCCCCCGGCGTCGAGGGCACGGACCGCGTCGGCGTAACTTGCGGCGACCTCCCGCGCGATGGCACGTTCGTCTGCACGCACCAGAGCGAGCGCCTCTGGATTCGAAGGGTTCGAGCTTCGTGCAGCGACCACCATGCCGATGGCGAGCCGACGAACCTCCCAGAGGTACGGGTAGCGATCGGCCGCATCGAAGTCATTCGGCTCGAGGGCAAACGTTCCGTCGCTCGCGCGCATCACTCCGAAGTTCTCGGGATGTGCATCGCCGATCGTCAGCGGGAGGAGGCCCGCTTCGTCGAACGCGCTCGGCGCGAGGATTCCCCCGTTCTCGGCGTCGTGGAGATAGAGCGGAAAGGTTCCCCGATAGAAGTCGAACAGCGAGCCATTCATGACCTCGTATTTCGACTGAGCGAGGAGCGGCCGTCCGCGAATGATCGACTCGTCTGCGCGCGCCATGACGGTCGCGATCGTCTGGCTGCGCGCGTCGAGGCCTGCGTCGTCGCAGGCGAAGACCGCAAGAGCTGCAGAGAGGAGAGCGCCGGAGCGAGGGAGCGACACGGGGCGCACCCTACTCGGCGAGCTTCTCGGTTCAACGCGCTCGAGGGGCTGTCGCGCACTTGTTGCGAAAGCGACACCGAACCATCGCCGAATGTTTTCCGTTCTCGAGCGCGGCGTCGAACGATCGGCTCGCGGCAGTAAAGGGCGACGATTCGGTGTTCTCGGGCAGTGCCTTCGGTTTCGACAGAAGGCACTGCCCGAACGGGGCAAGCACGGGTGAAAGTGCAGAGAACGCAACCCCGAAGGGCGACGAGTCTCCGAGGTCCTTCCCCCCATTTTTGCTCTGCTTACTCCGCCTTCCCGTCTTTCCGTCTTCCCGTTTTTCTGCCTCTCGCAAACGAGCCGCGCTCGGAGGTCGAGAGGAGAGGAACATGAGATCGGAAGATTCGAAGGGCAGCGGAAGCAGAGCGCGGGTCGCTGTCACTCGTCGCGGTAGAGGCTGTTGCAGACGAGCCCGTTCGCGTCGAAGTCGACGAGCATGACGCGGAGCTTCGATTCTCCGCCTGCGAGCGACGGCCGCGAATAAACCCAACGTTCGCCGCAGGCTCTCTCGGCGCGGAGAGCGGCCTTCGCCACCGGCGTTCCGAGTCGCTCACTGACACTGTCTTTGGTATCGAAGCCACTGCGAAACGGCACGCTCGCGTTCTCGTCGAGCGGTGAATTGGCCGTCGCGCTCGTCGGGTCGAGAACGTCGAACAAGGGAATCTCGTTCGCCTGGGACGATGCGCAACCGACGAGCCCGAAGAGAACGACGAAACACGATAGACGGTTCATGACGGACCCCCGCTGTAGATGACGTTGCAAACGGTGTTTCGCGTGTCGAAATCGATCCACAATACGTGCGATTCGTCTGAGGTCGCGAAGTTGTATCGAAAGCGCTTCACGCAATGGTGAGGACTGTCTGCCAAGCTCAATTCGTTGCCCCTCGTGGGCGCTCCGAACCAGGCGACGATCTCGTCTTCTGCCTGCCCTTTGCGGACTGCGTCCACGCGCGTCGTGTCGAAGGGCTTACCGACGGTCGCGCATCCAGTGAACAGCAGATAGATGCACATACTCATGAACATTCGATAGCGTGCCTTCGCCATGACGATCCCTCTCCAGAGCAATCGCTCTCGACCTATCGGCGCGCGTGAATGCGCGCGGTGGAAGAGTGCTCCCGAGGTCGTCGGGCAAGCTCTTCGTGACTTCGACTAAAGCAACTCACAGGCCAACATCGCTCGGTTGGCCAATCGCCCTGATCGCGCCGGATAAGTCCGGCCAATTCCTCGATTGCGCATTTCGTAGGGTGCCGCCCAGCCGTTCTAGACGTTGCATTGCGCACGGTTTTCTCTTCGGCGACGCGGAGTTGGACCGCGCTTGCGCTTTACGCGCAGCTTCGTGTTTGCTTGAGGCGCGGTCGATTTCGAACGACACGGAGCCTGAGGGATGCAACAGGATGACAGGAAGGCCTGACACGCAACTTCTCCGTCTTGCTGTCTTCCTGTTTGATATCGAAAACAAAACGCCTGCGCCGCCGGTCCCCGAAGGAACCGGCGGCGTGCGCCCTCCCCATCCGCGCGTGTCCTCAGGGAGCCGCGCAGAAGTCGCCACCCTCGGCCCCCACCGAGGTCGGCGGCGCGATCACGGTCGTGCTCTCGTCGATCGAAAGGAGGAATTGAACCAGCTCCTCGACCTTCGCCGGCGTATCGACCGGATCGACTCCCCCTGTGAGCGCTTCGCCATGCGCTTGAAAGGTAGTCGTCAATGCCTCTTCGAGCGTTCTCGCATTGCCCGCGTGGAAGTACGGCGCGCCAATCGCGAGGCCGAGGAGCGACGGCACGTTGAAGCCTTTACCGCCTTCGACATTGCCTTGACCGAGCGTGACCATGTCTTGTCGGAGCTCGTTCACGCCGACCCCGGCTGCGCCAACTCCGTAAGTGCCCACGTTGCGGAGCACGCATTGGATCTGATCGCCCCCGGCCGCCGCGAAGCGCATCAGCTGGTTGGTCGTCACCGCCGCCGGGAGGAGCGCTGCCGGGAACCCGCTCGCGGTCAGCGCCGCGCCGTCCCACGCTTTGGTCTTGAGCGCACCATTGGTCGCTCCGCTCGGTGTGTAGAAGAGCTTCGAGACCGTCCACTTCGCACCACCATGACAGCCCTGGCACTTTCCGTCGGTCGTGAAAATGGCCTTCCCTGCTGCGACCTTGACCGCGTCGAGGTGGGTCGGTCCGCGCGGGGAGCGAACGTTCTGAATGAAGGAACGAACGTCGTCCCACGATTGCAGCATGCTCGCGCTCTGCATGAGAAGCTCCGCCGAGCCGTTCAAGGCAGCAGAGCCGGCCGGCTGGGCAACCGAGATCGCCGCGAGATCGATTCGGTCGGCGATCGTCGGAGGAGCGCTCAGGGCCGAGACGATGGCGCCGACCGCGCCGTCGATGCTGCGCGCGACGCCTTCGAAGTCGGCGACCTCGTCGAAGACGCCGGTCCAGTTGAAGATGCGCTGGTCGGTCGGATCGCTCGAGGCGAAGCTTCCGTCGAGGCTGGTCGACTGACGTTGACCTTTTCCGAAATGCCAAGTGACGCCGTCGCTCAATCCCTCGAAGTGGCAGCTCTGACAGGCGCCCCAGCCCTGTCCATTCAGCGACCAACGGCCGAGGCCGGTGTTGAAGGCGCGTTTGCCGTCGAGGCGAGCAATCATCGCCGGGTCGACGGGAAGAGGGCTCGAGAGGGCGACGCGCGGAGCCGCCGTCGTGCCGGCGATCTCGAAGGCATTCGCGTCGAGCGCGACGGCCGTGACGTTGCGCGAGACGTCGTTCGCGACGAACCCGAACGCGTGGGTGTGTCCGGCCGCGATGCCGATCGGGTTCTTTCCGCGTAGCGTTGCGTCGGTGATCGCCGTGTCGCCGAGATCGACGTAGTCGAAGTCGGTGAGGGCCGCGACGGCGCCGGTCGTCGCGTCGAAGCTGACTCGAAAGACCGCGTCGACGCCGTTCGCGGTGACGTACGCCGCGCCATCGGATCCGAACGCGATGTCGTTCGCGACGAGCGGATAACGGAGAGTCGGAGACGTGGCCGGTGTGCCCCCCGTGATCTTCGCGGCATAGAGATCGTCGACGATCTTCGAGAGGTTCTGCGGGCCGGCGCTCGTGGTATTGCCAGTCGTCAAATCCATTGCATGGACGACTGGGTAGGTCATTCCCTTGGGGCTCGTGGGGCCTTTGGGCGAAGCGCAGATTGACGTGACGTAGGCGGTCGTGCCGCGCACGGTCACCGATTGAAGCTGGTTCGGGAAGCAGCCTGTGCCGAATCCAGTCGCCGTCATCGCCGGGAGCTCGAGCGTGGTCGCCGTCGTCGATCCGACGGTGAATCGGTAAGCGAGCGCGTTCCAGTTCACATCGGCGTTGGCGCCGTCGACGGCGTCGGGCTCCATGCGTTGAGCTTGGAATTCGGTGACGACGACCTCCTCGTCGGTGTCGCTCGCGCCGTTGTTGGTGATGGCGAGCGACCGCGGGTGAGCGAGGCCGACCCGCGCAGTGGCGTTCGCTCCGAGCTGCCCGGTCGCGACGAGAGGTGTATTGAGATCGATCGTCTCCATCGGTGCGAGCGTCGATGGCTCGAACGACAGCACCGTCCCGTCGACCCAGTTCGCGACGTAGACGCGCGAGCCGTTCGGCGTCAGGGCGAGCGCGGTCGGCTCGGATCCGACGGGCACCGAGCCGTCGACGACAGGCGTCGTCTTCAGATCGCGAATGGCGACGAGAGTTTGGTCTTTTCGACTCACGACATAGGCACTGTCGCCGCAAGCATCGATGGCCACCTGCCAAGGCTCGGCTCCCACGGCGAGCTCGGCCTTCTTCGTCATCGTGGGCAGGCCTCCCGTGTAGTCGACGCCGAGCACGGTGACGGTCCCCACGTCGCGATTGGCCACCACGATGATGCTGTCGTCGGGGGAGATCGCGATCGCGTCACCACGTGTCGACCCGACGGCTTTGGTCGTGCATTGGACCGGGCCACCTCCACCCGTTCCCGAAGAGGACGAGCTCCCCGAGGTCGAGGTCGTGGTGGTGGTGGTGGTGGTGGTCGGCCCGGCGCTGCTCGGAGAGCCTGTGCTGCTCGACGCAGTCGTGCTGCCTCCGGCGCCGGTCGTGGTCGCGTCGTCCGAGCAGGCGCCGATGGCGGCGCTGCCGAGCCCGAGCACGAGTGTGCCCATCCAAAGCCTGTTTCCGAGGCCGAAAGTCGTTCGCATGAGTGTCTCCTAATCGCGCCTGCCGCTACGGGACCGCACGTGACCCCCGCCTCCGAGCCTTCCTCGATTGCGCTTTCACGCCCCGGCTGAGATCGCGATGGCGACGCCTAGAGCAGGAGATGGGCCAGCGTCGATTAGGCTGGGTTTGTAGGGCTCGAACGCTCGTTAGAGCAACTCTCGCGCAACGCCGAGCCGCTCGCTGCGCACGATTGCGCAAGCCTTTCTCAAGTCGACGAGGGCACCGCGGTCCTCGGGGCATCGAGGCTCTTTCAATTCGGTCGCACAGCGCCCAAACAACGTGTCGGGGGGCCCTTGGCGCGCTCCGTGCTCTGGGGCAACGACGAGGCCACGGAAGGGCGAAGCAGCGCTCGATCGCAACGGCCCACACAACGTCTCGGAGTCAGGTTATGCAGGTGAGCTGCGGGGGCTTGGGGCATGAACGCGGCCATCGGCCGTTCGTGATCGCGGGGATCGGGGGGACATTGAAGAAGGCTTTGGTCATCGAAGACGACGCAATCATTCGGTCGAACATCGTCGAGCTGCTCGACGCCGAGGGCTACGAGGCGCTCGGCGCAGAGAACGGCCGCGTCGGGCTCGAGGTCGCGCGAAGAGAGCATCCCGCGCTGGTGATCTGCGACATTCGCATGCCCGAGATGGATGGCTTTCAGGTGCTGAAAGCGCTCCGCGGAGCCCCCGAGACGCGCGCGATGCCCTTCATCTTTCTCTCGGCCGCGGCCGACCGGAGCGACGTTCGCCAGGGAATGAACCTCGGCGCCGACGACTACGTGACCAAGCCCTTCACTCGAATCGAGCTCCTCGACGCGGTTCG
The DNA here is from genome assembly GCA_043755175.1 of Polyangiaceae bacterium. Lineage (GTDB taxonomy): Bacteria > Myxococcota_A > Polyangia > Polyangiales > Polyangiaceae > CAYYKK01. The sequence continues at coordinate 7,399 of JAYUUB010000013.1, read as the reverse complement.
CTCGAGGCTCGATCGACAAGATGCGCTCGTCGCTTCTCAGCGATCCGATGCGCCCGCCGCGAGCTACCGGCCGAGGCTTCCGTCGAGCGCCGATCATAGGCCATCACAGGCGATCGTCGTCCGGGAGCCGAACATGCTCGCCGTTTACGACGATGCTGCAAAGGCAGCCGCAGCGTCGATCAGCGTCCTCATTCTCGGAGAGACGGGCGTCGGCAAAGAGGTCCTCGCGCAGAGCATTCACAAGCTGTCGCCACGTCGAGACAAGCCGTTTCTCGCGCTCAACTGCGCAGCCCTGAGTGAGACCCTCCTCGAAGGCGAGCTCTTCGGTAACGAGCGCGGTGCGTTCACCGGCGCGCACTCGGCCCGTCCGGGATTGTTCGAGTCGGCCGAGGGAGGCACCGTGTTTCTCGACGAGGTCGGAGAGCTTCCGATGACGATTCAGGTGAAGCTCCTCCGGGTGCTCGAAGAACGCCGCGTCATGCGGGTCGGCGGACGAACGCCCATCGACGTCGACGTTCGCTTTCTCGCGGCGACCAACCGCGATCTCGACGTGGCCCTCGAGAACGGGACGTTCCGACAAGATCTGTTCTTTCGCTTGAACGGCATCACGTTGAGCCTGCCGCCTTTGCGCGAGAGGCCGAGCGAGATCTTGCCCCTCGCGCAGCGCTTCGCCGCGAGCTACGCCGACAAGCTCGGCCGGTGTGCGCCCGAGATTGCCGACGACGCAGCCGATCTCCTCGTTCGCTATGCCTGGCCGGGCAACGTGCGAGAGCTGAAGAACGTGGTCGAGCGAGCCGTGGTGCTCGCGAACGACGACCGCATCGTGGCCGCTAACCTTCCCGCCAAGCTCGCGACTTTTACGAGAGAGTCGATCGCTCCGCGCGATTCGGTTCCGCCGCCGGGTCCCGTGAGCACCGATCGGCCCGTCATCGACGAAGGAACCGAGCCCGTGTCGTCGCAGAGGCTCCGCGGCGAAATGGAGGCCCTGGAGCGTCAGCGGATCATCGAGGCGCTCGAGAAGTGCGGTGGCAACCAGACCTCCGCCGCCGAGCTCCTCGGGATCTCGCGCCGAACGCTCGTCACGCGGCTCGCGACCTACGATCTACCCCGTCCTCGAAAGCGTTCATGAGCATTCGGTCGGCTCTGCTCGTCGTTGCCGCCGTCCTCGGCGTGGGTCTCGCTGCGTGCGAAGACGAGGCGTCGAAAGCGCCCGAGCCCACGCCGGTCACGGTTGCGTCGCTGGAACATGTCGCGACCTCCGAAGATCCCATCGATCCGATTCCGGAGGCTCCGCACCTCGATGCTCGAAAGGTCGCGCTCGGGGCGAAGCTCTTTCGCGATCCGATTCTCTCGCCCGGCGGCGACGTCGCGTGCGTCACGTGTCACGACTTCTCCCTCGGTGGCGCAGACCGTCGGATGAAGAGCGATCTCTCCGGGCACACCAAGGCCGCGGTGAACACGCCGACGATCTTCAACGCGGCATTGAACTACCGGTTTCACTGGAGCGGGAAGTTCGACGAGCTCGAAACCCAGCTCGACGGTCCCGTCGAGAGCCCGCGTGTCCTCGCGACGACTTTTTCGGCGGTCGTCGGACGGCTCGCCTCTTCGAGCGAGTATCCCGCCCTCTTCGTCGCGATCTATCCCGGAGGACTGAACGAAAAGTCTTTTCGCGACGCGATGGTGACCTACGAGCGCTCACTCATGACGCCCGGATCGCGCTTCGACAAATACCTCCGCGGAGACAAGTCTGCGCTGACCGCCGACGAGCGGGCCGGCTATTCGCTCTTCAAGAGCCATGGCTGCATCAGCTGCCATCAAGGCGTGAACGTAGGCGGAAACCTCTTCGAGAAGTTCGGTGCGCTGCGCGACTACTTCAAAGATCGAGGCAACGTCGAAGAGTCTGATCTCGGACGCTACAACAACACGAAACGAGAAGCCGATCGCTACGTGTTCCGCGTCGCGAGCCTTCGAAATGTCGCGCTCACTCCCCCGTATTTCCACGATGGGAATGGCAAGACGCTCGAGGAAGCCGTGCAGATCATGAGCAAGTACCAGCTCGGTCGCACCCTCTTGCCCGAGCAGACCCGGCTCATCGTCGCCTTTTTGAAGACCCTCACCGGCGAATACGAAGGAAAGAGCCTCGAATGAAGCGGTTCATGCGCGTCCTCTGGGTGGGTCTCGCGGTCGCCTTCGTCGGCCTGTTCGTCTATACGTGGCGCGCTCAGATCGATCCCGTCGCGCACGACCGCTACACCCACGACATCCGCGACGTGGAGACGCTCGATGCTCGGCTCGACGGCGAGGTGATGCAATCGCGTCAGTCGCTCGTGAATCACTACGACGACATCGTCGGGACGTTGGTTTCGCTCGATTTGCTTCATCGTCGCCTCCGCGACGTGCCGAGCTTTCTCGATCAGCGCGAGCGTGCCGAGGTGTCGGATCTCGTCGCCGCCTCGGCGGCCGGGCTCGAGTCGAAAGAGGCCACGGTCGAGACCTTCAAATCGGAGAACGCCATTCTTCGAAACTCGGTTCGCTTCTTTCCGGTCGCCGCGCTCGAGCTTCGCGACAAGCTCGAAGCGCGCGACGACGCCGAAGATCTCGCTCGCTGCGTGAACGAGCTCTTGTGCAACGTGCTCCGATTCAACACCCAGCCGGGCGACACGCTGCGCGAGCGGGCAAGGGCGAACCTCGCTGCCGTCGAAACTCACCCGTTGCCCAAAGGGACCGAGGACGACGTCGCGATCATCATCACCCACGCGAAGCAGGTGCTCGACCGTCGTGAGAACGTCGATCAGCTGACGAACGCGATCGTGAGTCAGCCGACCCGCATGAAGATCGATGCCTTGGACGCCGCCTATGCGCGGACCTTCCAGTCGTCGCTCCGGCGCTCGGAGCAGCGTCGAATTGGCCTGTTTGCGATCGCGTTCGCGGTGCTCGGGCTCGTGAGCGCCGACATCATCCAGGAGCTGAGGCGCGTAGCGAGGAGTGAGCGCGAAGCCTCCGCGAAGCTTGCCGTGGTGAACGCCGCGCTCCTGCGCGAAAAGCAGCGCGAAAAAGAGCTCAGCGAGCTGAAGAGCCGCTTCGTGTCGATGACTTCGCACGAGTTCCGCACGCCGCTCAGCGTGATCCTCTCGTCGGCCGAGCTCGTCGAGGCTTATGGTGACAAGTGGTCGCCATCGAAAAAGTCTGACCATTTTTCGCGCATCAAAGGCGCAGTCCGGACAATGGCCGATCTGCTCGACGGTGTGCTCGTGGTCGGAAAGGCCGACATGGGCAAGCTCGTGCAGCGTCCGGCCAGGCTCGATCTCGCGCGCTATTGTCGTGAGCTCGTCGACACGACCGTTCCCACGTTGTTGCCCGAGCACTCCTTCGATTGGCGCATCCAAGACGACTTCGGAGACGCCTGGGTCGACGACAAGCTCCTCAGCCACATCCTGACGAACCTGCTTTCGAACGCGGTCAAGTACTCGCCCGGCGGCGGCACGATCGTCTTCGACGCGCGCCGCGAAGGCGACGAAGCTCGTTTCGACGTCAGCGACGAAGGGATTGGCATCGTCGACTCGGACCTCGAGCGACTCTACGAGAGCTTTCATCGAGGCAGCAACGTGGGCCACATCCCCGGCACGGGGCTGGGGCTCGCGGTCGTGAAGCGATCGGTCGACGCGCATGGTGGAACACTCCGTGTGACCACGAAAGAAGGCGTGGGCACGCGCTTCGTCGTGAGAATCCCAATTGGTCAGCGCGCCACGAGCTCACCCGTACCGCCGCCGCCCGACTTCGCAGACGCGACCGAGACGGCGCCCGTTTCGGAGGTGTGAGCCGCCGTCCATTTCGGAGGCGTGAGCCGCCGTTCATTTCCGAGGCGTGAGCCGCCGTCATTCAGCTCGGGGCGTGGCCGCCATCAGGGGAGCACGAAAAGCCATGCCCGCGAGGTGGTGACACCGCGGGCATGAAGCTCGAGACAGTCGGACTTGATCTCAGTCTTCGGACGCGACGCGATGCTGGCTCCCGCCTTTGGCCATGCTTCGGTCGACGTAGACGTAGCCCTTCGCGCTGCAGTGCCCCGAGCACGTCGACGTGCAATCAATCCAATAGATACCGTCAAGCCCCGCTGCGGCGGCCTTGCGGCGCATGAGCTCGATCCCTTGGGGGTTCGAGAAGCTCGTGGCGAAGAGCTCGCCGGTGACGATGTGCGGAGCGCCCGGGGCACGATCGAGAAGCACCTCCACGTCGGCGTTCGGCTTGGCGACGTTCACGTCACCAGTCGTCGGGACGTAGCTCACATGAGATCTCGCGGCGCAACCCGAGGTCAGGAGCGAGCCCAAGGCGAGCGCACCGGTCAGGGCGAGCGTGGTGAAACGGGTAGCGAGAAAGGTTCGGCTGTTCACGTCATCCTCCAGAATGTCGTTCGTTGACGATTCCTAGAGCACACACCGGGCCAACCTCTAATCATCTGGAATTCAAGCGCTTCGCGTGCTTACGACGTCTGTCTCGAGAAGCGCTTGCGCGTTTCGAGCAAGCTCGCACCTCATCGGTTGCGCAAGGTTGCGCAAGTCGCGCAAACCCTCCGGAGACCTCGCGCGATCTGGCCTCCTGCGCTGGCGCCGAGCCGAGCCGAGCCGAGCCGAGCCGAGCCGAGCCGAGCCGAGCCGACGGCCTGGTACGACTGGAGGCGCGGCCCTCGAAGGCAGCCCACTGTGCTGCACCCAATGGCACGACTGCGAAGCCACGAACGCGGTCAGTCTGATAGCTGGAGCCCGCGGAGCTTCGCATCGATCTCGAATGGAGCACGGGCTGCCTCGGCAGCCGGCAGTCTGCGTCGCATGGAGCGGGGCGAGGCGCGAGGACGAGACCCGAGCGGATTGCCGCCACAACTGTCGCGGGATCCCCGAACCCCTCGCCGTCAGCGAGGGGTTCGCGCACGTTGGCCGTTTTGTGGCCATCGGAGAACGGTCAATAGGAAGCGCAATTGACGAGGTGATAGACGCGCAGCGTCGAATACCCCGTCACGTAGGGTCCGAGCGCGGCCGTCCCGAGGATATTGCCGATGGGGAGTCGATGATGCGCGTTGTTATGGAAGTCGGCGAGGATGGTGTCCACGCTCGTCCCGCCCTGCACGACTAGACCGATGTGGCCACAGTTCTCGTTTCCACCAGGCTCGACGCAGAAGCCAGCCCCCGCGTCGTTGCTGTCGATGACGATGTCCCCCGGACACGCGCGCACGGAGGTGTGCGTAGGCGTGTACTCGTCGAATGGGACGTTCGCGCTCGTGAGGTAGCCGTAGGTCGTCGGGACCCACGTCGAGTACGGGATACCCAAGTGCCCGGCAGAGATGGCGGCGTCGCTCACGAACTCATCGCATTCACCTTTTCCGTCGTTCCAGTGCGCATCGGCGTAGGCGACGGCGGCTGCGGGGCTGTAGTTGCCGACGATCGATTGCCCGATGGGTGTGTTGCTCTGCGCCGGCGCGCAGACCCAAGTGCTCCCAGACGCGTCACAATGGTCTGCAGCCGCGCAGTCGGAATCGTGATGGCAGCCGATCTTGCATTGGTGGCTGGAAGCGCTGCAGATCTCGCCGGTCCCGTCGAGTCCGCCGTTGCAGCCGCTGTCGTCGCTGCAAGCCGTCCCGATCGGAGCCTTGCCGGGCGACGCACCACCTGTCGTGCACACCCACGCGCTCGTCGACTTGTCGCAGTGCGAGGCATCCGGGCAGTCCGAGTCCGCGTGACAGCCGACGGCGCAGACGTGGCTCGCTGCCCCGCAAATGCGCCCAGACCCGCTCACGGGGCCGTCGCAAGCGGAGTCCGAATTGCACGTCGTGCCGAGGATTGGAGGGGCGTTCGTACACTGCCAGTGCGTCTTCGACTTGTCGCAGCTTCCGCTCGACGGACAGTCGAAGTCACTGTGGCACCCGTCGATGCACGTCTTCGCGACGGCGCCGCTGTTGGAGCAGATGACGCTGAGCCCCGAGACCAGGTGGTTGCAGTCTGCGTCGCCCGCGCAATAGCCGCCTGAGGCGCCAGCCGTCGAGTTGCTCTTGTATCCGAGGGTGTTCGCATAGCGGACCCAGTTCTTCCAAAAGAGGTAGTTGCCAAAAGGCGCGCTGTTGCCGCCGGCGTTCTTGTCGCCGACCCAGGGCGTGTAGGTATAGAGGACCGCGGCGGCCTTGCCCGCAGGTGTCACCGTGTAAGCGTCCGAGGTCTTCGTGGCCTGCCCGACGCTCCAGCCCGAGATCGTGGCGCCCCCAGCGTCGAGGTCGTCGAGGTAGCCGCGCGTGAGGCTCCCGGCGCAATCGAGCTGAGCGACGAAGCCCGCATACTGTGGGTCGCAGCTCCCTCCGTCGGGACAGCCGCAGCCGAAGGCACGAGCGAGCGTCGCCTGCGCGCACGCCGGGGAGGTGTCACCGATGAGCGACGACTCCTTCTGAAGGTGCGTGAGAAGAAAGAGGGGGTTGAGCCCGTACTGGTGAGCGGTCTCGACTATCAGAGTGCCAGCGGTCTTGCCGTCGAACGTCATACCCGAGAGACAAGAGGGCTGGTTGTCGTAGTCGGGGTACGGACGCGCCAAGAAGGCGTCGACCTGGGCGGCATTGAGGGCGCTCGAGTCGAGCATGGCCGCATCGTCGATGATCTTGTTCCGAACGAAAGTCCCGAGCGCAGCGTCGTTGACGTCACTGCTGTCGCTTCGAGGGTCCGAGCTCGAAGGCGCGCACGCCGACGCAAGGAGCAGTAGGCCGATTGGCATTCGACTGAAAGCGGGCTTGTTCATGAGGCTCTTCCGCATTCAAGATTTAGACCGCGCCTCGAAGGGCGAGCTGAGCCCCAATTTAGGGTCAGTCGCGCGCTGCGAACGCGCGAGTGGATCGCAATGGCGTCTGGCAGATTGATCCAGAGCGACCCGCAGTCACACCTCGGTTTCGAATCATGATTGCCAAAGACCTGCGTTGGGGGCCCGCGCATCAATGGGTCGATCGACATTTCGCCTCAACCTACGCGAGCCTTTGCACGAGGAACGAGCACGGGAAGCTATCGTTGTTGGCTGATGAGCGCGAAGACGAGGCTCCGCGTCGAAGCAGACCTGGGTCTTCGACCCGCCTCGTGATGGTATCGGCGGGATATCGATCGACTTGTTCATACGCGGGCCCTAAGCAAGAGTCCTCGCACGATGAATAGTCATCAATTGGCCTTCAATCTTCAAATGCGCCAATCGGAGCGAACCGAACCAGCGGCGCCCACATCAATCGAAGGTAGGCTCTCAGGCAGCGAGGCTACGGGCCCGCGCATGAACAAGTCGATCGATGTTCCGTCGAGACCGAAGGGAGCCTTTTGCCCGAGGAACGAGCACCGGAAGCCTACTTTTGTAGGCCGAGGAGCGCAGAGACGAGGCCACCTGTCTCGCG
>JAYUUB010000012.1:0-7569 GCA_043755175.1 Polyangiaceae bacterium | reverse complement strand
ACGTGCCATCGCGCAACTCGACGTCGTTCGATCCGCCGGCGACCGACTTCGACTCCTTCGCTGCTGCTTCTCCTGTTGGTGCGGGGCTTCGTAGATCGGGAAGCGACTCTGGAGTGGCTGCAGCGGGCTCAGCGGTCAGCGGCTCGGCAACGAGCGCATTCACAGCCGGGGGTCTTTCGCAAGCCAGTGCCAGCCCGGCAACAGCCAGTGCAAATGAACAACGCACGGAGGTGTCCGAGAGTCTGGTCATCGCATCGGATTCTATCAGACTGAGCGCGCGACCGAACGGGCATCGAGGGAGCGTCGTCCGCTCACGCATCGATGGCTGGAGTCGCTATCATCTTGCTCATGCTCGATGCGCAAAACATCTGGGCCGAGGCGCTCGTCGGCCGGCTCCTCGAGGAAGGACATCTCGAGCTCTCGTCGAGTCGGTCTCGACCCGCCGTCGTGTCGCTCGTCGCGTTCCATCTCGGGCGACCGAAGCTCTCGGTGTCGGCGCTCGGCGAGGCGCTCGTCGATCATCGTGGCGTGGGCGAGCGCTCGTGCGACGACGAGACGCTCGGCGCCCTCGTCGAAGAGACGGAGCCCGACCCCGAGGAGGTGGAGCGCGCGGCCGAGCCACCGGCCTCCCATCCTCCGTTGGAACGTGAAGACACGGTCGATCTCTCGGGGCTCGAGCCCGAGCTTCGAGACATCGTGGAGCGGGCAGCGGTGCATGCCTCGAGCTTGGGCCACACCGAGGTGACACTCGATCATGTCCTCTACCACTTGCTGCAGGTCCCGTCGGTGGTCGAGCTCGCGCGGCGTCGTGCAGGCAATCCCGAGGCGGCGCTCGAGGCGTGCACGCGACGAATCTCGAAAGAGGGCAATGGCGTGGGCGACGTGGGGCCCGACCGGTATCTCGATGCCGCGCTCGAGCTGGCAAAGGAGGACGCGGCGCGGCTCGTGCGCGTGGCCGATTTGGCCATTGCAGCGATGCGACCCAAGGTAGGGGCGGGGGATCCGATCTTTCTCATGGCTTTCGAGCCAAAGCCCGCGCCCATGTCCGACGAGCCCGACGACGAGGACGTCGACATTCCTGCCACGCCCGTCGATGCGCGTGGTCCGGGCGCGCTCGCGATGAGCGCCGAGCTCGTCGCTGCGTTAGGCCTCTATCGAGGCGAAGCCGAGCGTCACGCCGACCGCTTTCGCCTCGGTGAGAAGCCGACGCCCTCCATTTCGGCAAGGCTCGTCATCGACGCCGAGCGCGATCTCGACACCTCGCTGCCCGACGACTTCTGGGCGGTGCTGGCGCTCCGCGTGCCCGCGATGACGGTGCTAGGTATCGGCACCTCTTCGCCCGAGGCCGAGCCTGCACCAGCGACCGAGGTCTGCGAGATCGTGCTCGCCGTCGCGTCGGGGGCCGAGGCGCACATCGACGACGATCTGGTCGCCATCGCCGAGCTCTTCGATTCGCCCGATGGGGCGTCGCTCTGCGTGAAGCGAGGAGTCACCTATGCCCAACGCAATACGCAAGAGGTCTATCGGGTCGACGATGTCGGTCGTCGCTCGCTCGGCACGTTCGGCGCGTTCATCGCTCGGTCCGCGCGGGAGACGTGCACGACGAAGTCGTTGCCCGTCGATGTTCGCCCTTGGCTTCGCTTCGACCCAGCGTGATGGCCTCGACCGGCGCCATAGATGGGCCTGTCACGTCGAAAACCCCTGCAAAGGAAGCTCGGGCCAAAGACTATGGCGCCATAGTCTTTGGCGCTCGAGCGCCGACGACACGCGTCGATCTCGCGCGGGTAGTCGTGCGAGACGCACGCGACATCGGGCGTCACGTTCCGGGCGTACGCTCGAGGTCGAAGTCGATGCAGACGCCCACCACCTCGCCATCCGCCGCGCGGAAGGCGTAGCACGTGTACCCACCGTCGCCGAATCCGGTAGAGGACACGCACCCGAAGGGGAGGACGCCCGCGCCGCGGTCGTCGTAAGCGCCGCGGCCGTGCGCTCGACGTGCACACGCGGCGTACCATGGGTTCTCGTCGACTCTCGCTTCATCGATGACAGACGCATCGACGACGCCTTCGTAGTAGTGGGCGGAATCGAAGATCCCCGCTATCGCGTATTCGACGTCGAGACTGCCCACGGGCCGCCAGATGGGGTTATCGAGCGAGCACGGGTAGGACGCGTGATGGGCGATGAGCGCGGCGCACCGCTCACCTCTCCCCGGAACGTGGGCCCGGAGCACCGTCGCACGCCAGGTGCCGGTCTTCGCGCCAACGAGGGGCACGTGAAAGCGCAGACACGCATTGATGTAGCCAGGATCGCCGACCGTGAGGAGCCCAGAGTCGACCGCGAACGTCCCAATCGCCTCGTCGACCCCGTGCGTTGGGAGGCGTAGGAGCTGAGATTGCGATCCGGCCAGCTCCGAGGCCATCTGGTCGCGAGCCTGCTCGACGGTCCTCGATAGGAGCTTTGCACGAGAAGGATGGCGCGCGACGATCGCGGCCATGCGCTCGGCGAGCTCTGCTTCGTGACCGTGGAGCACCGACGCCTGTGCAAACGTCGCAAAGCTGCTCCAAGACCACGCCCCAGCGTCGAGACAGCGGCGGGCACATTGGGCGGCCTCCTCGAAGAGCGCGGGAGCGACGGCGAAGAGGCTCTGGCCGCACCGCGCGGCGCACGCTTCGAAGATGAGTGAGCTCTTCGAACCGCGGCGGCGGAGGCAAGTACTTACCGCCAAGTATTCCAATGAAGGGCGGTCGTTCGGCAGATTTCGAAAAGCCGCCCACTCGATACACCTCTCTCGCCTCGTCTCGGAAGCCGACTCCGACTCGTCGCCATCGATTCCCATCGCGAGCACGCCGAGCATCCGCTGCTCCCGACTCCCTCGGTCGAGCGCCTCCGCGGTCTTTTCCGCGAGTCTCTTGATCAGAATCCCGTCGGTCGTGCCGAATGGAGCGATGAGGAGCGTCGCCAGTGCGAGCTCGGGATCATTTTCGCGAAGGGCGTCCAGGGCCGTACGCGCGCTCACCAGCGCATCTTGCGGCTCGCCGGTCGTCCCTGCGTCGAGACGTGAGACATCGAGCAGGCGGGCCGCGACATCCATCTCGGTCGCGTCGAGCGCGTTCGCGGCCGCCCCCGCGACCAACTCTTCTTCATCGGTACCGAACCAGATGTCGGCAGGCAGCTCTGGGTCCTCGCGCAGAAGCGCCTGCAAGGCCGCTCGCGCAGCGTCGGCTCCCTCCATGGCCACGTCCCAGCCGATCGCTCGCCGCCTTGGAGAGAGCTCGCAGCCCTTGTTGGAGCGCGTCGTTGTGTGGATTCGTCATGCCGCCAGTCCCAGAAGAGGCGAGCAAGCGGAACAAGCGTGGTCAGCGCCGTCAAGAGGGGCGACGGCGCACGTTCGCCTCTTCTGGTGACCTCCATGTGTTGAGAAGGCCGTCGTCACAGGGCCCAACGGTACCATTCGGGGAAGCCGCCTCGGCCACGGGCCCTAAGAGCCCGATCGGAAAAGGGGCCCTCAAGGTGCTACGGGCGCCTTGGCGCTGAATGCCATTCGGCTGATGCCCGCTTGCTTCAACAGGTCGATCACGACCCAAAGCGCACCGTATGGCACGCTCGCGTCGGCCCTGATCCACGCTCGAAGCTGCACGTTCTGCTCGCGCGCGGCTCTCGCGCGAGGCAGGAGCTCGGTCGGTGCACGCAGTGTTGCGCCGTTCAACGTGACTCGACCATCTGCGGTCAGGTCGATCCACAGCTGGGTCGATGGGTCTTCACCGCCGCCGACGAGTGGGAGCTCGACCGACGCGAAAGGGCTCGCGTCGCCGCGAATCCGATTCGTTTTGGTCTCTGCGACCGACGCATCCTGGCACCGCTCGTGTCGTTCGCCGCAGCCGGCGAGCGCCAACCAGCAAGCGAGCATGAGGTCGGCACTGCGGCGCCTCCTGCCGCGGGCGGACATGGGTTTTGGCAAGCACATGCATCGTTGGATGCATCGACACGCCGATCTTTGGGCCCGCCGCCAACAACCGCGGCGATTGACGATCAAGGCTCGCGCAGGTGAATCACCGCGCGGGCCTCCGTGCGCACGTGGAGCACCGCCGACCCCACCGCAATCCGTGCGTCGACCGCCGTGCCCGGCGCGACATGCTCCGGGATGTACCCGATCACGTTCACCCGCACCTTCTCATGCGCGCCGACGACGCCGTCCCAGGGCTCTCCGCGCCCCCCCTCGCGGTACCAGCGGCTCACCGGGAAATGCACCGTGCCGCCGTCGATCGTCGCCGGCGAGAGCGTCTGCGCTTCATTGGTCAGGTTCTCGACCTCGAGCCACAGCCGGAAGCACGACTCGATGAGCTTGTCGTGTCCGTCCACGATCTCGACGCGCTCGCCGTGCACGACGAGCTCGGGGCACACGCGGAGCGTTCCGTCCTCGACTGCCCCACCCGTGCACCGATCCCGCGACGTGCTCCCACGCGACGGCGTCGCGCTCGTGTCGATCGCGAGCTCCTCCGCGAGCCCCAGGAGCCGCAGCCGATGCTGCACCATCCGCTCCGTGATGTAGCCGACGTCCTCGCGCTCGCCGATCGTCACGAGCGCCTTCGCGATCGCCCCGGGAGCCCGGTCACGCGCGTTGCGCAGATCGGCCGCCATCTTCGCGGAGCGATCGCAACCGCAAGGGCAGCCCTCCCGCTGCAGCCCGCGGAGCTCTTCGGATCTCTTCTCCTCCGCACGCCACCTGACGAACGCGTACACGCCGACACCCACGACGAGCACGAGGAGTGCCGCCACCACCTTCCATCGCTTCACCGACGGAGGCCTGAAATCCACGGGGCCCATCGCGTCGAGCTCAGCCTGCGCCTTCGCCCGCTCTGCCTCGTCGGTCGCGTCGCCGAGCCTCTCCTCCCGGTCGGTCATGACGGCGACCGTAGCGCCTGCGCGAATTCCGGCACCAGAACTTTGCGTACTGTGCGCGAGCTTGGCTCCTGCTCCCTCACCTGGCCAGCGCTCGAAGTAGGATGAAGGAACGGACGCGAGGAGCGAGTCGCGCGATGTCCCAGCAGAATCCTACCGAGGTGTCTTGGTTCCCTCTTCGGCGCCCCGCGAAGGACCCATTCGCCCGGCGATCTTCAAACGCAACGCCACGCTTTCTTCAATCTGTTGGAAGAGCCAATTCCAATCGCTGCGCTGCTCCTTCCGATCCCACACGGGTCGACCCGAGATGTCGACGCCATCGTCGAAGAGCGATGGCGTTGCGACGACCTCGACGCCGTCGGGGACGTCCCGGAGCCTGAGTGTGTAGCCGTGCTGAACCTCGGGCGCTCGTAGATGTATGCACGCCGTTGGGTCACGATCTCGTCTTCGGTCACCGTTGCCGGCTGAAGACTCCGGTCCTGGAGGGCCTGAAGACACGCCTCGTGGACGATGTGGCGCGGGGCTCGAAAGACCCGGGTCCCAGCGCTCTGGACGTCGGCTGCACCGAGCACGACCTGCTCTCCCCGATTGGTGGCTCCGCAGCCGAGAGGCAGGCCGAGTACGATGCAGGAGACGAGAGCAGCCATACGCACGAGCGCAGCCTATCACCTTGGCGAGGCGGAGCCGTGGGCTGAGCTGCTCGCGCGCACCTTTGCGCTCGACGTGCTCGATCGCCGGAAGTGTCACGGACGCTTGAAGCTCGTACCCTCTGGTCAGTTTCGCCGTCGGATGCGTCACTCTCTCGAGCCCGCTCTCACGTTCGTCGGGAAGACATTCTCGATTTCGAGACAGAGGAACGTCGGGTCGCACAGGACGATCGATTCGTCGATACCGAGACACTTACGCGCGGAATCGAGCCGTTCGCCCAGTAGCCGCGGAATCACATCGCACTATGGATCGCGCGGTCGTGGTGGCAGGCCTCCATCGTCGCGCGACAACGGTCCATCAGCGTGGCGTTCGCATCACGACCATTCGGGGAAGCCGCCTCGGCCACGAGCCGCTCGTTCGCGTGCAGCGGAGCGCACGAGAGAAGCAAGAGCCCGATCGGGAAATGGGCCCTCAAGGTGCTACGGCCGCCTTGGCGCTAAATGCCATTCGGTTGATGCCCGCTTGCTTCAACAGGTCGATCACGACCCAAAGCGCACCGTATGGCACGCTCGCATCGGCCCTGATCCACGCTCGAAGCTCCACGTTCCGCTCGCGCGCGGCTCTCGCGCGAGGCAGAAGCTCGGTCGGTGCGCCCAGTATTGCGCCGTTCAACGTGACTCGACCATCTGCGGTCAGGTCGATCCACAGCTGGGTCGATGGGTCTTCACCTCCGCCGACGAGCGGAAGCTCGACCGACGCGAAAGGGCTCGCGTCGCCGCGAATCCGATTCGTTTTGGTCTCTGCGACCGAGGCATCCTGGCACCGCTCGTGTCGTTCGCCGCAGCCGGCGAGCGCCAACCAGCAAGCGAGCGTGAGGTCCGCACTGCGGCGCCTCCTGCCGCGGGCGGACATGGGTCTTGGCAAGCACATGCATCGTTGGATGCATGGACACGCCGATCTTTGGACCCGCCGCCAAGAAACCGCCTCCCTTGGGCGATTGACGACACGATGGTCCGGCGCTTTTCTGCACCGGATGTCGATCGGGGAGGGACCGCCAGCGACGCCAGTGGAGCTCATCACGCAGTTCCGGCCGCGACGAGCTTCCATCCGTCTCCGTCGAAACGGAACACCTCGGTCGACAGAATCTCCTCTTCCACCGCCACGGCCTTCGTACACAATGCGCGCAGCAGTTTGACATTCGCGGGCGTGTCGATCGCCGACCAGATGATGCGCGTCGCTGCGGGAAATGCCGCAATCAAGCTCGCCTTTTTCATGTGAACGAGCAGCGCGCGACAGGCGCTCGGCGCCAACAGCAACACGGCGACCGGCATCTCGTCCTCGTTCGTGAAGAACGGTTGGTTCGGCGTCAGCTCGCTGAGGATTCGATCGAAGTTGAATCCGGGCATCAGCATTCCCAACGCAACGAGCTCTTTGCCAGAAACGAGGTCTTCTTCATCGTCTCCGACTTCGAGCGCTTCGGCGACCGTGCCCGAGAGGGTTCGGAACGCTTGCTCGTCATCGAGCCGGCCGAAGATCGCGCTGACTCCGGGAACGACTTCGACCACGGACGATTGGGATCTCACTGCGGCCGGCAGCCTGGACGTCGGGGACATCAGGAGCATGATCGGGTGCTTCTCCACCATAGCAACGTCGACCTTATCAGAGGTGGATTCCATGCGCGATCACGGTGCTCTGGCTCAGGGTCGACGGATACGTGAGTCGTCGATGCCTATTGATTGGAGACGAAGCCGCGGAGCGTGGGCCGGCTTGATTGGGCCTGCGGCGTTCATCGGCGTGCTCACGATCGAAGGCTGGAAGCGGCTCGCCACGTTTTCCAGGTGGACGTGAGCACTTGTGTTCGGTGTGGCGGCGTCACGCGCTGGCTCGAAGCGGCGACCACCCCCGAGGCGCTCGCCAGGGTGATGGCCAAACATGGGCTCGGGGCTCGACCTCCTCCTGCCGAGAGCTGCGCCAACGCTGGTCAGCTTCGGCTCGCGTTCCCCAGCACGTGAGCGGTGCTCT
>JAYUUB010000011.1:0-55836 GCA_043755175.1 Polyangiaceae bacterium | reverse complement strand
AATAGCGCCGACTTGTTTATACGCGGGCCCTAAGCCTCCAGGAAAGCAATCGGCAAAGGCACAAGTAAAGCCGCGATAGGATTGTGCCCTCTGACCATCGGAAGCTCGCACCACGCTATGCGCGCGAACGACTGGGTGGCGATCGGGTCAGGGGCCACCGACGTCCGCGCAGAGGACCGTTCGACGGTGGACTCAGAGCGGGAAAGACCCCCGGTTCCTGCCGTCATTCATTTGAAACAACGACGCGCTGAAGAAGGCCCAAAGGCCCCCCGAAGCATTGGGCGTGATGACCCGCTCCTCACGAGCCACTACGCAGAACGACGTCGTCGAAGAGCCCGGCGTCGGTTCCTCGTCGGAGTGCTTCCACCACGCCGACCGTGTCTTGGACCCAGACCTGGCCGTCGGTCTCGAGCTGAAAGAGTCCCTCCTTGGCAAAGGCACGGTTCTTAGCGCGGAGCTTCTTCGCACACTCCACGAGCCCCGAGATGTCTAAGCCGTCCCCATGCCGCGGTAGGGTGAGACCTCGGCCGAAGCCGTCACAGTCTCGGCTGAGATGCCCCGCCGAGGCTTCGGGGCGGCCGGCCATTACATGATGGACCCGGCCGCGCTCTCGGGTTTTCGCAAAGCCGTGGCCGACGACACGACCGGGAAAGAGCTCGACAAGCTCATTGCCAAGCTCACGAAGAAGGGATACTCGATCGATCCCCACGACGCGTTGAAGCGCGTTCCAAAGGGCTTCGACGCCGACCATCCGCGCGCCGAGCTCTTGAAACGCAAAGGCCTCACGGTGAGCTTCCCCGAGATGCCCGAGGGCGCGCTCGCCTCGCGCAAGCTCATCCCGTGGATGATCGCGGGGGTGAAAGCGACGGCGCCGCTCGTCGAATGGCGGGTCTTCGCGACGCGATGAAACGTGAGTCACCGCGCCGCCGAGGAGACGGCGCGGCCCACGAACGCAATCACCCGAAGCTCTTGGCCATTGCCTTCTTCACGGCATCGCGCGCACCCACGGTATCGATCCACGCAGAGAGCTTCGGCCATTTCGCGAGATCGAAGCCGAACTTCGCGAGCCCGGAGACCCACGGGTAAATGGCCATGTCGGCGATACCATATTCACCGGCGATGAACGGGACCTCGGCGAGCCGGCCCTCCATCACGCTGAGCAATCGCTCGGACTCGGTTTTGTAGCGCTCGATCGCATAGGGGATCTTCTCTTCGCGCATCGCGAAGTGACCGAGCTGGCCGAGCATCGGTCCGACGCCGCCCATTTGGAACATGAGCCACGCGAGCGCGTCGGCGCGCGCCTGTCCGGCTTTGGGAAGGAATCGGCCGGTCTTCTCGGCGAGATAGATCATCATCGCGCCCGATTCGAAGATCGTCACGGCACCTTCGGTACCAGCGCCATCGACGAGGGCAGGGATCTTCCCGTTCGGGTTGATGCGGCGAAACTCCGGCGTGTGCTGGTCGCCTTTGCCGATGTTCACTTGGTGCAGCGTGTAGGGGACGCCGAGCTCCTCGAGCAAGATGAGAGGCTTTCGTCCGTTGGGTGTGCCCCACGCATAGAGATCGATCATTCGGCTTCCCCGGTTCTATCGGCGTTCGTCGCCGACGGTGGAGCCGGCAATCTAGGACCCTTCTCTCGATTGCCAAGGTGAAGAACTGTTGAGGCCGGCGGGCCTCTCGGCGACACGTGCTAAACCGTCGTGACGATGCTCGCGTTGTTTCCGTGGATTTCGTTTGGCGCTGCGCTTCTGGTCGTCGCCATCGCGGCCGTCACGCGCGGCCGTCTCTACGCGACGTTCGTCGGCGTGCTGCTCACGATCCACACGCTCATCTCGGTTGCCCTCGCTCCGTCGTTCGCGGTCGTGCTCCCTCTCTATGCGTACTTTCAAGCGACGGTGTACGTGCACTTCGCGGCGCTCGCTTGGGCGCGCATGCGACCCATCTGGTATCGCGCGCTCGTCAGCGTTCCTGCGTCGTGGTTTGCCGCGGGGACGTTGCTCGCAGCTCCTTGGGCCGTCGTTTCGGCCTTCGGAGGGCACACCTATGGCTTTTTCTTGCCGTTCGTCGCAGCGAGCTACGGCGTCGTCCAGAGCCTGAGGCATCGCTTCGAAGAGGTCGATCTCACCCTCGACGACGAGCACGCCCCCAATCTCGCGCGCTACACCCTCGGCACCGAACGCGTCGATCGCCCGCTCCGCATCGCGCAGATCACCGATCCGCATCTCGGACCGTTCATGAGCGAGTCACGGCTTCGCGAGATCGTGGAGCGCGCCGTTCGAGCCAAGCCCGATCTGGTGCTCCTCACCGGCGACTACCTCACCATGGAGTCGCACGACGCGCTCGATCAGCTGACGCGCGCGCTCTCGCCGCTGAAGGCGATGCCCGGCCGCGTGTTCGCGTGTCGCGGCAACCACGACTTCGAAGCGCCGCGCACGGTCACCCAAGCGCTCGCCGACGTGGGCGCGAAGCTTCTGATCGACGAAGCCGTCACGGTCGAGACCGACGCTGGACCGGTGCAGATCCTCGGCATCGACTTCCGCTTCAAAGAACGCGAGGCGTACACGCGCGCGGCCTGCACCAATCACCCTCGCATCCCTGGCCACTTGCGGGTCGTGCTCCTGCACGATCCGGGCGCGTTCAAGCACGTTCCCGATGGCGAGGCCGACCTCGTTCTCAGCGGTCACACGCACGGAGGCCAGCTCGGGCTCTTGACGCTCGGATTGCCTCACACGTTCGTGAGCGCCTTCACCAAGATCCCAGACCACGGTCTCTGGGCGCTCGGAAAGAATAGGCTCTACGTGCACCGCGGAACCGGGCACTACGGCTTTCCGCTGCGCGTCGGTGTCCCGGGTGAAGAGAGCGTGCTCCGCGTTCATCGCGCGGTGTGACGCTCCGAGCCAGGTCGCGATGGTGTTCCTGAATCGCGACTGTCGTAATACGCTCCGAGAACATGACGGCCGCTCAGAATTGTTGGTGACGCCCTTCGATGCGTACCTCGAGCTCGAATCGACGAGTGAGATGAAGCATGAGTGGATCAACGGCTTCGTCTACGCGATGTGAAGAGGGACGCCCGAGCACGGTCGGCTGTCGGCCGCGATCGTACGGGCGCTTCCCGAGACCGACGAATGCCGTGTCTATTCATCGGACACGCTGATCTACATCGAGAAGGCCGAGCGCTCGACCTACGCCGACGCGAGCATCGTTTGCGGAGCCATGCTGACGCGCGGAGCGAAAGACAAGAACGGCAAGAGCCTCGGTGAGGCCATCACCAACCCGAGCGTGGTCGTCGAAGTGCTCTCGAAGTCCACGGAGCGCGACGATCGCAACCAGCGCTTCGTGGTGTTTCAGAAGGTCGATTCTCTCGAGGAGTACGTTCTCATCTCGCAAGATGAGAAACGCATCGAGGTCCGGAGCCGTGTCGGCAACGGCTGGACCAGTCAGAGCAAAAGTGCGGGCGAGACCGTCCGAATACACGGTAGCGACATTGCGGTCGACGCGATCTACGCGTAGCGCCTGACCGTGTGCCACGTTCTCCGCGAGCTTGGCTTCATCCCCGAGGCGGCGGATGAGCGATGAGCGCGCGGTGGTACTTCTCGGTGAGCTCCACCACCACCGGCTCTTCGACGCTCACTTCGCCCGCGGCGGCTGCGCGCTGCAGATCGAACACGCCCCAGGCCTTCGCGTCGTTGGGCATCGCTTGATAGCGCGGCACCATGTGGCAATGAAAGTGCGGATGGCTCTCGCCCATCGCTGCCGTGTAGATGCGCAGCGCGCCGGTCACCTGTTCGAGAATGTGTTCGAAATGCCGAATGGCGTGACCGAACGACGCGGCCTCTCGGTCGTCGAAGTGCGCGATGCTGGCGACGTGACGCTTGCTGATGAGCATCATCCAACCCGCGACGCCCCACGGCGGATCGATGTGGCGAACATGCCACAGCTCGTCTTCGTAGATCGGCATCTTCGGGCTCTCGCCATAGAGAGAGCGACAGATGCCGCAGGTGAGTTGGAACGAGGCGTGTGCGGTGGGCGACATGTTCATTGCACCGTGAGGGTTCCGACCATGAAGGGATGGAAAGTGCACTTGTACGGGTAGCTGTTGGCCGTCGCGAACATGAAGCACTTCACCGCGCCGGCGCCGACGAAGAACGATCCGTCGTCGGCCAGCACCGTGTGATCGACGGTGGGAATGAACTGAACGACGTCGCCCACGTTCACCGTGGCCGTGTCGGGCACGAACATGAACGTGCCGTTCGTCGCGATCGTCTTGGCGATGACGGCCGTCGCGCAATCGACTTCGGGGACCAGCAGACTGCCTCCGGTGCTCGAGCTCGCGGTGGCCGAGCTGCTCGACGAGCTGTCCGAGCTCGACGCGGTCGTCGAGCTCGCCGTGGTCGATGCGCTCGACGACGCGTTGCTCGACGACGCGCTGCTCGACGAGCCGCTCACCGAGGACGAAGTGGTCGAGCCAGAGCTCGTCGCCGTGGTGACGCTCGACGTCGCTGCCTGCGTCGTCGAGGTCGTGCCGGTTCCTCCGGCGCCTCCGGTTCCGCCGCTGCTGCCGCACGCGACACAAGTGGCTCCGAACAGCGCGACTCCGAGAACGGCGGTCACTTTCATCTCGTGTTCCTGCGACGACGACGCCCTCGACGCAAGGCGATTGGTGTGGGCGTGGATTCGAACGGGAGATCGGATGCAAGATGGGGCTTCTGACGAAACCGCGAGCCGTGTAGAAGCGATAGAAGCGCCCCCGGTACGAAAGGCGCGGCCCAACCATGCGCTTCCTTCCCATCGTTTTCGCAGCTTCCATCGCGGCAAGCTTCGGTTTCTCGACGCCCGTGCTCGCGCAACCGACGCCCACGATCAGCGCTTCCGATCGCGAGACCGCGCGCAAGCTGATGGACGACGGCGACGCGGCCGTCGCGAAAGAAGACTACGAAGGCGCGCTGAAGGCGTACTCCGCTGCGCACGCGATCATGAACGTGCCCACGACCGGTGTCGAGCTCGCCAAGGTGCAGCTCAAGCTGGGGCTCGTGGTCGAAGCGCGTGAGACGGCGTTGCAAGTAGCGCGCATGCCGACGGCTCCGCGCGAATCGCCAGCGTTCGAAGCTGCGCGAAAAGAAGCGACCGACCTGGCAGCTCAAGCCTCGCCTCGAGTCGCCTCGCTCCAGGTGAGCATCACCGGTTTGCCGGCCGACGTGGTTCCCGAGGTGACGGTCGACGGTGCCGTAGTGGTCGCCGCTGCAGTTTCGTCACCGCGGCGCGTGAATCCGGGGCCGCACAAGGTCTTGGTCAAGGCGCCCGGCTACCTCGACGCAGTGGCCGACGTGACGGCGCCCGAAGGTGGCTCGGTCGACGTGCCCATCGCGATGGCTTCCGCGAAGCCGAAGCCGCCACCGCCACCGCCCGTGGTCCCGAAGGCTCCGCCGAAGTCGAAGCTGCCGGTGAGGTTTGCCGATAGGCCGCTGACGCTGCCGGCGCTGACGTTGGCTCCTGCGTTGGGAGCGAGGTTCGAGCACACGGCGCCGGGGAAGCTCGACTTTCTGGTCGACAACTACACCAACGTGGCGCTGGGCGGACAGCTCGGCATCACCGACAATCTGCAGATCGAAGCGACGCTCATCAGCGTCGACATGACGCCGAAGCCCAACTACGGGCTCTTCACGGCGGGCGCGATGTATCGCTTCCTCCACCTGCCGGCGATCGAGATCGCGGGGCGCTTCCAGCTTGGCGTAGCGGGGCAGGGCAACGTCTATCTCGCCCCGGAGGTTCCGGTGCGCATCCACGCTGGACACATATTGCGCATCGATACCGGCCTGCGGTTCACCGGGACCATCGGACACGGTTCCGCGCGAGCGTCGTTCAGTGGAATCGAAGGCATTCCTCGGAGCAACATCTCCGGCGTCGGGAGAGCTGCCAACTTGCCGACTTACCCGGGGACCGCGGGCATCCCCTTCGACGTGGCATTCTCGGTGGTCGACGCTTTCTACCTCGGATTGAAAACGGGCGTTGGCTTCGCAGATCTCGGTGGCTTCGGAGCGCCGACGACTGCCATTTTTACGATCTACAGTCCGCTGGGCGTTTTCGTAGGTGCAACGGTACCGAGCAAAACGGGGCCGCTGTTGGACCTCCAGGGCGAGTTCACCTTCCCTTGGTTTCTCCTTGGCGGAGACGCCAGTCCACCAAACACGACCCTTTGGCAAGTTGGGCTCACTGCTCGCTCCTACATCCCGCTTGAGTGAGTCGCGCTACCATCTGCTGCACAACACCACTTCGGCAATCGAAGACTAGCGAGCCTGAGCCATGGCGCTTATCCCGTCGTCGAGCGACCAACGAGGCGAGAACCCCGTGAGCTTGGTGAGCCGCGTTACATCGAACCGGTAGTCGAGGATCTCGTTCGACGCGTGCGGTACCGCGCCGAGCTCGAGCGGAATCGGGCGACCAAGCTCCGCGAGGAGTCGCGCGGCGACCGCTCCCACGGGCTCACTTACTCCTGCTCCTACGTTGACGATCTTGCCACGAGCCCCAGGGGCAGAGCCGAGTGCTATGAGAGCGCGCGTTGCGTCTTCGACATAGAGAAAGTCGCGCGTCTGCGTTCCTGGTGACATCGGGAAGCGCGTGCCCGAGAGCGCAGCCGCCATGAGGCGCGGGAGCAGCATGCCCGATGCCGATCCGCCGTTTCCCGAAGCCCAGGGGCCGGGCCCGTAGACGACGCTGAGTCGCGCCACGATGCCGGGAAGCCCGCGTGCTCCATGCGCGCCGAGCACGACCGCTTCCGCGGCGACCTTGGCTGCCGCGTAGGCCGTCGAGGGGCACGTGGCCAACTCTTCATGAAAAGGGCCGAGTTGCGGGCCGTACACCTCGCCGGTGCTCACGAGGACGAACGCCTCGAACGGAGCACCGTCGAATGCTTCGATGAGCCCGACCGTGGGCGTGAGGTTGCCCGCGAGATTCTCGCGTAGGCCTCCCGTTGGGGAGGTGACGCGGCCACCTGCGAGGTGGAAGACCACGCGCGGAGTCGTGGAGCTAAGCCCCTCGCGAATCGAGGTCGCGCTCGTCGGATCGACGACGACTGCGCGCACCTCGGCGCCGTGTCGTTCCGCGAGCTCGACGACAGCCGTGGCGCGCCTGACCAGCGCGACAGGCCGATGACCTTCCTTCACGAGCGCGCTCAAGAGGGAGCGCCCCAGGAAGCCCGTGCCGCCGGTGACCACGATGTCGCTCATCGAGACGTTCATAGCCCGGGACCGGCTGTGCTACATCACCGTCATTGCGTGAACGTGATGGCTGAGACGATCTGCATTCGCCCCGTCTTCGAGACGACGCTGAATCCGCGGCGGTACCCGCCTCGGGGCTAATCGTGAGCGACACACGCAAAACGCTCCTCGTGTCGAGCCACGTGTTCGTCCCTGATCCTGCCGCGGTCGGCCAGTACGTCGCCGAGGTCGCTTTCGAGATGGTGAGGCGCGGGCATCGCGTCATCGTTCTCACCGGGGATCGTGGCTACGACGACCCGAGCACTCGCTATCCGGCACACGAAGTGATCCATGGGGTCGAGGTCGTTCGACTTCCGTTGACCTCGTTTGGTAAGAAAGCCATTCCGCTGCGCATCGCAGGGACCGCTTCGTTCATGCTGCAGTCGGTGCTGCACGGAATTCTTCGGAGCAACATCGATGGCTTTCTCTTCAGCACGACGCCGCCGCTCATCGGCGTCGCCAACGCGATCGCTGGAGCGCTTCGCCGCGTACCCATTGCCTACTGGGCCATGGACTTGAACCCTGACCAGCTGGTCGCGCTCGGCAAGCTCTCTCCCACGAGCCCCATCACGCGCGCTCTCGACGCCGTGAACAAGCTCTACCTCGATCGGAGCGCGCTCGTGGTCGCGCTCGATCGGTTCATGCTCGAGCGCCTGGAGGCAAAGACCAACCTCAGGGGGCGTGGCATCGTCGTGCCCCCTTGGCCGCTTCAGGATCTGGTCTCGACGAGCGTTTCCATCGCCCACGCCGACAATACGTTTCGACGCGCGCACGGCTTGGAAGACCGGCTCGTCATCATGTACAGCGGCAACCACACGCCTTCGAATCCGCTCGATACGCTGATCGCAGCTGCCATCCGGCTCGGAGACGACGATCGGCTCAGATTCGTGTTCGTCGGTGGGGGGGCTGGCAAGCCGGCTGTCGAACGCGCGATCGTGAATCACAGGCTCGGCAACGTGCTCTCGCTCCCGTACCAGCCGCTTCAAGAGCTACCTCGGTCGCTCTCGGCCGCAGACGTTCACGTCGTCTCGCTGGGCGACGAGATGGTCGGCATCGTACATCCGTCGAAGGTCTATGGAGCGATGGCCGTCGCCAGGCCGATTCTCTACTTCGGACCTCGTCGGTCCCATGTCGGCGATCTCCTCGACGAGGCAAAGATCGGTCTGCATGTCGCCCACGGCGATGTCGACGGTGCAGTCCAGGCGATTCGTGCCTTCCAGGAGATGTCGGTCGCAACCCGCGCCGAGATGGGCGTCGCCGGTCGGACGATCCTCGAAACCAGACTCCGCTGTGACGGCCTCTCTGGATTGTTCTGCGACCGGCTCGAGTCGTCTCTCGGTTTTCGCGCGTAAGATCCGAAGAAACGACCGGTGTGGCTGGCAAATCAGCCCGGTCTTTGCCATGCTCGGCGCCCGCTCCGGCCTGAACGTCGCGGCCGTATGAAGCAACGTAGTCCCAGCATGCTCCCGCTCACTTCGCTCCCCGCCTGGGCCCGACGACCCATTGTCGTTCTGGTGCACCTCGGGCTCTGGACGGTCGGGTTCGCCGTTTCGCTCCAGCTTCGATTCGACGGAAGCATCTCGCAGCCCTGGCGTTCACGCGCGCCGTTGGCGCTCCTCGTCCTCTTGGCGTGTCGTCTCGTCGCCTACTACGTGGCCGGGCTCTTCCACGGCCTATGGCGCTACGCAGGGCTCCCTGAGCTCAAGAACCTCGTCCAGGCGACGACCCTCGCGTCGCTTGCCTTCGTTGGCATAGGCACGATGGTCCACGAGAGTCAGATGCCTCGGTCGGTTTACGTCGGAGAGTGGCTCTCGGCGATCGTCCTCGTCGGTGGCGTCCGCTTCGCGATTCGTCTCTTTAAAGAGCGTCAGCGCCCACGCAACCCGCTCGCGACACCGACTCTGATCATCGGCGCAGGTGATGCGGGTGAGAGTCTTCTTCGCGACGTCCAACGTCACCAAGACGGTAAATGGGAGATCGTTGGATTTCTCGACGACGATCCGCACAAGCTCGGTGCCTCGGTCCGCGAGGTGCGCGTCCTCGGTCCGGCAGACGAGGGCACTCTTCGCCGTCAAATCGAGGAACAGGGGATCAAGCTCGTCGTCTTGGCGATCACCACCGCCCCTGGCAAGCGCATCCGCGAGGTCCTCGGGATCTGTCGACGCCTCGGCGTGCAGACGAAAACCATCCCGAGCCTTTCGCATCGCATGACCACAGGCGAGATCGACTTCGACGCGATCCGTGAGGTCTCGATCGACGATCTACTTCGTCGCGAGCCTGTGAAGCTCGACGTGAACCAGGTCGAGAGCTTCATAGAGGGCCGCACGCTCCTCGTGACCGGCGCAGGCGGCAGCATTGGCAGTGAGCTCGTTCGCCAGGCGCTCTGGTTCAAGCCGAAGAAGATCCTTCTCTTCGACCACGACGAAAACGCCCTCTACCAAATCGAACGCGAGCTCCGAGCGAAAGACCTGACGAGCGAGATCGTCATGCTCGTTGGCGACATCACCGATCGCGAGCGCGTCGAAGCCGTCTTCCGTCGCTACCGGCCCGAGGTCGTGCTTCACGCTGCGGCCCACAAGCATGTTCCGATGATGGAGAAGAACGTCTCCGAGGCCGTGAAGAACAACGTCTTCGGCACGCAGCTCGTTGCCGACGCGGCGCACGCTTTCGGCGCCCAAGCCTTCGCGATGATCTCGACCGACAAGGCCGTGAACCCCACCTCGGTGATGGGAACCTCGAAGCGCGTCGCCGAGATGATCATCCAAGGTCGCGCCGCCACCAGCACGACCACCCGCTTCGTCGCGGTGCGCTTCGGAAATGTGCTCGGGAGCGCCGGGAGCGTGGTGCCTCTTTTCCGTGAGCAGATCGCGCGCGGTGGACCGGTCACCGTCACGCACCCCGACATGCGTCGCTACTTCATGACGATCCCCGAAGCCGCGCAGCTCGTGCTCCAGGCCGGTGCGCTCGGCGGTCGAGGTGAGATCTTCGTTCTCGACATGGGCGAGCCCATCAAGATCGTCGACCTCGCGCGCGACATGATCGAGCTCTCGGGCCTCCGACCCGACATCGACATCGACATCGAGTTCACCGGGCTTCGGCCCGGCGAGAAGCTCTTCGAAGAGCTGCTCCTCACAGGCGAGGCGTTCGACAAGACGCCGCATCCGAAGATCGTGGTCGGACGCATTCAGTCTACCCCGATGGATCCTCTGAAGCGTCTCCTCGCGAAGCTTCGCTCGGCCGCCGAGGTCGGAGACGATGCTGCGGTGAGAGCCGGGCTCGCCGAGCTCGTGCCCGAAGCGACGCTCTCGGGTCTCGAAGCGCCGATCGCCGATCGGCCGAGCAATATCGGCGCGCTCACGGAGTCGGCCGGACAGGCGTGAGGGTGACGAACGGCGAGCGGAAGCTGCTGGTCACGGGAGCGAGCGGTTTCGTCGGCTCGACTTTGATCGCGCGCGCCACGGGATGGTCGCCCATCGCGCTCGTTCGTCGGTCGGCGGGGGCTCGGGGGCGACCGAGCGGTGCTCCCGAGCAGCGTGCCGTAGACGCGTGGACTGAAGATGCTCTTTACGACGCGCTCGAAGGCGTCGACGCGGTGGTTCACTCGGCGTCGGTGGTTCATCGTCCCGGCGCACCCGATTCGGAATACGTGGCCTTCAACGTCGAAGGAACCCGCGCCCTCGTCGCTGCCTGCAAGCGCTGCGGAATCTCGCGCTTCATCCATCTCAGCAGCATCAAGGTGTACGGCGATAACCCCGTCGGAATCATCGATGAACGAACCCCCACGGCGCCCGAGGGGGCCTACGCGGAGACCAAGCTCGCCGCCGAGCGCATCGTCCGAGAGGCGGCAAAAGACGGCTTGTTGACGGCGATCTTTCGCCTCTGTCCAGTGTTCGGCGTGGGCGACAAAGGCAATGTGCGGACGATGGTTCGCGCCATCGCGCGGAGACGGTTCGCGGTGCCCGGCGACGGATCGACACGCAAGAGTCTGGTTCATGTCTCCACCGTTTGCGACGCGATCCTCGCTGCGCTCGGATCACGCGATGAAGGCGTGTTCGTCCTCGCCGACGCCGAGACGCCGACGCTCGCCACGCTCGCCGACACCATCGCGGGCTCGCTCGGACGATCGGCGCCGCCGCGGTTGCCAGCGGGCGCGATGATCGCGGCCGCTGGCATGGTGCAACGGATCGCAAAGCTGATGGGGCGTCCAACCGCGATCTCTTCTCAGCTCGTACGCAAATCTCTCATCGATACCGTCTGCACGCCAAGGCTCCTCGAGACCACTTTCGGGATCGGTTGCCACGCCGACTTCGTGCGATGCATCGACGAAGAAGTGAAGTGGCTGCAGCAGCACGAGCGTCTCGGCTGAGTGGATGATCGGCCGCGTCTCTTGGGAGCACCGGCGGCTCAGCCAGGGACTTCGCGCTTCACACGCTCACAGCGCAGCACCCAACGCCACACCGCGACGAGGCCGAGCAGAACGGCTCCGATGAGCGCAGCGGTCGACGTCATCGAAGCGCGTGCCGCGGCGATGCTCGTGGCGCCAGCTACCCCCATCCACGCGACGTACGGCACCAACACGTCGTGATGCGAGAGGCCTGTGGCGACGGCGCGTTGATAGAGGTGCGAGCGGTGGGCGCGCCAGATCGCTTCGCCTTTCGACAGGCGGCGAAAGATCGTGAAGGTGCCGTCGAGCAAGAACGGCGAGAGACCGAGCGGCACCACGAAGAACGGAACGGGATCCGAGCCGCGGGCGCCGAGGAGCGCGAACGCGGCGAACGTGAAGCCGAGAAATGTGCTCCCGGCATCGCCCATGAAGATCTTCGCCGGTGGCGCGTTGTGAACGAGGAAGCCCGAGGAGGAGGCGGCGATCACCGCGGCGACCGCCGCCAGATCGTGTCGACCATGAAGCTCCGCTCCAACAGCGAGCGCGAGCGAGACGCTGACCGATTGAACGCCGGCGAGGCCGTCCATGCCGTCCATGAAGTTGAAGATGTTGAGGACGCCCACGATCCAGATCACCGAGAGCGCAAGCGCGACGCCATATGGCAGAACGACCACGGCTCCCTCGGCGATCGCGATCTCGGTTGGCACACCCACGAGGAAGCAGAAGGCCGCTGAGACACCGATCTGAATCACGAAGCGGAGCCCTGCGCGCAGCGGCTTCACATCGTCGACCAACCCGAGCCCCATGACGGGTACCGACGCGTAGAGCCAGAGCCGCAGCTCCGAACCGAGATCGCCTACCGCCAGCAGAGCCGCGACGGCAGCCCACGCGCCGACAGCGACGCCGACACCGCCCAACCGAGGGACCGGCGTCGTGTGGAGACTGCGATCGTTCGGGTGGTCGAAGAGCGCTCGGCGCTCTGCGAAGCCGCGCGCCGCATGGCACACCGCGAGCGCGACGAGAAAGCTTCCGGTCGCTGCGAGGGAGAGGGTGGTGAGCGTCACGGCGGCAGTCTCATCCGAGAGGCGGGAGCATTCACGATGAAGCCTGCGAGCACTCTACCTCGCGGCGCGCGCCGACGTCCCAGCTTGACGCGTGAGGTTCGGAAGATCATCGTGACCGCGCCATGAGAACAGGGAGTCGTCTGCGCGTACTCTACGTTCTCCCGTGGTTCTACCCGGCGGTGCGATACGGTGGCCCCATCGAGAGCGTTCTGCGTACCTGCCAAGAGCTCGGCCGCCACGTCGACCTCGAGGTGGTCACGACCGACATGGACGGCCCGGGACGGCTCGATGTCCCGGTGGCTCGAGAGATGTCGGTCGAGGGCGTCAGCGTCCGGTACTTCGGTCGGCTCTCGACGAACGAGTACGGCCTGTCTCCCGCGCTCTGGAGCTTCCTCCATCGCGAAATCTCGCGCTTCGATCTGGTCCACACCCAACCAGCGTTCTCGTTCGCTCCGACCGCGGGGGCTACCGCTGCGCGCGCCGCCGGTGTGCCCTACATCGTCTCGCCGCGCGGGAGCTGCCAGCCCTGGGCGCGAGGGCAGAAGCGCTGGAAGAGGGTTCCGTACTGGCACCTCATCGAGCATCGAAACCTGTCTCGTGCGGCTGCGCTGCATGCGACGAGCGAAGAAGAAGTGACCGCCCTTCGAGGCCTCTTCCCGAAGACGCAGATCATGCTCGTGCCCAACGGAGTGCAGATCCCCGAGTCGTTGCCGACCGTCGAGCCAGCTCGGCGTCGTGTTCTCTTTCTCGGTCGACTGCATCCGGTCAAAGCTCTCGACCGCTTGATCGATGCGCTGAGCCTCGTCACGAGGGACTTTCCGGACGTGGAGGCCGTTCTGGCCGGCCCCGACGACGTGGGCGAATGGGAACGACTCCAAGCGCTCCTCTCGAAGCTCACGCCTCGACCCGATGTTCGCCATCTCGGCGCGGTCCACGGCGAAGAGAAGGCCAAGCTCCTCGCGAGCGCGACGATGCTCGTGCTGCCGTCGCACACCGAGAACTTCGGGCAAGTCGTCGTCGAAGCGCTCTCGCACGGCACTCCTGTCGTCGCATCGCGGCACACGCCCTGGAAGGTCCTCGAGGAACGTGGCGCTGGACGATGGGTCGACAACAGCCCAGAGAGTCTCGCCGAGGCGATCAAGAGTCTGCTCGCTGACCCAGATCGTGCGCGGAAGATGGGCGAGGCGGGAATGGCGCTCGCGCAGGACTTCGCGTGGCCATCGGTGGGAGACGCGATGGCTTCAGCGTACGAGAAGGTCCTCTCGAGCCGTCGATAGCTCGTCGTCGGCCCTCGATTTCTAGGCGCGCGAGAGTTGTCGGCGCACGAACGCGACTGCGCTCGCTCGCGCCTCGCGCAGCGGCTCGGCAAGGTTCCCAATCGATCTCTCGAAGATTGGCTGCTCGAATTCGAGTGCCCCCCATCCGGTCTTGAAGGTGCGCAGACCTTCCGTCATCAAGCCACCTAGCTCGAACCATTCGCAGCCCAAGGCGATTGCGTGGGAAAACGCCCGCGGAAGTATTGCATTCATCGGGCGGAACTTCAGAGCCCTCTCGTCCTTGGCAGTCGCACCGAGCCAGTAGCAGGCCGAGCGGCTCGTGTGGAGCATAAAGACGCCGGCGATTGAACGTCCGTCGACGCGCCCGAGGAAGAGCTCTCCGAGGCCCTGGCGAACGAGCTCCTGGCCGGCCTCTACGATGAAGTCTTTGGAATAGCCCGTCGACACGCCGGCCCGATCCAATGTCTCGTCGAGCAGATCGCAGAACTCGAGAAATTCGCCGACACCTTCGGCAGGTGAAACGACTACGCCACGCCTCTTCGCGGCGTCGGCGGCATTGCGGTGGGCTTTGCAATATGTGCTCGGCAGCTTGGCCTCGGTGAGACCCGTCAATGGTTTTACGCCAATGGGGTACCCACGGACGGCTCGAAAGCCGTGCTCGGACACCAGGCTTCCGCGCACCTCGTCGAGATCTGCCCAAGCCGGGGGAAATAACGTCGTGAGCACATTGCGTGGCTCGTCGAGACTCTCGATGAGTGCGCGCAACACGCGCCCTCGAGCTTCCGAGTCGAGGTCGGTAGAGATCAGCGGTCCCGCGTAGCAATCGTGACCTAGCGACTCGCTCCGCACCGGCCGAGCTTGCTCTGGCAAGAACGCCGCTCGTGCATGAAGCGGCCGCTGTCCAATCGGCAGGATCCCTACGAGCCGGCCATCCAAAGTCGCAGTGTGGTACCGGGGCGCGACACCCATGAAGCGCCCCATCGCGGCCAGCCACGTCGGCGTAGCGTATGCCGTGGCACAGGGATGCGCGCTCACGAACTTGGATATTTCGAGCACCTCGGCTCCGTCTGTGGTGACCGCAACGCGTTCGATGCCGATCACGCGACCACCTTTTCCATTCGCTGGAGGATCGCGACGAGACGCCCACCGCGCACGTTCGAAGCGAATGGCAACGAGACCCTCACGACTCGCGCCAACGTGTCGCGGAACACCTTTCGCACCGCCGAGTCGATCGATGCCGCCTCGTCGAGGGTAATCGACGCGATCCCGCCTTGCCGAAAAGTGAGTGGAACGGCCTGGGGCTCAGCGCCTCCCTCCGACCGAGGTCGCTGCGCGAACCATGGCCGGCCGGCTAGTCCGCGGCCGCCGATTGCCCCGAAGACCTCTGCGAGCGCATGCCAAGGTGCTGCTGCGAGGGCAACTGGTGACGGGAGGGAGTCGCGTGGGACGTCGAAGATGAACCGTCGCTCCGAGGTGAGTCGAAAGCCATGGCGGAGGTAGAGATGATAGGCGCGGTAGTTGCGACGATCGACGTAAAGATCGACGCCCTTCGCGCCGGCTGCCCGGGCTTGCTCCTCTACGAACGCGAGGACACGATCAGCCGCACCCGTTCCCTGCGCGGCACGCGTGAGGACGACGAAGTGGAGGTGGAGCCACGGGTCATTCGCCTCCAAGAGGAGGACGCCCAGGCGCCCGGCGTCGCTCTTGATCCAGTAGGAACGCTCGGGCTGGGCGAGGCGCGCGCCGAACCAGGGCAGGGCAGCTAACCAGCCCTTTATGCGAGCGCGCCGCATCGCGGCCCGGGGTTCGACAGCGTACCCGGCGATTCGCGCATCGGTATTCTCGAGGGCGAGCTCAATAACGTCGGGGAGGTCAGAGAGCTGGATGCGCTCGAAGGCGAGATCGACCGCGCTGCCCGGTAAATGCACGTCGCTTCCTACCACCCCACCCAGGTTTCGACAACGAGACGCGTCCACCAGTGCTTTCATGATTCACTTGGTTGCACGCGCTCCGCCACACGCTGGTCTCCCCGATCCCTTCAGACCGACTCCGTCACGTAAGGAGCGTGAGCGAATGGGGCCGCCGTGAACAATCGGCTTTCCCACGCCACGAAGCTCATCTACGTTTCCGGCCGCCTCATCCGTGGCCGCCGCGAGAACCCATCCCCGAGCTCCACGTCAGGACATGAAAACAAGAATGGGCAAGCTGAGCGCCCTCGTCCCGTGGCCTCCACGCGTCACCCATGTTGGGGTAAGCCTGACGCGCATCTGCTACGCGGCGATCATCCTGGTCGACATGGCGCAGATCTATCGCTGGCGGCACACGAGCTTCGACCCGACCACAGCCTGGGTCGGGCAGTTCGTGGTTCCCGCGTGCATGCTCTCGCTCTTGCTCCTCGGGGCTGGATTCGCGACGAGATTTTCGGCGATAGCGGTCTTTGTTCTTTCGCGGATGGTTTTCCGGTACCTCCCGGAAACCTACGCGCTCGACCACATCACGCGATTGGTCTCGTTGGTGTTCGTGCTCGCGCCTGCGCCGAGAGCCTTTGCGCTCGACTTGCGCCTCCGAAAGACGAAGTCCGATCCTTTCGCGCTCGTTCCGGCTTGGTTTTCTCTCGCGCTATTTCTCGTCATCGAGCTCGTCTACGCCAACTCGGTGCTTTATAAACTGAGGACGATCGTCTGGCGTGACGGCTTGGCCTTCTGGCTCTCGACGACCTTGCCGCACTTTTCGGCTGGTCGATTGCCCGATGCGCTGAAGATCCCGTTCGTCCTCAAGATATCGACGTATGTCGCGCTCGGGCTCGAAACCTTCTTCCCGTTGGTGTTGGTCAAGCCGTTCCGACGATGGGTTCTCCTGGTTGGCGCATTCCTTCATCTCGGTATCGCAATATTTCTCCCGATTCCACTCTTCGGATTGGGGTTCACGGCGTTGTACCTCTGCTTCGTCGACTGGGAGCCCATCGCGCGGCGATTCGGCTGGGTCCAGTCGACGGCCCCTACCGATGTTGCGCCGGTAGCCACCCTGGCTGGGCGATATGCGATGGTCCCGTATGCACTCCCGCTGTTTCTCATAGTGGGAGAAGCAGCGGCCACGATCCCTACGAGAATCATTCCGGCGCTGGCTTCGTTGCAGCCGACTCTGTCGATGTTCGGTCTGACCAACTATGGGGTATACCTCGATTTTCACTTCACCATCCCAAAGCCGATCGTGCGTGTCGTGGCGAAAGCGGGCGACCGAACAATCAATCTCCCCTCGTTCGACGAGCGGGGCTATTCGGAGGTCACTGGCCGATACTGGGCTATGGTGGCGATTGGGGAGCTTCGGTGGCATTCGGGCGATCCGGAGGGGGATGAAGCCATGAATCGGTATCTAACCGGAACCCTGACTCGCGAAGGGATTTCCGAGGCGGATTTTTCAGTTTATGGTCGCGACGTTTCGGTCCCGTTGCGGATGACTCCGAACTTGGAGGACGATGTTGCGCACCGACCCTGGAAGCTGTTGGCAACTGGGACGTATCATTCAGGCCACACGGTGATCTCGTGGGCGCCGGATGCCCCGCTCACGACTCAGGGTCGGGTTCCGTAGTCGAACAGAATCTGGATCTCAGCTGGCTTCGAACAGCGTCTTCATTCCTTCGACTTGTGCTTCGACCGAGAACAACCGGATTACTCGCTCTCGGCCCATCTTCGCGAGCCGCTCTCGCAGGTCGCGATCGTTCTTCAGCCGCGAGACAGCCCCCGCGATCGCGTCCGCAGAACCCTCTTCGACGAGCAGACCCGCGTCGCCGATCATGTCTGGGATGTTTCCCGACCGAGTCCCGATGACGGGAACGCCGCAAGCCATTGCCTCGGGCAGAACGCGGCCAAACTGCTCTTTCCAACGCTCGGTCGTGAGCGACGGCAAGACCACCACATCGCAGCAATTCATGTACTCGGCGACGTCGGAGTGTGGGACGTCGATCGTCACGATCCGATCTTCGATTCCCAGGGCGCGTGCGCGTTCAACGATGGTTGCGGCATACGAGTTCGGCTCGAAGAACATGTCCAGGAGCAGTTTGGTCGAGCCGGGCATCTGTGCGAGCGCATCGATCAGAACGTGAACGCCCTTCTCTTGAACTAGCCTGCCGAAGTAGCCGACGACGAACGAATCTTGGAGCTTCAGGGAAGCGCGTCGGTCTTTCACGTCGAGCGGACGGAACCGATTCGTGTCGGTACCCAAGGGAACGAGCCCGAGGGGCTTCTTCCAATGCTCTTCGTCTCGAAAGATACGCATGCCCTCATTGCTGATGCAGGCCAAGCCCGTGGTGGCCAAGCCTCCGAGGGTGCTCAGCGCGCCGACGACAGCGTCTCGCACGGCCTCCCGGCCTCGGAACGCCAGTAGCGCGTTTCGCGCTTGAGCGAACCGCGGGTGGTGAATGTTCTCGACAGTGAAAGCGATGCGCTTCGATCGGTGCGCGATGGCCCAGGTGGCGACGACGGCCAGGCTCCCGGGGTCCTGCTCGATGAAGACCACGTCGGGTTTCAGAGCTCTCGACAAAGCGGCGAGGCCCTTGAACCAGCTGAAGCGACCCGAGTGCGAGAAGCGCATCGGCAGTGGATGGAGCCTGTACTTCGCACCGGCAGCCGGGGGGTCGCAGATCTGCGATCGGCCAAGGGCCGGGAGGGGAATGGAATCGGGAGCGACGATGTCGACTTCCCACCCAGGCTCGCCTGCTAGCCGATCGTAAGCAGCACGGTGAGGCTCGTTCACGCTCGCCACCGAGACAACCAGGACTTTCATCGTCAGCGCGCCACCAAGAGGTCGATCAGCCGATCCGTCTCGCTATCGAGTTGATCGGTCGGCACGTAACCGAGGCGGGCGAGCCGATCGACCCGGTAGTCGACCGGCGTGATGACGTGGCTCGGTGGTGCCTCGGGGCGTTCGATCGGGCAGTCGATGTCGAGGCGGGATCGGATGCGCGTCTGCACGCGTTGCGCGATATCGGCGATCGAGAGCGAGAGCTTGCCCCCGACATTGAGCACCGGCTCCTCGAGCTCGGACCGCGGTACGCGAATCACGAGGTTCGTTGCCTGCGCGATGTCACCGATCGCGACGAAGTCTCGATGCTGCAGGCCCGGCGTCCGGAGGACGATCTTCTTCTTTTCGAGCGCCTGCCGACAGAAGTCGTTATGCGCCAGGGTCCAGCGATCGACCTCGCGCCACGAGGGGGCGCCATAGCCGTTCGAGACCCGAAGAATGAAGACGTCTTGCCCTTTGCCGAGCGCGTCTCGGCAGAAGCCTTCCCCCGTGAGATGGGCGATGGCGTACGGATGGGCGGCTTTCGTCGGAGTGTCCTCGGTGATCGTGCTCGGCGACGTCGGCCCGTAGACGTGCAGCGTCGAGAAGAAGATCACCCGCTTGACCTGCGCAGCTCGCGCCGCCGCCAGCATCAGGCGCGTACCTTCGCCCGAGACCTCGACCGCCTTTCCGGGCGTCGACTCGGCCTCGCGCTCGTCAAGCGATGCCAGATGAACGAGAACGTCGACGCCCTCGAGGAGCGCCGCGTGCGAGGTCGTGTCGAGCACGTCGGCCCGGCGAAACTCGAATCGCTTGCTCCACTCGGCTGCCGCCGCGGGCACCTGGCGCCCCGACAGGATCACCTGCAGCCCCAGTCCCGCGAGAACATCTGCCATTCGACTGGCGAGATAGCCAAAACCGCCTGTCAGCAAGACTCGCATCAACGATCCTTGCGCGACCAGTCGTAGGGGATCTCGTTCTTGTGCGGATCGACGCGCTCGATCTCGTCGGCGCGGTGCGGAATGCTGGAGCAGTTGGCGACCATCGACGTGGTGACGCCGACCCCCTTGAAGCCGTTCCACACGCCGGGCGGAATCTTCACGAGGTTGTAGTTGGCGTCGCCGACGTAGAGCTCCATGAGCTTGCCGTGCGAGCTTCCGAGGCGTGCATCGTAGAGGACCAACTTGATCGTTCCGACGGGCACCGAATAGTAGAGCGTCATTTCTTTGTGGAGGTGCCAGCCCTTGACGACCTCGGGATAGACCCACGAGAAATAGATTTCGCCGAAGCGCTCGAAGTGGGGATCGTCTTCGCGCAGCATGTGCGCGATCATTCCGCGCTCATCGGGAATGCGGCGGAGAGGGATGACGGAGACGCCTTCTATGATCGATTGACTCATCTTCGATTTCCGGGTGCCGAGCTCAAGTCCAGGTCTTCCACGGCGCTTTTCCGGAGCTCCATAGATCTTGGATGAGCGTGTAGTCGCGGAAGGTATCCATGCATTGCCAGAAACCGTTGTGCCTGAAGACGCTCAGCTGTCGGTCGTGCGACAGGCGTTCGAGCGGAGCACGTTCGAGAATGCAATCGTCGTCGGCGCTCAAATAGTCGAAGAAAGCAGGCTCGAACACGAAGAAGCCGCCATTGATGAATCCGCCCGAGACCACGGGCTTCTCGGCGAACGAAGCGACCTTGTCGGCCTCGATGCTGAGCTCGCCGAATCGACCCGGAGGCGCGACGCCGGTCACGGTGCCGATCGAGCCGCTCTCCTTGTGGAACTTCAAGAGCGCGTTGACGTCGACGTCGGAGACGCCGTCGCCATAGGTGAGAAAGAACGGCTCGGAGCCCACGTACTTCTGCACGCGCTTCACGCGCGCGCCGGTGAGGGCGTCTTGTCCGGTGTCGGCGAGCGTCACCTTCCAACCGTCTTCGCCGTGACTGCCGTAGAGATCGACCTCGTCGCGCTTGCCGAGCGTGATGGTGAAGTCGGAGTTCATCGCCTCGTAGTTGAGGAAGTACTCCTTGATGAGCGCGCCCTTGTAGCCGAGGCACAGCACGAACTCGTTGAACCCGTGCTGGGCGAAGTGCTTCATGATGTGCCAGACGAGGGGGCGATCGCCGACTTCGACCATCGGCTTGGGGCGCCGCTCCGTTTCCTCACGGAACCGGGTGCCTCTGCCTCCGCATAAGATCACGACTTTCATTCGGTTACCCATGGTCTGGACCGGCTTCGATGCCCGGGGATCCGGCCGCGTTCAGGCGCGGACCCTCTCCCTCCGCGCCGCCTGCGTCAAGGTCACCTCGGCTTCTTCGTTCTCCCGACGGGGAAGAGGCCGCGGAGGCTTCTGCTCGGCAGGCCTTCGGTCCGTTCGACCGGCTCAGGACGACTAGGGAGCGGCATCGCCTGCCGCTCCCGGCCCCGCTGACTAGCCTCCGGAGAGTTCACCGTCGACCGGCGCGTCGCGGCGGATGCATCGGGGGGAACCCTGCGGCAGGTAGAACCGGAGCCCCGATCGGTCCCCGATGGGAGTCTTTCGTCCAGGGGGGCTCGCCATGCATGGGGCTGGGGCTCGACCTGATCGCGAGAGCCGTCCCAAGACTGTTCAGCATTCGACTCACCGCTTCCCCAACGGCATGGTCCGCGTTCTACATCCACAGCGGGCATTGACGTGAGAACAGACCCTGGTTGGTGACCAAGCTTGCCGCCACGGAACGCGGTTTTCGATTTTCGCAGCGAATCTAGCCTCTGCGGCGCGTGGTTGAAGCCCAGGGCCCTTCGGGTGCCGGTGCCCGCAACAAGCTAGATGGGCCGGCTGGGCGCCTATCGCGTGTCCGCCGCTCGTGCTAGGTTGCAATTGTGCGTTCCGTACCTGCTTTGGCATTTGTCCTCCTGGCCACGGTCGCGGTGGGTGCGGTCGCGAGTTGCAGCGTTGGCTCGCGCGATACCACCACCGATAGCGCAAGCCGCTCGGCTAGTACGCTCACGGCTTCGCCGGAGACGCGAGAGCGTGTCGAGGCGCTCCGCCAGCGCTTTCAGACGAAGCCCAATGAGCCAGGCACGCAATCCGCGCGGTCGTCGTCCGATCGGAAGCCCGTGGCAGTCGTCGCAGACAGCGTCGCCAATTCCTTCGTGGTCGCCGGGACATCGACCATCCGTGCAGTGATGCCATCCGGTGTTGCGCATTCGGCCGACGTCGAGCTTCCCATCCATGCGAATGGAATCGTGCGACTCGAGGACCACAAGTCGCATCTGAGCATCGACTTTGCGCTACGCAACGCCGATGGCGTGGGCGTGACCGTGAGCGATGGCATGGCGCTCTACCGTCGAGCCATCGGCGAGAGCGATGTGATCCATCGGGTGCACGCCGAAGGCACCGAGGACTATGTCGTCTTCGAAGCGAAACCGGAGCACGAGGCGCTTTCCTACGACGTCGACGTCTCTCGTGTCGCGGGGCTTCGCCTCGTCAGCAATACGCTCGAGTTCTTGGACGGAGGGGGTGCACCACGTCTGCGAGTGGCGCCGCCCTATGTCGTGGATTCGAAAGGCGTGCGCAGCGAGGCACGGCTCGCCATCGAAGCGTGCGCGTATGACGCAAATCCAGCCGCACCGTGGGGGCGTCCGGTGACCGCCCCGGGCCCGTCGCCCTGCGTGGTGAGCGTGACCTGGAAGGCGGAAGAATATCCAGCGATCGTCGATCCCAGTTGGGTCGCAACGGGCTCGATGACGACTACGCGCGAAGGCCATACCGCGACACTGCTCGCATCTGGCCTCGTTTTGATCGCGGGAGGACCAGCTGCTTCGGACCTGTACGATCCTGTCAGCGGCACATTCGCGAGCACCGGCCCAATGATTGGAGGAATGCTTTCGCACGCGACGCTCCTGGGTTCCGGCAAGGTGCTTTTCACGGGCGTGGGCGTCGGCGCCCAGGTCTACGATCCTACGGCGGGCACCTTCGCTTCGACCGGCTCCATGCTGCTGGCCCGTGGCGGCGTCCTCGACGTACCGGTCATACCGCGACCCTACTCGGCTCGGGAAAGGTGCTCGTCGCAGGTGGCGGCAATCTGAGTAATAGTACAATTGCCGAGTGCGAGCTGTACGACCCTTTGGCCAGCACGTTCCAAGCCACCGGGTCGCTCCTTTTGGGCCGTGCGTTCCATACCGCAACGTTGTTGGGCTCTGGCAAAGTCCTCATCGCAGGTGGAAGCGGGGGAGCCACGGTCGACAACGAGCTCTACGATCCCGTGACTGGCACGTTTTCGGCGACAGGGTCGAGCGCGTCGCGCTACTTCCACACCGCGACGTTGCTCAGCTCGGGCAAGGTCTGGCTGGCAAACGGTGCCGTCCTCCCCGTCGGATCCGCAGAGATGTACGATCCGACAACTGGGGCTTTTGCAGCCGCGGGAACCTCGTCGCCTTGTCTCTACACGACCTCAACCCTGCTCAATTCGGGCGAGGTCCTGATGGTTGGGGGGTTGGCGCAAATCGATCTCGTCAATGGCTTGGTGCCCAGTCCCTGTCCGACGACCGTAAAGACCTACGACCCCATCGCAGGCACTACGACGCAATCGCCCTCGACCTTGACGGGTCACGTATTCCACACGGCAACGTTGCTTGGCTCGGGCGCCGTGCTCGTGACAGGTGGCGACAATGGCGTGGTCGTGATCCATCAGCAACCTCCGCTGCAACCACCCGTCATCAACCAGCTCGGCCCAACTCAATCGTCTGCAGAGCTCTATGGGGCCGTCGCTGCGGGCGCGCCTGGAGCGACCTGTGCGAACCCCGGCGCGTGCTTGTCGGGCATCTGCAACAATGGCGTCTGCTGTGCAGCAGCCTGTCCGAACGGCGGGGTGTGCGAGAAGTGCGTTGCTGGCACAGGGGCCTGCGCTGCAGTCGTCAATGCCGATGATCCTGACACGTGCACGGGCAATCAAAGCTGCGACGCGACCGGCAATTGCAAAGGCGCGATCGGTCAAGCGTGTCCAGGCGGCGCGGCCACGTGCGCGACCGGCTTTTGCGTCGATGGATTCTGCTGCGACACCGCATGCAACGGACTCTGCCTTGCGTGCGCGGCGGCCCTCCAGACGCCGGGCGGCGGCGACGGCATGTGTTTTCCTGCCAAGGCACAGACGAATCCGCACAACGATTCTTGCCCAGTCAATCCCCCATCCACTTGTGGGCACGACGGTCTTTGCGATGGCGGTGGACAGTGCGCCAACTATCCGATGGGGACGTCGTGCGCCGCGAGCGCGTGCATCGTCGGGAACATCGCGACGGGCTTTCTTTGTGATGCGCTGAGCGCTTGCGTGAACGATCCCATTGGCGTTCCGTGCGGCAATTACCTCTGCACGAATGGTTCGTGTCCGTTCGCGTGCGCTTCTAATGCCGACTGCATCGACACGGCACAATGCACGATGGGCACGTGTGTCCCGAAGCCGACGCAGCTCGCGAATGGCAGCGTGTGTGCGGGCGCCGGCGATTGCCAGAGTGGGATCTGCGTCGACGGTGTCTGCTGCAACGCTGCGTGCGCGGGGCAATGTGAAGCCTGCGATTCGGCAGGGGCGCCAGGTGTTTGCTCCGCAGTGAGCGGCGCACCGCACGGAATGCGCAGCGGCTGCGCTGGATCCGGGACGACCTGTGGCGGTCAGTGCGACGGCGTCGTGCCGAGCCAGTGCGCCTACCCTGGCGCGACGACCTCTTGCGGGTCGAGCTGCACGAACGACACTCAGACCTCGAGCCATTGCGACGAGAACGGCGGCTGCGTCGCTGGCGCTTCGACCGATTGCCCTGGCGGGTTCGCGTGCGACGGGGTCACTCAGTGCCATACCACCTGCACACAAGATCTCGATTGCGCTTCGGGCTTTGGCTGCAGCCAGGGCGGCTCATGCACTCTGAAGTCGGCGAGCTGCGCAAGCGATTGCGGCCTCTACGCCTGTCAGGCCGGAGTCTGCGCGCACCAGTGCCGCGCTGCCACCGATTGCGCGAAGCCGAATGTTTGCAATGCCTCCGACGAATGCGTTCCTCCAGGCGGCGCAGCAGCGCCAAATGGAGGCGGATGCTCGCTCGCGATCCGCGAGCCCGATGGGTCTTCACGAACTGTCAGCCTGTGGACCGCCCTCGTGATCGCACTTGCGGCGCGCCGTCGTCGTTTCAAGGGCCGTCGCGCCGCGAATAGAAGTTCTTCGCCGTCAACACGTTCGTCGTTCGCGGGACCGCGTGCGTGAATTCGCGGCGATGCCTGGCTGGAGTGGGCGGGCGGTCAACCGAGGGACTCGAAGAGCGCGACAATCTCGCGCGCACGGTGCACGTACGTGTGCCGCGCTGCCACCTCCGCGTGACATCGTTCGATCATCTTCGACCGCTCGTCGACAGAGCCGATGTAGTGCTTGCACATCTCGATGCATTCTCGAGCGTCGGAGAAATAGGCCGCAGTTTCTCCCTCGGGAAAGAGCTCCGTGGCGCCTCCTCCGCGGGTCGACAACAGGAAGCCTCCGGCCCCTGGCACTTCGAGGTGCCGCATGATGAGCCCATCGGGCGCGCCGTCGATCACGTGCTGCGTTCGGAGAATGTTGAGCGAGATGGCGCACTCCCGAATCGCCTTGGCTGCGACAGCCATGTTCAGCTCGCCGCCACGCCAGCTCCGCCTCGCACGGCCCCCTCGGCGTGCTCGGGTGCCCCAATACCCGGGGCCGTGAATGCGCACCGGAACCTGCGCCGCAACTTCATCGAGAAACGCCTCACGCTCGGGATCCCAGCCGCCGATGAACAAAGCGCCGGGCCAAACCCCCTGCATTGCATCGCCCTGAAAAGGGAACACTTCGGGGTCCCAACCGAACGGCATGAAGGCCGCTCGCTTGACGCCGAAGTCGAGGAGCTTCCGCACCAGCTGCTGACTCCAGATGAGATAGAGGTCCGCTTCGAGTGCTGTCTCCAGCGTCTCGGGCCGGTTTGCAGAGTGCGGCGGGAATGGATTGTCGGCGTGAAAGATCGCCACCCGCTTCCCCAGTCGTTTCAGAGACGCCACGGTTTCCGGCATGATCCATTCACCGTTGAGGATCAGCACCCAGGGACTGGCGCTTGCTCGGGCTTGGTCGACGATGTGTAAATTCAAACGTCGCGACCACACCCCTCGAGCCATCGCACTGCGGATTGTCGCCCGATGAAGTAGTCGCGAGCGGCCTGGCCAAGCGAGAAAGGCAGGCAGCTGCTCCATGTCGAAACCGTCGACGCGATGTCCTGCCGTGATGAACGCACGGCGATACGATGCGCCCAAACGATCGACCGTGGTCACTCCACCAATCAGAAAAATGCCAGGAAGGCTCATGGTTATGGCGACAATCGATGGCTCGGGGATGGCATTTTCATTGCGGTCCGAGGAGGTTGTCGAAATAGGCGATCGTCTTGGTCAGCCCCTCTTTGAGCTCGACGGTGGGTCCCCAGCCGAGCTTCGCTTTGGCCAGGGAGATGTCGGGCTGGCGCCTCATCGGATCGTCGGCCGGGAGCGGTTTGAAGACGAGCTTCGACGATGAGCCAGTGAGCTCGATCACCTGCTGCGCGAGCTCGAGCATGGTGAACTCGCCGGGGTTGCCGAGATTGACCGGG
Organism: Polyangiaceae bacterium; assembly: GCA_043755175.1. Lineage (GTDB taxonomy): Bacteria > Myxococcota_A > Polyangia > Polyangiales > Polyangiaceae > CAYYKK01. The sequence goes on along the minus strand of JAYUUB010000011.1, from coordinate 29,482 downwards.
CCGGTGAACTCGGGTCCCGTCGCCATCAATCGAATGAAGCCCTCGATGAGATCATCGACGTAACAGAAAGACCGGGTCTGCTTGCCTTCGCCATAAATGGAGATCTCTTCGCCCTTCAGGGCTTGCACGATGAAGTTCGAGACCACGCGCCCATCGTTGGGGTGCATGCGCGGTCCGTAAGTGTTGAAGATGCGCGCCACTTTGATCTCGAGCGCACCTTGGCGGTGATAGTCGAAGAACAAAGTCTCGGCGCAGCGCTTTCCCTCATCGTAACAGGAGCGTGGCCCAATCGGGTTCACGTTGCCCCAGTACGCCTCGGTCTGCGGGTGCATGCTCGGATCGCCGTAGACCTCGCTCGTCGAGGCCTGGAGGATCTTGGCCTTCACGCGCTTGGCGAGCCCGAGCATGTTGATGGCGCCGTGGACGCTCGTCTTGGTCGTCTGCACTGGATCGTGTTGGTAATGAACCGGAGAGGCAGGACAGGCGAGGTTGTAGATCTCGTCGACCTCTACGAAGAGCGGGAAGGTGACGTCGTGCCGCATCAGCTCGAAGTGCGGACTTCCGAGCAGGTGGGCGATGTTGTTCTTCGTGCCGGTGAAGAAGTTGTCGACGCAGAGCACGTCGGCGCCGTCGGCCAAGAGACGCTCGCAGAGGTGCGAGCCGAGAAAGCCTGCGCCCCCGGTGACCAAGACGCGCGGTCTGGTTGAGTATTGCCTCATGAATGCTCCAATGGTTTTCCGGTGGCGGTGTTTTGCGTGACCAGCGATCCAACATGGCCAGCAAGGCGTGTGGGTTGCCTGGCGAGGGTGAGGATATTCACGCGCTGCTGCTTTGGCCCATGCGGAGCCCCACGACATGCGGGCAAGCGCGAGCTCATCGTCGAGCGTGCTCGATGATGCTGTCGAAGCGTTGGGCGAGGTGACGTTGAACGAGGATCGTCTCGGTCACCGAACCTTCGAGTCCCGGAACCAGCGGTCTCGTCCAGGACGGCATCGAGACCGTCGAGCTCACGAACAGGGTTACGGAACGTCTTGGACGCCAACCGCGCCCGAGCGTTCATGTCGGCGACCCACCGGACCTCGATGCTAGGCACGTTGAGAAGCACGAAAGATGGGCGTTCTCGACGATTTGCCCACCACCAATGATGCTGACTCGACGGGGTCGCTCCATGTGTTTCGCGGTTCGACGTGATCAATCAGGACGAGGTTTGGAGACCTAGCTCAAGCCAACGGAGCAAGCAACGGTTGGGGCATCGACCTGGGTCCGGAAGGCGGATGTTCATTGGTCCTCGACCCGCGACACGTGCCCGTCAAACAGCCGATAGACCTCGTCGCTTTCGGGACACTTTGCCAAACCAGCCGTGTCGAACTCCAGCTTGCGTCCGCGTCGACTCATAAATCCGATTCGCCGGGCAGGGTTGCCGACAACCAGAGCGTAGGGAGGAACGTTCTTGGTCACCACGGCGCCGGCTCCGATGAAGGCATAGGTGCCGATCTCGACGCCGCAGACGATTGTTGCGTTGGCACCGATGGTGGCTCCTTCTCGGACGAGAGTCTTCATGAACTCGCTCTTGCGGCTCACCGTGCTTCGCGGATTGATGACGTTGGTGAAGACCATGGAAGGCCCCAGAAACACCCCGTCTTCGCATGTCACGCCCTCGTAAACGGAGACGTTGTTTTGGACGCGGCAATCGGCGCCGAGGCTGACGCCCGACGCGACGAAGCAGTTCTGCCCGAGGGCGGCCCGCTTTCCGATGCGGGCGCCAGGAGAGACATGGCAGAAGTGCCAAATTTTGGCGCCCTCTTCGATGACGGCGCCCTCATCGACGATGGCACTCGGGTGAACGTAAAATTCAGGCTTGTTCATGGCTTTGACAGGGGTTCGTCAGCGCTCACGTTGGAGGCCGAGCATTGATGCGTCTGCTGCGCTCTACGTCGGACGCGGTTGCCTACGCCGTCGCTTCCATGTAGAGCGACTCTAGCGCGCGGCTCTCCGAGTCTATCAAGAGCGTCGGATCGCTCCCTTTCATGAAGCTAGCCTTCCTGGTTTCGCGGAACCCTGCTCGCTTCAGCGTCTCGCTCATGGTCGCCGCATCATAGGCGAACTGGTGCCCATGCGACCGGAACACGCGATTGACGGCAACAAGCGGCGTGAATCCAGGAGGCGGAGGATCCTCGGCATACGGGAACTGCACCTTCTCACCGGCAGCGTGGCGCTGGTAGAGATCGATGAAGATTTCGGCATCGGGAACGACGATGCGTGCCGTTCCGCCAGGCCGGAGCACACGCTTGAACTCCTTCAGCGCGAACACGGCGCCCTCGAACGGAAGATGTTCGAGGCAGTGCTCACTGTAGACTCCGTCCAGGCTCGCGTCAGGCAGCGGCAGAGGCTTGGTGAGGTCCCAGCAAAGGTCGACTCCACGCCGCCACACGTAGTCGAGGTTGAGAAATTCGCTTCGAACGTTCGGGCCACAACCTGCGTTCAGGTATCGCTTCCGTCGGAGAGCTCCGAGGAACTGCAGACGTTTCCCGCGGAGCAACGCCCCGACGACCTGCTGCACCTTCGAGTAGTCGGAGAGCGGTCGCGACCAAGAGATCGTTCTGCGAGGAGAGTCCAATGTCCCTCAGCTTAGTCCAGGGTTTCGGAGATTGACAACGTGGTGAGCGGCTCGTCTCGATCGGGTGGACTGGTGCACGAGGGTTGGAGATCGTTCAGCGCGTCCACCGTTGAATGCCACGCCAACGGCAAACACCGGACCGCTGGCGCCCACCAGTGACCAGGTCCGAGGGGTTGCGTTGCGGGCTTCGACCGGCTGGACTAGCGTCCGGCCCTAGAGAACATGGTTCTCTCGGCTGAACGGTCGGCCGGACCCAACGAAGGACGGAACTCGCACGATGAGCTCGCTTGAGGAGAAGTATTACGAGTGGGACGGGTTCTGGGAGTTGGAACAATTCACCACCGGTGAAACGGCGAAGCGCATCGCCGTGACGGTCGCGCTGGTTCCACAAGATGCCCGAACGCTTGCAGACGTGGGCTCGGGGACCGGTGAATTTGGCCGTCAGGTCATCAAGGCTCGCCCAGACATCCACGTTCACTCGATCGATCGAAGCAGTGCGGCACTGAAACGGGTGACGACCGAGAAATCAGTGGGGAGCGTCGAAAGTCTTCCCCTAGGCGACCGCAGCAACGATGTCGTTTCGTGCCTTCAGGTACTCGAGCATCTGCCGGTCCCGATCTATCGAAAAGCTCTCGACGAGCTGGCCCGGGTGGCAGACAAGTATCTACTCGTCAGCGTGCCGTTCGAAGAAGACTTGCGCGAAAGCAACACCCAATGCCCTCAGTGTGGGTCCGTGTTCAACGCTGATCTCCACCTGCGCTCCTACAGCCTTGCGGATCTCGATTCGCTATTCGACTCTCAGGGCTTTCGATTGCGGGACCACAGGTACGTCGGCCGAAGAGAGCAGACATTGGGCTTGGTGACCTATGAGCGCGTCCGAGGAGTCTTTGCTCCGAGAGCGAGGGTATTCTTGGCACCGAGCTGTCCCATTTGCGGCTACGAACGCGCCGAGGAAACCAGCCCCGCCCAGGCTCAGCCGACCCAGGCGGCCGTCTCCGCGCTACGAAGAGCCACGCAAGCGGCGAAACATGCGGTGGTCGCGCGACTGCCTAAACGGCGCCTGCACGACTACTGGGTCGTTGGGCTCTATGAGCGGAAGGCATAGCCTTCTTCTTGGACCGGAAGTCACTCGCAGAGGCCGTGGGCGTCGTGTTCGCCAAGCTATCTATTCTCCTACCTCAGGGGTGAGGACCGCTTGAGGCCCCGACAGTTGGTAGGATCGAAAGAAGTAGACGATGTAGATCGTGCCATACGCCAGCACGTAACTCATCAGCAGCACTTTCGTGCTCGGCGATAAAAGGTGAGCGAGGCTCATACTCACAGCGATCAGGCCGATGAGGGCCAAATGCAAGCCCAGGTCTTCGCGCAGTCGATTGCGTAGGTAATAGAGCACGCACAACGGGCTCACCACGAACTGGATGCAGAACAGCGGCGCCAAAATCTGCGCTACACCGCCGGCCGCTCTCCACTGTGGGCCCAACGCCCAAGAGAAGAGCGGAGGACCGGCGAATCCAATGAATAGAAATCCGAAAAAGGATAGAATTCCAGCGTGCTTCGCCGTTTGGACGAACACACGTCTGCATTCACCGGTCTTGGCGCAATCCGCCGCCGCTTGCTGGCGAAAGACCTCTCCGATCGAGCTACCGATCAATGAGCTCGGTAAGCCGAGCAGACGCGTCGACATCGCGTAGGCCCCCACGGCCGGGGCCCCAGCGAATGCAGAGAGCAGATAGACGGGCAGAGAGCTCGTGAAATTGTAGATCAGCTCGGTAGGCAAAGTAAAAATGGGGAACCTACGGTACCGAACCGCGAGGGCGCGCATACGGGTAGGACGCATTGCCAACATCTCGAAGCCCAGACGCCGAGCCACGATGACAGCAGTCACCGCTCCGCCGAGCTGAGTGAGGATGACGCCCGTGAGCAGTCCGGTGGGTCCGTCCACGTAAATTCCCAATCCAATGGTGGCGGGTAGTGGGAGGAGGGCTGTGAATATCCTCGTCGACGCCAGCGCCTTGTAGCCTTGCTTGCGGTTGATCCAGGCAGTGAACGAGCTCGTCGTCCCCGAACAAAGCGTCCCGACCGGAATTCCGAGAAGCCACCAGCGCAGCTCTGGCATCTGAAAGTGATTCGCAATGATGGGACCGAGGCCGAGCACGCCCACTAAAGCAAGAACAGCAATCGCGCAGGAAGCTGCGAGGCACGTCCCAACGAGATCGCGCGCATCCGTTTCCTCCTCCGTGAGCACTACAGGGAGGTGATAGAGCAAGGTCGAAGCGGTCGTCAGCAAGCCTGAGACACTCATGTAGGCGCCGAGTGCTCCGTAGTCGGCGGGGGTGTAGAGCCGGCTGTTGATCGGGGCCGTTCCAATCGAAATGACCTGCGCCAACGCGGTCCCAGTCACCAACGTTGCCACATTCCGGACGAAATCTGAGCGCGGCCAGTAGCGCCTTACGAGCGACGAAACGGTCATGAAGACACCGTCGAATACGTCGCAGACGTCGGCACCGCAAACCCTACGCGAACAACTGGTAACCCAGAGACAAGCGCACTGGTCATTGAGCAGGTCCGCGGAGGGAGAGGCGAGTCGCTCGAACCGAGGGCCACTCGCGGTGGTCGAAGCTACCAAGCTCGTTCATGCGAGTCCTGAAACTACCTCTCGGACGGCCCTCTGAATGTGCGCCAGCTGCTCCCCCGTCATCTCGGTATGCATCGGCAGAGACAGCACTCGCGCGCAGAGCTCGTTCGACACGGGCGTCGGCCTCGCCGAGGAGCGGTAGGGCTCGAACGCCTTTTGCGCATGAACTGGCAACGGATAGTAGACCGACGTCGGCACGCCTCGGGCTTTCAAGCCGGCGGCGGCTGCGTCGCGCGCGCCCGCACGAAGCTTCAGCGTGTATTGGTGGAACACGTGCGTCGACGAGGGCAAACGGCGCGGGACCTCGAGCGACTCGAGCCCCGCGAAGGCTTCGTCGTAGCTCCGGGCCAGCATTTGGCGCGAGGCGGCGTAGCTCGTGAGGTGCTCGAGCTTCACGCGCAAGACCGCTGCCTGCACTGTGTCGAGGCGCGAGTTCACGCCGACGAGATCGTGGATGTATTTCTTGGATTGGCCGTGGTTGGCGATCATGCGCACGCGTTCGGCGAGCGCATCGTCGCCGACGAAGATCGCCCCTCCATCACCGAAGCAGCCTAGGTTCTTCGAGGGGAAGAACGAGGTGGTTCCGATGGTGCCCATGGTCCCGGCCTGCTTTTTCGTCCCATCCGGGAAGGTGTAGTGGGCGCCGATCGCCTGTGCTGCGTCTTCGACGACCGCGAGCCCGTGACGCTGAGCGATGTCGAGGAGCGATGCCATGTCGGCGCATTGACCATAGAGATGAACCGGCAGGAGCACCTTGGTGCGCGGCGTGATCGCCCTCTCCACTTCGCTCGGATCGACGGTGAAAGTGTGCGGATCAACGTCGACGAGGACCGGCGTGAGTCGGAGGAGAGCGATGACCTCGGCGGTCGCGAAGTAAGTGAAGTCGGGGGTGATGACCTCGTCGCCGGGCTGGAGATCGAGCGCCATCAGTGCGATCTGTAGCGCGTCGGTTCCGTTGGCGCAGCTCACCACGTGCCTTGCGCCGGTGTACGCCGCGAGCTCGTTCTCGAACGCGTCGACGTCGGGTCCACGAATGAACGCGGCCGTCGCGAGGACGCGCGCGATGCTCGCGTCGACCTCGCCTTTGATGCGGGCATACTGGCCACGTAGATCCACGAGCTGGATGGGTTCCATCACGCCACCTCGAACAGTTTCTGGAGCTCTTGCTCGCGCGGATAGTTGATGAGCACCGCGCGATGCTTGCCAACGAAGACGAACATGCTGCCGGCGGCGAGCGCCGACGCACCCGCTTTCACGGCCGCGATGAAGTCGTCGACTTTGCCCGCGCCGCCGCAGGCGACCACTGGGATGTCGACGGCGTGAGCGACGGCCGAAACGAGCTCGAGATCGTAGCCCATGAACGTGCCGTCGCGGTCGATCGAACAGAGAACGATCTCGCCTGCCCCGGCCTGTTCCATGCGCTTCGCATGCGCGACGGGATCGAGCGCCGACGCTTTGGTGCCGTTCTGACCGTGCGCCTTGTAGCCCCCGAAGAGGCCTCGGTGCGCGTCGATGGACACGACCACACTCTGGCTCCCGAAGACGCGTGCAGCTTCGCTGACGAGCTGAGGGCGCTCGAGCGCCGAAGTGTTGAGCACGACCTTCTCGACACCCTGTTGCATGACGGCCTTCATCTGGTCGACCGTCGTGAGACCTCCGCCGTAAGAGAGCGGCATGAAGGCTTCGCTCGCAATTTCGCCGACGAGACCGAGGTCGGGGCCGCGGCGCTTGGCCGTAGCGTCGATGTCGAGGATGCAGATCTCGTCGACGCCCTTCTCGTTGAAGATCTTCACGGCGTTGAGCGGATCGCCGACGTACACGTGGCGCTTGAACTGCACCGATTTGACGACGCCGTTGTCGCGCAGAAGAAGAATCGGAATGATGCGAACGCGTCTCATGATGCGATCCTCGCGAAGTTCTCGAGGAGCTTGAGCCCGAACTTGTGGCTCTTCTCGGGGTGGAACTGCACGCCGTAGATGTTGCCTCGCTCGACCGCGGCCGGAAAGGCTTCGCCGTGATCGCACGTGCAGATGACGTCGTCGGCGTGGGTCGGAGCGAAGTGGAAGCTGTGGACGAAGTAGAACCGCGGCTCGGAGACCATGCCTTCGAAAAGAACGCTCGGCTTCTGCAGCGTGACCTCGCTCCACCCCATGTGCGGGATGCGGAGCTCGGCACCGAGCTTCTCTTTCTGAAAGCGCACGACCGAGCCTGGAATGAGGCCGAGCCCCTCGCTCGCGCCTTCTTCGCTCTTTTCGAAGAGGAGCTGGGCGCCGAGACAGATTCCGAGCAGCGGGACTTTGTCGACGAGGGCCTTTTCGCGAAGCACCTCGACCATACCGAGCGACCTCAAGCGGTCCATGCCTGCGTCGAACGCTCCGACACCGGGCAGAATGAGCTTTCGCGCGTCACGCACGACGGCGAGGTCGGCGGTGATCGTCGACTCGACGCCAGCGCGGCGAAGCATGTTCATGATCGACCGGAGGTTGCCGAAGCCGGTATCGGCGATGGTGATCACGTGTGCTCCTGATCCGCGTCACGATCATGAAGGCTTTGCCGGTCCGAACGACGTCTCGCCGTTCTTCTTCTGGCTGAGGGCTCGTATCTTGGTGGCGGAAGGTCCGCAAGTCCCTGGAATCCCTTTCGTTGCGCGAAACCACGCGAACGTTCGGCCGTTCGGGCGATCGAACGGGCGCTCGACCCGGTCGTGAATGCGCCGACGGGCTCCGGCACCAAGGCTGCGCTGACCTCGTGTACCGTTGCTGACCCGCATGCTCGACTTCCTGGCCCGCTTCCGACGTCCGAAAGGCTCGCGCGGCCGCATGGCGCGCGGCGCGACGGGAGGCGGCTCGAAGGGGCTCTCGGCGCATTGGGCCTTGTGGGGCCTCTCGGCGCTCGTCCCTCTCTCGGCGCTCGCGCTCGGATCGATCCCGGTGGCATTCACCGTCGTCGCCGCCGTCATGGCCGCCGCAGTGGCCGTAGCCGCCGCGTTGGGCGGATCTTCGCGGCGTGGCGCGCCCATGCTTCCGTTCTTCGTGCTGTCGGGGCTCGCGATCTACACGCTGCTCCAATCGGTGCCGATGCCGCTCGGCCTTCTCGGCAAGCTCGACCCGGCGGCCGCCGACGTGTGGGCGCGGAGTCTCGCGCCGATCCGAGGACAGGTCACGTGGGGCTCGATCAGTCTCGATCCAGGAAACACGTCGGTCGAGGCGGCGAAGTGGGCCTCGTACGCCTGCGTGTTCTATGCGGCGTCGTCGCTGACGAGGTCGCATGGGGTTCGAGCCTGCCTGCAGATCGTGGTGTTCTCGACGGTGCTCGTTGCGCTGGTGACACTCGGCCATCAGCTCCTCGAGGCCAAGAAGGTCTTCGGCGTTTATCAGCCGCGCGGGAACTTCCCCGGCCGAATCGGCCCGCTCTTGAACTCCAACCACCTCGCCGGCTTCCTCAATCTGGGTGCGCTCTGCGCCGTGGGACTCGCGCTCTCGCCTCAAGGCGACGCGCCACGTTGGCTCTTCGCGACCGCCGCCATCATCGACGTCGGGGCGTCGCTTCGAGCTGCGTCACGCGGTGGAGCCGCATCGCTTCTAGTCGGGCTGCTCCTCCTCGGCGTGTTGATCGCCATTCCTTCGACGCGGAGCCAGCAGAAAGAAGATCGTTCGCGGCGGATCGCCGGTCTGACGATGGTCGCTGCCACGGGAGCGGTGGGCGTCGCGCTCGCCGCCTTCGGCTTCGACCGTGCGCTGTGGTTGGAGCTGGCGAGCACCGACACCGGCAAGATGCGAATGGCCGCCTGGTTCAAACCCATGATTGCTGACTATTGGTCGTTCGGCATCGGTCGCGGCGCCTTCGAGAGCGCCTTCGAAGCGTATCGACCGTCGGTCAGCGGCAATACCGTCTTCACGCATCCGGAAAACTTCGTTGCCCAATGGATCTCGGAATGGGGGCTCGTCGGCGTCGTCGCGTTGGTGGCCTTTGTCTGGCTCTTTCGACCGTGGAAGCTCGGCCTCCTGCGTAGTGTGAAGAGCGCCGGAGCGCTCGCGGCAGTGGTTGCCATCGCGATTCACAACCTCGCCGACTTCTCGCTCGAGGTCCCCGGCGTGGCGATTGCGTTCTTCGTCGTGCTCGGTTCGCTTTGGGGGAATGTTCGCGGACGAGGCGCCGTGGCGGCTCCAGCCAAGGCGCCGTTCGTCCCTGTCGCCGCCACTGCGTCCATCGCAGTGATCGCTTCCGTCTTGTCGCTGTCTCGCGGGCTTCCTTCGCTGGCCACGGCGCGTGACGACGTGCACGCGCTGGTGTCTGCGGCCAACCAAGGCAAGCTCCCCGCCGCGACCGCGAAAGACGCGATCGTTGCGAACATGCGACGATTCCCGGCCGAATATTACTTCTCCCTCGCAGGTGCCGATCTTACTTTCCACGCCGGCCAAGACCCGATTCCGTGGATTCAGCGCGCATTGGAACGCGGGCCTTCGATCGGGCTCACGCACTTCATTCTGTCCGAATACCTCGCGACCCGCGGGGCACGTTCGCAGGCCTTCATGGAGCTGGGGCTCGCTGCTGAGTACGAGGCATTTCTCGCGGTTCCTATAGCCACGACCGCGCTGAGTTGGTCACGCGACTTTAATGAGCTCTCGAGAGTGGCGCCCGGAGGCGTGGCCGGGATTGCGATTCTGGAACTGATGGCGTCTCGGGTGAAAGACCCAGAGCTCTCGAACCGTCTCGACGAAGAGATTCTCGTGCGCGATCCAGGGCAGCGTGCCGCGAGGGCTCGCATACTCGAGAGACTCTTCGCGAAGCTCGGGAGCGGCGACTGCGACGACCGCATCGAGTGCGAAGAAGCGATCGCCACTTCGTCCGCCGCGCTGAGCAAGTATCTGCCTCAGAGCTCGATCGGCGATCAGTACCTCGCGAGGTTCGTGATCTTGGACGGCGACCCGCGCAGAGCGCGCCAGATCCTCCGCGAGGGATGCCTGAAGCTCGAGGATGTGAGCGGATGCTTGCAGCTCCAAGCGACGGTCGAAGACGAGGAACAGTTGCCGCACGTCCTCGAGCGTTACGTCGCAGCCAACTGTCGGACGAACGCGGATTGTGCCGAGGCCTATGCGTGGATGTCCGGCCTCTACGCAGGCCGAAAGTCATGGGCTCTCGCGTACGGCGCTGCTGAGAAGGGGGCCCGAAAAGCGCCGAACGAAGCACGGTGGACCCGCGCCGCAGATCTCGCCGAGCAGGCAGGGCTCCACCAAGAAGCCGTTCGGGCGCTCCAAGAGTTAGGTCATTACCGAGGGCTCGACCCGGAGATTAATCGGCGCATTGAGGCGAATCGCGCGTCGGTGCACTGATCTGCGGAGGTCGATGAGCCGCGAAGCCTGTTAAATTCTCGCTCGGACTCGTGAGCGAAAGCACGGACGAGCGCCCAGCGGTAGCTCCGCACGTCAGCCTTCCGGTGGTGGCCCGCGTCAGCCCGGTCATCGCGAGGCTCAATCCCACCATCGCTCCCGAAGGCGTGGGCCGTGAGGCAATCGTAATTGCGGCATCGCAACACGATCTGACGATTGATCTCTTCGAGCACGTACGCGGTCCACGCGGCAGGCGTTGAGTCCACGCCTGGACCAGAGCAATTCCTCATCCAGCCGACAAGAGAAGCGGTGGTTCAAGGCGGCGATGGTTCTCTCTCCCGCAGCCGCTCGATTTGGTGCGCCTTTCGCAGTGCAGAGCGGATTTGCGCGGTGGTGAATGTCGGAACTTGTGCAGGTGAGGAAATCGCGCGGTGGTGGGCGTCGGAATTTCTTGAGGGCAAGGAAATCGCGCGTTAAGGGTATCGGAATTCCTTGCGGGCGAACAATTGGCGCGGTGCCCGGAGTCGGAATTCCTTGCGGGCAAGGAAATCGCGCGGTGGTGGGCGTCGGAATTCCTTGCGCGCGAGGAAATCGAAGAAGATTGGCACAGTGCCCGCGATCAATTCGCGCGAGAGCCCGTAGGCTTGGTCATGGGGCGGCGTCCGAAAACGACGACTCGATACCACGCTAGGGACGGCGCGCGTGCACGAGCCAGCCCTTCTCGCCGAGGAAGCGTCCTACTGCGAGCATCTCGTCGAGCGGGACCGCTGTGAGGGTCGCTATATCGATGTAGCTCCTTCGACCATCGACGTCACGAAGACAGGTCAACACAAGCGCTGGATCGAGCTCACTCGGGAGCAACGTGAGCACCTCGTCCCCATTACTCGTCCGAACGACCAAGAGCTTCCCGGACTTCGAGCCTCCAGGCCTCGCAATCTCGTGGAGCAGTCCGACGAAAGTGATCTCTCGGGCCAGAGAAGGCGTAGCGCTCCCCCGTGGACCGGTGCGCGCGGCGAAGAGAATGGCCTCCGCAGGCATCCACGACTCGTCGACGGTGACCTCGTGGACAGACACGGAAGGTGCATTGGCGAATCGCAACGGATCAAAGTGGGAAACGAAGAGCTCGTCGAGCAAATGGACCACGAGTACGGCATCGAGCATCTGTTCGCTTCGAGTCGTTCGGAGCTGCCGGACGCGATCGAGATCGAAGTAGCCTTTTGCACGTACGGCGGCGTCCTCGGTGAGGGCGAAAATCTCCGTCGCGCGTCCGGTCTCCTCGAGCGCGCGGGTGATTGTCGGTAGGTTCCCATTGAAGGCATACTTCTCTCGAAGTCGGACCGTGTCGGGGACGATGCCTTTCGCCGCCTCGCGCACGAGCCTCTTGTCGCCGAAGAGCGTGCGGCGTCGTTCAGGCGGGACCCGCGCACAGAGCTCGACGATCGCGTGGTCTAGAAACGGGACCCGCACCTCGACGCCTGCCAACATCCCCATTCGGTCCTCGAAGCGCAGCAGATAGTGGCTGAGGTCGGCGTGTTGGCGGCGAAGGAGGGCCGCGACGTGGTCTGCCGCTGGTCCGGGCTCGCCATCGTCGGTGGGTCTCGCCAAGAGCCCGGCGAGTTTCTGAAAGCTGCTGTGAAAGAGCTCCTCTTCCGCCGATGCCTGCACCGCGGCGGCTGTCATCGCTGCGTGGGTCTTGTCGTACCCGCCTGTGAGCTCGTCGATGCCTTGGCCGCTCAGCAAGACCTCGATCCCTCGCTGGCGTGCAAAGGTGCAAAGCTGTAGCCGGCTCGCGAAGCCGAGGTCGAAAAGCCCTTCGGCTCCCCACGCGACGCGCGGAAGATCGGCGAGCGCCGATGCCGGGTCGAAGCGGAGAAAATGGCTCTCGAGGTTCTGCGTGCGGGATAGGACGAATGAAAACCATGGATCGAGCGAACCTTCGGACACGGTAGTGAAGGTTTGGAATCCCCTCTGGCTCTTGCTCGCGAGCGCAGTGACATAGCTCGAGTCGAGGCCTCCGGAGAGGCAAGCGCCAAGCGGAACGTCCGACATCAGCTGCATCTTCACGACGCGCCCGAGCTCCTCTCGAAAACGCTCGATGTCGTTCGCTTCGCTGTCGCCTGGTTCGGGCAGCGTGGTCGGCGAATAGCTCCAGTAGCGCCGTGTCTGTGGAACGCCGTCGGGGCCGAAGGTGAGCGTCGTTCCGCTGCCGAGCTGTTGGATTTCGAGGAACGGCGAACGCTCTAGCTCGGCGTTCGGCTCGACGGAGGCGAAGCATCCGACGAGGTCGAGTCGTCGAGGAACCTTGGGGTGTGCGAGGATCGCCTTTGCCTCCGACGCGAACAGAAGCTCGTCTCCCTGCGCCCGCAGGAAGAGCGGCTTGATCCCCGAGCGATCGCGACAAAGAAACACCGTCCGTGCGGTCGCGTCCCAGATCGCGAACGCGAAAATTCCACGGAGATGTTCGGCGCAATAGGGCCCCCATTGGGCGTAGGCGTGGAGCACGACCTCGCTGTCGCTCTTCGTCCTGAACTGGTGGCCCTTCGAGGAGAGCTTGTCGCGCAGCGATCCGTGGTCGTAGATCTCTCCGTTGCACACGAGTGTGAGCCGCCCGTCGCCGGTCGTCATCGGCTGGCGGCCGTGCTCCCGATCGACGATCGCGAGTCGGCGGAAGCCGACCCCGAAGCCGGGCATTTCCTCGAACGCCTCGTCATCGGGCCCTCGGTAGGCGATCGGTGCCAGCATCCGCGCGAGCTCGTGACGCGCGACGACGCGCTGGTGACGAGGGGACGCGATGCCGACGAAGCCGCACACGCAGCGCAGTCTACCTGCTCGGGGGACGGCAAGGTCGTTCCTGGCTTTAGTCGGTCCTTCGGACCCTCCTGGCGTCACCCCGGACCTTCACGCCACTGTCCGAGCTTCGCGCAGCGAAGCGGGCCAACGCTCGCAGACCGGCTCCGTCAGGCTTCCGGACGCTTAGGAACACGGCTTGTTGGGGTGAGTTGAACGCTTTCGCGCCGCCGTGCTACGAAGCTAGGACGCCTCTCTGGAAGCGTGCCGCACGTTCACGGGTACTGGGAGATGTGATGAAGGGCGACGCAGCCAAAGACCTGAAAGCCAACCGTGGACCGCTCGACGAGGCGAGCCTCGAGCGTGCCGTGATCGCCCAAGAAACTGCGCGTCGAGCCACGGCGCGCTGGCCAGCGGGGTCCGAAAAGGCAAGTGATCGTGCCTACCAGCTCTGTTCCCGGACGGTGATGGACACGACCGACCCGGACATCACCTTCGACGCCGACGGAGTGTGTCACTACGTCGCCGATTTTCACCGAGACATTGCCACGCTCGGGCCCCTCGCGGAGCGACCTGAGGCGCTTCGTCGCGTTATCGCCACCATTCGTCAGGCCGGGCGGGGCAAGGAATACGACTGCGTCGTCGGTCTCTCTGGCGGTGTCGACTCGTCGTACCTCGCGGTCCTGACGTCGGAGCTGGGCCTACGTCCGCTGATCGTGCACTTCGACAACGGGTGGAACTCCGAGCTGGCCGTCCAGAACATCGAGCACATCGTTCGGAAGCTCAATCTCGATCTTCAAACCTTCGTGATGGATTGGCCCGAGTTTCGTGACCTCCAGCGCTCGTACTTCAAGGCTTCGGTGCTCGACCTCGAGGTGCCCACCGACCACATGATTTTGGGTGCGATCCACCAGGTCGCCGCGCAGCACGGCATTCAACACATAATCTCGGGCGCGAATCTTCAGACCGAATGGCTCTTGCCGAACGCGTGGTATTTCTCCAAGTTCGACCTCATCAATCTGCAGAGCATCCACCGACAGTTCGGAACGATGAAGCTGAAAAAGCTTCCTGCTCTGGGGCTTCTCCAGTCGATTTGGTACGAGAGGGCGCGCGATCTTCAGGTTGTGATGATGCTCGACCTAATGGAATACGACAAGGCGGCGGCAAAACGTCGACTCATCGAAGAGTTTGATTGGCGCGACTATGGTGGAAAGCACCACGAATCGGTCTTTACCCGCTTCTATCAAGGATACATTCTCCCGCGCAAATTCGGAGTCGATAAGCGCAAGGCACATCTGTCGAACCTGATTCTGAATGGGAGCATCACGCGAGCAGAGGCCCTGGCCGAGCTTCTAGAGCCCCCCTACGACGAGCGGTTGCAGAAAGAAGACTTCACTTTCGTCGCCAAGAAGCTCGGGTTCTCGGAGAAGGAGCTTCACGACGTCTTGGAGCAGCCCAACCGGTCGCACGAGGAGTTCGGAACGGACCTGCGCTATCGCGGGTGGTACCAGTCGGCGCTTCGACGCCTCCAACCCATCAAGCCGATGCTCCGGCCGCTCTCGGGGCTGGTCGGGAAATTCACTCGATGAGCCTTTTGATTCGCTGATGCGTGCGCTCTTCTTCGCGTTGGAGTTCCCACCGCTCAGCACCACCGGTGTCCACCGCTCGGCGAAGCTCTGCAAGTACCTCCCAGAGCTCGGAATCGAGCCGATCGTCATCACTCTGAACGAGGATGACGCTTCGAAGAGCTTCGAAGTGCCGCTCGAACCTTCGCTCATGGACGAGCTTCCCCGCGGACTTTCCATCTACGCAGTTTCAGCGCCCGTTGGGAGTGCACCCAGCACGCGCCTTGGCGAGTTCCTGAGGATTTGGGGGCACGCAGAAGACTCCTTCGCGGACCGCATCCGACCGGCGCTGATGAAGATGCTCCCCGCCATCGTGGCGCGGCACGCTCCCTCGGTCGTCTACGTTTCGATGCCGCCCTTTTCGACCGGTAGGCTCGCGGCCGACATCGCGCGCGAGCTTCGGTTACCGCTCGTCGTCGACATGCGCGACGGTTGGTCGCATTGGTGTGCCGTCCCATTCCCGACCTATGCCCATTGGGTCATCGTGCACGCACGGGAACGAAAGCTGTTCGAGCAAGCGGCCGCCATCGTCACCGTCACGGAGCAGCTCGCGGATGTGTTCCGAGGTAGCCACCCACACATCCCGGCGCGCCGTTTTCAGGTCGTCTCCAATGGGTACGATGGCTCGCTCGTGGTTCCCGAATCATTCGAAGTAGTGCAAACCTCTGCCGACTCCCTGGTGACAGTCGGGTACGTGGGCGGCTTCTATTACACGCCCGAATCGCGTGCCTCGGCGTTCACTCCCTGGTGGCGACGGGCCAGACACCGAAAGCTCAACTACGTCCCGGTTCGCGAAGACTATCTGTACCGCAGCCCCCACTACTTCTTTCGCACGCTTCGCGAGCTGAAGCGCCGCGACCCGGCCCTTGGCGCGCGCGTCCGTTTCGCTCTCATCGGTGAGAAGCCGCGGTGGCTCGACGCCATGGCTGCGGAGCACGGAGTCGAGAATGCGGTTCATTGCTATGGTCGGGTGCCCAACGCGCGCGTGCTCGAGCTCGCCCAATCGCTCGATGCCCTGCTATGCACCTCGACGAAAGTCGAAGGCGGCCAAGACTACGCGCTCACCTCGAAGACGTTCGACTACGTCCGCGCGGGTCGCCCCATCTTGGGGCTAGTCACACCAGGGTCCCAGAAAGACTTTCTCGAGCGAAGCGGTCTCGCAGTCGTCGCCGATCCGGACGATCTCGACGCCAGCGTCGACGCGTTGGCTCGCATCGCTCGGGGAGGGTTCACGCTTCGACCCGATCGGCCATTCCTCGCCACCTACCACCGTCGAGCTCTTGCCGAGCGAATGGCTGAAGTTCTGCGCACGGCAAGCTCACCAGACGGCGCCTCTCGCGATCAACCACTCGGTCGACCGCTCGGTATGACCACATAGGAGCTTGCATGAAGCAGTTCGCGCTCATCGGGGCGGCAGGGTTCGTAGCCCCGCGTCACATGAAGGCCATCAAAGAGACCGGAAGCCAGCTCGTGGCAGCGCTCGATCGCACCGACAACGTCGGCGTTCTCGACAGCTACTTCCCCGACGCCCACTTCTTCGTCGAGTTCGAGCGGTTCGACCGCCATCTCGACAAGCTCCGTCGCGGCGGCTCTGGTGTCGACTACCTCACCGTCTGCTCGCCGAACTACTTGCACGACTCTCACGTCCGGTTCGGCCTGCGAACCGGTGCCGATGTCGTCTGCGAGAAGCCGCTCGTGCTCAATCCGTGGAATCTCGACGCCATCGCAGAGATCGAGCGCGAGACGGGTCGTCAGGTGAGCTGCATTCTCCAGCTGCGATTGCACCCTGCGCTCATCGCCTTGAGGGAGCAGGTTCGAGGTGAGCTCGCGCGCGATCCCGACAAATTCTACGACGTCGACTTGACGTACATCACCAGCCGCGGTCGTTGGTACCACACGTCCTGGAAAGGAGATTCCCAGAAGTCGGGCGGGCTTGCGACCAACATCGGAATCCACTTCTTCGACATGCTGCTCTGGATCTTCGGTGGACTGAAGGAGAGCCGAGTCCACAAGGCCGAGGCGACTGCCAGCGGCGGTGCGTTGGTGCTGCAGCACGCACGGGTGAGATGGTTCTTGAGCATCGACCCGTCTGATCTCCCACCCCAAGCGGGAGCTCGCACCTTCCGCTCGATCGCCGTTGACGGACGTGAAATCGAGTTCAGCGAAGGCTTCACAGATCTGCACACGATTTCCTATCAGAAGATTCTTTCTGGTGAGGGTTTCCGCGCCGAGGAGACTCGGGCGTCGGTGCAGATCGCGCACGACATCCGCGACGCTGGCGTCGCGCCGTTGGATGAAGATGCCCATCCGTTCTGTAAGCCGAGGAAGTGAGCGCTTCGATCCTCTGAACAATCCCTCGAGCCGGGCGCCCGTCGACCCCGCACGCGCACCTACGAGGCGCCCGCAGTCCACAGTGTGCTACGCTCACTGACTCCTTCGGTCGGTCAGGCAGCCATAGCGACCAGCCGTAGTATGGGCGACGAAAAAGTCATGATTCCAACTCACCCGAGCCCGACCACTCCGCGACCGGAGTTCGCTCTCGCACGAAGAATCGGTCAAGGGCGCCGTCAAGGCTCGACAACGCGTTTGAGAATACGGAGCAATTGAGGCGCGATGATGTTCGACTCCGGAGCCGTCAGATGAGCGTTACCCGCTTCTCGGTTATCATTCCCACCTTCCGACGCTCGTACTCGTTGGAGCGCGCGATCGTTGCGCTTGCATCCCAGTCGCATCCCCCTGCCGAAGTTCTGGTCATCGACCAAAACGAGCCAGGGTGGCTGCAGGCGCAGTTGGGTACCGCCCTCGATGGCGTGAAAGTTATCTGGACTGAAAAAGCCAACGCATCGACTGCGCGCAATCTCGGCTTCACCATCAGCTCGGGAGACGTGGTCCTATTCGTCGACGACGATCTCGTGGCCCCGCCCGACTTCCTCGCCCGGGCAGCCGCACGCTTCGAGCGACACACCGAGGTCGGATGTCTTTGTCCAGTCATCATCACCGAAGGAGCCGACCTTGTCCGCGCATTGCGCGCAGCACGCGCCGATGCCCGGCAGGCCCATCGTGTAGCGAGAGACCTCGTGGCGATGCGGAGCGTGATTTCCGCTGCGATGTTCTTTCGTCGCTCGACCTTCGAGCGTTCCGGTGGCTTCGATGAGCTCTTGTTCGACTATGCACGCGCAGGCGAAGATCAGGAGCTCTGCTTTCGAATGACCAAGCGGGATCTCTCGATCTGGCTCGATACTTCTCTCGGCATTTTTCACGACGAGAGTGTTCCTGGCGGCTGCGAGCTTCGGACTCGCCCCTTTTGGGAAAGCCGCAGGCGCTCAATTCGCGCGAATGTGCTCCGGGCGAGGCTCCACGCACGAGGCCGCCTCGGACTGTCCTCTATGGTGCGCCTCGTACGGACGGCCTTTCTCAACACCGACATGCTGCGGAATCACCCAGCTTGGACGTTTCGCAACGCGCACCTCCTCGTTGAAGCCGTCGCCGATACCGCGAAGCTTCTTCGCGACCGCGGTGCTTCAGTGCCCGACGTGAGAAGCGTCGACCACCTCAAGCCGCACCGAGACGGAGCGCGCGCGGACAAGACCAAGTGAGCGCGGTGCGAAGCACGCGCCGACACTTCGGTATTGGTAGGCGGCCCTTGACCCAACTGGACGATTCCAAGACCTCGAGGTCCACGTGACACCGTTCTCCGCCACCGATGTTGCCAACAGGCTTCCGTTCCTCGGTCCCCCCAAGCGCTGGCTGACCGCGACAATCGACGCGCTCGCCCCAAGAAAAGCGACCTACGCGCAGCACGGCGAGGATCAATGGTTGGAACGTGAGCTCCAGAAGTGGGACCTCTCAGGAGGTGTCTTCGTCGATGTCGGATCCAATCATCCGACGCGCATTTCCAACACCTACCTTCTCTACCGTCAGGGTCATGCCGGGATCGTGATCGAGCCGAACCGGGAGCTCATCACCCTTCACAAGCAAGTCCGCCCGAGGGACACGGCCGTATGCGTCGGGTGCGGGGAAAAGCCGATGTTGGGGCGATTCCAGTTCGCGAGCACCCCTGTCCTCAGCACTTTTTCGGTTGCAACGCAGAAGGTGAGCGAGCAGCCGAACATCCTGCGGACCGAATACCTGCCCATCTTACCACTCGATACGATTCTTCAAGACCTCGACGTTGATTGGACCTTCTTCCTGTCGATCGACACGGAGGGGTTTGATCTACAGGTGCTGGCTGGCGCACAAAAGACTCTTTCGCGCACGCTCATCCTCTGTGTCGAGGCAAACGACGAACGAGCTCGAGCCGAGTTGCTCGAACGATTGGGCGAGCAGTTCACTATGACTGGGGAGCTTGGATGCAATCTGCTCTTGGTGAACAAGACCCCGCCGACTCGCTCACTCGTGAAGAATCCCTGACTGGAATCTAGGAGTCGCTGGTCAAAGATTGCGAATCTGCAGAGCCAATGATTCGTTCGACACGGTCATCGGCCCTTCGTAAAGGTCCGTGCAGGTTCCGGTCGTGCGGATCGGCCGGTGAATGTGGCCGGGATGCATGATCAGAGGTGCGTCTGATAGGAAACCCGCCCAATAGCTGAAGGTGCTCCCGGCTGACGCGACGATGATCTTGCTTCTGCTGAGCAGCAGAAGGTCGACGAGGTCGCTGTTGCCCTCCACGAACCTAACGCTGGGGACGGCACCCAGGAGCTGGAATTCCTCGCGACGACCATCCGTGAATATCGAAACTGGCAGATCCCTTCCCGATAGCGCACGGATTGCCCCGATCACGTCGATGAAATAACGTTCGGGTGTTCTGACGGCCCCAACCTTGTCGAAGTCTTCGCCCGCCGTAGGTCGTCTGAAGTCGCCCATTCGAACGTGAATCCCTATGCAGGGTCGTGTCAGTTGCTCGAGTCTCGCATGGACCTGCGGCTTGACCACGGCGCTCAGAAGACGGCGCACCAGCGGGCGGTACTCGCGAAGCCCGTCGAAGAGGTTCCCCCAGTGCGGGATTTGGCTGAACACGTAGAGAGCTCGGCGCTCGAGACGCATGACCTCTAGTGGCGGTTCATTGACGATCTCCCGGCCAGGAAACTCCATCCACATTCGAACCAGGCTGTCGCAAATGATGCTTTTCTCGAACGTGAAGAAGTCCCCATAGCGACGTTTGTTCTTTTCGTTTCTGAGGTAGGGGCCGAGCTTGATCTGATGATAGCCGGTGACGTGTGCGGGAACGGCGTTGAGTTGAGCGAAGGCCAACGCTTTCATCAGCGAGAAGAGCTGGTTGCCGAGCCCGGCTTTGGGGAGCGAGCAGACGACGGCGCTCATCGGCGCCGCTCGGAGTCGACGAGCGGGGAGGTTCGACCACGCTGAGCTGGAGGGGAGTGAGTCACGACGCAATCACCGAGGACGCGAGAGGTCGGGGCTAAGGAAAATGGCGTCGGCGTACCCGAGCCGAGTCCCCACGTAGTACGGGTCGAAGATGTCGTGAAGCGCATAGCCGAAGTCGTGCAAGTATTTGGCGATGTCGTGGAAGAGAGGGCTCTTCTCGTAGATGGGGGAAAAAGAAACCTCGGCGTAGACGAGCTGTACTGAGCGCCGCGCTAGCAGACTGGCTCCGCCTTGCAGCGCTTGGAGCTCTCCGCCCTGAATGTCGAGCTTCAATACGTCGATCGCTTCCAGATTGTGTTCCTTGCAGAACACGTCAATCGTCGTGGTCGGTACTTGAATCGTCGACAACGTCGAGGTCGATTGGTTGAGCGCGGCGCTCGCCGTTTTGGCCGAGGCCAGCAACGAGTTCGTGTCAGCGCTCTGATTCACATGGAACGTGGCCGTTCCTACTTCATTCGAAACGGCGACGGCGATCGGGTGAATGCGCCCGTCTTCTCGAGCTGCTTGCTTGAGGTGGGCGTACGTGTCCTGAAATGGCTCAAACGCGTACAGGTTGGCCTCGGGGAACATGCGGCGATAGCGTTGACTGATGTGACCACGATTGGCGCCCACGTCGAAGATCGTGCGGACGGAGCGGCCCGCCAAGCACTTGGCTTGCGCGTCGAACGCATCTGTTTTGAACTCACCCTTGGCCAGCTTCGAGAGATAGCCAAGTCCGTGGATTTCACAGTTGAATCGTCGGAGCACTCGGTTGATGGCTGTTTTCATGGCTGCGTATGTTCGAGGTCGACCAGGCTACTGTCACGCAGGATGGGCGCCCCGAGGCATCCATGTCTGCAATAGCGCTCTGTGCTGTTCGCGAAAGCGTGGGTAGGAGAACTCCGCTTCGATCGTTCTGACGGCAGCTCTTCCCATTTCGGAACGTTTCAATTCGTTCGTCGCGAGCATCTCGATCTTCGCAGCATGCTCATCGATCTCGAACGGTCCCATGACGAACCCGTTCGCTCCGCCTATGATCGCTTCTTGCGAGCCATCTTGATTGCCGACCAGAATAGGGGCTCCGCAAGCAGCTGCTTCCAGTGGGGTCAGCGGAATTCCTTCGCCCCCGCCAGGGCATCTGTCGCTGATCAGCGAAAAGATGTGCGCGCTACGGTAGACATCGGCCATGTCGTACTCTTCGATCATCCCCGTGAAGAAGACCCTGTGGCCCAGGCCGCGCGCGTCTGCCTCTGCTCGTAGCTCTTTCACCAGGTCGCCACGACCGGCAAAGATCAGTCTCAGGTCGGGTACTCTGGGCGCAACGCGCGAGAAAGCGTCGAGGAGTCGGGCGTAGCCCTTGTGCTTCGCATCGGGGCTCATTCGGCCGAGGGTCAGTAGATTCTTTCCCGTTAGCGGATCAGGGATCCCGTACTTCTCCAGAACCCTGGGATTGGGGTCACCGGGACAGAACTGGGTGAGGTCGACGCAGTCCCAGACCACGGAGGTGGACCCGCTGGTTCGCAAGCCTTGCTGTTCGATGTATCGCGCCGTGAAGTGACAATCGGCGACGACGTGTCGAGTGTGAGTGATCCCGAAGCGGCTGTCGGGCCGCAGACCCGACCAAACCTCGGAGCCGTAGACATTCAGAACACTGGACGCTCCGCTTGCCTTGGCGAGAACCGTTGCCGTTGCCGAGAGATGAATGTGCGCGGCGAGGACGATGTCAGGCTTTTGAGAGCGCGCTGAGCGCGTCGCTTCAATGAGGAAGCGTGCCTTTTGGCTTCTGCGGAGACCCCCCGCGAAGAAGCTCACTTCGAAGGCATCTTCGAAGCTGTCCTGGTCGGGCCCGAGAACCGAATATACGGCGACGTTCTCGTGCCCAACGAGCTCGCGCAGAGCACGAATCTGGTACCGGTTGTACCGACTGATCCCACCCTTGTCGAAGCAACCAGGCGTCAAATAGAGCACCTTGGTGGGGCCAGAACTCGATCTCACGACGCCACCCCGTTTCGTTCGCACCAAGCAGCCAGCGCCGCGACGCACCAGACGCGCGAGAAAGTCACGCGTTTGTCGCCACTTACGAATGAACGCCACAGAGCGTCTACCTCGCCTGACTTCAATACGCCAAGTCGCTCGATTGAGGTGCTTCCGAGCAAGTGCTCCATGCGCGGCCGGAGACTACCGCGAAGCCATGACTCCCAAGGCAACGTGAACCCCATCTTGGCGCGGTTGACGATCTTGTCAGGAAGCGTTGGCGATGAGGCCACGAGGAGGGGCTTGTTCACGTGGTCTGCGAGCTTGAGGTGACCAGGAATCGTTAAGACGTGCTCGACGAGCCGATGGTCGAGCAGTGGCACGCGTACCTCGAGTGCATGCGCCATGCTCATGACGTCGGCGTCGCGGAGGAGCGTGTCGCGAACGTAATTGGTGAGCTCGAGCGCCGAGTAGAGGTTGATGGGATCGGCGATTCTTTCGGCTTCGAGAGCCGCATCGAGCCCTTGGGCTGCCGAGCTACCCCCGGACGGCGATGTGACGGGTGATGAAGTGAGGAGCCTTCGGACTTGCGACGGCGTGAACATGCATCGGAGCGCCGCGTAGGTTCCGAAGGTATCGCCTCGACCCGTCAACAGCGCGGCTAGCTTCTCGGTTCGGTTGGTGGGGGGGATCAACGGCAAGGTTGCGAGTGACTCGAGAAACCCTGCGGTGCTCGAAGGCAACAGTCCCGAAACGCGGAGCGCCTTCCCAAACTTCCGAAAGTTCTGGTAGCCGGCAAACACCTCGTCGCCGCCGAGTCCGGAGAGGACGACCGAGATCCCGGACTCGCGAACGGCTTTGGCGACGAAGAAGGTGTTCGTCCCATCGGCCGACGGTTGGTCCAAGGCGGCCAGCGCATCATCGAGCTCGTCCCGAAGCCGATCTTGCTTGAGGAGCACCTCGTGGTGAATGCAACCGAATCGCGATGCGACGAGAGCAGCGTATTGACCCTCGTTCATCGCGCTTTCTTCGAATGCGACATTGAACGTATGCAGAGGCTGGCTGCTCGTCGATGCGGCGAGGGCCGTGATTGCGGAGCTGTCGATACCTCCAGAGAGAAAGATGCCAACGGGGACGTCGGCAACCAGTCTCAGCGAAACCGCTTCTCGTAGTAGCGGGCGGACCTGCTCCACGGCCTCGTCGAACGTACGGGCCGTCGTGGCAGCAAGCGAGGGTTTCCAATAGCGGACGATGGTGGGCACGCCATCTTGGTATGTGAGGTAGCAGCCGGGGGGGAGCGTCTCGACTGCGTCGAGAATGGTGAGCGGCTCTGGTACCGACCCCCAATGCAGATACCCTGCGACCCCCGCCATGCTGAGCTTGGGTGCAGCCATTCCCGTCGCGAGTAACGTACGAATCTCCGACGCGAACGCGATCCCCGAGAGGCTCGATGTGGTGAAATAGAGCGGCTTGATCCCCAGACGATCGCGGGCGAGGAAGAGATGCCCGAGTCGAGTGTCCCAGATCGCAAGGGCGAACATGCCCCGGAGTCGACCGAGAGCGGCCGGGCCCCACTTGCGATACGCCTCGATGATGACCTCGGTATCGGAGCTGGTACGGAGCGGCGGACCGTCTTCCTCGAGCTCTTCGCGAACTTCGCGGTGGTTGTAGATCTCGCCGTTGTAGACGATGACGTAGCGGCCGTCGGCGCTGCGCATCGGCTGGTGGCCGCCCGGGGACAAATCGACGATGGCAAGCCGGGTGTGCGCGAGGCCGCAGTAGACCCCTCCGGCATTTCCAGAGAACGTGCCCTCGTCATCAGGACCGCGATGCGCGAGAGCGCGCGTCGCTGCCGCGAGATCGATTCGGGTCGCTTCTTCAGCGCGACGCGTCAGGAAGCCGAAGATGCCGCACACGCTAGTCTCGCCCGCAGTCCATCATGAAGACGCTCTGGTCCATTTGTGAGGGTACGGCTACCACGGTCGGGCCTCGGCGGCCGTCCTCGTCGGCATCAATTTCTACGCGACGGTGGTGAAAGAAAGCTTCATCGGTCCTTGGGGGTCGAGCGCGTAGCGACGTTCTCCTCTGTGGCCTGCAAGCGCGTCGAAGTTCAAACCCCGCGAAGGCCGTAGGTTGCGAGCCGTGGCTGCGCTGAATCGGCGTCCAGACCAGGCGAGTCCTCGATGCATCCGCGCGTCCTGGATCCGCGAGGTTGAGAACTCGGCACCCTTCGCGCATCTGAACGCCGACAGCCCCATCGACATCTTGACCCCCCGCGGGGGTCCGACCCAGCATAGGCCACCTATGATCGTTCTCGGTGTGAATGCCCACCACGGCGACGCCTCTGCCGCCCTCCTCGTCGACGGCCAGCTCGTGGCCGCGGTCGAAGAAGAGAGATTGAACCGGATTAAGCACTGTGCGGGCTTTCCGCGCCTGGCGGTCGAATATTGTCTCGCCGAGGCAGGCCTCCGCATCGAAGACGTCGATCACATCGCCATCGGCCGAAACCCCGGCGCGCACCTCGGCGACAAGATCAAGTACGCGATCACCAAGCGGCCCAAAATGGGAGCCGTCGCGGATCGCCTCGTCAACATGCTCAAGGCGAGAAACCCGAAGGCCGAGCTCGCTCGGTCGCTCGGCATCGATCCCGAGCGGATTCGCGCGACGAGCCACGGCGTCGAGCATCACCACGCTCACATGGCGTCGGCGTTCTATCCCTCGGGCTTCGAAGACGCGGCGCTCGTCTCGGTCGACGGCTTCGGCGACTTCATCAGCACGATGTGGGGCCGAGGTACTGGAAAGAAGATCGAGTCGTACCGGCGCGTTCGATTTCCCCACTCGCTCGGCATCTTCTATTCGGCGATGACCCAATACCTCGGCTTTCCGAAGTACGGCGACGAATACAAGGTCATGGGCCTCGCCGCCTACGGTGAGCCCGATCTGGTCGAGACCCTGCGGAGCGTCCTCATCCCAGGGAAGGGCTCGTTCGAGCTCGGGCTCGACTACTTTCAGCACCACACGGTCGGCGTCGACATGACCTGGGAGGGCGAGCCCTCTTATGGGCGCATCTACTCGGACAAGCTCGAAGAGCTCCTCGGGCCCGCTCGCGAGCACCGCGGTCCGATGACCGACCGATTCAAAGCAGTGGCGGCGAGCACGCAGGCCCTATTCGAAGAAGCCTTCTTCGGCATTCTCGATTCGGCATGGGAAGAGACCCGCACCTCGCGTCTCTGCCTCGCTGGCGGGTGCGCCCACAACAGCCTCGCGGCGGGAAAGATCCCGAGCCGAACGCGATTCCAAGAGGTCTTCATTCAACCTGCCGCGGGAGACTCAGGCACGGCGCTCGGCGCAGCGCTCTACGTCGAGCACCAGAAGCTCGGTCAGCCGCGGCGCTTCGTTCAGAGCCACAGCTATTTCGGGCCGCACTACTCCCAGCAAGAAATCGAGACCCTGCTGCGAAGCGAAGGTGTCGAGTTCACCGCGCTCCCCGACGCGGAGCTCACCGAGCGCGTCGCGAAAGATCTCGCCGACGGCTGCGTCGTCGGCTGGTTCCAAGGCCGCATGGAATGGGGCCCGCGCGCTCTTGGCAACCGGTCGATTCTCGCCGACCCACGCCGTGCCGACATGCAAGACCTCATGAACGACCGCATCAAGCGTCGTGAGATGTTTCGGCCGTTTGCGCCCGCGCTCCCTCTCGCGAGCGTCGGCGACTACTTCGAACAGACCGCGCCCGATCCGTTCATGACCAAGGTCTATTCGATCAAACCCGATAAGCGCGCCGCCATCCCCGCGGTCACCCACGTCGACGGCACGGGGCGGTTGCAGACGGTGACACGGACAGAGAACCCCAAATACTTCGATCTCATGACCGAGTTCGGCCGTCTCACTGGGGTCCCGATTCTACTCAACACGTCGTTCAACGAGAACGAGCCCATCGTATGTACGCCGAAGGAAGCGCTCGCTTGCTATCTGCGGACGAAGATGGACGTGCTGGTTCTCGAGAATGCGTATTTGACCCGGCGCATTCAAAGTTGAATTGCAAAGCTATCTGCGATCGGAGGCTGACCGAAGGGCGAAATAGTACCGATCACTCCGCGGCGAGCGGTGCTGCCTCGGGGGCTCTCATGACCGGTTGTGCTTTGCTCGCTTTGAGGGCTGTTTTGCCAAACCGGTTGTATAGAGCAGCAAAGATGGCGGAAGCGCCGACGGTGACGAACGCTGGGATGATCCAAATCATCATGTCGAGGAACTGGCCGAGATTAGATGCAAGCAGCACCACATAGCCCGCCCTGACGACCGGATCTTTGGGCCCCCATCGGAGCATCAGCCCAACGAACGCTCCCAAGAGTGTCGGCACCAAGAAGACTCCTGGCCAGCCGAAGTTCCAGAACGCTTCCGCAGAAGTTGGCAATGCGAATGATGCTGTTCTGGTGGCCTGCCGGCTTTGGACTCCGAGCTTGACCATCCACTTTCCCCGCCCGTACTCCGCGCTGTTTGGCTTGTCGGGATAGATTACCCGGGGGATCAGGATCGTAGCAATTGGTACATAGGTCTCACCTTCCTCGAAGGGGAGGCGCCGCGGGACAGTTCGAAAGACGTGTGCCGAAATCCAATTGTAGTCGAGTCGGCTGCTGCTCTCTTCGAGCCCCGTCTTTCGGGAACGCTGGGATTTGCTGTCGTCGCTCCAAGTCGTCGAGAAGGCGTCGCTCCATCGCGCATAGGTTTGTCCCGCTCCGTCGGCATCATCGGACCGGGCGGTTTCAGCTCGGAACAGATGCTTGACTGGATTGAGAAGCACAAAGACACCGATCAGACCCGCAATGAACAGCAACGGAAGCGGTCTCTTCAGGTAGATTCGCGCCATCAAAAGGTCGCGAAGTGGGAGAAAGAGAACACCCAGCATGCTCGTGTAAAAAACAGTGATAGCTTGCCCGAGCAACAGAATGCCAAGCGCTAATCGATTGCGTTTTCCGGTCAACGACTCCTGCGCGATCAACATCGGACCGATGATCCCGATGTTGAAGAAGATGAAGGGTAGCGTTCCGAGTTGCCCGGTGTCCGACCTAAGCAAGCTGATTGTGAGCAGCGAGGTTATCGTGGCCACCACCAGTGCGACCAGCCGGGTGGGACCCGCAGTGGGTGTGGGAGCATCTGCAAGAGCTTGCCCGCTGCGCGGCGCCGTCAGGAGGGCACCGAGTAGGAACATAAACGCGAAGATGACCGTCGATTCGACGGCGGCCGAGAATGCTTCTTCGGTTGGCGTGCTGAGGAGCGGGTTCACATCGACGCGGTTGAGCACGCTCACGCCCGAGCTGATGAACGCCTGACCGCAAACGAAGAAACCGAGGAGCCGGTACCCTTCTCTGCCGGGAGCCGGATCCCATCGGTAGAAGGATACGGCTCCTGCGAGAATGACCACTGACGAGAGTACCGCGTAGTAGTCGTAGAATTCTTCGTGGAAAACGACGGCGATCGCCGCCCATGCAAGAACGACCAAAAGGCCGAACAAGTCGCGCGAGGCGAGGCGCAAAGTCCGCGTCCGCGGACGCGGCATTGCAGGCAAGCCGGGCATCGGTCAGCTCGCCCGCGACAACTCAGCCCGAAGTGCCCCAGCTACGCGTGCGATATCGCTCACAGTCAGGTGATTCGATGAGGGCATACAAAGCCCACGGGATGCCAGCGCTGTGCTTTGCGGTGCTCCTCGTCCAACCCAACGACACTCGCGATAGGGGCGGAGCTCGTGCAGCGGAATGAAGAACGGACGCGAATCGATTCCGTGCTCGAGCCGCAATCGCTGTCCGAGGGCGGCAAGACGTTCGGGTGACCATTCCCCAGGCAGCAACGCCGTCACCAGCCAACAGACACTCTTCGTGTTCGGGAGGCTCGGATTGAGCACGATGGCGCTGCCCTCCAGCGCATCGCGGTAATGCTTCAGGACCGAAGCCTTTCGCGCGAGCATCTCTTCGAATCGCGAGAGCTGAGCGCAACCAATGGCCGCTTGGAGATTGGTCATTCGATAGTTGAATCCAACCTCGGGATGGTCGTACCGACGCTCCGGATTCATTGCGTGGTCTTTGAGAAATCGAATTCTCTTGGCCAGCGCTGCGTCGTTGGTCGTGATGCAGCCACCCTCGCCGGTGGTGAGGAGCTTGTTGCCGTAGAAGCTGAACGCGGCGGCGTCGCCGAGCGATCCGACGCGTCGATCGCCCACGCGTGCTCCGTGCGCCTCGGCGGCGTCTTCCAACAGGAACAGCCCACGGTCACGAGCCAGCTGGCGAAGGGCATCCATCGCCGCCGGATGACCGAACAAGTGGACCGGAATGATGGCCTTCGTTCGTGGCGTGATGGCGTCGGCCACGAGATCCGGGTCGATGCACATCGAGACAGGATCGACGTCGACCAGCACCGGGATTGCACCGGCATGTCGAACGGCAGCCGCGGTGGCCACGAAGGTCAAATCGGGGACGATGACCTCATCGCCAGGTCCGATTCCTTTCGCGACGAGAGCGACGTGGAGAGCGACCGTGCCGTTGGCGAGCGCGATGCAGTGATCGACTCCGCAGAACGCCGCGAACTCACGCTCAAGCCGATTGATGAACTCGCCGATCGAGGAGACCCAGCCCGAGCGAAGCGCCTCGAGTACGAGCTGTTCTTCGAGTGGGCCGAGATCGGGCTCGGCGACAGGGAGAAAGGGAGAAGGCGGTGCCGTCATGATGCTTTCCAGGGAAAGTAGGGTGCGTCAGACTCGGCGAAAGTTCAACAACCGCTCTAACCGTCGCCCAACTTGGTGTACGAGCCAAGCTCTGACCCTGCCGACGCCCATTCTGTGAGAGCCTCGTCCTTCTGTCAGTACCGCAATGACGAGCCTCGATGAGCTCCCCCAGTCGATTGCCATGCCCAGCCTCGCCGCGCGAGCCTGGCCGGCTTCGCTAGGCGACACCGCGGAGCTGAAAGCGCTGTACCTCCTCAGGTGCCACGCCCTCGAACAGTTCTCCGAAGTGCTCACCTCGGCGAAGGCGTCGGCGCTGCTCGTGAAAGGGGCCGCTCTCGCGTCGACCCATTACCCGCTCCCTTGGGCGAGGCCGATGGGCGATATCGACGTCCTCGTGAAGCGCTCCGAGCTCCAAAAGCTTCGTGCCGGGCTCTCGCGCGC
>JAYUUB010000010.1:0-7579 GCA_043755175.1 Polyangiaceae bacterium | reverse complement strand
CATGTCGGTCCTATCGGAAAACCCTTCGGCCTTCGCGCGAGTATTGCTTTCACGGGGTAAGCTCCGTCTCCGGCGCATCGAATCGAGCCACCCAAGTGTGGTATTCGTAGCTCGTGGAATTGATCCAGTGGGTCCCGTTCCCGCGGATGGGCTTGAGCTCCCGGGCCAGCTCCCGGTGAAGGGGCATGGGCTCACCTCGATTCTGGTCTCCGAGGATGGGTTCCGGTCCCAGCTGAAAGAGGGTGCCGCCGGCGACCTTCGTTTGCGTGATCCCGGGGTCGAGTCGATCGAGCGTGGCGGGCTCCAGTGTTTCGAGCTTGTCGGACGGTACGAAGGTGAGCCAGCTCGGAGAACGTGTTCCTTCAATCGACGCGTATCCGTCTGGGTTGGGCTCCGGCGGGTCCACGCCCCAAAACCGGGGAACGATCGCGTGCCGTCTGGGCCCGTCGTGGGGGTCGAAGACCGAATAAGCATAGGTAAGACCGCCGTGTGCCATGCGCAAAGAAGGGTCCGCCGCGTCTCGAAGCTTCGACGCGAGCTCTGCCCAGGAGGGCGAGCTAGCAATAGGCCACGTCATCAGGACGTTGGAGCCCCACGCGCCGTTCTGGAAGGCGGCCCGCAGCGTCCAGGGACTGACCCCTCGCTTGTCCTTCGAACCATAGGCGCCAAACGACCTGGAGCTACTCCACTCGCCTTGAGGCACGAAGTGGCCGCGCACGTTGGCCTCGCAGAATTGGAGGAGACCCGATCGCTCGTACTTTCTAGCTCTGCCGGTCTTGTCGTCCACCGACCAAACGAGGTGGGCGTCGAAATTCTCAAGGTACCACTTGACCAGGGCGAGTCCCGGATCGTTCGACGAGCGAACGGCCCAATGGAAGCTCAGGTAGGAACACAGCTCAACAGCTGCAGGAAGTTGGGTGGTGTCGAGTCCGGTCATTGCAGTCCTATCGGAAAACCCCTCGGCCCGCTGGCCAGTCGCATTGGGGCGGATGGTAGGGGGTCACTGGAATCGCCGGGAAGGGGCGAGCGATCTGC
Organism: Polyangiaceae bacterium; assembly: GCA_043755175.1. Classification (GTDB taxonomy): domain Bacteria; phylum Myxococcota_A; class Polyangia; order Polyangiales; family Polyangiaceae; genus CAYYKK01. The sequence continues at coordinate 6,544 of JAYUUB010000010.1, read as the reverse complement.
TTGGGGAGCGGAGCAGGCCAGAGGATTTGAATCGGCGTCGGCTTGCGTGGCCAGGGGAGCTCCGGCTCCGGGCCGGGGAGCGGTGCTGGCCCCGGACGAGGCGGCCAAATGACCGGGAGAATGGGAGGCTCGTGGTCATTGTGAAAGGGAGGATCCTCAGTTGGCTCGGGTGATCGATTCTTCTCTTCTTCTTTGTCGTGCTCGCCCGGGTCCGTGTGGTCCTTGTCGTCGGGATCTTCGTCAGCGTATGCAGGGGTCTTCCAAATCAGGATCAGGAGCGCACCGAAACCGATCATCCAGGGGAGCGCCTCGATGGCCTTCTCCTTCAGGTAGTCTTTGAGAAATTTCTCGACTAGGTCTTTGAGGTCATCGAGGGGATGAGGCCCACAGGGCGGACAGGTACCAGCGCTTACCAATTTGACTTGGCCGCCCCCTGGGCGAGCAATCTTATCGTAGCCGGCCTGTTGTCCCGGTTTCCAACTGTCCCCCTTGAACTTGAACTCGTAGATGTTTTCGATGTTGTCGGGCGTCGGCGGCTCTTTCGGGTTCTTCGCCACCACCACATCCGGGCGTCGCGACCCCTTGGGAGGCCAGGAGTCGAGTGGGAGCGGCAATGGGTTGCCGTGCTTGTCGTTCCAATGGTCGCTCGTCTCTTTAGAAGGGATGAGCGTGGGCGGATGCGTCATCGCGTACGACGCCTCCACGTACACCCCCGGGATTCTCGGGTCCCAACAGCGACCTTTGCGCGTCGCGAGCAAGCGCCGTGCACACCGCGTCTTCAGACCGCGGAAATTGCAGAGACAAAGAATCTCGCAAAGCAGCGCGAACATGGGGTCAGCGAGATTGCTCGCCGGCTGAACCTCGGCCGGCGTCGCCGCATTGAAGGCGCCGAGCCCCGAGGCGGCCATGTTCTGCATCATCGGGTCGAGCGCCCTCGGCGTGCCTTCGCCTTCGATGAGCACGTCGAAGCTGAAGTTGAAAAACTTCGCGGCCCCCTTCACGACGCCGCTCGCGGTGCCCCCGAGCGTGCCGGGCTCGTCTCCCACCGACGTGGCGAAGATGCTGGAAGCCTTCATCACGGGCTCGCCGTCGGAGTGAACCGTGGCCGCTGTTTTCGCTGCCTCCTTCGACAGCGCGACATTGACGTACGGAACCACGCCAGCACCGGGCGTCATGCATGGATCGGGCGAAGCCATCGCGAAGCCCTGAGAGGCGCGATGCACAACGGAGCGCTTGTTGACGAAGGTCGTGACCGGCATGGCGGCTCAGTTGTGCTTGATCGAGCCGCCCTGGACGACCACGTCCGAGCCTTTGATGGTGATCACGCCGCCCGCAATGAGATTGATTGCGCCGCTGGACGTGATGTCGATTGGCCCCCCCGCATCGATCACGAAATGCCCGTCGGCGTGCAGTGTCACGGTCGGGGCAGTCGCCGTAATCTCACTGCCGGCTTTGATCCCGACCTTGCCCTTCGCATCGATGGCGACGTCGGGGCCTCGCATGGCCATCCCGGCCCCCCCGGTTTGATGCCCAATCAAGTTGTCTTCCATCACCGTCCCGGTGTTCGATGGATCGGCCACCTTCACCTCGAGACGGTGGCCCACGACCAGTCGGTCGTCATTGCCGACGCGGGTCGTTCGGTCGTGCGAAACATCGAGAGTCTGGTCGTGGCCTACGATCTCCTTGTCGTCATTTCGAACGACCCCGGTTCGATCGCGCTGGGCATGTGTGAAGAACAGCTCGCGGCCGGCGCTGTCTTCGAACGAGAGCTCGTTGAATCCCTTTTTGCCTGGAGACGATTGAGAGCGAATACCGCTCTTGAGCTGACCGCCGATCGGAAAGGGCAGCGGGTGGGTTGCGTTGTAGACTGCGCCCGAGATGAGCGGTCGGTCGATGTCCCCGCCGAGAAACTGCACCACGACCTCCATTCCGACCCGTGGCAGAAACTGTGCGCCCCATCCGTCACCGGCCCACGCTTGAGCGACTCGGATCCAACAGGAGGTCTTGTCGTCGCGTCGCCCCTCGGCGTCCCAATGAAACTGCACTTTGATTCGACCGAATGCGTCGGCGTGAATCTCGGATCCCGGAGGACCCACCACGGTTGCCGTCTCGCACGTGGTGACGAGGGGGCGTCGCTTGCGAGGCGGGCGGATCGTCGTCTCGGCCGGTATTGCGGAGAAGGTGTTCCAGTAGGAGGGGCGCTGAGAGGGGACCCAGGGGCCGCCGAATGCTTCGTGAATCACGTCGGTCAAGACGAAGCGACGATTCAGATCGGTCACGTCGTGATCGACGAGATGAATGACGCGGCCCACCGCGAGACGCCGGCAGAGGCTGGTTCCCTTCGCCTGTGTCTCGCCTCGTCTGCGCTGCTCGAGGCGCGTGCGCGCGGCGCTGACATCGGGCGGTGTTTCATCTCCGTCGCCACCGTCCTCGACGATTACGTCGAGCTGTTCCGCAGCTTTGCCAGATTTCCCGGGCAGCATCGACTCAGCCCGCGGCATGAGGTCAGGCCGTGCGAAGTCGAACGCTTGGAGCAGGCTCGCGCCTGGCCTCATCGCCTTCTCGAGATCGAAACGAAGGACGTGGTGCTCGCTCAGTGCCATCGCCTGCTCGAGCGCACTGCGCCGCAACGCGAGCTCTGGCGATCCATCGATGGGTTGGTAGTAGGGCGCATGATCCGAAAGAACGAGCACGTCGGCACCGCCCATGCCGGTCATGCGGCTATCGCCCGAGGTGGATGCGTGATCCACGCCGAAGGTGATCCCGCATTCCGCGGCAAGCCTTCGAAAGAAGGCGTAGTCAGACTCGTCGCGTTGCACGATGAGCTCGCGCGTAGGAAAGCTCGAGATGAGCCGCTCGCGGACCTCGACACCGTGTTCGCTCAAGAGCTGGAGAATCACGTCGCGAGCGCTCTTCTGGGTAAAGACACGACTCTGTCGGCGGAGTCGCAGACGAGCGAGGCGTGGGAGGAGAGTCACTTCTGCCAGCACGCGTCCTGAGTGGGAGCGAGGCAGCTCGACGGAAGACCGAAGCTCGACCGATCCTACCAATCCGTGGAAGGTCCTGACGGGCGCATCGAGCAGGAGCGCGCTCCCCGGGCTTCCGACAGCTTGCGAGAGGGCCGGAACGTCATCTCGATCGATGGCGACGCTGGCGCGGATCTTGGCGATCCGATTCACGGCTTCGTGGGCGACCAAGCCGAGGATCTCGGGGGGCGAGCGGAACAAGATCCGCGCGACGTGGAGCATCATCGTGGTCATCGCGAGGGATCCCTTTGCCCGAGGCCTTGCTGGAGTAGGTGGTTGAAGTGCGCGGCAAGTGCCTTATCGTCTTTGAGCAATTGCCCCCAAGCCCGCTGGACGGCGGCCCACATCGCATCGGTGAGCACCGCGCTCCGTAGGACGGCCTCTCTAGGTTCTCCCCGCGAGAGCCTGGCGACGACGTCGGCGTAGCGCTCAATTGGGAACATGCTGAGGTCGACTTGCTCGCGACTCACGGGCTCGTTGAGAACGCCACGAAAGGGGAGAACAGGACCGCCCGTCTGATTCGGTGCGACGGTCGCCCCGCGGGCCGGATCGTCGAGCCAGCGTGTCCCGGTGCCCTGCGCAGGCGCCAGCTGATTGGCTTCAGCGGCACGAAATGGAACGACAGGACTCTCGATCACGCGAGGTCCCATCGTCATTTGTGGCATCGAAGGCTTTGGGACGACAACCGGCGGAGCAGACGGCGCAGACGGGGCGGCAGCAAACGGAAGAGGCTTGGCGACAGAACTGGGATGCGGCGCGAGCTTCGTCGCACCCAGCGCGAACGGCTCACGTGTCGACAGAACCGCAGGCGTTTGCATCTCGGCGATGACGACCGAGGGTGGACTTTTGGGGGCTGCGCTTGGCTCACGCTGAATGCGCAAGTGAGCTGGAATCGGCAATCCTTCGGGCAGCAGCGCGGTCGGGGCCATTTCGGTTGCTCTGATCGCCGCGCCGTCGCTCTTCTTGCTCCCAAAGATCGGCGGCGCCGGTTGGGGCGTCGCTGGGAACTGATGGGCCGATGGCGGCGGCGTCAGGGGTTGCAACGCCGAATGAATGGGCGGCGGCGGCCCCGCCGCTTGCTGCAGATAGGACGGCAACGCCCTCGCGGGAACGGCGAGCTGGGGACTCTCCCGAACAACACGCGCAGCTTGTTCCTGGGCGACGTGACTCTGGGTCGACAGCGCGAGCGCTTGATGCTGCGGGGGAACGGGCCCGGCGTCTGTCTCACAGGGGTCCCGCCCCATTCCGGTGCCAACTCCGGCGTGCGCCGACGCTTCAAGCTGGGCCGCAGCTTTCGGTGTTCCGGCGAATGCAACAAGGGCCCGTTCGTACTCCGCCGCAAAGAACATCGCCGGCCCAGGCCCGCCACTTTTCAGCTTCTCCGCAATTTCCCGCTCCAGATCGGCCAGCTCGAGCTCTCGTCCGCCGAGCTCGTGGCCCGCCGCTTGGGATGCCAAAGCGCGAATCGTATCGTCCCACGGCATTTTTCGAAGAGTCGGACAGAGCAGCGCTTTCGTCAACCGGATTGCGCGCAGCTAGCAAGCCGCTCGGCGACCGAAGTGAAACCGCCAGCTTCAGCTCGATTCCAAAATCGGCAATAGCGCGTTCGCGGCCGGGCGAACGATCCCGCCGAGGCCTGCGGCGACCACGACGCGCTCCTCGGCCTTCGACAGAAGACCCATTTCTCGGAATCGACGCGAATCCATGGGCTCATCCATTGCGCCTTCGCAATCGGCTGGCGACGACCCGAGGGACTCGCGGAACGCTGCGAGCACGACTCGCTCGGCCACTATTCCCTTTTCGCGAATCACCCAACGAACGAATCGCCACGCAAGCTCGGCGTGCTCGGTCTCGTCGTCGCGAATACGCGATAAAACATTTCGTGCCTCCCAATCGCGGGTCCCCTCGAGGCGAGCTTCGGCGACCATCGCAGCGATCGTTTCTCCGACGCATCCTTCGAGCACCGCGCTTCGAACGATCTCGTCGAAGGTGCGCGAGGGCGCCGAGGCAAAGAGCGCGAGCGGGGCAGGGCCGAGGTCTCGCTCGGCGAAGCGCGACGCGAGACCGAAGCAGAGCCTCGCGTGCTCGACCTCGTCGGTCAGGGCTCGGCCCGCGTCGCGAACGAGATCCGAAGGGGCTCCCAATGCGAGAAGATCCATGACGAAACGAGCGAACGACGCGACCGACGCGTGCTCCATTTGCGCATCGCGAAGCCATCCGGCGGCGACGGCCATTCGTGTGCTCGGGTCGAGAGCGAGGCCATCCACCGGTCGATGGGGTCGTTCGAGCCAATCGTTCCGACGCGATACCTCGGCGACGCGCGCCACGCCGTCGACCTCGAAGGGGCGCCCACAGCACGGACCCGTCGGAATGTCGTAACAGCAAAAGCCCTTCGTGAACCTTGGGCCGCCGTTGGCGACGTTGCAGCAGCCATTGCTGACTTGCGACGCCGGAAGGCAGCCGTGCTTGTCGAATGCGCTCGGGGGCGGCGGACTCGCGGGCTCGCCTGTTCCGATCGACCGCACCGCCGTGAAAGGCGTGAAGCAATCGTTCGGCGCCTGTTGGGGGCCCACGTTCGGCGCGGTATCGGTTTGCTTCGGCGTGGGAGTCGCGACGACGGCAGGCGTCGAAGACGGAGCCACCGGAACGACGACCGCGATGGGCTGCGCCTCGGAAGGCGGGTTCGGCGCTGGCGGGAGCGGCGTCGCGGCAGGACTGCACCCCGCCGCGGGGATGGCCCCCAACGCCGCCAGAAGCACCTTGTGCCGCAATGACTCTTGGAACGGCGAACGCTCGAACATCCGGTGAGGATACGCGCGAAACCGCGCCCGATGGTGTGCTTCACCGACCCGGGGATCGGGCTCCATTGGAGAGGAGTACCGATCCGATGGGGCAAGCAGGCCGGACCCCAGCGGAGAGGAGTCGCGATCCGACGATGCGGACTTCAGAAGATGTTGCCGGCCGCCTGCATGTAGCCCGTCAAGCCGAGCGTGACGACCGCCGCGCCGATGACGAGCGCCGTCGGGAATGTCCCTTTCTTGCGACCGATGAGCGCAAGAATGATTCCGATGATAGCCGTCGCGCCGGCGGCGAGCGCATAGCTCTGCGCGCGACTGCGGAGCTCGTCTCTGCGTGCGTCGAGATCTGCGTGACGCCCCGACGAGCCATACGGTGAGCTCGACGAGCTCGCCATCCACTCGCGCTCGACGCTTTGGTACTTGGGCACGACGCCGACCGCTCCGTACGCAGCGGTGAGAAGACCAAAGAGAACGATGACGAACGCGAGAATCTTCATGCCGGCTCCTGACGCGGGTTCAGTGGCTCGGGCCGCCATGGCTCGATCACCCCTCCGCCTCGATACCACAGGTCGGCCCGCGCCAGTCCCGGCCGACCGTAGACTGGCTGGGATGCGACGGTTTTCGAGCTCGACTTGAACCGTCTGCCCAGTGCCGGGTCGACGGGACAGGTCCGAGTCGTACCGTCTACCCAGCGGTGGATCGACGGGACAGGTCTACCGG
>JAYUUB010000009.1:0-7584 GCA_043755175.1 Polyangiaceae bacterium | reverse complement strand
CGGTCCTCAGCAGCGCGGCCACCTTGGCCTCCAGCTTGCTCAGTCGCTCGTCGACGGTGGACACATCGCGAATCGATCATGCCGCGATCCTCACGTCGGCCCCCATTCGCATATGATCACGTATGGCCATCAACTCGGAGACCCGGTGAACGGGTACATGGGGACTCGATAGATTGGCGAGGATCTCAGCTTCGACGCGGAGCCTGTCGATCAGGTTTTCTTCGTCGGATAGCTCGATATTGAGCAGCTTTACTGCCACGCGCTTCTTCAGCATGCGGTGCTCGGCGAGGAGCACCGTGCCCATTCCGCCGCGACCGACCTCCGAAACCGCATAGAATGCAGTCCCATCGAGGGCGTTACCGGTCTTCTCCGTGTCGACCATTCGGAGGCATAGTCCTCAAGTTCGCGTGGCGGAGGCCGACAAAAGCGCGCGTCCCGTACGTTTCAGTGGGGGCGGATTCCAGGCTGGCCCCTCGTCAGAAGCGAGGAGGATTTCATTTGGTGAAAGCTCTCGCGAACGGGCAGTCTCTCGGGGCTGCGGCAACGCGGCGGGGCGAGGAGGACACGATGAATCTCGCAGAATCGGATGAAGCACTGGCGTTCGTGAAGGTCCAGGTCGGAGAGGCTCTCGAGCCCTACCTCGAGCTGCTGTCGCCTATGGAGCTCGATGAGATGCGTGCCTACCTCACGGATGTCCTTTTGCTGCACCCCACGGTCTCGGAAATGACTGCGCGTCTCATGCCACGACCGCCTATCCTCGAGAGCGGCGAAGTAGGGGAGCGGAATCAATCGGGCGGCGAAGCGACCACGGCGCTCGTACGGGGGGACAAAGACCGTGGCTGAGTCGGGAGCGGCAACAGGGACCGTGTCGAAGCTACCCCGACGTCTTTCTGGGGAGCAGCGAGATCTCGTTACCGGAGCGCTCTGGCTCGTGAAGCAGCTCGCACGGCGACTCTCGGGGTTGCATGGTTTCGATTACGACGAGTCCGTAGGCGTGGGCGAGCTCGCGCTGGCCGAAGCGGTATTCCACTACGATCCTTCGACCGGGGTGCCCTTCCACGTCTTCGGGTTCCTGCGCGTGCGAGGCGAGATCCTCGATTCGCTCGGCAAGGCGGGTCAGCGCTCGAAGTTGCCGCTCCCGACCTCATCGTTGGGCCCGTTGGCAGGCGACATCACCGAGCGCACCGATGCGTTGCGCGACTCCGACGAAGACGTCCGCAAGAGAATGCACGAGACGCTGAGCGCGCTCGCTGCCTCGTTCGCGTTGTCGATCGGAACGGTCGCAAGCGAGCCCTCGGCCGAGGATTCGGCCATCGAGATCGAGCACCACGTGCGTCTGAAGCGCGTCCTCGCTGAGGCGATCGGGACCCTACCCGCGATTCAGCGTGAGCTGATTCACGGTCACTACGACGAGGGGCTGCTTCTCAAGGATCTGGTGGTGCGGCTCGATACGCCCTATCGAACCTTGCGCCGCAGGCATCAGGAAGCCTTGGTGAGCTTGGCGTCGGAGCTACGAGCGCGCGGGGTTCACCAGCCGTGAGCTTGCGGCAAAGCCTACAGGCGCCAGGGGAAGCTTTTCGTTACGACAGCCTTTGTGTCGGTCCGCAGAGATTGCTGGAATCGGTTCGCCTCCACCCACTTCCCGCACTTCCCTTTGCCGGTGTCGGCCGTGCAGTAGGCGGCGACTCGGCCGTCGCCATCGAACCGAATGCGGTCTCGAGGAAGCTGTTCGCCGGAGATGTGGGTCGGGCGAATGTGGCGATCGTGGGCTCGCGCAGCGGGCTGGCTCATGAGCGGTCTCGCCGTGAAAATCGGTCGTTCGGACGCGCAGCTCGGGGCATGAGAGCAAGTCCTCTTCGGGCGTCGGAAGGGGCCATCATCGCACCGTCGACTTTTGTTGGCCTCTCGGGTCTCGTGGAGCCGACTCTCTGGAGGCGCTCATGATTCCGAAGCCCCCGATCTTCCCCGATCCCTTTGAAGGCACTCGCTACCGCCTCACGGATCATCTCGAGAAGACTGGCTTGATGGGGTGTGTACTGGCGGTCGAGCACAGAGCCATGAAGAAGGCTCTTGTTGCGAAGGCGCTGATGATCGAGTTTCGCGACGTCCCTGCTTTGCGCGCTCGCTTCGTTCTCGAGGCGCAGCTGCTGTCGCAGATTGACCACCCGAACGTCGTCCGTGTGCTCGACGCGGGAGAGCTGATCAGCAACGAAACGGCTTCGCAAGGGCTTGGGAAAGGCTGCCCGTACTACGTGATGGAGCCGCTCGTCGGACGCTCGCTCTATGATCAGGTGCTCGATTTCGGACCCCTCTCCATCGGGAAGGCCGTTCGTTGGGCGCGTCGGCTGAGTAGCGCGACCTCGGCTGGACACCATGCCGGCATCCTTCAGCGAGACATCAATCCCTGGAGTGTCTTCGTCGTGGATTCGCCCGACACGCCACTCGCGGAGGTCAAGTTGCTCGGGTTCGGTGTAGACAAGACCATCACGCCGGCCGAGCTCGTTCCGGCTGAGATGCTCACGCAGCTGCAGACGCGCTGGAGCCCAGACTTCACTTCACCGGAGGTTCTGCTTTTTCTCCCAGCCGACGAACGTAGCGATGTCTTTGCGCTTGGCTTGGTTCTCGACTTCATGCTTCGAGGCGATGTTCGCTTCCCCCACCTGTCCGCGTTCGACGACATCAAGCGGGCTCAGATCTGCCAGCCGGCTCCGCCACTCGACGGCGCCATCTTGACAAGCGAGCTCCTTGCCATTGTTCAAAAAGCCACGATCAGTTTTCCTTCACAGCGCTACCAAACCATCGACGAGCTCGACCAGGCTCTGCTTCGGTTCGAGCAATGGGCGGCCCGAGAGGGCAATGTTCTCGAACGGCGACTGGTGGCTCCCGACTCGGCGAAGGCTTCGGTTGCTCCCACTTCTGAAGCGGCTGCTCAGCCACTTGCGGTTGATGTGCCGCCAGCTCGAGGCCCGGTCGTTCATGCTTCGCCGCCTTCAATCGGTGCAGCGGCGTCTGTTGTCGCTGCGGCGGTTCACGCAGGCGCGCATGAGTCGCGCGAACGTCACGCAGGGGTGGTCGCGTTGGCACCAGCGGTCGGGTCGGGAGCTCCGGTCGGAGCAACGTTGGCACCCAAGGTGGGCCAGACGTCCGAAAAAGGCGCCTTCGCTCGGTTCGAGCCGTCTTCTGGCGCCGACCGAGCACCCTTCGACCTCCCGGTCTTCGCCTGCACTTTCGTCGTTGGTGAGCTGGTGATGTTCGTGCTGCACTTCGCAGCTCAAATGCTCTTGGGGCTGCTATGAGCGACGATCGCAGAAACACCTTCGAGACGGGCGAGATGTGCGCGAAGTTCCGCATCGAGGCGCTCCTCGGCAAAGGCGGAATGGGCGAGGTATACCTCGCAGTCGACACCTTTCTCGGACGCCGCGTCGCGCTCAAGGTGCTTCCGTTCAAGCGATCGGTCGATCCGACATTTCAAGACCGGATGCAGCGCGAAGCGATGGCAGGCGCTCGGATCGATCATCCCAACGTGACGAAGATCCTCGATGGAGGAGCCACCGCCCAGAACGTGTTTTATGTCGTGATGGAGCTGCTCGACGGCATGCGCACGCTTCGGGCTCTCTGTCACAAGGTCGTTCTTCCGTTCGACTCGGGGCTCATCATCGCCATTCAAGTCGCCGAAGGGCTGAGCGCCATCCACGCGGCCGGCATCGTTCACCGCGACATGAAGCCCGAGAACGTCGCCGTTCTTCCCGGCGGAATCGTGAAGATCATCGACTTTGGTCTCGCAAAGGTGCGTGGGGAGTGGATTCGAACGAGCGTCCTTCCGGGCCACGCCGCAGATCGCATGGGAACCGCCCAGTACATGGCGCCGGAGCAACTCGAGAATCGAACGGCAGACATCGGCGCATGCTCCGACGTTTACGCGCTCGGTTGCATTCTCTTCGAGGTTTTCTCGGGCGGAAAACACGTTTTTCAGGGCGATGGAGAGTTCCCGAGCGTCCAGGCGGCCATGTTCGGGCACGGGTTCAGAAGGCCGTTTCGACTCGATGACATCAAGGTCGATGTCGAAGGTCGGATCCCTCGAGCCCTGGGAGACATCGTCGATCGCTGCCTCGAAAAGGAGGGACGCGCGAGGGCCGGTGCCGACGAGGTGGCGCGCGAGCTGCGGAAGATTCTGGGAGAGATCAAGGTGTCGCCCATCTCTTCGGCGGCCCAGACGACGAGGACCGCAGTGCCGACCGATGCGCTTCTCTCGCGCGCGGGCAGCATGCCCGGGATCGTGCTGCCGCCCGAAAGCGTTTCGCCGCGCGGGAACGCTGGCGATCCGGCGGTGGTCACGCCCGCGGCGTGGGAGCTCCACGGCTCGCCGCCGAAAGGCTTCGCGCCGGTCTTGTCGACGGAGCTCATGTCCGACAGAGCGAGACCTACGCTCGCCAGCCCCGAGGCCGCGGCCGAGCCAAGGCATAGGAACCCACCGCGCACGATTCGGATGAATGTCGCGAGCGCAGCACCACCGGACGCGGCGTTGCGGAGCTACCAGCCTGCTCCCGCCGCTGGGAGCGTGAGCGCCCCAGAAGCGCGACGCCCGGTAGCGACCCTGATGGATGCGAAGTTTAGTGTGACCGACCAGGCACCTTCGATTGCGACGGAGATCGATCCGATCCGTTTCACAGAAAACGGTTCGCCGCGGCGCTCGTTCTGGAGCTGGGTCTCGTACCATCGCATCAGCATTGCGCCTGGGTTGCTGTTGGCTTTCGCCTTGTTGGTTGTCGCCGCCGCCGCCGCTCGGCTGTCGTCTCGGAGAGACGCCGTCTCGGGTCGCCCCGAAGGCTCGGCCGTGCCAGTGGTCGCATCGGCTCCGGCCGCAGCGTCGACGCCGAGCTTGCCGGAGCTGTTGCCTTCTTCGACCCCTGCGCCAAGTGCGTCCGCGTCCACGACCCTCACCCAGGGGGTGAGCCCGCCAGGCTCGGCCCGGAGCTCGCCGGGCAGTTGGCCCGGGAATGCACGTCCGGGGCAGTCTCCCGCTGCGGCGCCAAGCAAGTTGAATTCTCATGGGCTCTAGACGAGGTCCGACATGATCAAGAGCCAGAAGTCGAACGGCCACGCCAAGGTCGCGAAGAAAGAAAACGAATTCGGATGACTCGCAAACCCACCGATCCGCGCGCCTTCCTTCCTGGCGCCAACGTCGAAGCCCTGGTTGCGGACCAGGGTGCCGCCGACCGTGCACGAGAGAAGATCGAAGGCGATGAGGTCTTGAGGGAAGCGGTGCAGGGATTTCATGCCGAGGGAACGCTGCCGCCGTATCTGCCGGAGGCGGGGGCGAAGGTTGCGATGCAGGGGATCGTGCCGCCGGTGTCCATTGCGCTGCCGCGGGCGGAGGGGATTGCTGCGGGCTCGACGATTTCAGGGGTTCAAGCACCGGGCTTGGTGCCGCGGGCTGAAGAGTTCGATGCGGGCTCGACGACTCCAGGGGTTCAAGCACCGGGCTTGCTGCCGCGAGCTGCGGAGATCACTTCGGGCTCGACGATTCCAGGCCTACAGGCTCTGCGGTTGCAACCACGCGCCGAGACGATCGACGTCGATCCGCTGGAGATGCGGTCGGCGGCGTTGGCATCGACTGCGCTCGCGCCGGTCTCTGGACTTGCGTCGCCAGCTCCCGATCTGGCTGGTCCGCAGCTCGCCGCCCCGGTGCTCGAAAGCTTGGTGATCCTTGCGCCTGAGGTGTTCACGCCGCCCGTACAAGTCCCCAAGCCAGGATTACCGGAAGACGTGCTGATCGGGCTCGAACCAGCGCCGCGAGGACATGCCGCGCTGAACACGGACAAGATGCTGAAGAGACCGCCTGGGGCCACGCAGTTCGGGCTCGAGATGCAGGCGGCGTCAGGGCCGCAAGCGAGTGAAGCGCCGACCGAGCTGCCATCCAGCCTCGATGTCGTGGAGCCCGTAAGAGAGCCGCCACGGCGCCGTTGGCTCGTGCCGGTCGTTGCATTGACGATCATCGGGATGGGCTTCTTCGTGGTGTCGAAGCTCGTCAGTACCGCGTCGAGCGGCGACGCTGCTACGAGCTCGGCTCCTCGATTGTTGGCGACGTCGGGGACGCAGGAGACGTCGCTGACGAGAGAGACGAATCAGCCATCCCGGAGGATGGCGGAGGCACCTCCGCAACCCTCCGCGACGCCCACCAACGTGCAGTCGGCTTCGTCCGAAGTGCCTACCGTGCCTCGTGCGCCGAGTGCGTTGCCGAAGGCCCCAACCCCTACTCATTCGGCGTCCGCAAGTCAGGTACCGAGCAGTGCTCCAGCCCCCAGTGAGAGCACCAGCTTCACCCCCAAATGGATCAAACCTTGAGACGATTTCCCATGGCTCTTCGACTTTCTTTGACTGTCGGAATCATCGCACTCGCACTGCCGAGCGTTGCGCATGCAGACGACGAGCAATCCTCTGCCGAGTCCGCCAAGTTGTTCACCGAGGCCAGCCACGCTCACGACGCCAAAGACTTCAAAGGCTGCGCTGCAAAGGCGGCTCAGGCCTTCGCGAAGTTCGAGCACGCGCAGATTCGTGGCCTCCAAGGGCTTTGCGAGCTGGAGCTTGGTCAGTACCGCGAGGCAGCCACCCATCTCGCGTTCTACGTCGATCAGACGACATCGGGCGCAGAGCCTGCAATGAAGGCCGGTCTCGCTCTCGCCAAAGAACGGGTTGCTCAGGTCATCGTACGGTGCGACCCCTCGGCTGCGGAGCTCACCCTCGACGGGACGAAAGTCGGTAAGCCTCCGATTTCGATCTTTCTCGACCCGGGTCCGCACACGGTGAGCGCCCAGATTGATGGCTATCTGCCTCGCGAAGAGAAGCGCGATATCGCCGCCGGCACGAAGATCGAGATCTCGATACGTCTTTCGAGGGATGTCGTGGAAAAGCCGCGGCCGATCTGGCCAGGTGCAGTCGGCCTTGGTCTCGCCGGAGGCGCGCTCGTCGCGGGCATTGCGACGACGGTCGTTTCGATGGGCGCGTCGAGCGACGCGAAGAGCGCGCACACCAAACTCGGCAGCGGCTGCTCATCGAAGCAACCGAGCTCGCCGTGTCAGTCGGGGTTCGATTCAGAGAAGAAGGCCGATCTCTTTGGAAACGTCGCCGTTGGCAGCTTCATCGCGGCCGGCGTGCTTGCAGCGGCGTCGATCCCCTACGTGGTGTGGGCCGTCGGAGGACATGCGCCGGCGTCCTCGCAGGCCCGATGGACGATCGTTCCAGTGATTTCGCCCTTCACCCAGGGCGCGCTTCTTCACACGAGCTTCTGAGGATTGAACCCATGACCATGATCAGGTTTTCGCGCGCGATGGGCGTCTCGGTGCTCGCAGCGCTTTCAGTGGGCGGCGCGGGCTGTATCTTCAAGGGGACGTTTTGTGAGGAGTACGGGTGTGATGGCGCCGGCGGGGCCGGGAGTACGACAACTACCGGGGCGAGCCCACCATCGAGCTCGACGGGCATCGCGATCGAGTGTGTGCCGAGCGCGACAGTGGGGCCGAAGGACGCGAGCTGCGGCATTTTCGTGGACCCGTTGACCGGCTCCGACACGAACCCCGGGACGCCAAG
>JAYUUB010000008.1:0-21333 GCA_043755175.1 Polyangiaceae bacterium | reverse complement strand
CGCCCTCACGATGCGTCGCCATGGCGACGAGAGCTCCTCGGGAGAGCCTTCTGCATCGCGACCCCTCGGCCGAGACGACGGTCTCGCGGGCCTCCTCGCCGCGGCGCGATCGATGCTGACCGCCAACGAGCGCGTGATTGCCAAACGCGAAGCATCGACTGTCCAACTTCGAGAAACCGACACGAAGCTCGCGCGTCTCGAGCGGGAGCGCGCCGAGCTCACCGTCCTCCACGACGCCTCTTTCGACGCTTGGGCGCGGGCGATGGAGACCCTCGGGCTCGAGCCGTCTGCGTCCACGGGCGAAGCATCGGCGCGCGCATCCGATCTCGTCGAACTAGTTCGCGCGAAAGAAGACGCTCAGCGCGTTCGCTCCGTGCTCGCTCGTCTCGACGGGCGCGAGGCCGAGCTCCTTCGACAGCTCGCGATCGTGACGAGGCGATGCCCAGAGCTCGAAGGAGGTGAGATCGCGAGCCTCGCGGCGACCCCTCGTGCCCACGCGATCGCCAAGCGCCTCGCGGAGGCGAGGGAAGGCGAGCTCACGCGCGCGAGCCTGTGCACGCAGATGGCCGCTCTCACGGCGAGCGCCATCGACGAGCGGGGGCGTCTGGCGCGCGCCGACGCGAAGATGGCCGAGCTCGAGCGCGCGGCTTTCGTCTCCGAGAGCGAGCTTCCTCGTGCAGAAGCGAGGTCTCTCGAGGCTTCGGTCCTCGATCGCGAGATCGATCACGTAGAACAAGAGCTCCGCGCCCACACGGGGGGAGCCACGTTCGCGGAGCTCTCCGACGAGCTCGACCTCACGTCGGAGATCGACGTCTCTGCGCGCTTGGACGAGCTCGCCGAGCAAATCGAGGCGAGCGAGTCACGTCGTGATCGCGCTCACCACTCGGTCGGTGGGCTCGAACAAGGCCTTCGAAAACTCGAACGGGAAGCGAAGGCGGCGGATCTCGCCGTCCTCGCCGAGAGTCACCTCGCTCGTGCCGCGACGTTGCTTCGTCGATACGTCGTGGCTCGGCTCTCGAAAGAGGTTCTCGAGCGTGAGGTCGAGCGCTACCGAGCGAGCCATCAGGGCCCCATCTTGCAGCGGGCCGAGGAGCTCTTTCGGCGACTCACCGGAGGGCGCTACGAGTCGCTACGGGTCGTGCTCGGCGCCGACGAGAAGCCCGAGCTCCGGTGCATACGCGAAGGCTCCGAGGTGGAGATCGGCGGGCTCAGCGACGGGACACGCGACCAACTCTTCCTCGCGCTTCGCCTCGCGACCGTCGAGCGCCACGCCGCCGAAGGGGAGCCGATGCCCCTCGTGCTCGATGACGTATTCGTCCACTTCGACGACGAGAGAACTCGCGCTGCTCTCGAAGTCCTCGCCGAGCTCTCTCGGGTCGTCCAGGTGTTGCTGTTCACGCATCACGCTCGCGTCGTCGAGCTCGCCGAGCGCGAGCCACGGATCGAGTTCGCGTTGAATCGTCTCTAAGCGGCCTCGAACCGGGCGAACGCGAAGCGAAGGCGTCAGTGCGCGAGGAACGCGAGCACCGACGCGAACGCGGCGGGCAGAGCTTGCACGAACAGGATCTTCCTCGACACGGTCATCGCGCCATAAAGCCCGGCGACGACGACGCAACCCAGGAAAAACAGCCGAAGCGAAAGCCGCTCGGGAGCGACGGCGAACGCGCTCCAAACAAGGCCTGCCGCAAGAAACCCGTTGTACAGGCCCTGATCGCGGCAAGCACCTTCGACGACTCCTGCTCTTCGCGCGTACGACCGAAGGTCTTCATCCCGCGCGGCGTGGTCCAGAGAAACATCTCGAGGACGAGGAAGTACGCGTGGAGTGCCGCCACGAGGAGGACGACTGCTACGGCGGCCGTGTCGATCATGTCTCGACGGTAACCGTTCGCGTGCAGTTCGTCTTCAGTCGCTGTCGCGTCGGCGCGTTCTTTGCGCAGACCAGTCAGCTGTCTTTCAGGCGCCTGATCCGAGCGATGTAGTCGCCCAATCCGCCTGCAGCCTCGTCGCTCGGCGCGGCGCCGGGCGCGCGACTCGAGCGCAGGGATTCGCGGGCGAGGGCAGCGTCCAAGCTGTGGGAGCCGGTCGGCTGGTCCGACGCGCTTCGCGGTGGCTGCGTCGAGTGGCGTCGTTTTGACGGCACACGCCACCGTTTGTTGCTCGCGGTGTCGGCTTGAGGCTTCGCCGCATCACGGTAGTGCGATTCCATCGGTCCGAGCTGCGGTGGAGACAGGGTCGCCCGCTCCTCGGTCTCGGGCGCAGGTTCTACGACGTTCTCGCCTTGGCTGAGTCGCAGAAACTCTTGAAGCTCTTCCTGCGACAAGGCGTTCGTTCTTGACGACATCAGACGGAGCGCGTCGCGCCGGACGATGACGAGTCTCGCTATCACCGCACGCCGCTCGGGATCGTTCGCGTTGGAAAACGTTGCGAGTGCTCGGACGATGATGCGCACCGAACGAGCCATCGCGCGAGCGGCCCTGGCGCCTCGCACGTCGAGCTTCGCGAGGATTTTCTCGCGCTCGATGGCCCAGCTCTCGAGGCGATCGGCGAGCTCGGCAGCGAGCTCTTCCGCCCACGCATCGGCCGCCTCCGGAGAACCGGAAGGTCTGCCACCCAACGGCATTCACTCCTCCGTAGCAACCAAGATGCCACTGACCGTGCGTCATGAAATCAATAGTGAATTGGTTCCAACGCTCCCCGAAGACAATGCAGACGTGGGAAACGCTTTTCAATTGTGCATCAGAGACCGCCCGACGAGCCCCACGAACGCCACCGATCAACTTGAACCGAACGGCCCGGTAGCGCCAGCATCTCCCATCGGAGTAATCGAGCGCCATTCGTTCTCGATCCGTGTCCTATCGCTCGTGCTGGATTGTGCTCAGGGCTTCATCAGCTCGCGATTGCATGCCTCGACGTCGACCTGACCGTCGATCCAGCTCGTGAGGCATTTGTCGCCATCGGAGCCCGCGGTGAAGATGCGACCGCCTTTGTGGGCTTCGGCGAGACGCGGCTTGCGCACCACCGTGAGGGTGTCGACCTTCGCGCTGCCTGCGACGACCGCAGCCATTTTCTCGGGCTCCACGCCACACGTGGAGAAGAGATTCGCGTTCATCTCCTCTGCGGTGGTCGGGGCCAGGCCACCGCTGACGTAGCCGTCTTGCGGGGTGTTCGTGGGCCTGCGAAGGCCGTAGCGCCCATAGATGCGCATCGAGCGCCCGGGCTGTCCGTGGCAATCGAGCGTTCCGCAGCGACGCTCGAGCAGTTGAGACACGACTGGAAAATCGACGGCCGAAGGGCACGCCGTGTCGGTCTGCGATTTGTCGGCGGCAGCGATGCACGCGGTGACGAGGGCCGAGGCGCCGACTGCGAACAGCCATCCGATGGCTCGTTCTCCTCGCGTTCGACGCTCGCTCGGCGGCGACACGACGATCGAAAGCTTGGGCGTCACGTTGCTCATCATCCGCCTCCCGCGAAGCAGCCCGCGAGCGCCGAGTACGGTGGATCGGGCTGCGTCACGTCGCACGAGACACGACCAGGAGAGCTCGGCCCCGGATCGCCCGAATGGCAAGACGAGCAGCTTCCGTCGCGCGAGATGCGCGTCTGCATCACGCTCCTTCGCGTTTGCTTCGGCGTGTTGGCGGGTGAGCCCGCCGGCAGAGGGACCTCGCATTCGACCTCGACCCGAAGCGGGAACACCGCGTCGAAGTTGCTGAGCTGCTCGAGGAAGTTGCCGGCGCAGTTGGAGAAAACCTCTTTCTGCTTGCCGGTCGCGTCGGTGACGAGAATCGACGCCGCGTTCACGGGTGTCGGGTCGGTCGGGGTCGCGTAGACCGTGCCGGCGAAAGCGAACGTGTTGCCGCCAGGCCCGGAGCCGTCGTGACACACGAGACAAGGCTGCCCACCTCGATGGAGAGGACCTGGACGGATGCCGGTCTTCTCGGGCCCGAGTGACGTGATGATGTCTTGGACGGAGGGGTTGCTCAGACAGTTCGTCAGCCCGAGAGCCAGCGCTCCGAGCGCGATGAGCGCAAGGGCACGTCCGAGGACCAAACCGGTGGGGCGGTGGGATGATCGCATCAGAACTTCATCTCGAATTGGGTGGTGACGATTCCGGCCATTCGCTGCAGGATGTAGAGATGGTCGAGGAAACGCGTGTAGATCGCGTCGCCCTTGACGGTGAATCCCACGCCCTCACCGCCGATGCGAAAGCCTGCGCCCAGCGTGGCGCCGAGGAGCGGACCGAGCTCGCGATCGCCCGCCCGCAAGCCCGGGACCGATAGCGTTCCGTTCGCGTTCTCTTTCACGTTGTAGGCGATGTTCCAGAAATCGACGCCCTTCTGAGCGTGGAAGCGGGCGTGCGGCCAGATTCGGAACACGTCGCTCACGTCGTAGGGCAACATGAATTCGGTGGTCGTGGCCATCAGCCCCCAGCTGTCGATGTACACGCGCTCGTCGAAGCGCACCGTCGCCGAGCCGAAGCGGTGCGCGAGGAGACCCGAGAGCGCATACCGCTGACGCGATTGCGGAACCTTCTCTTCGAGTCGAACGTCGGTACGTGCGGCGTTCACCTGGTCGATCGTCGCTCCCGCGGTCACCTTCGTGCCAGGCGCGAACGTCGGTAGGTAGCGATACGGCTTGGCGGAGTCGCCGAACTCGAGCAGCACCGTCGCTGTCGGAACGAAGATCGTCGACTTGTTCACGACGAACGTGATCGCGCTCTGGATTCCGTGGGTCTGGAGCTTCTTCGAATAGACCGAGTAGGGCGTTCCACGGCGCCCCGCGATGTCGTAGCCGAATGAATAGTTGAGGCTTGGCGTGACCGTCTTCTTCGCGAAATCGACCGCCACGCCGGCGCTCGCCGCCGCGGCGATGTAGTCGGATTCGACCGAGACGCCTCCACCTGCGCTCAGGGTCGTGTCGCCGACCTTGAAGTGGCCACCCAAGGTCGGGGCGTAGCGGCGATCGGTCCAACGCGGGGATGCGGTCGCGACGATGTCGGCCGAAGCGGCGGTGACGACATCTGCGATGAACGACGCGTCGATTCCCCAGCCCGCGACGTCGTTCTCGACGCCGAGCGTGATACCTGGGCTGATGACCTCGGTCGCTTGCGTGTCTTTGTACGCGGCGACCTCGAAACCCATCTTGAAGGCGACCGGGGAAGGGGAGCTCGAGGCCTCTTTCTTCGCGTCTTTCGACGAGGCCTTGTCGGCACTCGGGCTCGGCTCGTCGGCCTTCGGGCCGTTGCCTTTGCCGTCGGCAGACGTGTCGCTCGTCGCGGCCGGCTTCGACTCGCTCGTGGCCTTGTTCTTTTCCTCGAGCGCCTGCGCGTCGGCCTCGGCTTTGGCGTCGTCGACGGCCTTTTGCTCGGCTTCGGCTTTGGCCTTCGCCTCTTCGGCTTTTTCTTTCTTGCTCTTCGCCCATTCGGGCTTGGGCTTCTTCGGCGGCTTCGGTTTCGCCTCGGTCGGTGTGGTCGGCGCCGCCCAAGCCGCACGGGGGATGGCTGCGCTCGACGTCATGCCGAGAGCCAGTGCGGCAACGAGCGCTCCGAGGCTCGCCCGGGCTCGCCGTCGGCGCGGAAGCTCTGCCAAGATCCCAATCGAATCCGGCGCATCGTGTTCGAGCGATGCATCGTGAAGCGAGTGCTCTGATCGGAAGGGAACGGTCATTGGAGTCCCGGAGCGCCGCACAAGAGCCAGTCACGCACGATGCTCGCGTCGGCATACTTCGGTACGCCGGACGCGGGCGGCATCGGGTAACCCCCACCCTTTTTTGCCGTCAAGCTGCAGAGGATCCAGGAGCTCTTGTAAGCATCGGCTCCGGGCACGACGTAGGGCGTGCCAACGCTCCCGGTGACCTTGGTGAGTGTTTGATAGAACTCGTCGGGCTTGTCGGGATTGAGAAAGATCCCTGCGGCCGGAGTGGTGATGCTTCCGTGGCAGGCGCCGGCCGTGCAATTACCCGCGCTCTTGTCGGTCAGAAAGGCGAACACCGCCGCGTTGGTCGGACAAATCGCAGGTGGGGTCGGCACGCCCGCGTCAGCGCCGTCAGGCTCACAAACGCCTTCGTTCCACGCGGGTAGCTCGTCGGTCCCGTTGTAGATGCACGCCGGATCTTCTTTGTAGCTCGGACTGTCGGGCGTGCAGTGCGAGTCGATTCGGTACGCCTTGCACGCGAACCACGCAGGCAGGAGCACGGCTGGCAGGGCGGCCGCGACGAGCCGGCGGTACGACGAGCGTACGGTGCGAGATCGTTTCATGAGCGAAGAACGGGACTCTACCGGATGGCGATGACATCGCAAGGCTGATGGCTGGGTCGTTCAGCGACGATTCCGGCAGAAATGAGTCTTCGACACCGACTTCCCCCGAAGAGAGCCAACCCTTCGAGTGAACCGGCTCGATCGACGATCTCGCTCGTCTTGCCCACCGTTGAGGTTCTGGTTCTTGGCCCGGCTCGGTCGGTCGATGTAGCCGGGTATCCATGTGGCGGATTCGGTGGATCGGGTGGTCGCTCACCCCGTTCTGGGCGCTGAGCCTCGCTGCTTGCTCGCGAGGGACGGTCGCGCAGATCGATCAGCACCTCGCGCCCCCGTCGAACGCCGCCGCCGCCGAGCCAGACGCGACCGAGATGCCTTCGCTGAAGAAGGTGGTAGCTGCCCCCGCACCGAAGTGGGCACCTGAAAATCCTCCCTGGAGCTACATGCTCCCGTTCGACTACGGCATTCGCGCCGACGTCGGCGGGAGCGGGCACTTTCTTGCGCCGCGCAAACACGGCAAGCACAACGGCGTCGATTTTCTCGCGCCCGTCGGCACGCCGACTTTCGCGATCTGCTCCGGAAAAGCGAAGACCGCGATGCGTGGTGGCTACGGGAGGACCATTCAGCTCGTCTGCAAGCTGCCCGCCGATCTCGGCGGTGACGACGGCCTCTTCGTCTCGTTCTTCTACGCCCACCTCGACCAGTCGGCGGTGCCCGACAAGTGGTCGGCCGTGAGGGCAGGAGCCAAGATCGGTGCCGTAGGCAAGACGGGAAACGCCGCGGGACCCAAGATCAATCCGCATCTGCATCTCGAAGCGATCATCCGATCGACCGAAGAAGAGGCGATGAACGAGCACCACTCCGGGGTCGATCCGAAGGCTGGCACGGCGGCCGATCCGTACTTCGACGCCTTGCGCGACAACTGCCTCGAGCCAGCGCATTTCTCGTCGTCGACCGACGTGCGCAGAGAACGGCGCGCCGATCCGTTCATGCTCCTCATGTGCGCCTCGAAGCCCAAGCCCGATCTCGCGTCACCCAGCGACGAAAGACTTCGTGAGGCTGCCGTGCGGTGGAGCCAGCACTACGCAGCGCTCGGCTTCGACGTCGACGCAGGACCTAGAAGCGTTTCCCAATAGAGTTCGCGCCACGCACAAAAAAAGGAAACGCCCCTCCTCACGGAAGGGCGTCGTTCACACAGAAATGCGCGGCGTCGGCCTAGAAGCCGTGCATCATCTGCATAGGGTCCATATGCGAGGCAGACTTCGCGAGCTCGCCGAGCATCGCCACCGGGAAGGTGGTGGTCAACGACATGCGGTCTCCGTCTTTCGCGAGCTTAACGTTCTTGATCGCCGGAGCGGCTGCTTTGAGCGCGCTCTTGTCGAGCTGCGGAATCGCGGCGGCGATCTGATCGTTGAACTTCTTGATCGTGCCTTCCGGATTTTTCTTGAAGGCAACGCCGTCTGCACCGGGCGGCATGAATAGGGCCGTGAGCTCGTAGTCCGAGCCCGACTCCTTCACCGTCACGTCGACGTCGCTGCCGGGACCGCTCGGAATGACCTTCGCCCAGATCACGAACGAGGCTGCCTGACCGAAGTCGGAGGCCCCGTCGCCGCCCTTGGCAACGGCCTTGATCGCGTCTTTGGTGTCACCGGTCACGATCACGGTCGGGCTCACGAAAGCCATGACCTTGTCTTTGTCGTTCGTGAGGTAGGTGACGCCGCCGTCTTCTTCGATCTTGGGAGCCTTGCCGCTCGAAGCTTCCATCGCTTTCGCGAAGACGTCGGCGGGCTTGCCCTTCACGCCCGAGAAATCCATGGCGATGGCGACGACGGTCTTGTTGCCTTTGACGGCGCAGATCGCGAGCTCGCGCGCTGCCTTGATCGGCTCGAGCCCGCCAGCTTTGAGGGTGCTCAGGACCTTGGCTGCTTTGTCGTCGCCGGGCTTGCCCGATGACGCGAGCGAGCCGAGAAGCTTCTCCTGCATTCCTTCGGCGGCAGTGCCGACGTCGCCGGTCAGAAGCTTTCCGAGGTTCACGAAGACGCGACCTTCGTCGCAGGTCTTCGGCATGAACTTGATCGAATCGCCGCTGGCGGCGTGACCGGCTGCCATTTTCGGAGCTGCGTCCGTCGAGGCGGGGGCTGCGCTCATCGCGGGCGCTCCGCTGTTGTCAGCGGCCATCGGCTTCGCGCTTCGAACGGCGCTCGCGCCGCTCGCGGCAGGCTTGCTGCTCGAGTCGGGCTTGGCCTTGTCAGCATCGCCACAGCCGAGCGCGAGCGCGCCCGAGAGGGCAGTCATCGACATCCAAACCAGCGCCGTATTCAAGCTCTTCATTTCGGGCTCCTCCCGTGAGACCAATCTGGGCCCCGAAAAGGGGACCTGCGTACTGCCGTCTGGCCGGGGGACGACCCTCCGCCGCGCGGCGGCATGGCCGAGGTTTTTCGCCGCGTCAACTGAGGCAACGATCCGACCGCGGTGAGCGCATGCTCGAGACTGAAATCGACGGGGCTCGTTTCGCGTCAGGGCGAGGGGCTCTTCGATGGCGTGCACGGGAACACGAGCGCGTAAGCACTCGGCTTGCCGGGCGTCGCTCGCGTGGTCGTGAAGAGAACCGTCTTGTCGCACCGATTGCGCGCTTTGAAGGCGCTGTACCAGGGCTGGCTCTTCCAGCTGTCGCTGTCTTGAACGAACTCGGGGACGATCAGATCGACCTCCACGTACCGACCCGACGCGAGCGTCGCGAGATCTTTCGCGTAGCTCCACTGCTCACGTCCTTCGCGAGGCGCCACGTCGTTGTGCATGGCTCCGCCGTAAGTGAGGATCATCTTTTCGGGCGACTTCTTCTTGTTCTCGTCGAAGAGCTTGGTCGCGCGGTCTTTCATGTTGCGCGTGATCATCGACAGCATCTCGAGGACGGCGTCGTCTCCGGCCTTCTGGATTTTGTCGTACTCGCCGCACGTGGGTCGCAAAATGAACGGGATGACACCGGCGGCCTTGCTCTTCTCACCGAGGGTGACGAACTCGTTCTGATTCGATTCGGCCTGGTTCTTCGTCACTTCTTTCTGCTGCTCGGCGACCTGCTTCTCCTTCGCTTTTCCGCATTTCCCGTCGGCCACCCAGAGCTCCAAGACGAGCGCGCTCGCTCTGTCTTGAAGCGCCGGAAGAAGGTCTTCGGTGAAGCGCGCGGTGGTCGACATGATCCCGGGCTTGCCCTTTTGCGCGTGGGTCTCTCCGATGGCGAGCACGAGCGGCTTGTCTTCGAGGACGGCGGCGAATGCCTCTCTCGGCGAGTCGAAGACACGGCACTCGAGACCGCCGCACGGGTCTCCGGCGGCGCCGCTCGCTGCCGACGACGTCGCGGGGGCCAGAGCCGAGGCCGTGCTCTTCGCCACCGAAGAGCCCATCGACGAGGCGGCCGACGACGACGGTACGGTGACCGACGGATCGACGACAGGCGCCGCCGAGTTGCATCCCGATGCTGTCATGGCGGCCGCGATGGCGAACTCGCTCCAGGTCGACACACCGAGCGAACGGAAGGAAAAGGTGCTCACGCGGCGAGCATATCGACCTTTCGGGGTAGGATGCCCGGCGATGCGACCTCGTTCGTCGACCTCCTCCGAAGTCACCGGTCTCGTCCTCGTCGTCGTGCTCGCCTCGATGTGGGTCTCGCCGAACGAGGCCTCGGCCGAGCCGGTCATCGGCGTCGATGCGCACGGGGCGCTCGCCTTCAAGAGTGGAGTGAGGCCGGCGGTGGGTGGCACGGTTTACGGCGGCTACTCGCTCGATCTCGAGCCGGTGCTCCTCGAGCCCGAGATCGCCATCGGCCTCGAAGGCTACCCCGGAGACAGCGTTCTCGCGTTCCGCGGCATGGGCGGCATCCGAGCGGGCTTCACCGGGCCGGTCGAGCCATCGTTGTTCTTGCATCTCGGATACGGGTTCACGAAGCCGTTCGGCGCCGTCGGCGGATCGATCGTGAGCGCGTTCGCCCTCGATACGGGCGTCAGCGTCGACTACCGCCCTGCGCGCTGGCTCACGGTCGGTGGCACGCTCGGCTACGAGGGGCTCATCGGGAAAGCGTCCCTCCACGGGATCTTTCTCGGGCCTCGTATCGCCTTCTGGATCCACTGATCGGATGCGGGCTTCTCCCGAGTGCGGAGCTACTTCGCAGGGGTCGCGGGAGGGTCGCTCGCAGGCGCCGGGCTCGGCGGCGCCAGGTTCTGGGGAGGAGCATGCGGGGCGTCGTTTAGAGGCGCTCTCAGCGGCGGCGCTTTCAAGGGGGGCACAGAAGCCGGCGGCAAGGCTGGGCTCTTCGGTGTTTCACGCGGAGCGATGGGCTTCGAGTCGGAGGTCGGCGTCGCGTTCGACTCGGCGTCGCATGCACCGCCGTCGCCGCCAGCTTCGGGGCACCCGTCTTCGTCTTCGAAGCCGTCTTTGTCTTCGGGACGATTGGGGCAGCGATCGATCTCGTCGTCGATTCCGTCGTGATCACGATCGTGCTCGCGCGGGGCGAAGCTCACGCCCAGCGTGACGCGGAAGGGGGCGTTTCCGATTCCCGAGTCGAGCGCGAGCTCGGTTCCTGCGAGCAGCGCAACGTCTCGGATCGCATACCTCGCGGCGAGGCTCGCAAAAGACCCCGACACGGCGCGGCTGTCGAAAGGCTTCACCGGCGACAGGGGAAGGTACCCTCGCGCCTCGACGAACCAACTGAGGTCGGGCACCCCGAACGCCTTCGAATCGAGCTCGAGACCACCACCCCACAAAAGCTCGTGACCGAAGCGTGTCAGGCAAGCATCGATCTTCGTTCCGCAGGCATAGTTGCCCGTGTGGCCTCGGAACAGCGCGCCGGCGTTCGCATGCACCGTGAAGTAGCGAAGGAAGTGACCGTCGAGGAGGACGCGAGCTTCATCGGTCACGGCCTTCTCGGAGAGAAACGAAGCGTGATCTCCGAGTGGGATGGTCAGGCGATCGAGCAGTCCGAGCGCCACTCCCGCGTCGGGCTTCGACGGCTTGAGCAGCGTCGCCTTCACGACCAGGGCCGGATCGCCGAGGGCGTTGCGAGGCACGGGCTGCGCGCCAACGAGCGCGACCGCCGTCGGATCGGCGCTCACATCGTCGCCGGTCTGGGCGACGAGCGCGGGTAGATCCATTCCGACAGTGAAGATCTTGAAGAGTCCGACGTTGATGAACACGTCGGCCGTGAGCTGGTGCTCGATGATCGAGTAGCGTCTCTGCCCGGCCTCATCTTTCAGGATGATCGGTCGAAACGCGTAGTTGAGGCGCATCCCGGCGGTGACCTCACCCGTGTCGGGTGATTCGGCGGGCTCGAGGTACAGCCCCGATTTGTGAGCCATCGGCACGCGGTAACCGCGCAGATCGACTTCGGGCTCGACCGTGTCGGCGAAGGCCGCCGAAGACAAAAGATACGCACATCCGAGCGTGCCGAGGAAGGTAGCGAGCCGCATCAAGGCGCCGAGACTAGCAGGCTGGTGAAGAAGTCCGAGCGAAGGATTTCACTCGGGCTCGGTCTGTTGGATGCGCACCGTGTCGGCGCCGACGGCCGCGAGCTTTTCTTCCATGCGGTCGTAGCCCCGATCGAGGTGGTAGACGCGCTGAACCTCGGTCTCGTCGTTGGCCACGAGGCCTGCGATGACGAGCGAAGCGCTCGCACGCAGATCGGTGGCCATGACCTTGGCCCCTTCGAGTCGATGGTTGCCCGCGATGGTCGCGCGGTTGCCGTCGACGTGAATGTCGGCGCCCATGCGAACGAGCTCGGGGACGTGCATGAAGCGGTTCTCGAAAATCGTTTCGACGACTGTCGAGCGGCCGTTCGCCAAGCAAAGCAGAACCATGAGCTGGGCCTGCATGTCGGTCGGAAAACCAGGATGCGGCGCCGTGACGATGTCGACCGGTTTCAGTGGCCCGTGCCGCCTCACTCTCGCAGCGCTGCCCTCCCGCGAAATCTCCACGCCGGCTCTCTTCAGCACGTCGAGGGTGGATTCCATGTCTTCGAGGGGCGCATTCTCGAGGAGCACGTCGCCACCCGCGACGGCCGCCGCGACCATGTACGTCCCCGCTTCGATGCGGTCGGCGATGATGGCGTGGTCGAAGGGAGCGAGCTCCTCGGCGCCTTCGATCTGAATGACGTCGGTTCCAGCGCCGTTCACTGTGGCACCCATCTTGTTGAGGATCCGTCCGAGCTCTTCGACCTCGGGCTCGCGCGCCGCGTTCACGAGCGTGGTGCGGCCTTTGGCGAGGGCAGCTGCCATCATCAGGTTCTCGGTGCCGGTCACCGTGGGCATGTCGAAGACGATCTCGGCACCTCGGAGGCGTGGCGCCGTCGCGACGATGTAACCGCGCTCGAGCTTGATGGTCGCGCCGAGCTTCTCGAGGCCGGTCAGGTGCTGATCGACGGGGCGCGAGCCGATTTGGCATCCGCCCGGGAGCGACACCTTCGCCCGACCATGCCGCGCGAGAAGCGGTCCGAGGACCATGATGCTCGCGCGCATCTGCTTCACCAGCTCGTACGGCGCCTCGGGGCGAACGCCGCTGCCGGGGGTCACGCGAACGCGTGGTGCGGCGTTGTCGACGTCGCACCCGAGAAAGCGCAGGAGCGCCGCCGTGGTGTCGATGTCGCGGAGCCGCGGCACGTTGCGGAGGAGGCTCTCTCCATCGGAGAGAAGCGTCGCGCAGAGAATGGGGAGAGCGGCGTTCTTCGCACCGCTGATTTGGATCGTGCCGCTGAGCTTCTTGCCGCCGCGGATGCGAATCGCGTCCATGATTCATTCGCTATCTCATCTTTTCGCAGAAGAATCCAAATGCGCGGTGGACGGCCGTTCGAACACGTCGCCATCGCGAGTCGTCACCGCGATGCCATCGACCGTATCCACGCTCGACGCGCGTCGTGATGGCGATCGGGTGAAGCCCCGACCGCGGCCCATTCGCCGGCTTTTTCGGCGCGTGGGCGTGTCGAGACGCACGGCGACCCTCGCCCGAGGCGGCCTCCTTCAGACCAGCGCGAGGCGCATCGGCCTCGCGAGAAGCGAGAGGTCACACAGACGCCACGGCGCCTGCGACGTCTCGTCATCGCACGCGGCTACAGATGTCGAGCATGAGGACAAGAGCATCGCTCACCGCCCTTGCGTACCTGGCTCTCAGCTGTAGCAGCATCGATGAAGCTCTCCCGTCGGCTCGGGCACAGGTCCCGGCTGTTTCGCACGACGCGTCGTCGGGCCGAGAGCACCTCGTCAATCCCAGCGCGCGCATCGTCATCGTCGCCATCGACGGAGCACGCTGGCAGGAGATCTTCGGGGGCACCGATCCGGTTCTTGCCCGTGCGAGCGGTCTCGGAGCCTCCGAGGCGGCGAGCGCCGACGAGCTCGTTCCCAACATTCGTGCCCTCGCTCGGCGAGGCGTGACGCTCGGCGCCGGCCCCGAGACGTCGTTCGAGGCCAGCGGGCCGAACTTCGTCTCGCTCCCGGGATACACCGAGATTCTGACCGGCCGACCGGCCCCATGCCAGGAGAACGCGTGCGAGGCGCGACCACGCTTCACGCTCGCCGACGAAATTCGCGCGCTCCCATCGGTCGGTCGTCGCGACGTCGCAGTCATCTCTTCGTGGGAGAGAATCGACGCCATTGCAGCAGGCGATCCGACCAACGTGGTCGTGTCGGCCGGACGGTCACACGGAGAGACGCGCGAGCTGCTCGCGAACAATCCGGCGACGGCTGCGCTCCTGCACTCGGCGTCTCGGTCCGAGCCCTACCCGGGTCACGACGACTACCGACCCGATCGAGATACAGCTGCCATTGCAACTTCGTATTTCGAAGAACAGCGGCCGCGTTTCATGTTCGTGAGTCTGGGCGACTCGGACGAGTATGCACACGCCGGTGACTACCGCGCCTACCTCGGTGCGTTGCGTCGGGCCGACGCGCTCGTCGGGGATCTGGCGCGCATTGCTCGGTCGTGGAGCGTCGAAGGCGAGGAGGTCGCGTTCTTCGTCACCGCGGATCACGGTCGCTCTGCCGACTTCCGAGCGCACGGCCGCGACTACCCCGAGTCTGCTCGGACGTGGCTGGTCGCGGCCGGCGGTCCGCTGGCTCGACCGGGTCTCGTCGCTCCTCGGGGTGCGCGCGGCCGCCTTCGCGACATCGCGCCCACGGTCCGCGAAATCATGGGCCTGTCCCCCGACACCGACCGCGCTTCGGGAAACGTGCTCACCAATCTCTTCTCGACCGAGGGCCCCCGGGTCGCGCTACGCGACTGAAGAGTCGGCCACGTCGAGTCCCTCGAACGAACCCGACGTGGCGGACCGGAGTGCGCGGACCACGTTTCTCGGTCGCAATCAACGTGGCGCTCGACGCGTGTAGACGACCGGGGCACGCGAAATCGCCATCGGGTCGCTGCGCCCCAGCCAGAGCGGGCCTCCTATCGAGTGCCTGTCGGGAGTGCGCTCGATCTGGTAGCGTGCCGGCCCCCAGCATGAAGATCCACGAGTACCAAGCCAAGCAGCTGTTCGCGCGCTACGGCATCCCGATTCCTCAAGGAGAGCCGGCCTTCTCGGTTGCCGAGGTCGGCCCCATCGCCGAGCGCCTCATCGAGAAGACGAAGATCCCGGTGGTCGTCGTCAAGGCCCAAATTCACGCCGGCGGCCGCGGAAAGGGCGGCGGCGTGAAGGTCGCCAAAGGTGGCGCCAAAGAAGCGACCGAGCTCGCCGAGAAGATCTTCGGCATGCAGCTCGTCACCAAGCAGACCGGCCCCGCCGGTCAAAAAGTTCGCCGCCTCTACATCGAGCAAGGCCTCGACATCGCGCGCGAGCTCTACGTTGCGATGCTCGTCGACCGCGAGCAGCGTCGGGTCGCGATCATCGCGTCACCCGCCGGCGGAATGGACATCGAAGAGGTCGCCGAGAAAGAGCCCGAGAAGCTCCTCACCGTCCACATCGATCCGCTCCTCGGTCTCGGGGCGTGGCAGGCCCGCAAACTCGCAGCGTTTCTCGGCCTGAGCGGCAAAGACACGCTGAAGCAATTCGGCGCGACCCTCGAGGGAATGTACCGCCTCTTCGTCGCCGAAGACTGCTCGATGCTCGAGGTCAATCCTCTCATCGTCGCCAAAGACGGATCGATCGCTGCGCTCGACGGCAAGGTCACCTTCGACGACAACGCGAGCTTCAAACACAAGGCCCAGTGGGCCGAGATGTTCGACCCCGAAGAAGAAGATCCGGTCGAGCTCGAAGCCCGCAAGGTCGGCATCAGCTACGTGTCGCTCGACGGCACCATCGGATGCATGGTCAACGGAGCCGGCCTGGCGATGGCCACGATGGACATCATTCAGGAGTTCGGCGGCAGCCCCGCGAACTTCCTCGATGTCGGCGGTGGCGCGACGCAAGACCAAGTCACCGAGGCCTTCCGAATCATTCTGAAGAGCCCGCGCGTGAACGGAATCTTCGTGAACATCTTCGGCGGCATCATGCGCTGCGACGTCGTCGCACAAGGCATCGTCGCTGCCTCGCGCCAGCTGGGTCTCTCGGTCCCGCTCGTCGTGCGTCTCGAGGGCACCAACGTCCTCGAGGGTCGAAAGATCCTCGACGAGAGCGGCCTCAAGATTCAATCGGCGTCGTCCATGGGCGACGGGGCACAGAAGATCGTCGCGGCGATTCGGGCTTGAGCGGAGAAGACGATGAGCATCCTGATCGACAAGAACACACGGGTCGTCTTCCAAGGCATCACCGGCGATAGCGGCTCGCTCCACGCGCGCAACTGCCTCGCTTACGGTACCAAGATCGTCGCTGGCGTCACGCCGGGTCGTGGCGGGCAGAAGTTCGAGGACAAGGTCCCCGTCTTCGATTCGGTCGAAGAGGCCGTGAGAAAAGAGGGCGCCGAGGTCAGCTGCATCTTCGTGCCTCCCGCAGGTGCGGCCGACGCGATCTGCGAAGCCGCCGACGCCGGTTGTCGTCTCGTCATCTGCATCACCGACGGCGTTCCCGTCCTCGACATGGTGCGCGTGCGCCACTACCTCGAAGGAACCAAGACGCTCCTCATCGGGCCGAACTGCCCCGGCATCATTACTCCCGGCGACGGACTGAATTCCACTGGCGGCTGCAAGATCGGCATCATGCCCGGTCACATCCACAAGAAAGGACCCATCGGCGTCCTCTCGAAGTCGGGCACGCTGACGTACGAAGCGGTCGGGCAGCTGACGGCGCTCGGCATTGGGCAATCGACTTGCATCGGTATCGGTGGTGATCCAGTCGCCGGTCTCGACTTCATCGACTGCCTCAAGATGTTCAACGACGATCCCGAGACCGAAGGCCTCATCATCATCGGTGAGATCGGCGGCAACGCCGAGCAGAAGGCGGCCGAGTGGATCAAGGCCAACATGAAGAAGCCCGTCACGGCCTTCATCGCAGGGCGCACTGCGCCTCCCGGCAAACGCATGGGTCACGCCGGGGCCATCATCGCCGGAGGCAAGGGGACCGCCGCCGAGAAGATCGCAGCCTTCGAAGCGGCCGGCGTGAAGGTCGCCCCGACGCCCGCCGACATGGGCACGACGCTGAAGAGCCTGCTCAAGTAGAAAACGAGCCGATTCGGCTCCCGACAGGTGCGGTTCTTTCGGGCCGCACCCGTGCTCGTTTCATCGATCGCCGACTCGGTCGAGCTCGTAGCACTCCGCCGAAGACCAAACGAAGAGAGCGCCGAGCACGAGACTCGACGTGTGCGGCTCGGCTCAGCCTTGGTTTTGCGCGGCGGCGCCCTGCACCGACAGAATCGCCTGAAACTCGGCAACCCAAGATGCATGATACTCGCGGACCACGCGCTGGTTCTGAATGTTCACGTCGTTCTTCTCGACGCGGCCGAGGTCTTCCATCTGCCGACGAATCTCGTCGATGCGGTCGAGCATCGTGCTGAGAAGCTCGAGGCTGACGGTCGTTCGGTCTTTGCCGGCGAACTCGTCGCGGTACATCTGGAACACGTCGTTCGCCGAGCCGCCGAGGGCGCTCATGATGTCGACGAGCTTCATCCCGCTTCGAACCTTGCGGATCTCGGCGAGCTCGGCCTCGTAGGCCTTGATGCGTCCGTCGACGATCGAGATGTTGTTCACGTTCGAGTCGCTCACGAGGCCGCGCGACTTCAGCTCGAACATCGCCGTCTTGTAGCGTTTCAGATTGTCGATGAGCCGCACCAGCATGGCGGGCCGTCGCGTGAGCCGTGAGTGGCCGGCGAAGTGATTCGCGTACACGGCGAACTGTTGGTTCGCGAGGAAGGCGAGTCTGTCGGCCTGCTCTTCTTGCGTGCCGACGGCCTGAGCCTTCGGGATCTCGCGCTCTTCGAGCTGGTAGCGCTCGATGTTCTGCTGGACCAGAACGACGTCGTTCTGCATCTGCTCCGGGAGCTTCTTTCCCCCGATGGCCGTCATGCGCTTCTTGATTTGGCGAAGCTCCTCGGTGAGCTCCTTCACGATGCCAAGATCACGTGTGTCGCGCGATTGACCCGCGAAATGACGCTGATAGCGATCGAACACGAAGTTGGCCGCTGCCCCTTCGATTGCGAACTTCTCGAACGACTCGCCCATCTCTTTCGCCGCGTGGATGAGCGTGAGCTCGCGCTGAAAGAGCGCCGTTTGCTCGTCGAGACGCGCACGGAGCGCGGCCGATCCTTCGCCCGCCGTGAGCGCGCCGAGCTTGTCGAGCTCGTGGGTGGCGACCTTCACAGCCGCCATGAGCGACTGAAGGCGGTCGGGATCGCACGTGTGCCGATCCTTGCCTGCGAAGTCGCGCTGGTATCCTTCCTGCGCATCGGTGAGCTGCTTTTCGATTCCTTCGAGCGTCGTGTCCGCCATAGGGGCGGAGACTTACTCCGTCCCGGGCCCGGCGCCCACCTCGACGCGCGAGAAAATGCGAGGAGGCTCCTCGGTTTTGCCCGAGCCTCTCCATCGAACGGCCACATTTGAAGGAGAGACTCGCTCGGGTGAGCCCTTCCGCCATTCCCAGACGCCTCTTCTGCGCCGGGCTAGGAACCGGCGCTGCCGCCCTCGGGTTCCGCGGCGTCCGCGCTTTCCTGGGCCGCGATCTCTCCGGCGACTCCGAGGCGGCCACGATTCGGGCGCTGGCTCGAGGGGTGATTGGCTGGACGCGGCGCGGCTTGGGGCCCGGCGACTTCACCACCGGATCGCGTCGCTTCAGCGGCGAATGGGCGTTCGGAACGTTGCTCATGGCCGTGATGGGGCTCGGCCAGCTCGCGCACGAGGCTCCTTCCGACGAGCCAGAGCTCGTTCGCGTCATGGAAGAGCTCGTCGATCGGCTCCTCGACGACAGCGTTTCGGCGTTCTCGAGAGACGCTTGGCGGAGCGATCCGCTGGCGGGCATCAGGGCCGCCACGGCCCAAGACGACGGGCTCGACGGTCACGCTGCGTACCTCGGGTACCTCAATCTCGGAGTCGGTCTTCTCAGGTCGATCTCTCCCGAAACTCGGCACGCCGAGGTGGGCGCCAGGATTACCCTCGCGCTTCGTCGGCGGGTGGAACGATCCCCGAGCGGGCTCGTCGAAACCTATCCGCGCGAGACGTACCCCGTCGACAACGCTGCCTTGCTCGCGTCGTTGCATCTCGGCGAAGCCGCCGCGCGCGCACCCAGCTCGGCTTCGCTGCGTCGCGGGCTCGCAGCGCTCGCGGCGTCGATCGATGAAGAGACTGGCCTCTTGTTGCAATCTGTCGACTCTTCGACCGGTGAGAGTCGCGGTGCTCCGCGGGGATCGGGAACTTGCCTTGCGGTTTACTTCACTTCGTTCGTAGACGAAGCGCTGTCGCGTTCCCTCTGGGCTGCGGCCAAACGCGAGCTCGTAGGAGACGTCTTGGGCTTTCGTGTGGTCCGCGAGTACGCGAAGAGCGCTCACGGCCCCGCCGACATCGACTCCGGACCCGTGGTGCTCGGTTATGGCGTGTCGGCGACCGGTTTCGCGCTCGGCGCTGCACGCATTCACGGAGACGACGACCTCCGTGCCGAGCTCTACGCGACCGCCAGCCTCTTCGGCGCACCAACGCGGGTGGCGATCGACGCGTCGCCGAGCAGCCCCTCCGACGGCCTTCGCTTCATCACCGGCGGACCGCTCGGCGACGCACTTCTCCTCTCGATGCTCACTGCGCCTCGTCGACCCGTGCTCGAGCCCCGAAGCGGTCAGGTCGCTTCGTGATCCCTGATCACGGCGGCCCGACCGCCCTCTTTCGACGCGTCGGGAGAGCTCCGCTCACGCTCCTCGTCCTCTGGATCTTGTGCTTCGGCGCGCACACTTGGCTCGTTCGCCGACTTGCAGACGACAGCCACGCCGCTGCCATGCTCACCGCGCCGACCGACGCGACGCTCATGCTCGGCGCCGTCCTGGTGCTCTCGCGCATCTGCCTCTTCGTGGTGCTGCCGGTCTCGCTCTCGACCTTGGTCGGCTGGCGCCTCGGACGATGGGTCTTCGACTACGTCGCTCGACCTGCCGACCCGACGAGCACCGACGCGCGAAGCACCGGCGCGTGAGCCCCGTCAGTGTTTGCCGCTCACTTCTGCGGCCTTCTTCACCAGCGCGACGAACTCCTTTCGATAGGCGAGGGGATCGTCACCCAGGCTCGCTTGCGCGAATCGAGCGACGTCTGCATAGCCGAGGTCGCGCTTCAGGCTAGAGCTTCGGAGCAACAAGCCGAAGCCGGCGACGCTCGCAGCGAACCGGAAGTCGGTTCCCGCGTCTTCGAACCGACTGCCGTCGTCGGTGACCACACCTTCGATGAGCCGACTCGTCGTTCCGTCGGGCTCCTTGAATCGAAGCGCGATGTCGGCGACGTGGGCACCCTTCGTCGCGACCGACGCAGCAGGGACGATCTCGTAGAGCGCGGTCACCGTGTGTCCAGCGCCGATCTCGCCTGCATCCTTGCGATCGTCGACGAAGTCTCGGTGTGCGAGCATTCGGTTTTCGTATCCGATCAGACGAAACGATTGGACCGCTTTGGGGTCGAAGGTGATCTGGATCTTCACGTCTTTGGCGATCGTGAGAAGCGTTCCCGAGGCTTGTTCGACGAGGACCTTCTTCGCCTCGTCGATGCTGTCGAGGTAGGCGTAGTTCCCGTTTCCCTTGTCGGCCAACGACTCGAGCGCGCCGTCGCGGTAGTTTCCGGTGCCGACGCCGAGCACACTCAGAAATACGCCGCTCTTGGCTTCGTCGATGATGAGCCGGTCGAGCTCTTCGCGACTGCTCACGCCGACGTTGAAGTCACCGTCGGTGGCGAGAATCACGCGGTTGGTGCCGCCTCGAACGAACCCCTTCAGAGCCTCGGCGTAGGCGAGCTTGATCCCGCTCGCACCGTTCGTGCTGCCGCCGGCCTTGAGCTCCGCGAGCGCGCGGCGGATCGTCGACTTGTCCGATCCCGACGTCGAGGAAAGCACCACACCCGACGCGCCTGCGTACACGACGAGCGCTACGTGATCGCGTTCGTCCAACGTGTCGACGAGGAGGCCCAGCGCGTCGACGAGCAGAGGCAATCGATCGGGCGTATCCATCGAGCCCGACACGTCGATCAGAAAGACGAGGCTCGAACCAGGACGCTCCTTCATCGCAACGGATTTGCCTCGGATGCCCACACGCAGCAGTCGGTGGGAGCGGTACCAAGGAGCTTCTGCGACTTCGGTACTCACCGCGAACGTGGGTTCGGCGGCGATGCTCCAGCGGGGGACGGCTGGAGAGGCGTAGTCGTAGGGGAAGTAGTTCACGAGCTCCTCGATACGGACCTCGCTCGGCGCTGGGAGATGGCCTTCTTCGACCGACCGCCTCACCCACGAGTAGCTGGCCGTGTCGACGTCGATCGAAAACGTCGAGCGCGGCTCGTGCAGAGCATCGACGAAGGGGTCCTCGGGCACAGCTACCGGAGGCTTGGGCTGGAGTCCGGCGTCGTTGCAGAGGGGGTCTTGGGGGCTGCACTTCTTGGGGCCGATTCCCTTGACGTCCGCCCTCGGTCCGCGCCACGGATCGGCTCCATCGAGCTTCCCGTTGCCAACGCGCTTCGCGCCCTCCAACGCGTACTTCTCGAGCGCTCGGTCGGGGGCCATTCCTTCGAAC
>JAYUUB010000007.1:0-2567 GCA_043755175.1 Polyangiaceae bacterium | reverse complement strand
GTTGTTCGTCGTTCCCATGACTAGCAAACTAGCAGCGCTAGCAAACTAGCGCAAGTGCCCCGTGCAACTATTTTGAATTTTCTTCATTGGCCGTGGATCTCGTAGTCTGGAAAAATGAACCAAAGTCCCGACGAGTGGCAGTCCGCGCAGCAACAACAGCCGTCGAAGAAGCCCGCGATGAGCACGGGGGTGCTCGTCGGGCTCGTGGGAGCCGGTCTGTTGGCGATCTCGACGCTCGTGGTGGGCGTCTCTGTTTTGCGGCACTCGCCCGCGCCCACCGCGTTGGTTCAACCAGCGATGACTGCGCCAGAACGACCGCTAGCGCCGGTTCCTACCGCGGCGGTCACGTCGGTGCCGGACCCGGCGAAAGCTCTCGCTCAGCGAATCCTTAGCACGCCCAACGCCGTCGAAGCGGCGAAGCTCTGCCAGCTTACGGACGATCGCGACAAGATCGGAGCGGGCACGCTGCTGTTCTCGTCTTGGGCGAACTTGAAGATGACCTGGGACGAGGTCTCGGGCGAGTCAACGACGTCGTTCGGCCGCATCATGAAGGACCCGGGCGCCGAGCGGGGAAAACGCGGATGCTGGAGTGGTTCTGTCTTCGAGATCCATTCGAGCAAGAATGACTCTGGAGAGACGCTCTACGTTGGCGGCCTCATCAACCAATCCGTCCATCCAGTGCGATTCGTTGCGGTTCATAGCAGCGGGGCGATCGTTGAGGGGTCAGCTGCGCGGATCTGTGGAATCGTCGTCGGAACCTTCGACTATGGGAACAGCGGCGGCGGGGTGACTCACGCCATCCAGATCGTTGGCATGTTCGATCTTCCGGAGAACCGAACCTTCGGTGCAGCCAAACCGTCCTCTACTGGGACGACGCTAGACCTCACGCACTGACCGATCAATGTCCGAGGATCGACAGTCGTCCATCGCGATTTCAAGCCCGAGAACCGTACCTTCGAGACATGCTCGACGCTGACACGCTGGGGGATATTCAAGGGGAAGCGGTTGCGGTTTTGGAGGCTCACGGGTTCGACACGGAGGAGCCCGTCGACATGCTCGATCTCTGCGTGGCGCTCACCAACCATCGCCCGGAACTGGCGTCGATGCGACAAGAGGGATCGATCTCTTGGGTGCATGGCGCGCCACGCGCCTTCCTTCGTCGCGGGCTTCATCCGATGCGCCAAGGGTGGATTCTCGGGCACGAACTCGGCCACCTTCGGCGTCGAGAACTCGGGATCCCGAAGGACCCAACAGAAGAAGCATGGTGCGACGCCTACGGGGCCGCGCTGCTTGCCCCAAGGCCCGCCTTTCGCCGAGCGGTGAAGCTCTTCGGCCATCGCGTGAAGAAGCTCGCGGGCGCCTTCGCTACGACCCAGGCCGTGGCGATGCTGAGGCTCGGTGAGGTGGTCGGTCGCCCTGTCGCGCTTCTTCGTGGGGCTGTGGTCCAGGTTGCGCGCGGTGAGCCATTCGTGTGGCCGCTCGGCCCAAGCAAAGCGGCGCACCCGATCCGGCTCTTGGACGAGGGCCGGATGGGTCTGATGGCCGCCTAGGTTCCGAGCGGTTTCGGCTTCGGCACGCTTGCGAAGATGGCGCGCGCCTTCGTGTCCCATTCGCTGCGCTCGTCCATCAGCTCGGCGAGCCGCTCTCGCCAGTACGCCGGCCCCGGGTCTTGGTTTGATACTTCGCCAGAACTGCTTTTGAAACTCTCTTGCTGTAGAGCCTTGATCACGCCAGCTGGAACGGCGGTGCCTGAGATCAGTGCGATGAGCTGCGCTCGACTTTCGTAGGGGTCGTCATAGTTGCGCGTCTGAACCGCGACGCTTGGCGCTGCTTGGGCCTGGGCTCGCGGCTCGTCTCCCTCGAATGCTCCAGGCTCCCCGGTGCCAGTCCGAAACCATTCCGACCAAACGTCCCCGGCTCGCGCGTATCGCCGGAGCGTGTCGATCCCGATGTCCGTTGACTGATGGCCGGTGAGAATGACGCCGACGTGGCTCTTGGCCTGGCCCGCTGCCACAGACAGATCGCTCTGCGTCCACCTCTTCCCATCTGGTTGACGTCGGTTTTCGAGGATCCAGCGAAGCCCGCGGATGACTGGATCGTTCTCGTCGACCTTCTTTTTGGGTCGTTTGGGCACCATCGCTAGAAGATTAGTAGGGTTCCCCAAGAAAATCACTCCTTCGACCTTGCTAGTTTGGTAGCGACGCGCTACTTTGCTAGCGTGATTAGCGAACTAGCGAAGCGTCTGCGGTCTGTGCGGAAGCTTGCGGGTCTGCCAGCTGACAAGCTGAGCGAGCTTGCGGGTTGTACGCATGCGGTGGTCGGGCACATCGAAAGCGGTCGTTCGAGAGGCGCCAATGGCGACAC
Source organism: Polyangiaceae bacterium (assembly GCA_043755175.1). Taxonomy (GTDB): domain Bacteria; phylum Myxococcota_A; class Polyangia; order Polyangiales; family Polyangiaceae; genus CAYYKK01. The sequence goes on along the minus strand of JAYUUB010000007.1, from coordinate 203 downwards.
TCTTGACCGACTGACAAATGTGCTCGGCGTGAGTCTTGATTGGCTCGTGAAAGGCGTCGGAGAAGAACCGAACGAATTGGAGGTGCGAGCGGCTGTCGCTATGGCTGTTGCGAGAATCGAATCCGAGAAGGGGGCCGCATGAGCGCCCTTGCTCGCACGGAGACCGTGGAAGGTTGGACGCTTGGCTTCGTCGATGGCGACGA
>JAYUUB010000006.1:0-21598 GCA_043755175.1 Polyangiaceae bacterium | reverse complement strand
CGGCGGCCGTCGGTCTCGATCCCGATCCTGATCTGTCTGCGCCCCGCGGATACCTCGAGAGCGCGAGCATCGTTGGGCGTGAGCGCGAGCTTCGCGTGCTGCGAAAAGCCGTAGCGCGCGCGGTGCGAGGTCGGGGCGCCCACGTCCACATTCGCGCGGAGTCCGGCACGGGAAAGTCGCGGCTCCTTCGCGAAGCGTCGATGGAGGCCAAGATTGCAGGTGCGTCGGTGGCGATCGTGCGCTGCGAGCCCAGTGAGCATGCGCCGTATGCGCTCATGCTCCGCGTCGCCGAGCAGATCACCGACGCGCTGCCCGAAGGCGCCGAAGACGCGGCCCGCCCATTCGCCGCGCAGCTCGCGCGTGTGTTTCCGGCGCTCGGCCAGAGGCTCGGCATTCGCGTGCTCGAGGCCGAGGCGGTCGACCCTGGCGAGGAGAGGATGCGCACGCAACGGGCCGTGCTCGATTGGATTCTCGCGATTTCCGATCGTCGTCCCATCGCTCTCTTCGTCGACGACGTTCAGCGATGTGACGAGGCATCGGCCACCGTTCTTTTGTCGCTCACCCGAGAAAACAAGACGCGGCGTCTGCTCCTCGTCACTGCGCAGCGAACCGGCGAGACGCCGCGCGCGCCAGTCGCGGTCGAAATGCTCGGCCGCGCGAAGACCGAGCTCGCGCTGCAAGGGCTCTCGATTGAAGAGATCGAAGAGATGCTGCGCGGGTTGTTCGGTGACGCAGCCCACCTCGATCGACTCGCTCGGCAGTTCGAATCGCGCACGTTCGGGAGCCCGATGCTGTGCGCTGAGCTCGCGCGAAGCCTGGTCGAGACCGGAATCGTGAAATTCCTCGATGGTCTCTGGGTGCTGCCGGCGGAGCTGCCCGCGGCGCACGGACCGACTGGTTTGGCCTTCGCGATGGAGGAGAAGATCGCGCGCCTCTCCGATCACGGTCGAGGCGTCGCCGAGGCGCTCGCCATCGCCGGTGGCGCGTTTACCTTGGAGCTCGTCGCCGATCTCGCTTCGAGCATGCGTGAAGACGAGTTGCTCTCGGCGCTCGACGAGCTGCTTCTCGCGGGCGTGCTCCTCGGTGACGCGCGAGCCTTTTGGTTCAGGCACGACGGACTACGCGAAGCGGTGCTCCGCGGAATCGACGAAGTGCGAGCCCGCGGATTGCACCTCTCTGCGGCCGAAGCGCTGGCGCGCGCCGGCGCGCCCGAGGCGGCGATCGCGTGGCATTGCTATCGTGGCGGGGAGGTCGAGAGAGGGGCCGACATGCTGGCGCGTGTGGGTCGCGCGCTCTACGAAGCCCAGGCGCTCGCCGATTGCATTCCGGCGCTCGAGGCCTCGCTATCGGTGATCGAGCGCCGTGGCGCGCCTCGCGCCGTCACGATGGAGCTCGAGTTCATGCTCCTCGCCGCAGGTTGGGTCGCGAACCGCGAGGTGGGTCGCCGTCATGCCGAGCGCGCGGTCATGGCCTATCGCGCGCATTCAGGCGTCGAGCTCGCGCATCGAATGGGCAGAGTCGTCGGATGGAAGCTGGGCCTCGTCGTGGGTATCGCGGTCGCGTCGGTGAAGTGGGTCTTTCGACGAGGCAAAGCGCGCGGACCCACTCCTATCGTCTCTGTGACTTTCTTCGCGACCGCGCTCGGTTATGCGTGCGGCCTCGCGAATGCAGAGAATCGTATCGGTGACTCGAAAGAGCTCGCTCGGCTCGCAGAGCCGCTCTCTGCGTTTCGAGGCCGCATTCCCGAAGGTATCTATCTCACGATTCAGGCCTTTCCCGACATTCTCCTCGGAGCGCTCGGACGGGCGGGGCAGCGATTCACGCGCGCGCTCGAGATCTTTCATTCGGACAAGCTCACCCCGGCGCCGCGTCGTGTGCGGCTCTTCGCCGAGGCCGGTCTTCGCGGACTCCGCCTCTTGTGCGACGTGAATCAATTCGATCGCCGTCTCTTCGAAGACTTGGCGGCCCTCGAGGCCATGCCATTTCGCTACTACCATTTGGTCGTCCAAGCGACCCGCGTCGTTCACCATCGCTATCGAGGCGAGGAGAAGCGAGCGCGCAAGATTCAGCGTGCGCTCGAGACGGCGAGCCTCCAGCTCGGCTCCTGGTCGACCGACGTGCAGATACTCTTCTTCGCCCATCCGGCCTACGCCCTATGCCACGACATCCTGGGTTTGAAGCAGAGCATCGAAGAGCTCGAACGTCTCTCGCTGCGTGGCTTCGACATGCGTCTCAGGCTCGCGATCTCGCGCGCGGAATACCAGCGCGAGCGCGGCGATCCGGCTTCAGCTGTGCGATCGCTCGACGCCGCTCTCGAGACGGTCGCTGAAGACGATCAGCTGATGATGCAATGGCTCCTCTCCGCGCTCGCCGAGGCGCTGCTCGCCGCCGGCGACCTCGTGCGTGCCGAAGCGAACGCGAGAAGCACGGTGAAGCTCGGCGAAGATCCCATCTCGGGCCTCGTGCTCACCCGACTTCGTTGTGTTCGCATTCTCGCGCTCGCCGAGTGCGCCCGTGGTGACAGGACTGCGGCTGCGCAGCGCCTCGACCGAGCCATTCTCGAGACCAACGGCTATGCCATTCCCTCGCTGCTCGGGCAGATGTACGAGGCTCGTGCGCGCGTCGCGCTCGCAGCAGGAGACCGCGACACCTTCAGCCAGAGTGCCATCGCGATGATGGACGCGTTTCGGTCGACCGAGAATCCGGCGCTCCTTCGGTTCGGGCAGCGCGCCATCGACGCGGGCGCTCCGAGCCACATGCGGAGCGCGCATCCCGAGGCACTCGACGCGAGCGGTCTCGATGCATCGACGAGCGTCACTTCGCGCGACACCATCGTCGATCGAAAGCGCGGCGAGGTTCAATCGGCCGACAGTGCGAGCCAGGATGACGAAACGTAAAACTACGCGGGGAGAGGCGGAGGAACAGGAAGGTCGGAAGCTTGGAAGCCCAGAGGAGGCAGAGCGGGCACCCAGCGTCGACCGACGGCTCTTCTAGCCGCCGAGGTAAGCGGCTTTGATTTCTTCGTTCTCGGCGAGCTCTCTCGCGGGACCGCTCATCGCGATTTCGCCTGTTCTGAGGACGTAGGCGCGCTTCGAATACTTCAATGCGAGGCGTGTGTTCTGCTCGACCAAGAGAATCGTCGTGCCCGACGCCGCGATCTTGGCGATGGCCTCGAAGATCTGTTGCACGAGCTTCGGCGCGATCCCGAGAGACGGCTCGTCGAGTAGGAGGACGGCGGGTCGCGCCATGAGCGCGCGTCCGATCGCGAGCATCTGCTGCTCGCCGCCCGAAAGGGTTCCGGCCTCTTGCTTCATGCGCTCGCCGAGACGCGGAAAGAGACCGACGATGTCGTCGATCGTCTCGGCCATCGCGACGGGCTTCTTGTGGTGATAGGCGCCGAGATCGAGGTTCTCTCGAACCGTGAGCCCACCGAACACCGCGCGTCCTTCGGGCACGAGCGATATGCCCGCTTCGACGACCTCTTCGGTCGACATCGACCCGACATCGGCGCCATCGTACCCAATGCGCCCTTTGGAAATGGGCAAGAGGCGCGCGATGGTCTTGAGCGTCGTCGTCTTGCCGGCGCCATTGGCGCCGATCATCGCGACGATCTCGCCGCGTCGCACTTCGAGCGAAATGCCCTTCAGCGCCTGGATGCCCCCATAGGCAACCTCGAGATCGTGAATGACGAGCAGCGGCGCGCCGGGATCGGTCTTCGGCGGCGGACGGAGCGGGTGTTTCGTTCTCACGTCGCGCCTTCTTCTTCGGCCGTGCGAGCCGCAGCCTTGCTCACGGCCGCGAGCTCGGCCTCGTCGACTTCGTCGACCTCTTCGCCGAGGTAAGCAGCGAGAACCTTCGGGTGCTTCTTGATGACGTCGGGCGTGCCGTGGGCAATCGTCTCACCGTGGTCGAGCACGTGGATGTCTTCACACACGCCCATGACCACCTGCATGTTGTGCTCGACCAAGACCACGGTGAGCGCGAACTCGTCGCGTAGCCAACGGATCTGCTTCTTCAGACCTTCGGCTTCGCCATAGTTCATTCCGGCGGCGGGCTCGTCGAGCAAGAGCAGCTTGGGTTTCAGCATCATCGCGCGCGCGATCTCGAGCCGCCTTTGATTGCCGTACGAGAGCGAGGTCGAGATCTCGTCGGCCATCCCGTCGAGGTCGAAGATCTTCAGCAGCTCGATCGCGCGCTTCTGCATCTCGGCTTCGTCGCGAAAGAAGAGCGGCGTACGAAAGATCGCCGAGCCGAGGTGTGCAGTGCGTTGCTTCTCACACGCGACGAGCACGTTCTCGATCACCGTGAGGCTCTGGAAGAGCCTGATGTTCTGGAAAGTCCGAGCGATGCCCATGTTGGCGATCTGGCTCGGCTTCTTTCGCGCGAGGCTCTCGTTGCCAAAGCGAATCGAGCCTTCGAAATCGTAAACACCCGTGACGAGGTTGAAGACCGTGGTCTTGCCGGCGCCGTTCGGTCCGATGAGACCGAAGATGCTCTTGTCGGGGACGGAGAAGGTCACGTCGGAGACGGCTTTCAGACCGCCGAAGCGCTTCGAGACGTGTTCGAGGACGAGGGCGCTCACGCTTCTGCTTCCGCGATTTCGGGTTTGATCGGCGCGCCACCTTTGGGCGGATTCTTCGGCGACGGATCGAGCGGGCCACCACCCGATCGCGTCCGTTTGCTCGGCTTCAAGATCTCTTTCTCACCGAAGACGCCCGCAGGACGGAGCACCATGAGTCCGATGAGCACCGCGGCATAGACCACCATGCGAAGCGCATTGAGATCGAAGCTGGGGTGCGCCGTATTGAAGTCTTTGACGCTGTCGAGGCGCTGCAGCTGTTCGATGAGCTTGACGGTGACGGTCACGAAGACGCCTCCGAGAACGGCGCCGCTGACGCTCCCCGAGCCGCCGAGAATGACCATCGTGATGGCATCGAACGAATAAAGAAAACCGAATTGCTCGGGCTGGACCGTCGGGCTCGCGTCGCGCATGCAAGCGAGCAGAGCGCCGGCGATGCCTCCACCCATGGCTGCGATGACGAACGACGTGACCTTGTATCCCGTGGGATCGACGCCGACTGCGGCTGCCGCGATCTCGTCTTCACGCAACGCGCGGAGCGCGCGGCCCCACCCTGAGAACTTGAGGCGCCAGGCGACCAGCGTGGTGATGATGACGCCGCCCACGATCCAGAAGGGGCCGGCATAGTGCGGAATGCCGCGACCGTCGGGGCCGCCATAGCCTTGTTGTCCACCCAGGTTCGCGAGCAGCGCGCCAATGCCTTTGGCGTCGCCGCCGGTCTGTGCGCTCGAGATCAGCAATCTGAAAATCTCGGCGAAGCCGAGGGTCACGATGGCGAGGTAGTCGCCTTTGAGACGGAGGCTCGGAAGCCCGACGAGCAGGCCGAAGACTCCGGCGACGAGCGCCGCGCTCAAGATCGCCGCCGGCATGATGATGAACGAGTGGGCGAGGGGCAGATCGGACGGCACCGGGAGCGACGCGTCAGGCTGATAGAGCGACTTGTGGAGGTGCCCGGCGACGATCGCGGCCGTGTACGCGCCGATTCCGACGAATCCGGCGTGACCGATCGAGAACTGCCCAGCCATTCCGTTGATGACGTTGAGCGACAACGCGACGACGACGTTCACCAGCGCGAAGAGCGCGAGCTGCCTCCACGCCGTGTCCGGGATGAGCACCGGAAGGACGTATTCGGAGCCGATCGCAAGTCCGATGAGGCAAAGGCCGACGAGGATTCGCTTAGCCCAAACGTTCACGCTCTTGATGTCTCCAGGTCTACTTCACGACCCGGAGATACGGAGGAAGCGGCCGCTTCGAGGGCTTCTTGTCGCCCTCGGTGCCGTTCTCCGAGCTCTGCGCATCGCCGTTCTGAGTCTCGTGATCTTGGGTCGCGCCCGGCACGTTCGGCGTCGGGGCCTTCGGGGAGAGGCTCGTCGGGGAGAGACTCGTCGGGGAGAGACTCGTCGGGGAGACACTCGTCGGGGAGACACTCGTCGGGGAGAGGCTCGTCGGGGAGAGGCTCGTCGGGGAGAGATTCGTCGGGGAAAGACTCGTCGGGGAAAGACTCGTCGGGGAAGAAGCAGCGTCGGGACGCTTCTTCTGCCCGCGCACGCGCTCGCCCCGAACCGATTCGGCTTCGGTCCGCGAAGAGAGCACGCTGAGCGATGGAGCCGGCTCGTTCTTGTGTGCGTCGCTTGGCGGCGGGGGAACGGCTCTCGGTGAGCTCACCAGCTCGGGGCGCGTTCGGGCTTTGCCCTTGGCCGGTCCGAGCTGCGCGCCTGCTTTCGGCGACACATCGGGCACCGCGGTCGGCCTTCCGCCCGTCTTGTTTCGGGGCCGCGCTGCGCTGCGTTTCTTGGCGTTCGGCGACTCACCTTCGACCAGGGTCGGGCGCGTCGGTGCTTTCACGCGACCTGCGAATGCAGGAGGTGTGGCCACGGCCGTGAGCGTTGGTGGCGAGCTCGGCGAGGCGCCCTCGTGGCCCGCGCGCGGCGTCGCGACACCGTTCGGTTGCTCCGATCCCGACGACCAGTGAGTGGAGCTGCAGACGGGGCACGTCGTTTGGTCTTCGGGCCAGCGCGTTCCGCAATCGGCGCATTGGGCATCGGGCGGCGCCGGGGTCTCTTCACGGCCCTCGAAGTCTTCTTCGGCATCGCTCGGCTCGGGCTCGAGACGATCGTTCGGACCGAGCGCGGTGAGCTTGGGCCTCGGCCTCGGTGGCGGCGCCTCCTGCGTGCCGCGAAGCTGGCTCTCCGAGGGAACGTCGTCGGGCCACACCACGCCGCGGCGGTCTTTTTCGCTGACGATCGCGAAGACGGCCGACCACGGAAGCTTGCACCAGAAAGGTGCACGGCTGAAGCTCAGGGTGCAGCTCACGCCGTCGTCTTCGACCTCGAGGTCGTGGATTGGGATCGGCATGTTGAGACCCAGTTGCAGAATGAGCTCTGGCTGAGTCTGGAGCCATTTCGGGACGATGACCCCGAGTCGGCGAGGGTCGAGGTGCACGAACACGTTGCTCTCGGCGAGCAATGCGATCATCACCTCTTTCTTGGGAGGCAGCTTGCGGGGGGGAACATCCATGAGGGGTCGTGGCTCAGTGGCGAAGCCTAGGAGAGGTCGCACGGGAAGCCAACAGGAGGCTTCGCGGCGGTCGTCGAGGGGACGCGATCGCTCACTGGCGCTACCCTGCGCGTGTGTCTGGTCCGCGCTCCGACGATCCTGCCATCGGCGGAGACCCTCGTCGATCTCGGCGACGAGACGCGAGCGTCGGCGCTTCCAGTCCCGACCTGCCTCCTCTTGCTCGCTGCGACCATCTCGGGCATCGCGCTCAGCACCCACCTCTTGGGTCAGGGCGTCGAAGCGCTGGTCGGCGCCGAGCGTCGAACGTTCGCTCGCGCCTATCGGTTGAACCAGATGTTTCCCTCGCTCGATTCGCGCAGCGAACGATCGTGAACGACCCGAAGCAGAGCTTCTGCCTCGCTGTCTTCTCGAAACGCTCCGCTGCCCGTTGCATTCAGACGGCGAGAGGCGCTACCCGATCGAGAAGCGGAGGCAACCATGTACATCGTCAGGTGGCAGTTTCAGGCACGCTTCGGTCACGTGAAAGAAGTCCTCGGTATCATGCGCAAGTGGGAGGTCGACGTCGGCCAGCGCGTCGGTTGGCGCGCAGCGAACCTCCGCGTTCTGCAGGGCATGCTCGGATCGTCACGCTCGACGATCGAATTCGAGACGCGCTGCGAGTCGCTCGGCGACTTCGAGGCATCGTTCGCCGACATGGAGAAAAACCTCAACCACGGTGAAGCGATGCGCGCGCTCGAGAAGTACGTCGAGAGCGGGCACGACAACTGGACCGTGTACCAAGTCGTGGAGCTCTTCGAAAACGACTGAGCCTATGAACGGAGCCCTGCGTCGCCTGGTCCGAGCGGCTCGGAGGTGGCAGGGCTCCGACGCGCTCGCCGCGTCACGGCGTCTCGCACCAGGGTAGGTGCAGGGGCGACCCGACAGTGGTGGCCATTCGATCCAGCACTCCGCTCCGCGAGGACCCCGTCCAGCGTTCGTGCGGCGTCCTCAGGTGATCGAGAACTCCGCGCAATCGGCGCAAAACTGAGGAAGGCTGCTAGGCTGCCCGCCTTGGCGCTCGCCTTGCACTGGTCGACCGAAGGCCGAGAGTGGGATTCACCCCCCTCGGTCGCGAGCCCGCAGCAGAAGGAGTTCTGGGTGAACATCAAGGGAGAGAGCCTGCGGTCCGCGGCTGACTTCGCCCAAGGCGCGGGGAAGACGGCAGAGCCCGCTCTCAGCGCGGTCTCGAACACTCTCGGTCGCGTCGGCGACGAGCTCGCACACGGTCCTGGTCGCAAGGCCAGAGTCGTCGAGTTCAAAGAGGCCAGCTACGAGAACGCCGAAGATTGGACCGCAGCCGAAGACGGCGCGACGACCGTTCACGCCAGCGTCTCGCCGGGCGGAACGACGATCGATCTCCCCGAGCCGATCGAGCTCATTCACTTCGGTCGCGCGCACCTCGACAAGTCGCATCTCTTTCCGACCGACAAGCTGAACGATACGAAGGTCGGTGTTCTGACCATCGCTCCGAAGGTCAAAGGCGAGAGCGCCCGCGAGCTCCCAGCCCACGGCCTCTACTTCCGAGCGGCGCTCATGCGCGAGACCGTCCTTCTCGGAGGCTTCATTCGGGCGCAGATGGATGCGCTGCTCCAAGAAGAGCGATCGAAGGGCGTCGTCGGCGTGCTCGCGACCGTCTTGGCCGACATCACCGGCTCGGCCGGCGGCACCGAAGACAAGCCTTCACCGGTCGATCTCAACCCGCACCTGAAGAAGGTCATCAAGGCGGGTCAATCGATCAACCTCGCGAAGGTCGATTACCCGATGCTGCACGCGGCCGGCATCGAGCTTCACACGGCGCGCAAGGCCTACCGTGAATACCTCGTCACCGAAGACGAGAAGCGACACGCCCCCGCGAAGACGCCGCACCCCGGCACCGGCGGAATTCTCAACGAACAAGTTCCGAAGATCAACAAGTCGCTCGCCGCAGGTCAAGACTGGCTCCACAAGGCAGCGAAGGCCGGCGATGCGGTGCCGAAGCTCACGATGATCGTGCCGCCGAGCGTGCAGCAGTTTCTCTCGGTCGTGCAGAAGATCAGCTTCAAGGCGTGGGATGTCTACGCCTCGCTCATCTACAACTACGCCATTCGCATGGAGCCCATCGTCGAAGACTCGTGCCGTCGCATGACGGTGAGCTCGATGCTGAAGAAGAGCACGCCCATCTATCAAGTCTGGGCCATGGACGCGCAGGAGATCCCCACGCTCCCCGCCGACATCGAGCAGCAGATCTTCGACAAGGTCGACCATCCGTTCGGCGACAAGCCCGGTTTTCTCGGGATCATCGCCAAGGTCAACGACCTGGCCAAGGTCGTCACGACGCCCGCGCACGACGCGCTGTCGAAGTACGACCAAGCCGTGGGCATCGACAAGACCCTCGATTTCTTGAGCCGCCCCGACGAGTACACGCCCGGACGGCCCTTCCTCGACGACATCTTCCTCGTCCCGCCCGACCCCGACGCGCCCGATCTCCCCGAGGGCGAGCGCCGCGCTCGCAGCGGCTGGTCGAGCGGCCTCGGTCAGATGGCCGTCGACAGCATGACCTCGGCGCTCGGTCTCGAGCTCCCCGGCTTTCTCCGCTGGATCGTGTCGCGCGTTTCGACCGTGTCGGCCGAGTTCATCCGCGGCGTCTATTGCAAGATCCTCACGCTCAAAGACACCGACGTCATCACCGAGGCCGAGATCTTCGAGGCCGCCGAGAAGCACCTGGTCGGCAACATCATCGAGTCGATTCTCGGTGGTCTGAAGTTCGTCGAGAAGCTTCGCACGGCGACGCTCGATTTTCCGATCGGGAACGTCACCCTCAGCGTCGACGCGCTCGTCGGTCGCGCGAAAGAGTTCGGCAAAGAGAAGCTCGATCAATTCGTGGCGCCGGTGATTCGCTTCGCGATGCGCGATCTCTACGAGACGATCTTCGCCTACCGCGCGACGGCCATCACGAATCGTGCGCTCACGATGGAGGTGCATCTCGCGCAGCTCCCCATTTTGTTCGCCCGTCTCTTCCGCAACACGTTCTTCCCCATCTGGGACAAGGTCCTCGAGAAGACGCTGCAATCGATCACGTCGTCGCTCATGCCGAAGGTCGCCGAGGCCGCGCAGCAAATTTTGCACGCGCGCGACGAGGTCGACATGGTGCGCGGCAAGATGAAGAAGGCGATGGCCGCGCTCGACTCGCTGCCGAAGCACCTGCCCGACGCCGGCTTCGACATCATGCACCCGAAGAACAGCGTCGATCAGCTCAAGAAAGACTGGGGCCCGATCGCCGGTCACGCGAAGAACGCTTACGACGAGACCGACATGGAGGTCACGCACGACATCTCGGTGCGCGACGTTCTCGAGACCTCGTTCCCGATGCCGAACCGCATCATCGAAGCCGAGCTCTCGGCGATCACCGACACGCAGCTGAAGACGGTGAAGCCGGCGCTCAAGTGGAAGGCGAAGCTCAAGAAGAAGGCCGTCGACGACGATGCCTCGGCAGCCGACAAGAAAAAGCACGAGGGTGAGAAGAACGGTCCGGCCCAAAAGAAAGACGAGTCGCCCAAGGCCTTCGACAAACCGAGCTTCCTCGCGCAGCAGCAGATGAGCCAAGGCTCGTTCGGATCGAGCCCCGATTCGGGCATCTTCCCCTACTCGGGGACGCCCTACTCGGGGCCGCCGTCACAGACGAGCCAAGGTCTGGCACACGGGCTCCCCGTCAATCACCCGCTCGCGCAAAGCACCCAACACGAGACCACCCAGGTGCTCAACCTGTCTCCCGAAATGCACCAGCAGCTCGCGAGCCTGAATCCCGAGGAGACCGTCGATCTCCCGAGCTCGGCGCTCTCGGGCCTGCCTCCCTTTCTCGGCACCAAGAAGGCTTGACCCATGAGCGCCAACCCTTTCAGCAAAGACAAGCTCGTGGGTCTCGCAACCGGTGGCCTGCCCAATTCCGACGTCGTTCACGGCGTCTCGGCACAGAGCTTCGCGCAACAAGCGCGCTCGGGCCTCTCGGGGCTGAAGCCCATCGTTCCGGGCGTCGATCACTTTCAGTTCATCTCGAAGGGCAAAGTCGAGCGTCGGCTCCGCATCACGCATTTCACGGGTGATGAGGCGATCAACTCGACCTATGCCTTCGAAATCGAAGCCTGGTCGCCGTTCGAGCTCGATCCGCTCGCGACGATGGAAGACGAAATCATCGGGCACGCGGGATCGCTGCTCATGTTCGAAGGCCACGGACCGCCGCGCGTCGTGCACGGCGTCGTCACCGGGTACGAGCTCAACGATTCACGCGAATCGGCGTCCCCCAAGGTGAGTGTTCGCCTCGAGCCGCGCCTCGCGCTCCTCAGGCTCCGCACGCACAGCCGAATCTACCAAGACCTCACGATTCCCGAGATCATCGGCTCGCTCCTCAAAGAATGGAACGTGCGCCACACGTTCGAGCTCACCGGTAGCTACACACCGCGTACTTTTGCGACACAGTTTCAAGAGACCGATTTCGACTTCATCAAGCGGCTCGCGGCCCGCGAGGGGATCTTCTTTCACTTCCGTCAGTCGCCCGAAGAAGAAACCGAAGAGCTGGTGTTCATGGATGACGCGCTCTATCGCGCGATTCCTGGCGGCGTCGATTCGCGTCTCATGATGAACACCGGGCAATTCGGTGAGGGTGGCATTCTCGAGCTCGGCGTTCAGCGCAAGCTCACTCCCTATGCGGCGCGGTCTGCCGACTACGACTTCCGCAATCCGCGACTGCCCCTCCGCGAGCTCAAGGCTTCGCCTCCGCCTCCTGGTGTCTTGGGCGATCTCGGATCAGAGCGATTCGGTCGCTACAACCCGCGGCACGAAGCCGAGCACGAGGCGTCGATGAGCGCGAAGCGGCGCGAAATCGACACCGGGCGCATGCTCGAATCGCTCCAGAACGAGAGCGTCATCGTCGACGGCGTGAGCCGCGCGAGGCGGTTCTTGCCGGCCCATTCATTCTCGGTCGACGGCCACAAGATCGGCTCGTTCAATCGCGAGTGGGTCGTCATCGGCGTTCATCACGAAGGATTCACGCCCGAGTTCGGCGACGCGTCGTCCGACGAGGTCTACAAGAACGACTTTCGCGCCGCGCCCGTCGAGACGCCGCTTCGAATGCCGTTCGACGCGCGTCACCGAGCGGTCGAGTCGACTCAGACTGCCGCCGTCGTCGGTGGCTCCGAAGGCGAGGTGTTCACCGACACCGCGGGCCGAATCAAGGTGCAGTTTCATTGGGACCTCGAAGGTAAGAACGACGAGCGCTCGTCGTGTTGGATTCGTGTCTCGCAGCCGTGGGCGGGCGCAGGCTATGGCCTCCAGTTCCTCCCGCGGGTCGGAACCGAGGTCCTGGTGTCGTTCCTCGACGGCGATCCCGACAGACCCATCGTCGTGGGCTCCGTTTACAACGGTACGAACCCCACGCCGTTCGGTCTGCCCGCCTCGCGTACGCGGAGCGGCATTCGAACGATGAGCACCCCTGGTGGGAATGGTCAGAACGAGCTGTCGTTCGAAGATCGGCAAGGCGGTGAGCAGGTCTTGATCAAGGCGCATCGCGCCTTCGATACCGAGGTCGGCGCCGACCATACGGTCACCGTCACGGGCAACTCGACGACGCGAGTCGACGGGCATCTCACCGAGAACGTGGCCGGAACGATGACCACGACCGTGGTCGGCGGTCAGACGACGCTCGTCACCTTGCACAAGACCACGCAGGTCCTCGGCGACATCATCGACGCGGTCCGTGGCAATGCCGACAAACGGGTCAGCGGCGACGACAACGTTCGAATCGAAGGAACGGCGCGCCAAGACATTGCCCAACAAGACACCGAGATTCGCGGTGACTCGGTGCTCCGCGTCCGAGGCCACTTCGCGGCGGTCGTCGGACAAGAGGCCCTCCACAAGTCGGCCACGATCCACGTGCAAGGCGAAGCCAGCGCGTACTCGACCGGAGTCACCGAGGTGGTGAGCGAGCGGGAGATCATCTTCCGCTGCGGTCAGAGCTCGATTCGCCTCGGACCCGATAGCGTCGAGATCAACTCGCCGAACGTCACGGTCACGGGCAATGCCCTCGCCGTTGGCATGGAGAAGACGGTCACCATCGTCTCGAAGGAGACGGCGATGATGAAGTCGGAGAAGGTCAACGTCAGCACCGAGAGCGCGTCGCTCAATCTCTACGACGAAGCGCATCTCGGCGGCAAACACGTCAAGTTCTCGAACGAGGTCCAGAAGGCGCAAGTCGTCCCGAAGCTCCATCCCGAGACCAAGATTCGGCTGGTCGACGAAGACGGACTGCCGGCGTCGAACCGACGATTCGTGATCGTGACACCGACCGGCGAGCGCAGCGGCATGCTCAGCGATCTGGGCGAAGCCACGCTCGAGCTCGAATCGGCGCTTGCGATCTACTTCCCCGACGTCGACAAGGCACGCGGCGCATGATCACCTGCACGAGGGCAAGACGATGACGATGAAGCCGTACGTGATCCGTCAGGGCGATTACCTGACGAAGCTCGCCCACACGAAGGGGTTCGACGCTGAAGCGATCTGGAACGACGCGAAGAACGAAGACCTCAAGAACAAGCGCAAAGACCCCCAACAGCTTCAGCCGGGAGACATTCTCTACATTTCCGATGGGAGCACGCCGAAGCTGCCGGTGACGGTGGGCTCGTCGAACGACTACGTCGCGCGCATTCCGAAAGTGCCGGTTCTACTGCGTCTCCAGATCGGCGGCGAGATCCTCGAGAAAGAGCCTTTCATCATTCTCGGTGTCGGTCCGAAGCCCATCGAAGGCGCGACCGACGAGCACGGGTATCTGAAGACCGAGGTCGGCGTGAACGTGCGTGAGATCGAGGTTCGATTGCCTGCGCGCGATCGGACGCTCCGGGTTCGAGTCGGCAACATGGATCCGCTGAACGAGCTCTCGGGCCTGCAAAAACGCCTGACCCACCTCGGGTTCTATCAACCGAGCTACGCCGGAACCGAGAACTACGAAGCCTGCGATCCGAAGCAGATCATGGCCGCTCTCGCCGCGTTTCAATCGGCACAGAAGCTTCCCGCGACCGGAAAGCTCGACGAAGACACGGCGAAGGCGTTGGTTGCTGCGCACGGCTCCTGACGCGCGCCGGGGCAGAGTGAAGAGCTTGCTCTCGCCGCGCGTCGAGAGCCGCGCTTGCTGCAGAACCACCCTCCCGATAGGCTTTTCTCGGTGAGCGGACCCATTCCCACCTCGTTCGGACTCGCGTCGTTCACGACGTGGCGCAACGAGATTGGGCATGTCCTCTCGACGGTCGTCGGAAAGCTCACGCTCGAGCTCGGCGCGAGCGGAGCCATTTCGTTGATGCGCCCCGAGCCGCTCGTCACGAGCGATCGTCTGGCCTCCGATGGGCGCTTCATCGTCGAGGCGAGCGAGATGATGCCGTGGGCAGAGAGCGCTTCGCTGCTCGCCAGCGGAGGGCCGCTTCGGTTCACGCTCCAAGGTGAGCACGGGAGCTCGGTGCTCACGGCTTCGGCCCAAACGCCTGCGGGCTACAGTGTCGCGTCGGGCGAGCGGTCGCGCTTCGCGCGAGAGCAACCGATTCGTGGCCTCGATGGGCTCATGACGATTCCAGACGAGCTCGACGGCCGCTACTTCCTGGCAGCGCCGCGACGTCACCAACTGCCCGCGATTCGCGGTGACGAGGGATTCGTTCTCGAAGCGGGCGGCGCGACCGTGAGCGGGCGATTGCCTGCGCTCGGAATGGCCGTGACCGTCGAGGTCTGCCAGGCGTTGCGCGTCGTCGCCTTGACCTGGGACACGATCACCGTCGATCCGGCGAGACGACGCATTTCGCTCGTGGGACGCGCGGGGATCGAGGGGCCCGCCACGGTGCTCTCGTACGCCATCGTCCCGATCATTCAACTCGGCGCAGCCGATCGCGGCGACCGGCCGGTGCGCATGACGAGCGCCTCGTCGGCGGGTCCCGAGAGCATGGATCGGTGGCCGTTCGGCTGGGCCGGCGCCTCGGCCGATCCATCATTCGACGACACGTCGCTCTTCGGCCAGACGCTCGGAACGGCCGACGTCGATCTCGGAAGTCTGCGAGCGAAGCTCCTCGATGACACAGCCGACGTCGGTGCCGAGCTCGGGCGTCTTCGGCAACCATCGATTCCCTTCGGCGCGAACGCCGGAGCGCCGGCGCCTTCGCGCGACCTCAATCGAACCGTGACGATGCACCCAGTGCCGGCGACGCCCTTCGACAAGGGATTCGCTCCAACCGCCGTCGTCCCTGCAGCCGATGTGATCGCTACACTGTCTCCCGACGAAGAGATGGCCATTCAGCTGAAGAAGATGCGCGCCCAGCTGCGCGCCGAAGGAGCGGGCTCGTCGTCGTCAGACCCCAAGAAGCCGAAGCCCTGACAGGCTGCTAGACAAAACCGAAATGGATTCCTCCGTCGTTCACGGCGCCTATGGCTGCCTCGGCGTCATCGCCCTCTGTTGGCTCCTCGGCCTCGTGACCCAAGAGCACTCTTGGGTCGATCGCAGCTGGTCGATCGTTCCCATTCCGTATGTCGCGTGGTTCGCATCACGCACGGGCTTCGAGAATCCTCGGCTCTTGCTCATGACCGCGCTCGTCTCGGCGTGGGGCGTACGCCTCACGTACAACTTCGCTCGCAAAGGCGGCTACGCGAAAGGAGGAGAAGATTATCGCTGGCCGGTCTTGCGAACGAAGATGAATGCTTGGCAATGGCAGCTCTTCGCGCTCTTCTTCGTGGCCGGCGTGCAAAACGTCATTCTCTACGCGCTCACGCTGCCTGCATGGCAGGCGCTTCGTGGAGCCGCGACACCGCTCGGGACGCTCGATTTCGTCGCGGCCGCTCTCTTCGTGGTCTTTCTCGTCGGCGAGACCGTCGCCGATCAACAGCAATGGCTCTTTCACCAGGAGAAGAAGGCCAAACGAGGGCGCGGTGAGACCGTCGATTCGCCATTCCTCGAGGAAGGGTTGTTTCGCTATTCGCGTCACCCGAATTTCTTCTGCGAACAGGCGATTTGGTGGACGTTCTATCTCTTCTCCGTCGCAGCGACCGGACGGTGGCTGAACGAGTCGATCGTAGGACCCGTCGTCCTCACGGGGCTGTTTCACGGATCGACCGATTTCACCGAAGAGATCACCTCGTCGAAATATCCGAGCTACGCCGATTACAAGCGGCGAACCTCACGCCTCGTCCCTTGGTGGCCGCGCTAAGGCGCCCGGTCGAAATAAGTGCTGCTGCGACCGCCGCTCCCTTCGCTGCGACGGTCGGCCTCCTCTCTCCGCTCCTCAGCCTACAAAAGTAGGCTTCCGGTGCTCGTTCCTCGGGCACCAGTCTCGCGAAGGTTGAGGCAGAATATCGACAGCTATTTCGCCGATATTGCCTACAACGGAGTCGCCTTCGACTCGTCGCTCGCTCAGTGCGCGAACTCGACGCTCTTTTTCAACGATCGATTGAATCGGTCGTAGCTCGTCTCCAAGCGCTCCATCATGCGGCCGCGCATGACGAGCGTGGCGACGACACCGGTGAAGTCTTCGCCGTGGATGAAGCGCGTGCGATCGTCGCCACGCGCCTCGAGCCGAAAGTAGTGATGTCCGCTGAAGATGGATTTCGGTCCGCCCCGCCAAGCGAGCCCTTTTTCGGGCTCCCATTCGGAGATTCGCGCGGCGAGGGCGAGCCCGGGTAGACCGTCGATGTGAATGCGAAAAGCGACTTTGCCTCCGAGCCTCGCTCGCGCGGTCATCTTGCGAACCACGTCGTTCCAGCTCGGCCAGCTCTCGAGGGCGGAAATTACCTTCCATACCTCGCCAATCGAAGCGTCGATGTCGATCTCGGTGCAGACTGATTGCATTGGATGGTCTCGTTGGGAGAGCGATAAGACGGTTGGAGCGCGATCGATCAGGGGTGGTGACCCAGGTCTCCTTCGTGCGCCGACTCGAGCGTTTTGTGAAAGGCGTCGTGTACGGCCTCGAGCTTGACGGTGACATCGTCGTGCGCAGAGCAGGCAGCTCCCAGCTCTTTCACGCGAAGCGCGAGCGACCGGGCCGCGGCGTCGAAGGCGGGGCCTTTGCTCGCACGTGGATCGGCTACGACGTGCTCGGCGCGCTCGGCGAACGTGACCACGTTGCTGCAAGCGGCGGCGTCGCGCTCGTCGCCTTTGTCCATGTGATAGACCGGTGCGAAGGCATCGTGAAACGATCCGAGCGTTCCGTGCATCGGCGCGACCTCGCGCTCGGCTCGCTCGCGCTCGTCAGCGGGGTGGGCCGCTCCGCACGCCGATGACGCGAGCAATCCACCAAAGACCCAGAGGGCTCCACCGAGATTCATGGCTATCGTCCTATCACACACGAGGCGGTGCTCCGGCTTGGTTCTCACCGCGCGCTCGCCTTCGTCCTCGGGGTTCGTTGACGAGGGCAAAGGGCCGTGGCGCCGGTCAGAATCTTGGATCGCAGCGCCAATGCATCACGAACGCTCGAGCCGGGCGACTGGATCACGAGGGACCTGCGGCTCGCCCATCGGTTGAGTCGAGGCAGCATGGGAAGCGGCCACGTCGCGCACGACCACCGCTTCGCGCGCGACGTGGCCGTGAAAGTCATGGCACCCGAGCTCGCCGCCGATCCGACCCTCGAAGCGCGTTTCGACTGCGACGCGCGCGCAGGAGCGAAAATCCAGGGTCCCCAAGTGGTCTCGCTGCTCTCGCATGGCGTCACCGTCGACGGGCTTGTCTACATCGTCATGGAGCTCGGAGAAGGGGAGACGTTGCGTGAGCCTCGGTCGGCTCGGAGCCCTTCCTCTGGCCGAGGTGGCCCACCTCCTCCACGGACTTTGTGAGGTCACCGCAGCGCATCTGCACGGCATCGTCCACCGCGACATCAAGCCCGACAACATTCTCGTCGGCACCGACAGACGTATTCGCCTCTTCGATTTCGCAATCGCCAAGCAGCCACGCGCCTCCGACGAAGAATCGCTCACACAGGCCAACGTCGTGCTCGGCTCGCTCGCGTACATGAGTCGCCAGCAGCTCCTCAGCCCGCGAATGGCCGCGCCCAGCTTCGACACCGGGGATGCCGCCGTCGTCGCCTACGAAGCCTTGTCCGGCACGCTTCCGTTTCCAGGGAAGAGCTTCAGCTCCTCAAGCTCCTCGTGTCGGAGCGATTTGTGCCATTGCGCCAGCTCGGGCTACCTCCCGACTTCAGACGCGGGCGCTCAGCGCATAGAGCGCCCCGAGCGCGAGGTATTCGGTCGCTCGGGGATGCTGCTCTTGGCACATGAACTCTTTCAGTTGAAAGCCGAGGTACGAGAGCCGGGCTTCGAAGCTCGGTATCGGTGAATCCCGATCGAGCGTCGGGTATCCGCCCTTCAATTCTTCGCGCTGGTAGTGCAGCCCGATGCTGACGCGGGGCGGCGGCGGCGCCTCGTTCGGGATTCGCGCGACGTGCGAGCCCCAATGAATGATGTTCGATTGCCAGCCGAGCAATGCGCCTGCTTTCGCGGGCAGTGCCAGCGCCGCTTGCAGATAGGTACAGACTTCGTCGCGGCTGAACGACGAAGGCGCGAGAAGATTTTGCCCGGTACCGCCAGCGATTCGATCACCTGGGATCAGGTAGATGCACCCATTCTCGAGCGTGGCGTCGGTCAGCGGAATCCAGACCGTCAGCGAGTGCGGCAACCCGTTTTCTTGCAGGCCCCGAGCGTAGTCGGGATGTGGATACCAGCCTTTGCCACCCGTCTCGTCGGCCACGTAGTGGGACCAAACGTTCGCCTGCTGCTTCGAGCCCCGACCGAGCATCGCGTCCATCAGCGATCGCATCGTGCTCGATTGCGTCAACGTCCAGAGCTCGTCGTAGAGAAGAATGAAGACGGGGAGCCATCCAGCACGTCTCAGGTTCTCGATTCCGACGCGCAGACGAGCGATGCGTTCGGGCGCGAAGAACGCATCGACCTGGAACCAGCCCTCGCTCTGCATTCTTGCCGCTTGTCGCGCGACGTCGTCATCAGAGAGCACCGAATCAGCGGCTTCGCCTACGAACGGCCCGCATTCGACGTGCAGCGCGGGGTTGAGCTCGCGCCAATAGTCGCGGCTCTGGGAGCGAGAGAACATCTGTCTCAAGATGTCTTGGTCGAGCGGACGATCGGCGTTCGACGTCATCGATGTACCGCTCGATCGTGGACCGTGTTCGCCGGCGAATGCAACCTCCAAGCGCGCTTGCCTGCCCTCGGGACGGGCTGATCGGAGACCCGATCGCTTTGTTCTTCCCAGTTACTGCGGACCACCGCGATAATCGCCGACGCCCATGCTTGACTCTCCCGAAGAGGAAGAAGAGGCGCGCGAGCGCCTCGCCGAATTTCTCGTCGCCGCAGCGCTCCGAGGCTTCGACCGCGTCCTTCAACCTCGTGCGCTCGAAGACATTCGGAGCTACCTGGTCGACGAGCTTCTCTGCACGTCGTACGGCCTCGCTCGCCTCCGCCGCCTGGGTGCGATGCCGGCGGTCGACGCGAGCGACGAGATCGTCCGAAGCCACGAGCTCCTGAGTCAGTTGAAGACGAAAGGCACGCGGTCGTGACACGGGTTTCGACGAGCGCCGAGTCGGCGCTCCCGACCTCGGTCTCACCGATGGTGGCCCGTCTGGTGGCCACCACGGTTAGGCGCCACCCTGCGGCGATCCGCGAGGAGCTCGCGAAGATCGGCCGCGACGCGAGCGTCCAAGCCGCGCTCCGGTACGATCCGGCGACAGGTCCCTTCGAGGCGTTCGCGTTCTCGGTCGTGCGGGCCGCACTCCTCCACCCCCTCGATGAGAAGCCCTCGCTCGAAGGGGCCCTTCGTGAACGTGCGGCGCCTCGAGCGCTCGTCGCCGGGCCTTCGACAGACGAGCGCTCGGCCGCCGACAAGCTCGCCGACGCCCTCGAGCGCACCGTCGAAATGGATCGCGACGACACCGTTCTCGAGATGCGTCTCAGGGTCGCTGGCGCCATGGCCGAGCTCTACGGCCACCCCGAATCGTCTCCATTTCACGACTCCGAATCGGCTGCGTTCAGCGACGATCGTCGACTCTCGGCTCCGACGCGGCACTTGCTCGAAGTGGTGTCGTCGTCGCTTGGAGAGCCCGAGCACACCGTCTACCAGAGGCTCTATCACGAAGATCGAACGCTCGCGGAGATCGCCGAAGAGCTCGGTGTTTCGGCTCGAACGGCGCAGCGCATCGGCGACCTCGTCAGGGCGGCGATCGACGGGGCAGTGCGCTCGGCCGCGAGCGCCTGAACGCGTCGACGCTCGACGCTAGACGAGCTCGTTCTGATAAATCTCGCGAATCGGAGGAGCTTCGCGACGACGCGAATTCGCTGGACCTCCTATCTCTTCAATCCGTCAGTGGCTCTTCGGCGTTCGCGTCGTGCATTTTGCTTACTCGTTCCGACCAAGCGTCGATTACCAATGGCCCTTATCGATGGTTTCGATGTGGCGGGTTTGTGTGTTCCGCTCAGGGAAGCAGACCTGATTCGTTCGCTTTCGCCTCGATGTAGGCGTACGCCACAGGACGGCCCGCGAAGTCGGAATACCATCGGCGCGAGAAGGATTGATTGGTTTCGTCGTGACCATAGTCATGTGCAAACACCCCTATCGATCGACTCGTTCATACGCGGGCCTTTGGAGTTGCCGATCTCGAGCTGTGAATACGTCGGATCATGATCGCGTGTCCTTGGAATCGGTTGTCGATTCTTCCCAGTCGACCCAATCGACGTCATTGCGATCGAGAAACGCTTTCACGGCGACGCCGATGGTCGGGAAAAAAGAGTCTCGTCCAATCTTCTTGTGGAGGCCATATCGCTCGAGCCGGTCTTTCACCGGGTCTTTGAGCTCGGCGAAGGCAAGCTCGACTCCGCGCGTCGCGAGCTCGGTGTCGAGCTCTTGAATCATCTCGGCGGCGGTCGTATCAACGTCGGTCACGGGCTCGGCGGCGATCACCACCCACTTCGTGCGCGACGCCGCCGCGTCGACTGCGAGGACGACACGTTCGCGGAAGGTGTCGGCGTTGGCGAAGAAGAGGGGCGCATCCCACCTGAAGAGAACGAGCCCTGGAACCTGTCGCGCGTCGGGATAGCGGGTGACGTCGTGATAACCCTTCACGCCTCTGGCGCGGCCCAAGAGCGCGTCATGGGGACGCCACGCGCGACGCACGAAGTCGAGGATCGAGACCGCGACGGCGAGTGCGATTCCGGGGATCACGCCGAGCATCGCGACGCCGAGGAACGCTACGATCGATAGAATGAAGTCGGCGCGGCGCACCCGATGGAACACGCGGAGCTCGGCAAAATCGAATATTCGCAGCACTGCGGCGATGACGACGGCCGCGAGCGCTGCGGTCGGAACGTTCGTGGTGAGCCAGGGCGCCAAGACGAGAAGCATCGTGATCGCGAGCGCGCCGATGACCCCGGTGAGCTGCGTCCTCGAGCCTGCCGATTCGGCGACCGGCG
>JAYUUB010000005.1:0-56579 GCA_043755175.1 Polyangiaceae bacterium | reverse complement strand
GACCGAGTAGCGACTGCATCTCGACTACTCTTGCGTCACGATGACGCGATTCTCTTCGCGGTAGGTGATCGCCCCCGACTCGCCCGGACACTTCCAGCAAGTCGCCCAATCGAGGGACCCGATGCTGCGCTCTTTGGTCCGCCGGCCTTCGTACCCGCTGTGGCCGATGACCACGGGGCCCTTGTCTTTCTTCAAGACGAGGGTCGACCCTAGCCGGTACCGGTCGTCGGGGAGCTTGTAGAACGCGACGATGAACGTGTCTTCGCCGGCGAGACCGGTGAGGATCAAAATGCGCTCACCAGGCAGAGGGCTCCAGACGAGGGGAGACGTCGTCAGGGTGACCCCCTTCGGAGCGTCTCCCGCGTCGCTCTTCGAGACGACCTCCTTGGCGGCCGCCTCGTCGAAGTACTTGATGTCGCTGCCGAGCTTTCGAAGCTGCGGGACCGTCGCGAAGAGCTCGACCGCCTTGTCTGGCGGAAAGTCGACTTTGGTGAACGTCGGCTCGATCGTCGGTGCGGCGATCGTGGCGGCGTTCGGTGCGCCGCCACAACAACGAAAGCCGAGCTCGTCTCCCGAAGCCGTCGCGTCGACGCGACCGCGATGCGCGCACCGATGATCGACATCGGCGGCGTTCGCTGAAGCCCCGCGCGATGCGGCTCCACCGGGCGCGAGCTCTTTGACCTCGGCGACCTCGCTGGCGGTCCATTCACGGATCGACGCACCCATCCCGAGGACGCCGAAGCCCGACGCACAGCTCTCGGGCGACTTCGCGCAGGTCGCGTCCCAGGCGGCGCGCCCGGCATACACGTCGTCGCCAGGCCCTTTGCAGGCCCGCTCCCATTCGAGCTCGGTGCAGAGCCGCCGCCCGTTGGCCTTGCAGAGCTCGGCGGCCTTCTCACGCGTGACGCCCGTCATGGGCGGCTTGTCGAGTTTGTTCGGGTAGAGGAAACGGTCGATGTCGTAGCTGCCGAGATCGATCTCTTGGAGCGCTGGCTCGACCAGCGGATCGCGACCTCGGTCGCCCGGTGTGCTGCCGGCAATCAGCTTGCCGGCGGGTATGGCCACGGTCGGCTCTGCAGCTGCGCGCGCGGTCGAGCCGGCGTCTTTCTGCGCTTCGTTCTCGGCGGCCTCGAGCACCTTG
This sequence comes from Polyangiaceae bacterium, assembly GCA_043755175.1. GTDB lineage: Bacteria > Myxococcota_A > Polyangia > Polyangiales > Polyangiaceae > CAYYKK01. The sequence continues at coordinate 55,438 of JAYUUB010000005.1, read as the reverse complement.
CCTTTGGGGCTCGACAGCGCGGGCGCGGCTCCCGCGTCGGGCGCTCCTTCGGTTTTCGCGCCGCAAGCGAGAGGACCGAGTGCGACGACGAGGACGACCGAGCGCCACGCAGGGAGCGACGATCTGCGCATGGCACCTTGTGCCCGACCCTCTCGCGTCCGTCAAAACTCTTTCTGACGGAGGCCGACTTTGGAGCGCCGCGCTATGCTGGCCTGCCTTGCCGCTGACACTCGACTCACTCCCCACCGCGTTCTACGTCACGTTCGGCTCCATCTTCGGGCTCCTGTGGGGAAGCTTCCTCAACGTGGTCATCTACCGGGTTCCTCTCGGGATGAGCGTCGTGTCGCCTCCATCACATTGTCCGCAGTGCAAGGCGAAGGTGAAGGCGTGGCAGAACGTGCCGGTGCTCTCGTACGTCTTTTTGGGCGGCAAGACGGGGTGCTGCAAGACGAAACTCTCACTTCGCTATCCGCTCGTCGAGCTCATCGGAGGCGTCCTCGCGGTCGCGATTCTCGAGGTCCTCGTGCTGCCTCTCCCGGGCGACACGTCGCTCGGCAGAGCGGGCGCAATCTTCGTCGCCTACTTGGCGCTCTCGCTCGCGCTCGTCGCTGCAGCCTTCATCGATCTCGAGCACATGATTCTCCCGCTCTCGATCTCGATCGGTGGAGCGGTCCTCGGCGTCGCCACCTCGGGTCTCCGCGACATGACATTCACCGAATCGCTGATCGGCGCGGCGATGGGCTTCGGGATCGTGTGGCTGCCCTTCGATTTTCTGTACCGGAAGATCCGCGGCAAAGTCGGAATGGGAATGGGCGACGCCTTTCTCGTCATGCTGGCCGGTGCCTGGTTCGGTTGGCAAGGCGTCCTCATCACGCTCTTCGGCGGCGCGATTCAAGGCACGGTGGCCGCCATTTTCACGATGATCTTCCGCGGGAAGATCGAAGAGCCTGAAGCCGTGCAACGCGAGCGCGAAGAGATCCGAGCCGAGATCGAAGCGTTGCCTGAGAACGAGCGCGAAGAAGCCATGCGAGAGTGGCGTGACGCCGATCCGATGGCCGACAAACAAGAAGAAGGCGCGCTCGCCGCCCGGATGCCGTTCGGCCCGTTTCTGTGCCTCGCGATCCTCGAACAAGTCCTCTTCGGGAAGTTCCTTCGCGACGTCCTCGGACTCTTGGGGGGCGAGTGATCGTTCGAGCGACCCTAGGCCTCGGGCTCGTTCTGGCCTTGTGCGGATGCGGCCAAGCGCTTCCGACGCCGCCGACTGGGGCACACATTCACGAGGAGCCGATGGAGGTGCCCTACCCTCCTCCCGCGGCGCGGGTCGACGTCGTCCCCAACTCGCCGATCGTCATGAAACACGCCGTCTGGATCGACGGCCAATGGATGTGGCACGGGCGACGCTGGATCTGGGAAGCGGGTCAATGGATCGATCTCGCACCCAATCAGTTCTATGCGCGCCCGACCATGGGGTGGCTCTCGGACGGCCGCTTGGTGTGGTTCGCTGGAAGCCTTCGTCGCAAGGAGGAGGCGAGCGTCGCTCCCGCAGCGCCGACCGGCCAGCCGAGCGCGTCGGCTGCGACGGCACCTTCGAACGCAACGGGCGCGACCTTGCAGAACGCGCCTCCGCGGAAGGTGGTCCCGCCGAACGTGGTCTCGCCGAAAGCGGCCGTGCCAACGAGCGTGCCCACACCCAGCGCAAAGCCTTAGAAGATTTTCGGTCGCCTTTTCGCGCTCTTTGATCGACATTGCGGCTCCCATGATGATCGCCTGGAGCTTCGCCGCTCGACTCATCGACGAAGTCGCGAGCTTGCTCCGAATGCTCGGCCGACACCGATACGTGAAAGAGGTCGATCACCGCCTGCATTGGACGGTCGATGTGGCGATGAGCGACATTCCATTGTTCGCGGCTCATGCGGCGCGGTTCGCGCAACGACGAGCCAGTGAAAAAGATCTCGATGTCGCCTCGCGCGATCCGTCGCTCTGGCGCCCAGCCGACGTCGAAGACGTCATCATGGTGCTGACCTCGTTCTGGGGACCGGGCAACGCCGTGCAAGAGCGTCACGAGCGCTTGCTCGCCGTGTTCGAAGAAGCTGGGCTCGAGGTTCACGCGCACGAGCCCTTCACCAGCGATCCGGAGAACCCTCCGTTTCCCGAGCTCGTCCTGCTCGATTGGGTGTTTCTCCCCGTCGACGAGCTCGACGCCGAACGACACCGAGGCGTACTCGAGGCGCTCGACGGATCGGCCGATGAAGTGATGCCGTCGTCACCGGTCTATGTCGAAGGTCCGACGCTTGGCGCCATCGAGCTGCTCGAAGCAGCCCCCCGAGGGATCCTCGACGAAGACATGATCATCTGGGCGGATGGACCCTATGCGTACGCGGACTACGTTTTTCACGGCGTGAGCAAGGCCGCAAAGCTCGCCGAGCCGCCCGAGGGGCTACGCGATCTCGAGGGCGACGATGATGCCTCTGAAGACGACTCTGGCGATCCGTCGGCCGACGAGGACGACGAGTGAAACGCCATGGCCCCGGGATGCGTAGCATGGGTAGCTCGCTCAGAGCCCATGGAGGCTGGTGCAACTCATTCCGCTCAGAAACCCGTTCGTGCCGAGCGTGCCGCGCTTTCGCGACGCGTGGCTGGCGCTGCGGGGCCGCACTCGATCGATGGAGCTCGGCAGCGTGAGCGAACCGTCCCGAGCGGTTCACCGCCGGGCGGCTTCCGATGAATCGGAGGCCTCGGGCGATGCGGCGATGAGCCGTTACGCCGACGGCGACGACAAAGCCTTCGGTGAAGTCCACACCGCCTTGTGGAGTCGACTCCACACCTTTCTGCTCAGGTTGACGCGCTCACCCTCTCTCGCCGACGATCTCGTCCAAGAGACGTTTTTGCGCATTCATCGGGCGCGTGGCTCGTTCGCCGAGGGAGCGCGGCTCGTTCCTTGGAGCTACGCGATCGCACGCAACGTGTACATCGACCACACTCGGTCGCCCTCCACCCAGCGCGAGCGCGTGGCTTCGGGCGATGAAGATCCGAGCGTGGATCTACCCACCGGTCGCGACGCCGACGGCGAGGAGCTCACGATCGCGCAAGACCTCGCGCGAGCGATCGATCACACGCTCGCAGGTCTTCCGGCGAATCAGCGCGAGGCCTTCGTCCTGCTCCGCTACGAAGGCATGAGCGTCGCCGATGCGGCCGAGGTGCTCGGGGTCTCCGAGGGAGCCGTCAAGCTCCGGGCCTTCCACGCCTACGAGGCCCTTCGAGGCGCCCTCGGCGCGCTGGGCATCGAGAGCAAGAAGCGCGGAGCGGTCACATGAGAAGCGAAGACCTCACGCATCGAGATCGAGCTCCGACCGAGCTTGATCTCGCCTCGCTCGGAGACATCCCCGATCCGCTGGCCACTGTGTTTCTGCTCACGAAGTCGAGTGCCCCGGCAGCTTCCAAGCAGGCCGCCTTTTCCTCCGTCGAAGCCAAGGTCGTCGCGGCGCCTCACGCATTCACCCGCGTCGAGGTACGACGCCGTCGCCTCGTCGCGCTGACCGTGAGCCTCGTCTGGTTCGCCGGACTCTTGCTTTGGGCTGGGCTGCGCACCGACTTCGGCGTCGACCGAGCTGCGCTGGTCGGGCAGATTTTGCTTCCGGCCTCGCTCGGTCCGATCGCCATTTATGCCGCGCTCACCCCGGGTCGGCTGGGTCTCGGGCCTCGGTTCGAATGGCTCGTCGGAATCACGCTGGCGGCGCCGGTCGTCTTCGCCGTCCTCGCCCTCGCGACGGCCCCGAGCTTCGACCTCTCCGAGTCGACGCTCGTCAAGCACGCCTTCGGATGTGCTTCGATCGCCGTCGTTCTCGGACTCATCCCGATGTTCGCCGCTGCCTACGGGCTTCGCCGCGTCTGCGTCACGGGTGCTCCATGGCGAAGCGCCCTCGTCGGCATCGGCATCGGGTTGATCAGCGCCAGCATCCTAGGAATGCATTGCTCGACCTCCGACGGGCCCCACGTTCTCGCCGGTCACGTGCTGCCGGTGCTCGTTCTCGGTCTTTTGGCGACGGCGCTCGTACGACGGTCCGCGCGCGTCGAATGAGCTCGTTCGAACGAGCACCGAGATCCCGGGCTCCGGTCGCAGGTCGATTCGTCGACCCGCCTCGAGCAGCCTTGTCGCCTTCGACGCGTCGCGCTTAAGTGTCGTAGCGCATGAGCACGTTTCGACCCGGTGACCGCATCGAACGCTACGTCATCGAGGCTCCGCTCGGTGAGGGTGGCATGGGCCGGGTCTACCGTGCGCACGATGAGCGTCTCGATCGCCGCGTCGCGCTGAAGGTCCTCATCACCGAGGGCGATGATGGCAGCGAGGGCCGCGCGCGCATGCTTCGAGAGGCGCGTGCCGCCGCGACGCTCGACCATCCGAACGTCGTCCACGTCTACGACGTGGGCGAGGCCGACGGGAGCCCGTTCATCGCAATGGAGCTCGTTCTCGGCCGATCGCTTCGAGCGATCATCGGTGAGGGCGCAACGTCGGTCGAGGAGCGTGTGGCGGTGCTCCTCGGGGTCGCGAGCGCACTCGCGGCCGCGCACGACGCGAACATCGTCCATCGCGACGTGAAGCCTGAGAACGTGATCGTCCGCCCGGACGGACGCGTGAAGGTCCTCGACTTCGGGATCGCGCGTCGAAGTCGTGTGAAGGGCGACCCCACGACGCCCACCGCCGCACATCTCGCGACTCTGACCGCCGAGGGCGTCAAGGTCGGCACGCCCATGTACATGGCGCCGGAACAGATCCGCGGTGACGACATCGACGGTCGCGCAGATCAGTTCGCGTGGGGCGTCACGGCCTACGAGCTTCTCGCGGGTCGATCACCTTGGGTCGCGCACGATTCGATGGCGCTCATGGCAGCCATTCTCACCGAAGACCCCGCCCCTCTGAGTCCCGCGATTCCGATGGCGCTCGCCCGCGTCGTTTCGCGGGCCCTGTCGAAGAAGGCGGCCGACCGCTTCGCGTCGATGCACGAAATCATCGCCGAGCTCACCGCTCTCGCCAAGCCCGCCTCGACACCTCGCTCGGCCGATCCGCAACGGGTCGACCCCAGAGAAGCGGCAGCGTCGGTGGGGTCCGCTCCTCGGCACCGCGCGTCGAGCGCACCGCCTCCGAGGAGTCCTTCAGAACCTCCGCATGACGTTGGTCCCGCGAGCTTTCGACCTTCGCCCCTTCCGATGGCGCCGATGCTCTCACGACGCTACTCGCCACAAGAGCTCGAAGAGATCCTCGACCGAGCGCTGAGGATGCAACCCTCGGTGACCCCCAGCGGCTACCGCTACGAAGAGATTGCCGACGCCGCCCGCGAAGTGGGTGTCGACGAGCCGACGCTCGCTGCTGCGATGCGCGACATGGTGAAGCGAGGCGCGGTAGAAGCCCCCGAATCGGAGCGACTCAGATCGCGCAATCGATTCGTGAGACACGCCGGTGTCTGGGGCGCCTTCGCCGGCTTCTTTTTCCTGATCAATTTTTCCGACAACGTCTTCGGCAACGGTCGGGAGTGGTGGTTCGAGTTTCCCGTGATCAGCTGGGGAGTGATCTTGGCGATTCACGCAGTCTTCTATGTCTTCCCCACACCCAAGGCGCCCAAGGCCCTCGCGCGCCGTTCGCCCGATCCACGAATCGAGTACGACGCGCGCAACCTCTCGGCGGTGCTCGCGACGCGCATGCCACGTGTTCGAGTCGCTTCGAACACGAATCCCCGAGTGAGCCGCGCGGCCGATCGCCCGCCGGCGGCCCCGAGAAGCGTCGACGCGAACCGCGACCGAGACGCCGAGCTCGAGCAAGGCGAGCTCGATGCCGCCGACCTCGAGCAAGCCGAGCTCGAGCAAGCCGCGCGCGCGGTGTCACGCCGAGATACTTGATCGACAGCGCCGCGGCTCCGCTCAAAGCAGGGAGCGCAATCCTGCATCGTTGAATCCACTCCGGTGACTGAGAAACACGCTCCCTGATTTTAGTCGCGGAGAAATTTCGAGAAGGCGCCTTTCAGCTCCTGCGGCGACATCGTCGGGCGGCCGAGATCACTCCGCGCACCCTTCTTCACGCGCACCTCGACGAGCGCGGGACCCTCCGTCGACGCCAGCTCGGCGAGCGCGACGTCGAGCTCTTGCTCGTTCACCGCGAGCCACGTCTTGGCATACCCCGATGCACGAGCCATCGCGCAGAGATCGACCTCGAATGCGACCGTGGGCTGACCTCCGACGCTATCGTGGGCTCCGTTGTTGAGGACGACGTGCTTGTAGTTCTTGGGGCCCAACTGACCAATCGTGGTGAGCCCACCGAGGTGCATCAGCACGGCGCCATCGCCGTCGAGACAATAGACCGGCCGTTCATTCCGCTCGAGGGCGACCCCCAGTGCGATCTGGGAGGCGTGGCCCATTCCGCCGACGGTCAATAGATCAGACTCGTGGGCCTCTTGGCGCTGCTCTCGAATCTCGAACAGCTCACGCGACGGCATTCCGGTCGTAGCGACGACACAGGCATTTTTCGGGAGCGACGCGACGACGCGACCGATCGCCGCTTCGCGCGTCATCGTGTAGGGGCTCGTGTCTTTGCGTTGGAGCTTGTAGCCATCGAAGGTCCCCTTCTTCACGACGAGGGCGTGCGGGGCCGATCGTTCGCGCGCGTCGGCAAGGGCCGTCGCGAGCGCGATCTTCGCGCCTTCGATGTCGGCGGGAACGAGGGTCGTCGGGACTCCGATCGCGGCGAGCGTCTCGAGGGTCACGGCGCCCATCTTCACGTGCTGCGGCTCGTCGTGCTCACCGGGCATTCCGCGCCATCCGACGAGCAGCAGCATCGGAATCCCGTAAACGGCTGGGTCGGCAAGCGACGTGAGCGGGTTCACCGTGTTGCCGACGCCAGAGTTTTGAAGGTAGACCAACCCGACGTTGCCAGTTGCTAGGTGGTGACCCATGGCGAGTGCGATCGCGCTTCCCTCGTTCGAGGTGATCACGTTGCGTTCACGCGGCGCGTGGTCGGTGACGTAAGCGCAAAAATCCTTGAGCAGCGAGTCGGGCACGCCCGCGAAGAGCGAAACACCTGAGTCGACGAGGGCCTGGTAGAAGTCGCTGGGTTGGAGCACGTTGGTTGACGACTAGACTACCTCGTCCCGAGACTCAAACGCCGCAGATCCCCTGTCCGGTCTTCGGCGGAGCTCGATCGACATCGAGCTCTTCGTCGCCTCGAGGTCCGCCTTCCGTTCTCGGGTTGTACCCCCCGAGACGTGGAACTAGGGTCTCGCTTCATGGTTCCGCGCAACGTCTTCCGTGAATACGACATCCGCGGCGTCGCCGACCGCGACCTCACCGACGATCTCGCGCGCCGCATCGGTCGCCGCTTCGCGGAAACACTGGCTCTAGACTCGTCGCGCGAGCAAATCGTCGTCGCCGTGGGTCGTGACGGAAGGCTGTCGTCGCCGCGACTCTTCGATGCCTTGACGCGGGGCCTGCTCGAAGCCGGCGCCGACGTCGTGTCGATCGGAATCGGTCCGACGCCGCAGCTCTATTTCGCGGCGCACCACCTCGAGACCGACGGCGCCGTCATGATCACCGGCAGCCACAACCCCGGTCCCGACAACGGATTCAAGCTCATGCGCAAGAAGGCGAGCTTCTTCGGAGCCGAGATCCAGACCCTCTGCGACCGCGTCTCGGAGCCGCTCGACGAACCGACCGCCGCGAAGGGCGCGCTCACCGAGCGCGATGTCTCCGATGCGTACATCGATAACGTTCGAGCGTCGTCGCGCCTACCCGCGAACGCCAAGGTGAAGTTCGTCGTCGATGCCGGTAACGGCTCGGCGGGTCCGCTCTCGCTCCGGGTGTTCCGCGCCCTCGGCTTCGATCCCGAGGCGCTCTATTGCGACATCGACGGGAACTTCCCGAACCACCACCCCGACCCGACGTTGCCCGAGAACGTCGCTGCATTGCGGGATCGGGTTCTCGAGTCCGGAGCCGAGCTTGGCATTGCATTCGACGGCGACGGCGACCGGCTCGGCGCCATCGACGACAAGGGCGAGATCATCTGGGGTGACAAGCTCATGATCCTCTTCTCGCGCGGCGTGCTCGCCGAGCACCCCGGCGCGACCATTCTCGGCGAAGTGAAGTGCAGCGAGACGCTCTTCGACGACATCAACAAGAATGGCGGCCGCGCGCTCTATTCGAAGACGGGGCATTCACTCATCAAGACACGGATGAAGACCGAAGGCGCGCTCCTCGCGGGTGAGATGAGCGGTCATCTGTTCTTCTCGGATCGCTATCAGGGTTTCGACGACGCGACTTACGCCGCCATTCGCTTGCTCGAAATCGTCGCGAAGAGCGGCAAGAAGCTCTCCGAGCTCCTCTCCGACGTACCGGTCACGTTCGCCACGCCCGAGATTCGTGTCGATTGCCCCGACGAGGTGAAGTTCGCCGTCGTCGCGAAGGTGCTCGCGCACTATCAGGCGACCCACCGGGTGCTCGACATCGATGGCGCGCGCGTCGACTTCGGTGACGGTGCTTGGGGCCTCTGCCGCGCTTCGAATACGCAGCCGGTGCTGGTGCTCCGTTTCGAGGCGCGAACCGAATCGCGTCGCGACGAGATCCGCCGTGAGGTCGAAACGATCGTGCAATCGACGCGCGACGGGCTCGAGTGACCGAAGACGAGGTCTGGACGATCGGGCGCGTCGTTCGATGGGCTGCCGACGATCTGCGCACGCGCGGCAACGATACCCCGCGCCTCGACGCCGAGGTCTTGCTCTGTTTCGTCCTCCGAATCGATCGCATCGGGCTCATCGTCGATTCCGAGCGTCCATTGTCGAAAGAAGAGCTCGGGCGCTATCGCGAGCTCCACAAGCGCCGCCGCGCAGGCGAGCCGGTCGCTTACCTGAGAGGGATGCGCGAGTTCTACGGCCGACCCTTTCGCATCGACAAGCGCGTTCTGGTGCCGCGCCCCGACACCGAAATCTTGGTCGAAGTTGCAATGGCCCGAACGCGCGCTCGTACGCTCTCCACGCGCGTGCTCGATCTCTGCACCGGCTCGGGGTGCGTCGCGATCACATTCGGCCGCGAACGACCCAATGCGCACGTTCTCGGAACGGACCTCTCGGAAGACGCGCTCGTCGTGGCTCGCGACAATGCCCTACGACTGGGCGCGGTACCGTGGGTCTGGTTTCGCCAATCCGACCTCTTCGCCGACCTCGGCCTGACTCGTCCTCGCTTCGAGCTCATCACGGCCAATCCTCCGTACATCCCCGAAGGCGACATCGCGGGGCTCGCCGCGACCATTCGTGAGTTCGAGCCGAGAATGGCTCTCACGGGCGGCTCCGACGGATTGGACTTTGCTCGACGGATCATCTGCGAGGCTCCGAGCTACCTCGAGCCTGGTGGCGTCCTCGCCATGGAGATTGGCGCCGGCCAATCGACCGAGGTCGCCGACGTGTTCGCTCGAGAGGGCTTCGTCTCGATCGAGCGCGCCAAAGATCTCGCTGGAATCGAGCGCGTCGTCAGCGGTATTTGGCGAGGTTAGGGGGCCCGCGTATGAACAAGGTCGATCGATGTTCCGTCGAGACCGACGTGAGATGGGCGCCCGAGGAACGAGCACCGGAAGCTTACTTTTGTAGGCCGAGGAGCGCAGAGAAGACGAGGCCGCCTGTCTCACGATGGTATCGGCGGAATAGCACCGACTTGTTCATATGCGGGCCCTTGGAGCCCCATCAGTGGCTTGCCCCCGGGACGCGCTGGATCCACGAGCGAATGACTCAACGGGTTCGCGGGAGCCCAAAACGAATCGCCGAGGCACCAGCTCGTGTGAGCACGGCACCTCGGCGATCGTTCGACGGTCTACGAGGAGACCCGTCGATGCGCGGTCTCAGGCATTGCCCTTCGCGAGCTGGCGAAGCATGTAAACGAGAATGCCGCCATGAACGTAGTAATCGAGCTCGTTCGGCGTATCGATTCGCGTCGTCACCTCGAACGTGACGACCTTTCCGTCGTCGGTCGTCGCCGTGACCTTCAGTCGCTTCTTCGGAGCGAGACCGACCGCGACGCCTTCGATCGAGAAGGTCTCTCTGCCGGTGAGACCCAATGATTGCGCGTCGACTCCCGGATCGAGCTCGAGAGGCAGCACGCCCATTCCCACGAGATTCGAACGATGGATGCGTTCGAAGCTCTTCGCGATGACCGCGCGAACCCCGAGGAGCTTCGTCCCCTTCGCTGCCCAATCGCGCGAAGAACCGGTACCGTATTCGGCGCCAGCGAGCACCACGAGCGGCGTCTTTTCGGCTTCGTACTTCATGGCGGCGTCGTAGATGCTCATACGCGCGCCATCGGGGAGATGCAGCGTGAGCCCTCCTTCGACGCCATCGAGCATCAGGTTCTTGAGTCGGATGTTCGCGAACGTGCCGCGCACCATGACTTCGTGATTGCCGCGTCGCGCTCCATAAGAATTGAAGTCTTTGCGCTCGACGCCGTTATCGGTGAGATACTTTGCCGCAGGCCCGTCTTTCGCGATGTTGCCGGCAGGCGAGATGTGGTCGGTCGTCACCGAGTCGCCCAGCACCGCGAGACAACGCGCCCCGCGGATGTCGGTCGGAGCCAATGGCTCTTTGGGCATGTCGTCGAAGAACGGCGGCTTGCGCGCATAAGTCGACTTGGGATCCCAATCGAAGGTCTCGCCCGTGGGCACGTTCAGCGCCTTCCAGGCGTCGTCGCCGTCGAAGACCGCGCTGTAACGCTGCTTGAATTGCTCAGGCTTCACGGCCGTTCGAATGGCTTCTTGAATCTCGGCATTGGTCGGCCAAATCTCTTTCAGGAAGACCGGCTTTCCGTCTTTTCCGATGCCGAGCGGCTCGGTCGTCAGGTCGGCATCGACATCTCCGCGCAAAGCGAAGGCGACGACCAACGGCGGCGACGCGAGGAAGTTCATTCGGACATGCGGATTCACGCGTCCTTCGAAGTTGCGATTGCCGCTGAGAACGCTGGCGACCACGAGATCGTTCTTTTCGACGGCGTCGGCGATCGGCTGGGGCAGCGGGCCAGAGTTGCCGATACACGTCGTGCAGCCATAGCCGACCACGTGAAAGCCGAGCTCTTGGAGATAGGGCATCAAGCCCGACTCTTCGAGGTAATCGGTGACGACGCGCGAGCCCGGTGCGAGCGAGGTCTTCACCCAGGGCTTCGTCGTGAGGCCGCGAAGGACGGCCTTCTTGGCGACGAGCGCGGCGGCGAGCAACACTGCCGGATTCGACGTGTTCGTACAGCTCGTGATGGCTGCGATGACCGCCGCGCCGTGACCGACGTCGAAGGTTTTGCCGTTCATCTCCACCGACGCCGTCTTGGTGGGCAGGCTCTTGCCTTCGATCATCGGCAAGAGCGATGACTCGTAGGTCTTCTTCATGTCGGGGAGCGCGACGCGATCTTGCGGGCGCTTCGGTCCGGCGAGAGACGGCTCGACTTTGCCGAGATCGAGCTCGAGCGTCTCCGAATAGATGGGCTCGTTTTCGGGGTCGCTCCAAAGCCCCTGGGCCTTCGCGTACGCCTCGACCGCTTGGATGTGCTCCTCGTTTCGTCCGGTGAAGCGCAGATAGGCAATCGTCTCTTCGTCGACGGGGAAGAATCCGATCGTCGCGCCATACTCGGGGGCCATGTTGGCGACGGTCGCGCGATCGGTGAGCGCGAGCTTCTTCAGGCCTGGCCCGAAGAACTCGACGAACTTTCCGACGACGCCCTTCTTGCGGAGCATCTGAGTGACCGTCAAGACGAGATCGGTCGCCGTCGTTCCTTCGCGGGGCTCGCCGAATAGCTTGAAACCGACCACCTGCGGAATGAGCATCGTGCAGGGCTGGCCGAGCATGGCTGCCTCTGCTTCGATTCCGCCGACGCCCCAACCGACGACGCCGAGGCCATTGACCATCGTCGTGTGCGAATCGGTTCCGACGAGCGTATCGGGATAAAGGACGTTGTTCTTCTCGTAAACGACCTTCGCGAGGTACTCGAGATTCACTTGGTGACAGATACCCGTGGAGGGCGGCACCACGTTGAAGTTGGCGAACGCCCCCTGGCCCCAGCGGAGGAAGACGTAGCGCTCGGTGTTGCGCTCGTACTCGAGGTCGGTGTTCATCTTCGGAGCGAGGAGCGACGCGTAATTGTCGACCTGAATCGAGTGGTCGATGACGAGATCAGCTTGCTCGGTCGGATTGATGCGACTCGCTTTTCCGCCCATCTTGACGAGCGCCTCGCGCATCGCCGCGAGGTCACACACCGCAGGGACACCGGTGAAGTCCTGCATGAGGACGCGCGCCGGGTAATAGTTGATCTCCTGATCGGGGACGCGTTTGGGGTCCCAACCGAGGACGGCCTCGATGTGCTCTTTGGTGACGACCCGCCCATCTTCGTGGCGAAGCTGATTCTCGAGCAGAACCTTCATCGAATACGGAAGGCGCGCGAGGTTCGGGTACTTTTCAGCGAGAGGGGCGAGGCGCCACAGCGAGTAGGTCTTGCCGGAGACGTCGAGTTTTCCGAGTGTGCCGAAGCTGTCCATGATGCGGTCCTTCTCCCACGAATGGGGGCTGGTTTCTAGTGCTCCCCAGACCGACGGCCCGGGTTCGGGTGGGCTCGACCGGCGCCCGCCACACGCACACTTTGCACCCGCTGCGACCATTCGACTCATCGATTCATCGACGTCATTCGATAAGCTCTGATGATGTATCCGGTTCGATGACTTCGCCAGCTGTCCCGGCACGAGCTAGTCTTCCGAGACCGTGTGTGGACGCTTCACGCTGATCGTACCGACCTACGAGGTTCTCGCGCAGGCGCTTGGCATCGTGCCCAACGCCGAGCAGGCCGCCCTCTACCGGCCGCGCTACAACGTCGCGCCGACTGATCCGCACTGGGTGCTGCGTCTCCGGCATCACACCCGTGAGCTCGTCGGCGCTCGATGGGGTCTCGTGCCGAGTTGGTCGAAGCGCGTCGATCAGGGCGGGAGACCCATCAATGCACGCGCGGAATCGATCGAGACCAAGCCTGTCTTTCGCGACTCGTTCGCGCGGCGCAGATGCGTCGTCGTCGCCGACGGGTTCTTCGAATGGCAGAAGAATGGCAAGGAGCGTCAACCCCTTTGGTTCACGCCGCGCTCGGGTGGCCTTCTCTTCTTGGCCGGGCTCGACGCTCGCTGGGTCGACCCCGAGACCTCCGAGGTGATGCGGACGTTCACCATCGTGACGACCGTCGCCAACGATCTGGTCGCGCCGGTTCACGATCGCATGCCTGTCATCCTCGCGCCGACCGACGTCGACACGTGGATGACCGATCGAGACGATCGCTCGAGCGCGCCGGGCATCGCGCGAGGAGTGACTGACGAGATACGCGCCTTGCTCCGACCCGCGCCGGCCGACAGCCTCGTCGCGACGCCGGTGTCGAAGCGAGTGGGCTCGGTGAAGAACGACGATCTTGGCTGCATCGCGCCGCTCGACGATCGGACGGAGCCCATCGCTGCGACGAACGTCCGAACGAAGGTGGTTCGGCTCGCGCACGATCTCGCTGTCGGCGAGAGCGGATCGCTCTTTCCGGGCGAGCCTCTGGAGCGCGCCCCGCGACGCAAATCGAGCCGCGCCTAGCCTGCCGGGTCGACCTTTGGGCCTGGTGTGTTAGGAGCGTCGCATGGCCGAGCGGCGAGTGAAGACGACAGCGCCCAAAGTGGAGAGCGATGTGCTCCTCGTGAAGGGCGCGCGCGAGCACAACCTCCAGATCGACGAAGTGCGCATCCCGAAGAATCGCCTCATCGTCTTCACCGGGGTGTCTGGATCGGGCAAGAGCTCGCTCGCCTTCGACACGATCTACGCAGAAGGTCAGCGTCGCTACGTCGAGTCGCTCTCGACCTACGCTCGTCAGTTCTTGGGGCAGCTCGACAAGCCCAAGTACGACCACATCAAAGGGCTCTGTCCTACGGTCGCCATCGAGCAGAAGACCGCCTCGTCGAACCCGCGCTCGACCGTCGGTACGGTGACCGAGATTTACGACTACCTGCGCGTTCTATTCGCGCGCGTCGGCGAACAGCATTGCCCGAAGTGCGGCGGCAAAGTGAGCGGTACGAGCGCCTCCGAGATCGTCGCCGAGCTCTCGACTCTGAAGAATGGTCGGAAGATGACGATCTATTCGCCGCAGGTGGAGCACCGCAAAGGCGAGTTCAAAGATCTCTTCGAGGATCTTCGGCAAAAGGGCTACGCACGCGTCCGCATCGACGGCGTCATCCAGCCGCTCGAGGGCGCCACGGGTCTCGACAAGAAGAAGAAGCACTCGATCGAGCTCGTCGTCGATCGGCTGACCCTCTCTTCGGAGACGCGGCCGCGTCTCACCGACAGCGTCGAGACGGCCCTCCGAGCAGGCGCCGGCAAGGTGACGATCGAGGTCGAGGGTGAGTCGCCGCACCTGTACTCCGAAGAGCGAACTTGCCCCCAATGCAAGATCAGCTTGCCCGAGCTCACTCCGCAGATGCTTTCGTACAACTCACCGCTCGGCATGTGTCCCGAGTGCAGCGGCCTCGGAACACGCCTCGAGGTCGACGCCGATCTCATCGTCCCCGACACCAAGCTCTCCATCGACGAGGGCGCGATCGATCCTTGGCGCAACGTCGCCGCCGACAGCGGCTGGACCGCGCGCATCGTCGGTGCGCTCTGCAAAGAGCTCAAGATTCCGCGCGACAAGCCGTGGAAGAAGCTGACCGAAAATCAGCGCGGCGAGCTCCTCTACGGAACCGGGGAGCGTCGCATCGGCGTCGAGTGGAACGGCAAGCACTCCAAGGGCTCGTGGGCGATGCGATGGGAGGGTCTGACCCACCAGCTCATTCGCCGTTTCGAAGCGACCTCGAGCGAGCAGATGCGCGAGAAGTATCGCAAGTACCTACGCGAAGCCTCGTGCCGCGCGTGCGGTGGTGTACGGCTCAAGCCCGAAGCACGCAGCGTCTTTCTCGCCGGAACTTCGATCGTCGACGTCTTGTCGATGACCATCTCCGATGGCGCCAAGTTCTTCAAAGGCCTCGCTCTCGAGGGCGCTCACGCGATCATCGCCGAAGAAGTCCTGAAAGAGATTCACCACCGCCTCGGATTCCTCCTCGACGTCGGGCTCGAGTACCTCACGTTGAATCGGGGGACGGCGACGCTCTCGGGCGGTGAGGCACAGCGCATTCGCCTCGCCTCCCAGCTCGGGAGCGAGCTGTCGGGCGTGATGTACATCTTGGACGAGCCGTCGATCGGCCTCCACCAGCGCGACAACGAGCGCCTCATCAAGACGCTCGAACGCCTTCGCGACCTCGGCAACACCGTCATCGTCGTGGAGCACGACGCCGACATGATTCTGTCGGCGAACCACGTGCTCGATTTCGGACCGGGCGCGGGTCGACTCGGCGGCCACGTGGTCGCGCAAGGAACCCCTGACGACATCCAGAAAAATCCCGACTCGCTCACGGGGCGCTTTCTGTCGGGTCGCGAGTCGATGCCGAAGATCGAGCGGCGACGAGAACCCAAGGGTTGGCTCGTGGTCGAGGGCGCGAAAGAGAACAACCTTCGCAACATCACCGCGCGCTTTCCGCTCGGTGTCCTCTGCGCGGTGACGGGCGTCTCGGGCGCTGGCAAGTCGAGCCTCGTCGGGCAGGTCCTCGAGCCCGCGCTCCGTCGCTCGCTCATGGGGTCGATCGAGCGCGTCGGTGCGCACGATCGCATCGTGGGAATCGAGCAGATCGACAAGGTCATCGTCATCGATCAGCAACCCATCGGCCGAACTCCGCGTTCGAACGCAGCGACCTACACCAAGCTCTTCGATCTCATTCGAGACGTCTTCTCGCAAACCAAAGAGGCTCGCGCGTTCGGCTACGGCCCTGGGCGATTCTCGTTCAACGTGAAGGGCGGACGCTGCGAGGCCTGCGAGGGTGCCGGTGTTCGCGCGATCGAGATGCACTTTTTACCGGCCGTCCACGTCATGTGCGAGGCGTGCAAAGGACGGCGCTACAACGAGGCCACGCTTCGGGTCGCGTTCAAGGGCAAGAGCATCGCCGACGTCCTCGATCTTCCCATTGGCGAGGGGCTCAAGCTCTTCGCGAACGTCCCGCCCATCGTGCGCATCCTGACGACGCTCGACGAGGTCGGTCTCGGCTACGTCGCGTTGGGCCAACCGGCGACGACGCTTTCCGGAGGAGAAGCGCAGCGGGTGAAGCTCGCGAAAGAGCTGGCGCGGCGCGACACGGGTCGAACGCTCTACATCCTCGACGAGCCGACGACTGGGCTCCACTTCGACGACACGCGCCGCCTGCTCGCCGTCTTGCAACGGCTCGTCGACCACGGGAACACGGTGCTGGTCGTCGAGCACAACCTCGACGTGATTCGCGCCGCCGACCACCTGATCGACCTCGGCCCAGAAGGTGGAAAGGCTGGCGGTGGCATCGTCGCCGAGGGCACTCCCGAGATCGTTTCCAAGCGGAAGAACTCGTACACGGGTCGGTTCCTCCGTCGACTCGCACTTGAAAGTCTGTCGTGACTGAAACTCGGAACCCGCAAAGTTTGCGATGCACGAGAAGCCGACTGTGTGTGAAATTGCCGCGAATCGCAGGCTGAGCGATTCGAATACCTCACATCCGTTCTTCTGCAGACCCGACGCATCAGTGACTGCTGGCGCCCTTTGCGACAGATCGCCGCCGCAGATCGTCGGGGGAGCGAGAGGTCCAGCCGGTTCTGAGACCACGGTGATGTGATGGCGCGAGTAAAAGTAAAACTGTGGTGCGGCGGCGATTGAAGACGAAAGGGTCTGCGAGTAACTTTGGCGCTTATGGCCAAGAGCTCAAAGAAACAAGTCGACCTCGATTCGCTCCGCGAAGAGCTTCGTCAGGTGGGTCTGCGTGCAACCGGACCCCGCGTCGCCGTGCTGCGAAACCTTTACAACGCGAATGGTCCCGTCAGCCACGCAGACCTCGCCACGGAGCTCGCTCCCGAAGGTTGGGATCGCGCGACGGTGTACCGCAACCTCATCGACCTGACCGAAGCGGGCATCCTCAAGCGCACCGACCACGGCGACCACACCTGGCGCTTCTTGCTCCGCAAGGCCGACGTGGCTTCGCAGGGCAAGGCGTTCTTCATCTGTGACGTGAGCGGCGAAATGACGCCACTGCCAGACAACGTGGTTTCGATCACGCCCGGTCGGGGCACGCCGAAGTCGCTCAAGGCCGGCGACTACGTCGTCCACGTTCGCGGCATCAGCGACAAGTATCGCAAGAACGACTGAATGCTCGCTGCGACTGCAGCCGTGTTACCCAAGTGTCACTGCCTGGGGGCCGGCCACGAGGTGTGGGGGAGGCCTCACTCCATGGACCCCCATACGCGCAACGCGGCGAGTGTCTCATCGTCGATGGTCGCCGTTTGTTTGGCGACCGCGGTGGTGGGCTCGGTTCGCTGCAGATCGTGCGCCAGCGCTCTGAGGAGCGTGCTCGTCGCGAACGGCAGCAACGGACGTCGATCGAACGAGCAGGTCGGATCGAGTGCCAGATCGCAGAGCGTGGGCGGCGCGCCCGACTTGGTCGAGAGGACCAGCGAGTCCCATCGCGCGAGAAACCGATCGCCCGAGCTCGCGACGAGCGGTCGCATCGATGTGGGTAGCAGTCCCGAAGCGACGCTCGACAGATCTTGTCCGAGACCATGCCGCATCGGTGGCAGACCGAGCGACCGGAGCACGGTTCGCGTGATGTCCGCGGTCTCTGTCGGCGCGTCGACGACTTGGCCTGCGTAGAGGTGCTTCGGAAACTGCACGTAGAGCGGGGCCGCGAGCGCCTCCACGCCGAAGGGTGGCTCGTCGGCGAAGAAGGTGGAGAGCCCGCTCGATCCATCTGCCGTCAGGATGACCATCGAGCGGTCGTCGAGGTTCGACGATTCGAGCGCGTCGAGCAGCTCGCCCAGCGCGTGATCCGCCTCGGCGAGACCGACGGCGTGGAGAGCGCCGAGCCTGACCAAATCACTCTCGGCCAGATCGACGTGCTTCCGTTTTCGGAGAAGCGCGAGCTGCTGCGCGGCCCTCCGCGGCTGGATGCTGCCGGTGTAGTCGGCGGGAGGAAGCGTATCGAGCTGCTTGGCAGAGACCGTCCAAGGCGGGTGCCCTCCGCGTGCATGAACGACCACGAGCATCTTGCCCGAGGGCTTCTCGGCGAGGGTCTTCTCGATCCATCTCGCGGCCTCGCCGAGCGGATCGGCCGAGGCGCCGCTGACGGGTGAGTACGTCACGAACTGCTCGGTGCCTCTGTCGAATCCGAACGGTTTGAACGTGTGCGGAACGCCTGAAAAGAAGGCGGTTTGAATGCTCGCCTCGTGGGCGTCGGTCAAGATCGTCGAGAGCTCTTGGGGGAGCCGTGCGCCGTAATCGTTCACCGTGTGTGCGCGTGGAGGAAGACCGGTCAAGAGCGTCGCGACGACTCCGGGCACGACGGTCGTCGGGTTTTGGTGACCCGAGAACACCGTCGACCGGTCGGCGAGACGCGTCAGCCGTTCGAGGTTGGGCTCGGGGCGCTTGCTGTACGGAGGCAGCTCGTCACGATCGAGCCCGGAGAGCACGACCACGACGACGACTTGCGCGGGCATCGCCTCTTCGGGCGCAACGGTCGGTACGACGATCTCCGGATCACCGAAGAGCACGCGGCCCGAAGGCGTTCCCTGCGGCACGCGCAGCTCCAGTTGAACGAGCTTGCCCGTGAACGCGTCGAGGCTCACGTCGATGTCGCTCCATGCGGCCGAGCTTCCCCCCTTCAGAGACTTCTTGAACAGGCTGACGGGTTCTTCACCATCGACGCGGATGCTCGCCTCGACCTCGGCGTCGCCTTCACCGAACAGGCCGACCGCCGAGCGGAGGCGCGAGAGCTTCGGGACGTGGATCGGGCAGCGGAGAACGGCCGGAGCGCGCAGCGAAATCGACCGATGAGGTACCTTTCCGATCGACCCTGCCTCGCTCACGATATCGGGCAGCGTGGGTGCGCCGTACGTCGTCTCGAGCTCGTCGGGTGCTCCGATCCGAACCCAGTCGAGCTCTGCATACGGACCCTGCTTCGGCCGAGGTGCGAAAGTCATCTCGAGGGTGTGCGCGCCCGCGTCGATGGGTAGCGTGGTCGGTCCGGTGTGCACGATTCGGGTTTCGCCCGGCGACAGCCGTACCGATCCGAGGGGCTGACCATCGAGTGAAAAAAACACGCTCCTCGCTCCGCGCGAGACGAGCCTCGCAGAGGCGAAGACGGGCGATGCTCGAGGAAAGTTGAAGTCGACCCGCGTGCGTTTGTCGCTGATCACCGACCACGTCGAGCCATCGTGCTCGACGCTCTTCAGACGCTCGCCACCGAGGATCTCACCGCTCACACGACCGAGCGTCATGTCACTGCCCATGTCGACGAGGAGGCCACGGTGCTCGACGTCGCATCGCGACAGCAACGAAAGGATAGGCAACACGACGCGGTCGGGAACCGGGTTGTCTCGCGTCCCAGGGGTGGTCGATACGGCCTTCGCCGAGCCTGCGAGCGAGAGATCGTTCGTGCCTTTGCAGGCCGACAAAGGCAGCGACGCTGCGGCCCCGAGAAGGAGGACGCAGCGTCGAGCTGATCGGGTTGCGCTCAGCGAGACCACGGCGGCGCGACACGCACGCGAGTGAGGCGACCCTCTTTCACGCCCACGAACCGCACACGTTCTTCGCCGCGAAGCTTGACCTTGACCTCGTAAGGCTCGCTCTTCGCCTTGAGGGGCGCATCGATGACCGGTCCGGAACCCATGGGCTTTCCATCGATGTAGACCGTGTCGCTCTTGCCCGCCACGATCTCGAGCATTCCCTGGCCCTTCTTCACGCGATCCTTGTCGCCATCGCGGAGCGGGAGGTCTTCGGGCGTCGCATCGTCGCTCTTGTCCTTGCCGAGTGACGCCTTGTCGCCGTCGGAGGGTGCTTGCACCGGGGCCGTCGGCGACGCCGTGCTCGGGACCGCGGGATCGGCGTCGTGCGATGTGGCCGGCGTCATCAGAGCATCCTCGCTCGCCACGTGCTTGTCGCGGCTCCAGCGCGCCCAGAGTGCGAACGACACGCCGCAGAGCGCGAAGAGCACCCAGTAGAGCGCCTTTCGGTCTTTCTTCACCACGACCTGATGAGCGTGCGGGAGATAGGCCGAGGGCAACTGAATCGGCCGCTGCGCGGTCGCTGGCGCTTCGGGCGTGATCTCGCGGACCTTGAGCGTCTCGCGCTCCTTCTTCGACGTGACCTCGGCGGGCTTGGGGCTTTTCAGCTTCTTCGCCTTCGGCACTTCCTCCTCGTCGAGATCGGGAGTGACCGGCGGCGGATGAAGTGAGCCGAGGCTCAACATCGGTTTCAGCCCTGGGGGCGGGGGCAGCTCGCTCGGTGTCGGTGTTCGCTCGAGCTCGGCGACGGGTCGCGGAGACGGCGTTCGTACGTTGCGAGGAAGCGGCGTGAGCGGACGTGGTCCTGACGGAGGCAGCGGTGATTCTTCGACTGGCGCTCCGGCCTCCTCGGAGAACCACGGGTCGTCGAGTCCTGACGCGCCCATCATCGGTGGAAGGATGAGTGCGGCGAAGCTCGACTCGATCCCTGGCTCGAAAGAGGCCTGGCTCTTGGCGTCGACGAACGGCGCGCGGGTCTCGGGACTCGACGCGAACGCCGGCTGCATGTCGGGGCGCGCCGAGAGATCGTACGGCTGCGCAGCGGGCGGCGCAGGAGTCGCGACGCGGACGCTCAAGGCCGCCTTCATCAGATCGGCCCCTCCGGGCATGGATACTTCGACCGCGGGCGACGGAAATGGAGTCATCGCGGGAATCGCGAGCACCGGGATGGTGGTGATCGGCTGAGCGGCGCGTTCCCCACGAAGGAGCATGAGCTCGTGCGACGTGCCCTCGGGAAGTCGGTCGATTCCTTGCGCGTCGATGATCTCGCAAATCGCTCCGTGGATCGCCGCGTCGCCGAGCACGTCCTCGAGCAATCGTGGCGAGACCTGTCCGCTCGTGATGAGCGCTCGTGGAGACGCCCCTTTGGCGATGCTGCGAAGCACTCCTCGCGCGGGCTCTGGCGTCGCGAACAGGTAGGCCTCGAGTCGTTCTTCGTCGACCGACACGCGCTGGACTCGAACGAGATTCGCTCCGACGAGCAGTCGCTGCGCGGCGCGCGCGCACGCGACGACGGGCATCAGCTGCTCCGCGAGCGTCCCGCTGAGATCGAAGCGAACCTTGGCGACCTCGTCGTCTTCGCGCGTGGGGGCGACGACGAATCGTCCGTCACCTACGCTTAAGAGCGCTGCGAGAACGCTCGGACCGCGATCGAAAGCTCCGCCTGCCGAAGTTCGGGTCGCGCGCACCGGTCGGCCTTCGCGCACCTCGATCTCGTAGAGGTACGATGCGTCTCGCACCGACATGGTCGAGCTCGGTCGGAGCTTGCACACCAGACGGAGCAACGTCGAAGTGGTGAGCCCGTCGAGACGTCCGCGCATCTCGCCGCTCTGGGCGATGCGCTCGGCGACGCGGTGGCGCAGTCGCAAGAGCTCGCGCACCCGCTGGACGATCGCGCCGGCGCTGGCCTCTTTTCTCAGATACCCGTCGGCATCGGCGCCAAGCTCACGTACGCGCTGAAGCAGGTCTTCTTTCCAAGAGAGCAGGACCACTGGCACGTCTCGAAGGACGACGTCGCGCTTGAGGGCGCGACAAAGCGCGAAGCCGTCGAGCTTCGGCATGAGGATGTCGCTGATCACGAGGTCCGGCTCGGCATGCTTGGCGATCTCGAAGGCGCGCTCGCCGTCTCGGGCTTCGTAGACGCTCGCGCCAGCGGCCTTGAGCACACCCGCGAGAAACCAAGTCACGGCCGGATCGTCGTCGGCGACCACGATCTTGGTGTTCTCGAGCGACACTTGAATAGTCGAGCGAACCGATCGCGGAAACGGCGCGCGGGCGCCGAAGGGCGTCCCTTCGGAACCGCCGAGCCATGGAGCGAGAGGCATCGCCCCTTCGGGTCCGCCCGCTGAAAACCGGAGCGCGCCTTGCGACTTGATCGTCACGATGTCGCGGATGCGTGCGACGGCGCCCCAGAGCGCCGCGAGGACCTCGGTGCCCTCGCCGAGATTGACGGTGCCCTCGCGACCCTTGATGTCGGCCGAATCAGAGAGGCCACGGCGAAGCTCTTCTGCGAGCCGTGCTCCCAGCTGATCGAGGTTCACGACACCCAGGTCTTCGCACACGATCTCGCGGCGCACGTACGAAGCGAGGACGTTGGCGCATGCGCGTCGCAGCTCACCGGGTGACGCCGGCTTGGGCAGCGTGCGAGCGACGCCGAGCGCGACGAACTTCGACGCGTCTTCGGAGCGCGTGAACCGACCGACGACGATGACCGGAATGAGCTCGGTGAGTGCATCGGTCGAAAGGGATTCGACGAGCTCGACCGCTCCCTTCATGTCTCCATCGACCACGATGAGATCCGGCGCGACGACCTTCGCGAGATCGATGCCCACGTCGACTTCGCCCGTCTGCTCGATCTCGAACACGAGGGTCGCGACACCATTCGCGTCGGCCGGCATGGCCAGCGCCGCGCCGAGCGCGGTGGGTCCGACCACCAGAACACTCGTCGGAACGGCCGACGGCACGACGGGCGCCGCTGGGCCCTTTCGGAGCTCCGCAGGCCCGAGCGACGATGCCGCGAGGGTCGCGGCCGAGGATTTGGTTCCCGATTGGCCCCAGGCGAGGCTGGTCACCCGAGAGAGCAGCTCGAGCGTGGCGTCGAGATCGTTTTCGTCGAGGCCGCCGCGCTCGGCCGCTTCGGCCAACCGATCTTCGAGTCTGCGCAGCTCTTCCGAGAGCGCCGTGAACCGAAGGAGGCGCGCTCCCGCACCGAGCGCGTGGATCCGCCTCCGAAGATCGTCGCGGTGACGCGCCGATTTCGGGTCGTCTCGCAGGAGATCGAGCGTGGTCGCGATCTCGACGCGTCGTCGGCCCAGGTTCGCGACGAAGTCGGCGCGCGCTCCTCCGAGCCGCCCCTTGCCATCGTCGCCATCATCCAGGCCCGCCTGCTTCTGTGCCGCCGCACTCGATACGCCCATGCGCCCGTCCGCTATCACAGCCTCCGAGGCCTCCCCTAATTTGTGGCGGAAGCTCGGAGCTGAGATCGGGCCTTCTCAGCCCACGAAATCAGAGGCGTTCGCGGACCCAGGCGGCTGCAGCTCGGGTGCCGAGCTTGCCGCCCACGTCGACCGTGCACTGCTCTTCGTCGATGGCCCGACGTACGAGCTCTTCGATGCGCGCTTCGAGGCCGGGGAAGCCGAGGTGGGTCAACATCATGCCGACGGTCAGGAACGAGGCAAATGGGTTCGCCAGGTCTTTGCCGACGAGTGACGGTGCCGATCCATGCACGGGCTCGAACATCGCCACCCGAGTCGTGTCCGACCCGTGGAGGTTGGCGCTCGCGGCCATGCCGAGACCGCCTTGGAGGGCTGCTCCGAGATCGGTCACGATGTCGCCGAAGAGATTGTTCGTGACGATGACCTCGAACTGGGCCGGGTCCTGAATGAGGTAGAGACAGAGCGCGTCGACGTACACGTGCCGCGCCTCGATCTCCGGATACTCCTTGGCCACCTCGGCGAACACGCGCAGCCAAAGCTCGTGCGCGAACTTCATCGCGTTCGACTTGTCGGCCATCGCGACGCGTTTGCGTCCGTTCTTCTGCGCGTGAGCGAATGCGGCGCGAATGATTCGCTCGACTCCTTTTCGAGTGTTCACGTCCTCGTTGATTCCGATTTCGTCGGCCGTCCCCTTCTTGAACTGACCTCCGAACGCGACGTAAACACCTTCGGTGTTCTCGCGGAAGACCACGATGTCGACCTCGCTGCCCTTCCCTTTCTTTAATGGGTAGAGGCGCTCGCCGAGGACCTTGATCGGGCGGACGTTCGCGTAGAGATCGTATCCGAAACGCATCCCGAAGAGAATGTCACGGGCATGCTCGAGCCCCGGTACACGGGGGTCGCCGAGCGCTCCCAAAAGCACGGCTGCGCATTCTTTTTGAATCTGTTCTTGCAGGTCTTTGGGGAAGGTCGTGCCGTCGCGAAGATAGCGATCCGCTCCGAGATCGAGATCCCACAGCTCGATGGGCAAGTTCTCTTTGTCTCGGCAGAGCTCGAGTAGGAGCTTCGCCTCTCGCGTGACCTCCGGACCGATTCCGTCACCGCCGACAATGGCAATTTTCTTGTTGGTCAAAGGGTTCTCCCGAGGCTCGCGCTCGCAGCATTCGATACGAAAGAAAAGGCCCCTCGCTCCGAAAGGGAGTGAGGGGTCTTTTCAGGGTCGACGTCAGCGAATCGGCATTCAGCCGATCGCCTTCTCGATGGGAACGTATTCGGTTCCCGTGGCGTCGGCGACACCGCGATACGTGACCGCACCGCCATACGTGTTGAGGCCCAACAAGAGGGCGCGATCGCCCTTGGCGGCACCGACGATACCCTTGTTGGCGATCTGAATCGCGTAAGCGATCGTCGTATTGGTCAATGCCCAGGTGCTGGTGTGTGAGACCGCGCCGGGCATGTTGGCGACACAATAGTGAACGACGCCGTGAACCTCGTACGTCGGATGGTCGTGCGTGGTCGGGCGGCACGTCGAGATGCATCCACCCTGGTCGACGGCGACGTCGACGACGACGCTGCCCTTCTCCATTTGCTTCAGATGCTCTTCGGTGACGAGATGCGGAGCCTTGGCTCCGGGAACGAGGACCGCACCGACGACGAGATCGGCGCGTCGAACCGTCTGCTCGATGTTCTCGGCATTCGAATAGAGCGTCTCGATCGCGCCACCGAAGACGTCTTCGAGGTAAGCCATGGTCTCGGCGCGTACGTCGAGAACCGTGACCTGTGCTCCCATTCCGATGGCGATGGTCGCGGCATTGCGACCCACGACACCGCCCCCGAGAATGACGACGCGTCCGCGTCGCGTTCCGGGGACACCGCCGAGGAGCACGCCCTTACCGCCGTGCTCCTTCTCGAGGCAGCTCGCGCCGACCTGAACCGCCATGCGCCCTGCAACTTCGCTCATCGGGCGAAGCAGGGGGAGCGAGCCGTCGTCGAGCTGAATGGTCTCGTACGCGACGCCGGCAACCCCCTTCTTCGCGAGCTCCTTGGTGAGCTCGGTCTCCGCCGCGAGGTGGAGATAGGTGTAGAGGATGAGGTCTTTCCTGAAGAACGGGTACTCGGCCGAAAGCGGCTCTTTGACCTTCACGACCATGTCGGCAGCCCACGCGTCGGCCGCGGTGCTCACCATCGTGGCTCCTGCGCGCACGTACTGCTCGTCCGGAATGCCGCTGCCGTCGCCAGCAGTCTTCTCGACCACCACTTTGTGACCGTTCGCGACGAGGGATCGCACGCCTGCTGGCGTCATACCCACTCGGTACTCCCGGGTCTTGATTTCCTTCGGAACTCCGATCAGCACGTAGACTCCTTTTCTTGGCGCGACACGGCGCCTCGGGGGGGCCGGACCATACCAGAACGTTCTCGGAGAAAGAGCCCTCAGAAGCGCGATTCAGGCGGTTTTTCGCTCACGATGCGGAGCGTTCGGCTGACGCGGCGCGTAGGCACGCGCTTCGTGCCTCGATCACCTCGTCTTGCCCCGCTTCGTCTCAGACACGCTTCGTGCAGGCTTCTTCTGGACCGGTGCGATGCTCTTTCGGAGCCGTCGGGTCGTTTGCTCGATGGCGCGCGGTTGGATCGCCCCGAGGAGCAGCTCGGTGATGGCCGCTTTGCGACGCTCGGGTGACTTGCTCGACGACTCTTGGTCGCCCAACGATTCAGGGAGAACGGCGGCGAGGATGGGTGCATCGACGACCGGGTACAGGATGAGCGACAACCCTCCGACCAAGACCTCTCGGGCCGAGAGATCGCTGCGAACCTCGCCACGGGCCATGAGCGTTTGGGTCATCACGAGGACGGCATCGAGAATGGGTTTCGTTTTTTCGCGTACGACCGAGAGGAAGATCCCCGACTCCGCGTGGGCTTCGGCGCGCATGATCGCGAGGAGGTTCTGATTCGTCTCGTAGAAGTCGACGAGCAAATCGACGAAGCCTCGAAGGTAGCCCCGTAGGTCACTTCGTTCTCCGAGAACGCGAAACGAGGCGATGGTCATCTGGTCGAGTGCGCGACGGATGACGGCTTCATAGAGCCCTCTTTTGTCGGTGAAGTAGTGATGGATGAGAGCCGGTTGCACCTGCGCCGCGTCGGCGATCTCCCGCAACCGAGCGCCCGCGAAACCGCTTCGGGCGAACTCCTGCTCGGCAGCATCGAGGATTCGCTTCTGAGAGTCGGCAGCGTTGCGCTTGACCGTCAGCGGCCGCGCGGTTGGCCTCCGCCTGCCGTAGCTGGGTGGTGGCGCCGCCGTTGCGTCAGCCCCGGTCGTGCTTTTCCCCGACTCGGTGGTCTCCGAGCGAGCGCTGTTCGAGCGAACCGTCTCCGAATGAGCTCTGTCAGGCCGACGCATCCCACGTTTCGTACTGAATCACGCCCAACTCTTCAAAGCCTTTGCGCACCCGTGGCGTCAAGAGGCCCAGACGCCGCACGTTCGGGACGATCTTCGAGAAGAGGAGCGACTGAAAGAGCTTCATGATTGCGCTCTCTTTCACCGCGGCCAGGCATTCTTCGACCGGCATCCCGAGGTTTTCCCAAACCTCCTGCATCAGAAAGCGGTCGCGCATGTGACGCGACGCTTCGACGATGAAGTCTTCGCGGTCGCGAAGCTCTCCTTCACTCATCTGCTCGTAGATGCCCTTCAGCGAGAGGACACCGAAGGCCACGTGCCGCGCCTCATCTTGCATGATTTTTCGCACGACCTCTTGGATGAGCGGCTCGGTCGACGTCTGGGAGATGAGGCCGAACGCAGCGAGCGCGAGCCCTTCGACGAGGATCTGCATGCCGAGGTACTTCATGTCCCATCGGCTCTCTTTGAGGATCTCGTCGAGCAAGACACGCAGGTGTGGCGAGATCGGGTAGGTCAGCTCGACTTTCTCGCGCAGGTAGCGCTCGAACGCCTCGACGTGCCTCGCCTCGTCGATGACCTGTGACGCGGCATAGAGCTTGGCATCGGCACTGGGCACCGCGAGCACGAGCTGCGACGTGGCGAGCAGCGCCCCCTGCTCGCCGTGCAAGAAGTTCGAGAGCATGTACGAGGTCGTGTGGCGACGAAGGCGGGGCAGCTCGGTTTTCTTGTCGAGCCTGTCCCACAGGCGTGTTCCGAAGATCGGAATGAGCTGGTTCGGAACGTTTTCGCCTTCGGGATCGACGTTCGTCTCCCAAGGAAGGTCTGTGCTCGCGTTCCACTGCGCCTCTTTCCCCTTCTCGTAGAGGTTTCTGAGATCGTGGCGCTGCGAGGTGTAGTCCCAGACGTAGGTGGTCTCGAAGGCCACTGGGATTCTGTCGATCGACGCGGGCTCGGGGCCTCCCACGAGGCGGAGCTCGGTGCGAACCGGCGCGGTGGCAGCGGGCACGAAGTCGAAGCGAACAGCCATGGGACCTCCTGGAGCGGCGATTTGTCCCATGATGTTTCTGATTAACTTTTTAGTCAATAGCGCGCCGCAAATTGCGCCGCTGACGATGCGATGCGGCCGCTGGGGGCCGACCACTTTCAGAAGAGACTGATTTCTCCCTGAAATACGCGGCGTGCTGGGCCCCGCATGGTCACTTGGAGTGTCGACTCGTCGACCCGAATCACCAGGTGCCCGCCCGGAAGACGCACCGTCGTGTCGCGCCCGAAAGGAGTCAGTCCCCTTCGGCAAGCCGCGGCGGCGGCAGCACACGCACCGGTGCCACAGGCGAGCGTGTAGCCGACGCCTCGCTCCCATACGCGCACCACGAGGACGTCGCCTTCCATGTGGACGAGCTCGACGTTCGTACCACCGCTCAGCGTCTTCTCGACGATGGGTGCGACGCGATCGAAGGTCGCTCCTTCGCTGGGGTCGAAGGTGATCGCGTGAGGGTTTCCCATGCTCACGCGCTCGAAGAGGTGGTTCGACACAGAACCAGCGTCGTCGCGGATCGGCACGACGAGGTCTCCGTGAAAGCGCGCCACGCCCATCGCAATCTCGACTTCGACGAGACCTTCGGCGCACGCTTCCACGACGCAGCCGAGGTCGCCCGTGTCGGTACGAACCATCATCGACGCGCTCCCTCCCCCCGCAGAGAGAAAGCCCGCCACGCAGCGAAGCCCGTTGCCGCACATCTCCGGGCGAGTCCCGTCTGCATTCAGCACGACCATCGAGCCTGAGACACCCTGGGGTCGGTCGATGAGGAGCACGCCATCGGCACCGATCCCGGTGCGTCGATCGCAGACGGAGCGCGCCTCGTCGGAGGATAGGTCTCTGCCGAGGGCGCGGCGGTCGATCAGAACGAAGTCGTTCCCGAGCCCTTCCCACTTTTCGAAGGCGACTTTCATGGGAAGCTCCTGTCACGCGAAGCGCGGAAGCCTAGCAGAGAGAGCGGTCGAGACTCGCGGTTCGGCTAAGCTCCTCGCATGGGACGCCTTCGATGGCTCACTGCAGGCGAGTCGCACGGCCCCGAGCTGGTCGCCATTCTCGAGGGGATTCCGGCTGGGCTCGCGCTGCTCGAGAGCGATATCGCCGCCGATCTGATCCGCCGTCAGGGCGGCTACGGGCGCGGTGGACGAATGAAGATCGAGCACGACCGAGGCCGCATCACGGGCGGTGTCCGCGGCGGCTCGACTCTCGGATCACCCATCTCGATCGTGATCGAGAATCGGGACCATGCGAGCTGGGTCGGCAGAATGGGCGCAGCTCCCTTCGACGCGGTCCCCGCGGCGCTCACCGAGCCCCGCCCTGGGCACGCCGATCTAGCCGGCGGCCTCAAGTATGGGCGAAAAGATCTTCGCGACATCCTCGAGCGCGCGAGCGCCCGCGAGACGGCTGCTCGGGTCGCCGTTGGCGCCGTGGCGCGCAAGCTGCTTTCGGTTCTCGGGGTGGAGGTGTTCGCGCACGTGGTCGCGATAGGCCCCGTCTCTGCCGACCTCGCCGGGCTCGGGTGGGATCAGATTCGCGAGCGGGCGGGCTCGAGCGATCTCGCCTGCGCAGATTCGAACGCTGCAGCGCGCATGCGCGCGCACATCAAAGAGGCCTCCCACCAGGGCGACACCGTGGGCGGCGTTTTCGAGGTCGTCGCCACGGGTGTTCCTCCGGGCCTCGGAAGCCACGTCCATTGGGATCGAAAGCTCGACGGCCGGCTCGCGCAAGCCCTGATGAGCATCCACGCCATCAAGGGAGTCGAGATCGGTCTTGGATTCGAGGCCGCGCGACTTCCTGGCTCGGCGGTTCACGATCCGATCCATTACGACGCTGGTGGTCGACGGTTCGTGCGGTCCTCGAACGGCGCAGGTGGGCTCGAGGGCGGAATCACGAACGGAATGCCCGTTCTGTGTCGCGCGGCGATGAAGCCCATCGCCACGCTGCGACGCCCGCTCGCGTCGGTCGACATCGTCACGAAAGAGGCTCGCGACGCGGCCTTCGAACGGAGTGACATCTGCGCGGTCACCGCCGCGAGTGTCGTCGGCGAAGCCATGGTCGCCCTCTCGATCGCCGACGCCGCGCTCGAGAAGTTCGGTGGCGACTCGGTCGAAGAGCTCGCGCGAAACGTAACTTCATTCCTAGAGCATCTTCATGACTACTGACTCTTGTTTGCCACTGCTGCTTTGGGGTCCGATGGGCGTCGGCAAGTCGACCGTGGGCGCGCGCGTCGCCGCAGCGCTCGGCCGACCGTTCGTCGATCTGGATTGCGCGATCGAGTCCTCGGCGGGCGCATCCGCGTCCGCGATCTTCGCGAATGGTGGCGAGGTGCGTTTTCGGAAGCTCGAGCGACTCGCGCTCGCGGCGGTTCTCGATGCGCGCCCATCGCCGGTCGTCGCTCTCGGGGGCGGGACGCTGGTCGATGCCGACTCGATGGCGCTCGCGGTCGAGCGCGGGTTGGTCGTCGGGCTCTTCGCTTCCATCACGACCCTCGTCGAGCGCGTGAGCGGATCATCGTCTCGACCCCTCCTCGACGGCGCGAATGAAGAGCTCATGCGCAAGCTTGCGTCGATCGTCGAGGATCGTGCGTCGGCGTATGCATCGGCCCACGTCGCCATCCGAACCGATCAGCGCTCGGTCGACGAGGTCGTCGAGCAGATCGTGCTCGCATCGCAAGATCGATACGTCCCCGTCACGGTACCGACGGGTCCCTACTCCGTTCGGGTCACGCCCAAACCCTGGGACGCCCTCGGGGCGACACTCGCTGCACTTTCGCCGTCGAGCGTATTCGTCGTCATCGACGAGACCGTCGAAGCCCTCCATGGTGCTGCCGCCCGAAGTGCGCTCTCCGATCGGGGAATTCCAATCCACGGAGAGATCCGCTTTCCCTCGGGGGAGGAGCACAAGCAGCTCCACGAGGTCGAGCGGGCGCTCGGCGAGCTCGTGACAAGCGGAGCCGATCGCCAGTCGGTGCTGGTCGCGATCGGCGGCGGCGTCACCACCGACATGGGCGGCTTCACCGCGGCTCTTTTCGCGCGAGGCATCCGCTGGGTCGCGGTGCCCACGACCCTCCTATCGATGGTCGATGCGTCGGTCGGCGGAAAAACCGGCGTCGATTTCCAGGGTGGAAAGAACCTGATCGGGGCCTTTCACCAGCCATCGGGAGTGGTCGTCGGCCCCGAGCTCACGCGCACCGAGACGCCGCGTGGTTTTCGGAGTGGGCTGGCAGAGCTCGTGAAGTCGCTCGCGCTCGGCGACGTCGCGGGCTTCGAGGAATGTGAGCGCGCCATCGAGGAGCACCGCGGTTCGGCTCAATCGCTCTGGACGACAGAGAGGCTTTCGCGGGCCGTGACGGCGGGGATTCGCGTCAAGGCCTCGATCGTCGCCCGCGACCCCCTCGAGAAAGGTCCTCGCGCGGTTCTGAACTTTGGGCACACCCTCGGCCATGCGCTCGAGTCACTGGGCAAGCTCGCTGAGACGACTCACGGAGAAGCCGTCGCCATGGGCATGGTGGCGGCTTGTCGCATCGGTGAAGCGCTCGGCGTGACCCCCCGCTCGACGACGTCGCGCATCACGTCGATTCTCGAGGCACTGGGTCTGCCGACGAAGCCCCCTGACGGACACCTCGCCGCGGCGCTTCCCTGGGTCATGAAGGACAAAAAGCGGACTGCCTCGAGTGTACGATTCGCATTGTTGAGAGACCTCGGAGACCCGGTCTTGGTCCAGCTTTCGCTCGAGGAGCTCACCACGCTCGTGAGCGAAGTCTTCGCATAACTTTGCCCCTCGACCCCTTGGTTCTCTACACTGATGTCGATGGGAGGCATCTCGTGATGATCACCGGCAACACCGCTCCGAACCACAGCATGGCCGAAAAGGGCACGCGGCGTCCGCGAACCCTCGGGTTCGTGCTCGCCACCATGTTCTGCGCCGTGGTTGGCGTCACCGCCGTGTCGTGCGCCGAGCCGGAGGCAACGTTCTACGTCGTCGCGCCAGTGCTCGGAAAGGTAGACGCGATGACCAACACGATCACGTGCGATCCCGCGGGCGAACCGTTCAGTGTCGCTGCCATCCAGATTCCAGGGTGCAAGGGCAAGCCCCGCGACCTCGACCCCGCGGACCACGTCGTCGCTTGCTTCAAGCTGCGAAGCGAGCTTTTGAGCTCTTCCGACTCCGGGAACAATCGGATCGAGAAGAGAACCATCGTCATCAACAGCTCGGTGACGACGCTCGGTACGGGCGGGGGCGGGACTTTTCCTGCCACGGGATTCTTGGATCCCGGCACCGTCAAGCCGAGTGAAGGCGGGGCGTTCCTCACAATCGGTGGCAAGGGTTCGCTGGATGCGCTTCGTACTGCCGGAACGACGACAGGCAGCGTCATCGTCAAGGGCCGGACGACCGGGGGCGTCGACGTGGAGACGCCCGAGTACTTCTTCCAGGCCGAAATCGTGGTGTACGACGACGCCGAATGCAAATGACCCAGGGCGCGGAGCGCGCCCCATCAGCGCACGCGATCTGTTTCTCGCGATCCCCCGCGAGCGGCGTCAGCGAGGAAGACGAATGGCAGCCCCAGAAATGCCAGGTCGAGCTGCGCGCCGATGACGATCGACGTTTCTTTCGCGTCACCAATGCCGTATCTGAATTGCGTCAGTAGCCCTGCTGCCATTCCGTAGCTCGACGCGAAGTTGAAGCTTCGGCTGCCGAAGAAGAGGCTCCACGCGAGTCCAGGCTGAAACGCATAGTAGGGTCCCTGACGACCGTAGGCGCCTGCCGAGAGCACGATGGGCAGGGAATCGATGACCGGAAGGAGGAGCGATGCGCCTCCTCCGATCTGGATTTCGTCGAAGTCGTTGGTCAGGAGCTCCGCGTAGGGGCCGGCTCCGAAATACCGGTTTCCGTTTCGCCCGAAGAGCACGTCACCTCGTAGCCCGAGGTGAAACGCGGTGTCGTGCCAGATCTTGCGTTGGTACCCACGGCCAGCAAAGCCGAGGGTGAGCCCGACGGTCGCCTGCGGCTCGGCTCGGGCGGTGCGCGGCAACGCAAGCCACGCGAGGGTCACGAGTGCGAGGGCGCTTCGCGCGAGAGTGCTCGACATCGGCGCGCGAGCGTACACCGCGGCGCTCTCGTGTTGGCACTCTCGTTTTCGTGGCTTTGGAGACCTCTTTTTTGAAAGACTCATGCCCGGTGCTTCCGAGCGGGACGGGCTTTCGCTCGCGTCGTTGGCATTCCAGACGAAGTGGGAGCGGTATTCTGGGTCCGCCGCTCAGCCATCGGGCGCATCACGTCTTGAGAATCCCGCCGGAGTGTTTCAACGGCTGCCAGGCGGTGTCGCGTGAGCTCTGTCGAGGGCGTGGTGTCGCTTCGGCTCGCGTGGTAGGCTTGGCACCGATGGTGGGCTGGGTGCAGAGATGACGAGCCGTGCGGTCGAACTTCGTGTCGGTGGACAGAGCTACCGTGTCGTTTCGTCCGCGACCGTTGGGGAGCTCGAGCGCTTCGCTGCGAAGGTCGACGAGAAGCTCTCCTCGCTCGTTCCGCCCGGTCGACCCTTGGGACCCAACTCCCTGCTCTTGGCGGCGCTAGCGCTTGCCCATGACGCCGAAGCGCAGCGCGAGCGGGCAGATCAGATAGCGCTCCTCGCACGCTCCACAGTCGAGCGGCTCTTGGGGCAGGTCGATGATGCGCTGGCCATCACCGAGGGTGCTTTGGGACAGAGCGGATACGGTGAGGGCTCAGACGCTGGCTCGAACGATACGGTGGTTCCTCCGGGGCCCTCGGAGTAGGCGTCCATGGCGTCCGGCCCGACAGAACGCGGCCCCCCGGAGCCTGCTCTGGCCTTCGTCGAGGAAGAGCTGATTCGGCTGCAGTCCCGTAAGCTCCTGCGGGAACCTCGCCTCGTCTCCGATTCCGAGGTCGTCCTTTGTTCCAACGACTACCTCGGCTTGGCCAGAAGAGGATTGAGGCCCGACGCTGTGGCGGCGGGGGCTGGTGCGTCACCCCTGGTCGTCGGTTTCCACACGGCCCATGCCGCCGCCGAAGCCTGCTTGGCACGGTGGCTGTTGGCCGAGGCCGCGCTCCTGTTCTCCTCCGGGTATGCGGCCAACCTGGGAACCATCGTGGCCCTGGTGGGTCGTGGTGATGTGGTCGTATCCGACGCGCTCAACCACGCGTCGATCATCGACGGGTGCCGCCAATCCGGGGCTCAAGTGTTGGTGGTTCCACACCTGGACACGGCTGCGTTCGCGCGCGCGCTGGCCTCCGCCCGTCAAGCCCGTCGCCGGCTGGTCGTGACCGAGAGCTACTTCAGCATGGACGCCGATGGCCCCAATCTTGGCGCTCTTCGCTCGCTCTGCTCCGCTGAAGGCGCGATCCTGATGGTCGACGAGGCACACAGTCTCGGGGTCGAAGGGCCACTCGGTCGGGGTCGTTGTGCCGAGGCTGGGGTCACGCCCGACGTTTTGGTTGGCACGCTGGGGAAGTCGCTGGGCCTGCAAGGCGCGTTCGTCGCTTGCTCCGCTGCGCTTCGACTCTTTCTCTGGAACAGAGCACGCACCCTCGTGTTTTCGACCGGGCTCAGCCCAGCCCTCGCTGCTGCAGTCCCCGAGCGACTCGGGTTTCTAGTTCAAGCTGAAGATGCTCGGTCGACCATCGCACGCCTTGCTAACTGGGTTCGACACGAGCTCAGCCAGCAAGGATGGCCCGTGATCGGTTCGGGCCACGTGGTTCCTATCGTCCTTGGCTCGCCCGATCGAGCGGTCGATCTGTCGATGGGGCTTCGGGGTGAGGGTCTCGTGGTCCAGGCGATCAGGCCCCCTACGGTGCCAGAAGGGTCGTCGCGCCTTCGATTGACCGTGACAGCAGACACACCTCCGGTCGCGCTCGAGCGGTTGGTCACGTGCCTCTCGAAGCTTCGCGGCTGAGGCTCATTCCGTCCGCGTCTTTGGTCGAGAAGGCGTTGGCTGTGGGTCCCGCTCGTCCCGCCTTGGTTCCTTCAGGCGAAGCGGTATCGGAGTGGGAGCGTTTCACGTGAAACGTCCGCAGCGCTTTCCTCAGTCGGTTTCACGTGAAACATCCACGACGCGTCCACGCTCGAGCCGTACACCCTGGTATCCCAAGGCGGTCAAAAGCTCGGGCTCGTGAGTCACCACAATCACCACAGCCTCGCGTGCAATCTCTTCCTCGAGGATCCCCAAAAGCCGAGCCACTCCCTCGGTGTCTAATCCGGTGGTCGGCTCGTCGAGCAAGACCAAAGAAGGCCGATGTACGAGTGCACGAGCCAGCGCGACTCGCTGGCGCTGACCACGTGAGTTCGTCCGGACCTTCCGCGCAGCGAACCCGCCCAACCCGAAGCGCTCCTGCGCCTCCGCCCAAGCCTGCTGCGCCGTGAGGCCGTGCGCCTCCGCGGCCAGCTCGATGTTCTGTCGACCGGTGAGGTCTCCGTAGGTCAGCGAGTCATGCGACACCCAGCCGAGCTCCGTGCGCACGTCCGAGCCGGTCGCCAGCGAGTCATAGGTGACTTGCCCCGAGGTCGCCCGGATGACTCCACCGATGACCCCCAGCAATGTCGATTTGCCCGACCCGTTCGCACCCTCGATGACGTTCAGGCCGGCCGAGAACTCGGCCTCGACCCCTCGTAGCGCCAGGGTGGCTCCGAAGCGCTTGATGATCCCCTTGACCCGCACCTGCCGAATCATTGGCGCCGCCGCCTCTCTGTGGTGCTTCCCGGCGTCTCGCTCGCCTCCTCGAGGAAGCTCGGCGGATCGACCTCGGTACGGTCCGAGTCCTCGATCGTCGTGGCCTCGTCTTCGGCGTCTCTCAAAAGGACGATCGTAAGCTCCTCATCCCCCTCGTCGGCACGGTTCCCTTGTCGGGTCTCCTCTGTCTCGAGCTCACTAAAGCTGTGCTTCTGGCCTCGCGACCCACCACCAATCGCAACCCCGGCGCCAATCATCGTGCCTCGAGAAATGGCGTTGCGCGAGGCTGTCCCCGCACGCCCCGTCAGGGCGCCCGGACCCACGGGGGGCTCGCCTGCAGCGACCCGCATCACCGGCTCTGCAGCCGTCGACCGATGCGCAAACCCTGCCCCGGCGGGCCGAGCCGTGAGACCTTGCGCCACCGGGCGCGCGACGTGAATCGGCGTCACGGGCCTTGGCGCCATGGCCGGCGTCGGCATCGGAGCCCGATTGGGCGACGAATTAGCTGCCGAAGCCGGCGGCACCGGTCGACGAACGTCGGCCCACTCGACGTCCATGAGCGCCTGCCTGAGCTCACCGGCGCTCTGGAATCGGCCCTCCCGCTTCTTTTCCAAAGCCTGGTGAACGACCGCCGCGAGCCCCGACGGAAGACCTGGCATCAGCTCGTCGACCCGCTTCGGTGCCGCCGTCAGAATCTGGACGAGGAGCGCATTGTAGTTCTTCGCGACGAACGGCCGAACCCCTGTGAGGGCCTCGTACAGCACCACTCCGGCCCCCCAAACATCCACCCTCCGGTCGAGATTCCGCTCTCCCATGGCTTGCTCGGGCGCCATGTAATAAGGCGTCCCCATGACCATCCCGGTCCGGGTCAGGCTGCCTGCCGCATCCTGTAGTCCCGTGGCCTTCGCGATGCCGAAATCCAAGACTTTGACGGACCGACGACCAGCTTGGTCGCCGATGAAAATGTTGTCCGGCTTGAGATCGCGGTGGACGACGCCCTGTCGATGCGCTGCCTCGAGAGCCGAAAGCGCCTCCACCATGATCTCGCACAGCTCCCCCGGCGCAACCTTCCCAGCTTGCTCGAGCCGATCGGCCAGAGTCTGCCCACGAAGGCGCTCCATGACCATGTACGGGCTGCCGTCCGACAGACGTCCCACGTCGAATACCTGGCAAATGTTGGGGTGCCTGATGGCCGCCACCACGCGCCCCTCATGCTCGAACCTCGAGACCGACTCCTTCTTTTGGAGCTGATCCGCCTTCAGCACCTTGACCGCAACCCGATGCCGCGAGGCGAGAACCTCCGCCTCGTAGACCGTCCCCATCCCACCTTGACCGATGACCTCGCACACACGGTACTTGCCTTCGATGACCACACCGACCAGCTCTTCGGGTGTGCTCAACCGGGCCCGCACGGCGCGCGTCGGCCGAAGCTCGACGCTTCTACGATCGCGCGGGCGCTCCACGACCACCGGCAAACCGGTCGTCGGACAGTAGGCCCTGTCTGACGGGTGCCCGAGTCCACAATGAGGACACCGAATCGTTCCCAACCGCGAGAATCTTACGCGAAGCTAGGCGCCACCTCAACCCGCCGGTTCACCATCGGCCACAACCCAGAACGGTGGAAAACCTCGGTACGACCTGTCCACAAACTCAGCACAACCGTGGGGCGGCTCACGTGAATCCGGCTTTCCCACAAAGAGCGACGACATCCTACCCCCGCTTCTCCCCAGCGTGGTCACGCCCAAGCATTGGATCTTCATGACCTTTCGCTCCGCTCCCAGATTTCCACAGGCCCTACGATGACGACCTATTGATCATTTATATCTCTCTCTCATCGAGAGCAGATCGCCTCTCGAGCGTTCCACCACGCCCCTCACTCGCCGCTTCTCTTCGACGCTGAACCTGCTAAGACCCGAGGCCGAAATGGACCTCGTCATCGCCAAGAAAGACCTGCTGCGCCTGTCGGATCGCTGCCAGGGAGTTGCCGACAAGAAGAGTGCGATGCCGGCGCTGTCGAACATCCTGCTCGCCGCCGAAGGAAACGTCCTCCATGTCAGCGCCACCGACATGTACTTGTCGGTGACCGGACAGGCTTCAGCAGAAGTCGCGAGCGCTGGAACCGTCGCAGTCTCGGCGAGAGATCTCCACGAGCGCGTGAAGGCCATGCCCGAAGGCCCGCTCCACATCAGCACCACCGCGAGCGCGCAAACGACCATCAAAGCGGTTGGATCACCTCGACGCTTCACGCTTCGTGGAATCCCTGGGTCCGAGTTTCCACTGCTTCCGACGCCCGATCCGAGCGCGCCTTCACTCAGCATCGGTGTCGACCTCCTCAGCCGACTCATCGCGCGCACGCACTTTTCGATCTCGACCGACGAGACGCGACCTCACGTCAACAGCGCGCTCTTCGAGTGGGATGGCGACCGCGTACGAGTCGTGACCACCGATGGCCACCGCCTCTCCAAAGCCGAAGCGACCGTCGAAGGCTCGAGCGCCAAAGCGACCATGCTCATCCCCTTGAAGGCGGTCTCCGAGCTCCGTCGCCTCGCCGATGGCGCCCGCGCCGAACGAGGCGAAGCCAAAGATGCGAAACTCGACACGACCACGGTTCGCATCACGCAGAGCGGGCCGCACGCCTTCTTCGACATCGCCGCCATGCGCTTCGGCGTGAAGCTCGTCGACGCCCAGTTTCCTCCGTACCAGCAGGTCATTCCGAAGGTCAGCGAGCGAACCATCCGGGCACCACGCAAGGCATTCGCCGACGCGCTCGACGCCGTTCGCATCGCCGCCAGCGATCGCACCGGTGGAGTGAAGCTCACGACGACGGCTGGTGCTCTTCGGATCACGTCGGAGAGCCCTGAGAGTGGCAACGGATTCGATGAGATCCCCGTCGACTTCACGGGCGCAGACCTCACGATCGGTTTCAACGCAAAGTACTTTCTCGACGTGCTCGGAGCGATCGACGGCGATGAGGTTCTGCTCAACGTCTCGGGCGAGCTCGATCCGGCCGTGCTTCGTCCAGCCAACGACGGACCGCAAGAGAGCTATCTGGCCGTCGTCATGCCGATGAAGATCTGATCCTCGATCCGGTGGCGCCCGCCTCTGACAAGAGCACTACGACGCCGGATGCCACTGCTTCGGCGTCACCCCCCGTCAGCCCTGACGACATCGACGAGCGCTCCGAGACGCCGCGGCCCTCGCTCTGGCTCGAGCATCTCACCATCCGACGATTCAGGAATCTCGAGTCCGTCGAGCTCGATCCTGGGCCCAAGCTCAACGTCATCGCGGGCGACAACGGCCAGGGCAAGACCAGCTTGCTCGAGGCCATTTACTTCGTCGCGACGTCGAAGAGCTTTCGTTCAGCGAAGCCTCGTGAGCTTCGCTCGCACGACGCTTCCGAGACTCTCGTCAAAGCAAGATTCGTCGAAGCTCGTGGTGCCCTCGAGGCCCTTGCACGCGAGCAAATAGCCACGATCGCAGGCCTTTCGATAGGGGTACGCGTCGACGGGAACAAGCCCGCGACCCTGGCGGCGTACGCGACTCAATCGCCCATCGTCGTATTTCACCCCGACGACCTCGCTCTGTCGACGGGACCGGCAGCGGGAAGACGACGACTGCTCGACCGCCTCGCACTCTATCTCGAGCCCGCGAGCGTGGCGCACTTGGGTCGCTACACGCGGGCCCTGAAGAGCCGCCAAGAAATATTGCGTAGTCGACCCAACATGACCGCGGAAATCAGCGCGTACGAGCGGCTCTGCGCCGAAAGTGGAGCCTATGTCACGCGAGCCCGCGAACGCGCCGTCGAGGCCCTCGCGCGCGATCTGACCGACGCGTTCCGTCGCATAGCCCACCCCGAGCTTGCTCTGACGGCGCGGTATCAATCGGGTGGCGACCCCGATCCAGAGGTTTGCCTACGAGAGCTTCGCGATCGTCGATCGAAAGATGCGCGCGCCATCGCGGCCACGTTTGGGCCCCATCGCGACGACCTCGCGCTCGATCTCGATTCTCGACCAGCACGGCTGGTCGCTTCACAGGGCCAGCATCGGGCCCTCACCCTCGCCCTCAAGGCAGCTGAGTCAGCGGCGATTCGTGGCGCAACGGGCCTCGAGCCCCTACAACTCCTCGACGACGTGTCGAGTGAGCTCGATCCTGGAAGAACGGCAGCGCTCTTCGCGTTCCTCGCTGAAGCTCGAGGCCAAACCTTCATCACGACGACGCGAGCCGACCTGGTGTTGGGTCACATGGCGACCCCCTCCGACGCCCGCACTTTTCGAGTCGTGAGGGGCGTCGTTTCAGCCGCGTTTTGAGGGCTTTTCGCCTACGCTGTCGAGGCCTGAAAAAGGCCCTCTCGAGCTTGCTTCAGGAGCCCAAAAAGCCTATGACAAGTAGCCCTTTTGGGCCGTTCCAGGCTGGGGGTTTCGTCCCATCCCGAGCGTGTTTTCCACGGAGTCGGGCGAGTCGGCCTTTGAAGTCGTCCGCCTTTCGTCAACGAGCCGCCAACCGATGTCCGAAATCGTTTCAGTGACCGCCAGCGCCGACCCCCCGGTGGTGCATGCCTACGACCACACCAGCATCACTGCGCTGGAGGGCCTCGAGGCTGTTCGCAAGCGCCCCGGCATGTACATCGGTGACGTGCACGATGGCTCGGGCCTCCACCACCTCGTTTGGGAGGCCGTCGACAATGCCGTCGACGAGCACCTCGCCGGCGTCTGCAACAAGATCACCGTGACGATTCACTTCGATGGGTCGGTCTCCGTCGAAGACGACGGACGGGGCATTCCCGTCGGCATGCACGCGAAGGGCGTCAGCGCCGCCGAGGTCGTGCTGACCGTGCTGCACGCAGGCGGAAAGTTCGACAACAACAGCTACAAGGTATCGGCCGGTCTTCACGGCGTCGGCGTCAGCGCGGTCAACGCGGTCAGCGAATGGCTCCGCCTCGAGATCAAACGCGAAGGAAAGATCTGGACCCAGGAATACGGCCAGGGTGTTCCGAAGGCGCCTCTCGTTCCCAAAGGCGACTCCGACTCCACTGGAACCAAGATTCGCTTCAAGCCCGACCCCACGATCTTTTCGATCGTCGAATTCAGCTACGAGCTCTTGGCGAGTCGACTGCGCGAGCTCGCGTTCCTCAATGCCGGACTCGCCATCGATCTGGTCGATGAGCGCGGCGAAGGGCGAACCAACCACTACGAGTACAAAGGTGGCATTCGGGAGTTCGTCCAGCTCCTCAACTCGACCAAGGAGCCTATCGCCGACACCGTCATCTCGCTGTCGGCGAGCGGAGACGCGAGCGGTGATCCCGGCGGAAAAAACCTCACGGCCCCGATTCAGGTCGAGGTCGCCATGCAATGGAACTCCCAGTACACGGAGGCCATCTATTGCTACACGAACAACGTCCACAACAAAGACGGCGGCACCCATCTCACGGGGCTCAGGACCGCGCTGACCAAGACGATCAATGCCTATGGCACTGCTCAGAACCTCCTCAAAGAGATCAAGCAGGGGCTCCAGGGAGAAGACGTTCGCGAAGGTCTGACCTGTGTCATCAGCGTCAAGCACCCCGACCCGTCGTTTGACTCGCAAACCAAGTCGAAGCTCGTTTCGAGCGAAGTGAAGGGAATCGTCGAGAACGTCGTGTCGACCAAGCTCAGCGAATTCTTCGAAGAGAACCCTGCAGTCGCTCGCAAGGTCGTCGAGAAGGCTGCTGTGGCGGCGAAGGCTCGCGAAGCCGCGCGCAAGGCCCGTGAGGTCATTCGCAAAGGCACTCTCGACATCACTTCGCTATCGGGAAAGCTCTCCGATTGCCAATCGAAGGATCCAGCCGCCAGCGAGATTTACATCGTCGAGGGTGAAAGCGCCGGCGGAAGCGCGAAGATGGGTCGCGATCGACATTTTCAAGCCATCTTGCCCCTCAAAGGAAAGATCTTGAACGTCGAGCGAGCTAGGCTCGACAAGATGCTGAGCTCGGCCGAGATCGGAACACTCATCACGGCGCTCGGATGCGGGATCAACGATGCGGGCGGCTTCGAAATCGACAAGCTCCGCTATCACAAGATCATCTTGATGACCGACGCAGACGTCGACGGCTCGCACATCCGAACGCTGCTCCTCACATTCTTTTTCCGCCAGATGCCCGACGTCATCGACAAGGGCTATCTCTACATCGCGCAGCCGCCGCTCTACCGGGTGCGCAAAGGAAAAAAAGATCTCTACATGAAAGACCAATCTGCGCTCGACGAGTACCTCGTCCAGAACGCAGTCGACGGTCTCGAAATCAAAGGCTCGACCGGACCCGGAGTGCTCGGCGCGCCGCTCTTTCGCCTTGCTCAGCGATTGCGCCGATTCCGATCGGTCGTGGGTCACCTCGACAAGCGTTGTGATGCGCGGTTGGTCGCCGGTGTCATTCGGTCGTCGGGGCTCAGCGTCGACGACCTTCGTGAAAAGCGAAAGCTCGAAGAGGCGCGTGAGAAGCTCGTCGACTATCTCAAGACCCGCTACCCTGACTTGTTTCCGCTGACCGTCAAAGTCGAATGGGACACGGCGCTCGGCGCAGGGCGTCTCGACATCGCTCCGCGACCCGGAGCCAATCTCCGCGCGGCCACCATCGATCTCGCGCTCCTCAGCGCCGACGAATACCAAGAGGCGTGGAGCATCGACCAAGATCTACGTTCGATCGGTGCACCTCCCTACAAGGCAGTCGGCGACAAGAACGACGATGAGCTCTCCGACGGTGAAGCCCTCATGGACTACCTCGAGCTTCGTGGCAAAAAGGGCATTGCGATCAGCCGCTACAAAGGCCTCGGCGAGATGAACGCCGACGAGCTCTGGGAGACGACGATGAACCCTGACGCACGTACGCTTCTCCAAGTTCGGGTAGACGATGCCGTCGCGACCGACGAGCTCTTCACCGTTCTCATGGGCGATCAGGTCGAGCCACGCAGAGCATTCATCGAGCAGAACGCCCTGCACGTCAAGAACCTCGACATCTGACGCGATTCACGATGGCCGCGGGACGACAGCGCGTGAATTCGAGACGTGTGTAGATTCGCGCCGTGTGTGAATATCAGCTGCAACAATGAATGAGTTGTAACATCTGAACGAGTGCGCCTGAGTTTCGATCGCGGAAACTGCATGGGCGCGCGAGCATCTCACTCCGGTGAGACTATTGGCCGATAGGGGATTTTCGTGCGCAAATTCGGAGCCATCGTAGTCGTCGCTTTAGGTGCATTGGCCGCCACTCTGGCCTGCGGGTGCGGCAAAGAGAGGATCAACCCCCTCACGGGCACAACGGCGTCGACGAGCGGTGCCGGTGGATCCGCCGTCGGCGGAGCCGGTGGCAGTGGGGGTGCGAGCGTGAGCCCTACACCGCTGCTCGGTGGAGCCGCGTGCGACCCACTCGTCCCGAGCCAATGCGGGTTCCCGTTTCCATCGAACGTCTATCTCGCAGACGATCCGACGACCACGACGCACAAGCACGTCGCCTTCACCGACACGACACTGCCGATTCATGGCGGTTCGATGAAGCGCATCCCCGCGGCGATCGTCGTCGACAGCGACGGCTTCTCGCCAGGGCAGGCGCCCCTCACCCATTTACCGGGAGCGACCATTCTCGGGCTTCCGACCCAAGACGACATCGACCTGTCGCTCTCGACCGCAAGCCCGACGATATTGATGGACGCGGAGACTGGTGACTTCGTTCCTCACTTTGCAGAGCTCGACATGACCGC
This sequence comes from Polyangiaceae bacterium, assembly GCA_043755175.1. Lineage (GTDB taxonomy): Bacteria > Myxococcota_A > Polyangia > Polyangiales > Polyangiaceae > CAYYKK01. The sequence goes on along the minus strand of JAYUUB010000005.1, from coordinate 12,495 downwards.
TGCGTCGGACGACGATCGAACTTTCATCATTCGACCCGTCGTGCGTCTCGCCGATGCTCACCGATACATCGTTGCCATTCGTGACGTGCTCGACAAAGACGGTCTCGCGCTCGCTCCCACGCCGGTATTCAAAGCGTTGCGAGACGGCGAGCAGAGCGCCGAGGTATCGGTCGATCTGCGAAGGCCGCTCTACGAAGACATCTTCGCCAAGCTCGAAGCCGCCGGCGTCCACCGCGATACGCTCCAATTGGCTTGGGACTATTCGACGGCAAGCCGGGTCAACAACACATCGCGACTCCTCCACATGCGCGACGATGCGCTCGCCAAAGTGGGGTCGATTGGTCCGGGCTACGTGATCGATACGTTGACGCCTGATCCCAATCCCGAGATCGCCTTGCGCATCGAAGGACACATGACGGTTCCGCTCTATCTCGACAAGGCCGATCCCGGAGGCAAGCTCGTCGTCGATGCGCAGGGGAACCCGATGCAGAGCGGCACTGCCGATTATCCTTTCATCGTCCAGATACCGCACTCCGCGACGACAGGGAAGGCTGCGCCCATTCTCCAGAACGGTCATGGGCTCTTGGGAAGCATGAACGAAGGTCGCGATGGCTATCTCGCGACCATCGCCAATCGAGGCAACTTCGTCACCGTCGCCGTCGACATGATCGGAATGGCCGACGCCGATACCGACACGGTTCAGGCTGCGCTCACCAAAGACCCGATGATCTTCCGCGCCTTCGTCGACCGACAGCTGCAGGGAATGACGAACCAGCTTTTGGCGATGCGCATGATGAGGGGAGCCTTCGCCAACGATTTGAATGTTCAATTCAATGGCGTGAGCGCCATCGATACGACGCGCCGGTACTACCGGGGCGACAGCCAAGGCGGGATCTTCGGCGGAACGTACATGGCGGTCACGACCGATGTGACGCGAGGCCTCCTCGGCGAGCCTGGGGCACCGTACAATCTGCTGCTCAATCGCAGCGTCGACTTCGGTCCATTCCTCGCTGTGTTAGCGCTCGAGTTTCCGACGCGACGAGACGTTCAGCTCGTGCTCGGTCTCATCCAGATGTTGTGGGATCGTGTCGAGCCCGATGGCTACTTGCCGTACGTGATTGGTGGCAATCTCCCCAACACGCCTCCCCATCAAATCCTCATTCATTCAGCGCTCGGTGATCACCAAGTGACTCCGCTCGGCGCTCACTTCGTGGCGCGAGCGCTCGGCGCCAGCACCATAACCCCCGCGGCTCGACCGATCTGGGGGGTCCCCGAGCTTGCCGGCCCGTTCAACGGGCCGGGAATCGTCGAATACGATTACGGTGCGCTCGTTCCGCCACTCCCGAAGACCAACGCCCCGACCACGGCGCCCGATTCGACCGATCCGCACGACTGGGTCCGCGAGGAGCCGTCTGCCATGGACCAATCTGCGCACTTTTTTCTGACAGGCGAGATCAAATCCTTCTGCACGGGTGTCTGCGACCCAAACTGAAGTCCATCGCACCCGGAAATCCGACTCCCGCTCGATGACGGTGACGGTCTGGCATGCAGGACTGCCCTGGGGCAGGCGTCGGAGAGGTCCCGTGGAGGCAATTTACCATCCGCTCTTGATAGCGTTTGGCCCGGTCTTAGCTTGCACGAGCCATGCGATTCGACCGAATGACGACCAAGGCCCAAGAGGCTCTGCGTGGAGCCATCGACTACGCCACACGCCGAGGCAACCCGGAGCTCTACCCGGAGCATCTGCTTCGCGAGCTCCTCCTCCAAGACGGCGGAATCGTCTCCTCCATCGTCGCGAAGGCTGGCGGGAACGCGAAGGCGCTCAGCGCAGCCATCGAAAAGAAGATCGAAGATTATCCGCGCGTGAGTGGCGCCGCAGGTGAGCCTGCCCTCTCGCGTCGGGCGCTCGCTCTCTTTCAGCGCGCCGAAGACGAGTCGAAAAACCTCAAAGACGAATACATCTCGACCGAGCATCTTCTGCTCGCTTCCGCCAAGGTCGACCGCGACTTCATGGCGATGCTCGAGAAGGGCTCGCTCACGTACGACAAGCTTCTCGCCGCATTGGCTACGGTTCGAGGAACACAGCGAGTCACCGACCGCGATCCCGAAGGGAAGTTCGAGGCGCTCGAAAAATACACACGAGATTTGACCGGCGCGGCCCGCAAAGGAAAAGGCGATCCCATCGTCGGCCGCGACGAAGAGATTCGTCGCGTGATGCAAGTTCTCTCGCGCAGGACCAAGAACAACCCGGTGCTTATCGGAGAGCCAGGCGTCGGCAAGACCGCCATCGTCGAGGGCATTGCTCAGCGCATCGTCAATGGTGACGTACCCGAGTCGTTGAAAGACAAGTCGCTGAGAGCCCTCGATCTCGCGGCGATGGTCGCCGGATCGAAGTTCCGAGGGGAATTCGAAGACCGACTCAAAGCGGTGCTGGCCGAGATCGAGGGGTCGCACGGCCACATCATTCTATTCATCGACGAGCTTCACACCTTGGTGGGTGCGGGGGCCGCCGAAGGTGCGATGGATGCGGCCAACATGCTGAAGCCGGCCCTCGCGCGCGGGGAGCTGCGGTGCATCGGAGCAACGACGCTCGACGAATACCGAAAGCGAATCGAGAAAGACGCCGCTCTCGAGCGACGCTTCCAGCCGGTCATCGTCAAGGAGCCGACCGTCGAAGACACCATTGCCATTTTGCGCGGCATCAAAGAGAAGTACGAGGTCCACCACGGAATTCGGATTCAAGACGCAGCGCTCATCGCCGCAGCCACACTCTCGAATCGATACATCACCGACCGATTTCTCCCCGACAAGGCCATCGATCTCGTCGACGAAGCCGCGAGTCGCATTCGAATGGAGATCGACAGTCTCCCGACGCCCATCGACCAGATCGAGCGCAACTTGATGAAGCTCCAAATGGAGGAGCAGGCCCTCGTTCGCGAGAGCGACAAGGCCTCGAAGACACGCCTCGTCGAGGCGAAGCGCGAGATCGCCGAGATGCAAGAAGAGCGCGACGCGATGCGTGCGCAATGGATGAACGAAAAGGAGGTCATCTCCGAACTGCGCGGATTGCCGCCTCAGCTCGAGGCGCTCCGCATCGAGAGCGAACAGGCGAAGCGCCGTGGCGACCTCGGTAAGGCTGCCGAGATCGAGTACGGAAAGATCCCCGAGCTCGAAAAGCAAATCGAGGCGCACCGAGCGCGGCTCGTCGACGTCCAGAAGATGGCCGCCTTCCTCAAAGAAGAGGTCACCGACGAAGACATCGCTCAGGTCGTTTCGCGGTGGACGGGGATCCCGGTCGCCAAGATGCTCGAGAGCGAAATGCAGAAGCTTCTTCGATTGGAAGAAGATCTACGCAATCGCGTCGTGGGCCAAGAAGAGGCGCTGACGGCCATCGCGAATTCGATTCGACGCTCACGAGCCGGCCTCGGTGATGAGCGTCGGCCCATAGGCTCGTTCATGTTCCTCGGTCCGACCGGTGTCGGAAAAACCGAGCTCGCGAGGGCGCTCGCGGAGCGACTCTTCGCAGACGAGCGCGCCATGATCCGAATCGACATGAGCGAGTACGGCGAGAGACACGCCGTCGCACGGCTCATCGGCGCGCCGCCTGGCTACATCGGTTATGAAGAGGGAGGTCAGCTCACCGAGCCGGTTCGCCGTCGACCCTACAGCGTCGTTCTTTTCGACGAGATCGAGAAGGCGCACCCCGACGTGTGGAACACCCTGCTCCAGGTGCTCGATGACGGCCGACTCACCGACGGTCAGGGCCGCACGGTCGACTTCAAGAACACCGTCATCATTCTCACCTCGAACATCGGCACCGGCGCCGCGGCGATGATCGAAGACAGTGACTCGCTATCGGCGGCCGACAAGGCGAAGCAGATTCGTCAGGTGGTTCTCGGTGAAGTGCAACAGAGCTTCAAACCCGAGTTTCTGAATCGCCTCGACGAGCTCATCATCTTCCGCCGGCTCGCCAAAGAGCAGATGGTGAAGATCGTCGATCTCCAGTTGGCTACGTTCCAAAAGAAGGTCGAGCGTCGCGGTATGTCCGTCGCGATCACCCCTTCGGCGAAAGAGTTTCTCCTCGAGCAGGGCTGGGATCCGCAATATGGCGCGCGCCCTCTGAAGCGCGCCATCCAGCGAAATCTCGAGGACGAGCTCGCGAGGAAGATCCTCGGTGGAAGCTTCAGTCCAGGCGAGAAAATCAAAGTCGACCGCGACTTCGAGGGACTGACGTTCGACAAGGCGTGAGCGGCGGAGCCCGACCCAATTCGGTCGGGCAGCCCTGCTGGGCAATCCCGTCGGGCAATCCAGTCGTACAATCCAGCTCGCTAAACGATCATCGCCGAGACTTGGGCGCCGGAATGGCCGGCTCGTCGGGAAGCCCGGTTGCGATGCGCCGCACGAGATCGAGCGCCGCGTGGGCGGCGTGGGATTGAATCTCGTTGCGGCTGCCCGTGAACACGCGCTCTTTGACCACGGTTCCTCCGGGGTGTGAGGCCGCCCAATAAACCAAGCCGACAGGCTTCTCGGCCGTCCCGCCACCAGGCCCGGCGATTCCGGTCACGGCGAGGCCGACGTTGGTTTCGCACAATCGCCGTGAGCCTTCGGCCATCTCGGCCGCGACCTCGGCGGAGACCGCGCCGTGCCCTCTGAGCGTGTCTTCGGAGACACCGAGCAAACGAGTCTTGGCGCTGTTCGCGTAGACCACGGCCGAGCCGATGAGAAAGTCGCTCGCGCCTGGAAAAGAAGTCAGCAAATGCGAGACGAGCCCACCGGTGCACGACTCGGCCACAGCCAATCGATAGTTCTTCGCTCGGAGTGCGCGCCCGGTGATCTGGGCCAGCGTGTCGTCGCCCTCGCCGTACACGACGTCGCCGAGCCGCTCTTTCACCTCGGCGGCGACCCGGGTCGCAAGCTCGCGAGCCGCGCCTTGGTTCGCCCCACGCCCGAGGATCTTCACGTCGACCTCGGGGAAGTGAATTCGGTAGCCGAGCGTGATGCCCTCGTATTGCGACTCGATCCCCTCGAGAAGCTGTGTCGCACTCGATTCGGCGAGACCGAAAGTGCGTAGGCGAACGACCCACGAATTGTTCGGCGCCGATGGCCGGATCCGCGGAAGGACCTGCTCCGTGAACATGCGCTTCATTTCACGCGGGACGCCCGGCATGAAGAAGGCCGTGCTGCGCCCGATGTTCAGCGCGAAGCCGGGAGCGGTGCCGTCGGCGTTCGGCAAGAGCTCTGCGCCCTCGGGCACGTCGGCCTGCTTCTCGTGGTGAGGAGTGACCACGCGCCCGCGGCTCTCGACGCGTCGACGAATGGCAGCCAACGCGCCTTCATCGCGCACCACCGCGACAGACGCGGCCTGGGCCGCGCAGCTCGCAGTGATGTCGTCGGTGGTCGGCCCGAGGCCCCCGGTGACGATGATGGCAGCGGTGTCGCAGCCGAGGCGCTGGAGTGCGTCGACGATGCGTTGCGGGTCGTCGGAGACGGCATCACACGAGACGACTTCGAAGCCGGCCTCGGTGAGCGATGCCGCCAACCAGGCAGCGTTCGTATCGACGATCTCCCCGCGCGTGAGCTCGGTGCCGATGGAGAGGATGGCCACAGTCATTGAATTGACGAAGAAGCGTACCCCAGGCTGCGCGGTTTGCAGGACTTTCGTAAGGGCGCGCGTAGGATTGAGTCGGCGCCTTTCCGCCGATACCTTCGCACGCAGGCGGCCTCGTCTCTCCCCTCTCAGCCTTCAAGAGAAGCCGTCCGGTGCACGTTCCTCGGGGACCAGTCGCACGAAGGTTGAAGCGGGATATCGATCGACTCAATCGTACGCGGACCCCAAGCCCCGAAGACCAACGTGACCTGCACCCATTTTCAGGGCGCGTAGACGCAGCGAAAACCGATGTCGTCTCGTCGGGTGTCACCGGCGACCAGCTCGCTCGCCCAGGTCTTGAGCAGGGTTACCTCGCGGCTCCGCCATGAGCCGCCGCGCGCTTCGCTGAGCCCGTCGGGCCTGAGGCGAGTCCATTCGGCGACGTTGCCAGCTAGATCTTCGACTCCGTCGGGCGTCTTACCTTCTGGATGCGAACCAGTTACATCAGGTTCGGAGCTGCTCCTGAAACAAGGACCATCGGCGATCCCCCACGCCGCACGTCCGCAGACCGCGCCGTTGGGTCCCCACGGAAACCGTCGCGCGTCGGCGCCAGCAGCGGCGAAGAGCCACTGATCGCTCGACGGCAAGCTCCCGCCTGCGAAAGCGCAGAAACGTCCGGCCTCGAATGCGGTGACGCGCGTCACGGGCTGTCCAGGCTCGCCGCGTGAAGCGAGCGGAAGGCACTTCGCCGATGCAGAGCACTCGTCGTACCGCGACCATGAGACCTCGTAGGCGTCGATGAGAAAGGTCGGCGTGACGATCTCGCGCGCGACCGTTCGTCCATCGGCCTCCCAATCGGATGCGCTCTCGTGCAGCGTCCCGCCCGCGATTTGAATCTTCGCGGGCAGCGCATCGCATCCCGCTTCCAGGGCCCTCAACGAGCCGCCGCATCGGCTCGCTTTTCCGATGCAGTGGTCTCGTTCGACGGTCTGGCTCTCGCCGCAGCAACGACCGCCGACGGTCGCGAATCCTGAGCCACAACGCCTCGGCCCTTCTCGACTCCCCACGATCCAGCCCATTCCAAGTACGACCACGCCCATCATTGCGGCGATGAGCACGGCGATCCGATCACGAAGGCGGCGAAGCCCGGGCTTGTCAGTGGTGGGCGCGGTCATCCGCCGAGGGTCCGAGAGAACGGCGCATCACGGGCTCGGTCGACGCACCGTCGGCTCGGGACCCATCACGCGCGATCGAAGAATGCCGATCGCGCCGATTTCGATCTCGAGCGAGTCACCGTCGGTCAGCGGACCGACGCCTTCTGGCGTCCCGGTCGCAATCAGGTCGCCGGGCTCGAGGGTGACGACCTGAGAGATGTGGCGGATGACTTCGTCTACGGAGAAGATCATGTCGGAGGTGCTCCCCGATTGGCGCTCCGAGCCGTTTACACGACATCGGATCTGAAGGGCCTGCGGATCGAGGCCGCTCACGATCGAGGGGCCAACCGGGCAGAACGTATCCATCCCTTTCGCGCGCCACCATTGGCCGTCTTTTTTCTGGAGGTCGCGTGCCGTGACATCGCAGACGAGCGTGAGGCCGAAGACCGCGTCTCGGGCTTCAGCGAGGGTGGCGTTGCGAACGCGTCGGCCGATCACCACACCGAGCTCGGCCTCGTGCTCGACGCGGCCCGAAATGTCGGCTCGAGGCAAGACGATCGCTCCTTCAGGATCGAGTAGCGCGCTCGGCGGCTTGTAGAAGATCATCGGCTCGACCGGGACGTCGTTGCCGAGCTCTTTGGCGTGCGCTCGGTAGTTGCGGCCGACACACAAGATCTTGCTCGGGCTCACGGGCGCGAGGAGCGTGATGTTGCCGCCACGATGCTCACCGCGTGCGCGTGCGGTGTCGAAAGACACTCGCTCACCGGTTCTATGGTTGAGGCCCGAACCAGCGCCAAGGAGCGCCCACGGGGCGTCGGAGAGAACGAGCGCTTCTTCACCGACCACTTCGACGAACGCTCTGCGTCCGTCTTCTAGCGCGAGCCGCGCGTAACGTTTGGTCTCCGCCATACTCACTCTCTAGAAAAGGCCTCGAGGAAAACCTTGCGCGGAAGTCGCGTCGAGCCCGCATCGATGAGCACGACCGAGCGATCGCTTGGTCGAGCCATCGCGGGCTCAGGCGGAGGCTTCGGCGGGGCGCCGCTTGGTCGTGGTCTTGGGCTTGTTCTTACTGGTCGGAGGCGTCGGGCCTGGGCCACCGGGGTTCTTCGGGGACGACTGCGGGGGTTTTCGCGTCGCATCGGCGCTCTCGAGCTGAATCATGATCCGCGCGAGCGCGTCGGTGAGAAGCGTGCGAGCCCGCGCATGAGTCTTGGGACCCACCGTGCCTCGCAGGTGCGCCCGCTCGAGCGTCTTGATCTCCTCGATCAGCGTCTCGCGAGCTTCGATCAAGTCTTGGTAGGCGTCTTCGGAGATATCGGTCCGACCCACTCGAATGGCGCGGTAGCCGAACGCCGTTCCGACGGCGAGGGCGGCGAGCGCAACGGCTATCCAGCTTCCCGGACCGCGCGTGGGCAATCCACCGATCGTCGCTTTGAAGTGATCGATCGGACCGGCCTGCAAGCTGCGCGTCGCGAAGAGATACGAACGCCCATCTTGCGTGTGTTGAAACTGTGCGGGCGGGAAGCCTTCGACCGAGAGTCGCATCTTCTTCGACGCCTCGACGGCGACCTGCGTCTGGAGCGTGTGCGGGAAGAGCGAGAACTCCACGTCCTGTGCCTCGTCGCCACTCAACGGCACGTGGAACCGAAAGCCGACATCGCTCTGACCCGGCGGGATGGTTCCTCGCAGCACGGCGCCGTGCTCGGTCGGGAGAACTTTAAGCGCTCCAGACATCTCCTCGGAGGTGTTGAACGCTCGGTAGCCCTTCGGCAGCGGAATCTCGACGTCGGCCAACCAGGCGCTCGGGCTGACGTTGAAGATGTTGTAGGTCACGTCGACCGCCATCACGTCTTCTTTGAGAGAAACCGAGAGCGTGCCTCGCATCGCGACGCGCATCCGCGAAACGTCTTCGGTGACTTCGTACAGGTGAAGGACCACGCGCATCCCGACCTTGTCGGTGAGCTGGAACGGCGGCACTTCGAACGTGCCCGGACCGACCGTGCTGGTGACATGGTACTGATGTGCTTGTCCGACACCGAGATCGGTGAAGGTGGCTGATCCTGTTCCATCGGTGCGCGCTTCTTTGCGCTCACGCGACTCGCCTTTTGCAACCGAGTTGTGAAGGATCCCGAGCACGAGATCGACTCCCTCGAGAGGGACGTCGTCGGCGTTGCGGATCGAGATCACGATGGTTCCCGGAGCCAACGATGGATCGGCTTCGGCGCCGTCTGGCGGAGGCTCGAAGCCCATGTTCCCTCGACCGCTCGGAGCTCCTCCAAGCTGCCCGTGAGGGGAGTCACCGTGAGGGGAGTCACCGTGAGGTGGGTCACCGTGAGGTGAAACCGCCGAGGTAGAAGGCAGGCCAGCTGTGAGAGCCTTCGCCGCCGGTTGCGGGGCAGCTTTGGTCGGAGGTGCTTTCGGAGCAAGTTGCGCTGCCGGCTGGCCCCATGCGCCTTGAGCGATCAGCGCGACGGCGAGGCCGACGGTGGTCGCGAAGGTTTTCAGTCGAGATCGCTTTTGGCTGCTCTTTCGATCACTCACGCGAGGCCTCCTTTGGAGGTCGCTTCGGTATTGGACACTGGGCTCTCGCTCGCATCGGTGTCGGCGTCCGTAGTGACGTCTGTAGTGACGTCGGCACTGCCGTCTGCACCGCGGTCGGACGCCGATTCAGCGACGGGAAAAGGCGGCTCGCTGGCTGCCTCGTCGGCGAGGCTCGAATCCGACGTGTCCGAGGACGGGCTGGGCTCGTCTTTCGCATCGATCGCGCCGACGCCCGACGCGGCCTCACGCAGCTCGTTCGTCCGTCTTTCTTCGAGAGCTTCGCGCTCGAGCTCTGCAGGACGCTTCCCGGGCTCGCGAAACGTCGCGGCTCGTGGCGAAAGCCCCGCCGACTGCATGCGAACCAGGACGAGCTCCTCGGCGCGATCGCGCAGAGGCTTGGCTTCTTCATCGAGCAACCGAAGCAGGCGCTTGGCTTGGTCGCGGTAGTGCGAGACCAACCGTCGATAGTCTTCTTCGCTAATCTTCCCGACGCTGCGCTCGAACTCGAGATCTTTCAGCGCCCGCAGAACCGCCCGCTTCTGTTCTTCTTCGGCACGTGGAGCGCCGATGGCGTAGGCGTCGGCGCCCGAGAGCGGAGTTTCACCGAGCAACGTTCGTAGGCTCGACCAGAACAGCGAGATGACGGCAATGAAAGCTCCAGCCGCGAGGATCAACACCGCTGTCGCGGGCCCGAAGATCAGGCCGGCAGCGACCGCGCCCGCGATGACCAAGGCAGCGGCGGTGAGCCCGACCTGCGCCACACGGCGATCGTCGTCGAGCTCGGAGTCGTGCATCGTCGACGCCTTGCTACCATCGGTAGCCGCGAAGACGATCGGTGCCGCCTCCGCTTTGGGGGGTGCCTCGTCGAGCGCCGTCGCCTCGCGCGTGGCGCCGTCGGACATCTCCCGATTCACCGCCTTGGTCGGCTTCTTCTTGGTCGGGGTTCCTTCGGCCTTCATTCTCGGTCGAGCTCCTTGAGCTCTTGGTCGAGCTTGTCGTCGTAGTCGTCGCGCGCGATCGAAGCGCTTGGGTTAGCAGCCACGGGTGTTTCGTCGTCGGAGCGCTTTCGCCAGCGACGGAGCACGACGACGAGTCCTGCCGCACCGAGCACGATCGCGAAGAGCGGCACCATCCAAAGGAGCCGAGTGGCCCCCTTGTCACGCGGGACGGCGAGCGCTTGAGGCCCGAATCGCGCCACGTAAGCGTCTTGAATGGCCTCGACGCCGAGCCCGTCGGCAAGCTGTGCTCGGACCTCTTCCCGACGCGAGTGCGCGAAGTTGCAGGCGCAGGTTCCAAGCGTCTCGCGCGGGCATCCACACATGCAAATGAGACTGTAAAACAATTGACGTTGTGTCTCGTTCTCGATCCCGATCGGGTGCGAACCATCCATGTCGCCGCTCATCTGCCCGATGGCGTCGCGCGTCTCGAGCACCGGAAGCGCCGCGACGATCCCGACGACCAAAACGACCACGCGCAAGATCGAGCGTCGGTGTCGTCGACGGAATGTCGCTCGCGACGACGATGGATCGGGGCGACCTGGAGAAGGGGAGAGCATGGGACTTGTCGTTGGGCGACCCCACGGGTCTTTCAAAATGCAGGGACGGAATCTGGGGCGGTCTGCGAGCTAGGCGCCGCGCCGTCGGGAGCGGCAATGCGCGCTCCACTCCCGTCTGTGAAGAAGACCTTCTCGCTCCCACCGCCGCCGTACGCATACGACGGGGCGAGCGCGAAGAGGACGGAGAACATGACGGCGGTCGCGACGCTCGCAGCGGCACGCACGTAGCTGAAGGCGGTCGACTCTTGGTCTTGCATGTCGGGCCACAGCGAAATGAGCGCGCCGAAAATGAGAATGCCGACGCCGAACCAGATGAAGCTCACCAGCGGATTGATGTGAAACTGGAAGCTTGCGGCCTTGGTCTGCGGGTTCGCCATCGCGAGCGTGACGTACAAGTCGTTGCGCAGAGTGACGTGTCGCGCGATCTCGGTCGACGGGCTGCCCGGCATGTTCTTGTACATGTACTTCGCCGGAGCGACGTGACCGACGTACGAACCGTTTCGGTACACCTCGAGGTCGGCGAAGATCATCATCTTCTCCGGGTCTTGCTCGCGACGGGTGCCTTGGTAAAGAACCTCGTACTCCTCCATCGCGATGCGATCGCCCTTGGCGAGGGTGATCTCCTTGTCGACGCCCCAGGCGCGGCCCGTGAAGCCGAGGAACATGAGGACGACGCCGACGTGGACGACGTAGCCGCCGTATCGGCGACGTGACTTCGCGACGAGCTCGAAGAACGACTTGATGAGCGACTCGGTCGCGTTCTTCGCGCGCGCGGCGCTCTGGCGGGCTTTGATGCCGCGCGCGAACTCTTGAACGACGACGGTCACGTTGAACGCGCACAGCGAGATCGTGACGAGCGGGAGCTTGCCGCCGACCCAGGCGAGCGCGAAGCCCATCGGGGTCTCGTAGATGGGTGCTATCTGCACGAAGGCGGGGAAGCGGATCGCGCGGCCGAAGACGATGTGGAGCGTGGCGGTGATGATCATCGCCGACACGGGGAAAATGAAGCTCTTCTTGAAGAGCTCGGGAGAGGTCTTTCTCCAACCGAGCAGCGGCGCCATGCCCATGAGGGCGAACACCGACAGCGCGATCGGCGGCACCCACGCATTGTAGAACGTCGGTCCGAGAGCCGACTTCTGATCGAGCAGCCACTCGCTGATGCGCGGCCACACGGTCGTGACCGCGATGAAGACGCAGATGCTGAGGAGGCCCCAGTTGTTGATCACGAACGCCACCTCGCGACTGAGGAGCGACTCGAAGCGGCCCTCACTCCGGAGCTTCGGCAACCGATAGAACAGGAGCCCGAGGCTCACCGCCGCTACGATGCCCATGTACCAGACGAAGTAGATGCCGATGCCGCTCTGGGCGAACGAGTGCACGCTCGCGATGAGCCCCGACCGCGTGAGGAACGTCCCGAAGATCGTCAGCCAGAAGGTCATGCAGATGAGGAAGATGTTCCACACCTTCAACATGCCGCGGCGCTCTTGGATCATGGTCGAGTGGACGTAGGCACTCGCCGTGAACCACGGCAGGCATGCCGCGTTCTCGACCGGGTCCCAGGCCCAGTAGCCGCCCCAGCCGAGCTCCTCGTAGGCCCACAGCATGCCGAGCGTGTTGCCGATCGCGAGGAAGAGAACCGCGAAGAGCGTGAACTTGCG
>JAYUUB010000004.1:0-2610 GCA_043755175.1 Polyangiaceae bacterium | reverse complement strand
CGGTGGTGTTTAGTGATCCTAACGGGACTGAGGAGACGAAGCCTCTAGCAATCACCACCTCGATCGGTGGCTACACCACCGCGCATCCGTTTCATGAGGACAACTCAGGCTCCCTGGTGGAGCAGACGGGGAAGGCTCTTGGCACCGTCGAGGGGCAGACAAAGCTCATCCGAGGGACGATGTCCGCCGATCCGCTGCCAGATAGAGGCTCGGGCTCGGCTGGCTTCAGTCGAGAAGCCGACCGAGACATTCTTGGTACGGGCGATCAGCCCTCGTCCGTTGGCAAAGCCGCATCGGTGGTCGGATCGCTTGATCCGGTCGCCGGGATCAACGTCAGCTTCGGGAAGAGCGTCCTACGAGCGTTTGAAAACCTAGACGCATTGGTCGGTGCCTCGAATCGAGGAGACGCTGGTGCTGCCAATGAAGCCAAAGGCGCGCTAGCCTACAATCTCGGAAAGGCGGCATCGTTCTTCCTGCCAGCAGCAGGAAGTGCGGCCTCGAAGCTTGGGGGGAAGATTGCCGGAGCGTTTGATGTCAGCAAGGGCGTTGAGGAGGCGTTTTCGGGCCTGGACGTTCATGACCTGGCTGACGTTCCGCACCTCGGAACGACTGCCCCGGGGCCTGCAGCCGACCTTGTAACCGTTCATCGCGGCGTGACTGAAAGCCACTTCGGGTATCAAGCTGCACTACGCGGCGAAGCGACACCACGTGGCGGTACAGCGACCCCCGCAGAGCACAACGCAGGCTATACCGAAAGTCAGTATACTTCGTGGACCACGGACAAGGGAACTGCCGAGTTCTTTGCCACAAAGTATGGCGGACAAGGTGTTCGGCTTGAACTGACTGTGTCGCGGTCCAGGTTGGTGACAAGTCTCGACGACCATCAGGAACTCGAAGTTCTCCTGGCGGGCCCTATTAGAGGCGCAACTCCTTACAAGGTGTTCCCACGATGAATAAGCAGCGTTTGCAAGAACTGGTTACGAACGAGACAGGCTCGCCGTCTTTTGGCGCTGCCGCGTTGGTCTTGGTCGACGTGCTAGCTTCGCTTGGGGACGATTGGGTTCCCTCTGTCCGGCAAGTTTCGAGGAATGAACTGCTTGATACGTACGATGGAAGACTCTCATTCGCCAAGAATTCCGGCCGGCCACTCGGCTGTCTTCCGGCGCTTGTGGAAGCAATGCGCGATGCAGAAGTGGAGACTTTGCAGCTCATCACCATGCAGGCTCAGGACGCCTCAGGCGTGCTGTTCCTCACTCCGGACGACGGGTTTCTGGGGTGTTTCGTCGGTCCCCAGTACATGAACAAGCTAGAGCTATGAACGATCCGCACCGGGGTTGAGGTTCAAGACGACGGTCCCAACGCCGATGGCGATTGAAACTCTGGCCCAGCTGGGAGAGCGCTCCTGGCGAGGTTGAAGTCGTACCACACCACCAAAGGATGTTCTCGTGGGAAGTCTCGGCCCGATTCACCTGCTGAACGATCCGCACCGGGGTTGAGTTTCAAGACGACGATTCCAACGCCGGCGACGACCCCAAGCGATGACGCCGACACCCCTATGCGACGTGGCAACGTCACAAAAGGAGGCGTTCAGGACCTCCAATCGAGAGCGCCCGTGAGGCGCAGGCAGTCCGCGGCCTCATCCGCGGCACCGATGGCCGCGGATCTGCCGACGAAGACGCCGGCGCAGTGGTCGAAACCTACGACGGCGCGGGGCCGAGATGGCAGAGTGCACCGAGACGACGTAGCGCGAAGGTTCCGAGGGGGAACAGGACGGCGCGATCGCCGGTGGAGAAGAGTGCGCGAGCGTGGAGGTAGGCGGCGTGGAAAGAAGTGAGAGCGGCAAGCTCCGTCACTCGATGCGCGATGCTTTTGCATGCGAGAGCCGGGCGAAGGTTGCGACGGGGCTCGTGGGAGCCGGGCGCCGAGCGCGCTCGGGTGAACGGGTAGGCGAGAGTCAGGGCATCAACGTGCACGCCGAGGTCGTCGTGCCGGCGCGTGACCGAGCTCGTCTCGAGCGGCTCTGCCGCTACGTGTGTCGTCCGCCCATTGCGCAGAACCGCCTCGAGGAGATGGAGGGAGGCAAGCTCAGCTACCTCTTGAAGAAGCCGTGGCGCGACGGCACCGTCGCGTTGGTGCTCGAACCGATGGACCTGATCGCGAGGGGTGTGCGCTCATCCCGCCGCCGCCGTTTGCATCGCTTGCGATGCGAACCAGACGACACGGCCACATGGTGCGTTATCACGGGGTGCTGAGCTCGCATGCGAAGGTGCGGGCCGAGGTGGTGCCGAAGCGCGAGGATGCGGTCGCGAAGCAGCTCGCGCTCTTTCGAGAAGGACACCGGCGTGCTCGGCGTGCTCGATGTTCTCGCGCTCGAGCGCGAGCCTCGTAGAAAGCCTTGGGCTTGGCTGCTTCGCCACGTTTTCCAGCTCGACGTGAGCACTTGTGTTCGGTGTGGCGGCGTCACGCGCTGGCTCGAAGCGGCGACCACCCCCGAGGCGCTCGCCAGGGTGCTGGCCAAACATGGGCTCGGGGCTCGACCTCCTCCTGCCGAGAGCTGCGCCAACGCTGGTCAGCTTCGGCTCGCGTTCCCCAGCACGTGAGCGGTGCTCT
>JAYUUB010000003.1:0-21790 GCA_043755175.1 Polyangiaceae bacterium | reverse complement strand
CGACCTCCATCTCACGCCCGGTGAGCACCCGTTGCAAGTACGCCAGAAGCAGGTTTCTCAATCCCTCGTGCGCCACCTGATCGAGGACGCTGAGCACCGACGACACATGGTCGGACTGCCCTTGAGGCATGGGTTGAGCCGCCGTCAGAGCGAGCTCGGCGAGGACTTGCCCGAGCGGGGGAACCAGCCAATCGAGGTCGATCGTCTTCGCGTCGGATTGCACGCCGCCGAGAAGGACCGCTCGCTGATTCGAGCGAATGGCCTCGACGAGAAGGAGCCGCAACGTCTCGGGACCGAACATCCCTCGCGTGAGCTCGGCACGGTAGGCGCCCGGGTTGCGTAGACGTGCCGTCTGGGCGCTCACGTCGACCGAGCGGGCAAGGGCCTCGTGCATCGAGAAGAGGACGTCGAATCGACGGCTGAGCACGAGGTCTCGGGCGCTCGCATCGAGCGGCTCGATGACGATCTGCATGTCTCTCCGCTTGGCCGTGTCGACGAAGGCGTCGGCGAGGACGTCGACGAATCGCTCGCTCCAGCGCTCTGGATTCGTCTCGAGCTGTGCGCCGATCGCGTTCTTCGACACCGCATCGAGCGCGAGCGCCTGGCTCGCAGCCTTCTTCGCGGCGAGCGCCTGAGCGTCGGTCTGGACGTTCATGGCCATGGCTTCGGCACGGTTCGCTTTTTCCTGCGACGCGCTCGTCGACGCGAGACCCTCGAGCTGGTCGGCTTCTTCGTAGAACGCCTCGCGATCGGCCGCATCGCCCTCTGCGAAGACATTGATGACGTCATACGTGATGTGTGAAAGCCGTCGCTCCCAGAGTGCCGAGCCGACGTCGTCTTCGGGGGTCAGGTCTTTGGCCGGGTCGACCAAGAAGACTTCGCAGAGGCCACGCAGCTGCTGATCGGTTACGCCGGCCTTGACGCGGAACGAGCGGATCCCGGCGGCGAACAGGTTGTAGGGGATGACGTCGAACGGCGCCGTCGGTTCCCACACCGTCTGGCCTCGATGGAGGAAGGAGTAGGGCTGGAGACCCCAGTAGACGGCGCTCGAGTCTTCGCGGAGCGCGTCGATGAGCCCGTTGAATGCCACGCGCAGCTTGTTGTCGCTCTCGGGGTGGGTCCAGCCGTATTGCCTCACCGTAGGAAGCAGCCGCTCGACCCGCCGGAAGAAGTCGACGAGCTTGACGACGATCGGCTCGGTCTCGGCGACGGTCTCCTCGCGCGGCGTCTCGGCCACCTGAGGGGCGCCGCTTCGATTCGCACCGACTTGCGCCTGTTGGAGCGCGGCGGGCGGTCCACCCTGGAACCCCACCTGATTTCCCGCAGAAGGATGCAGCGCCGCGCCCTGCCCCGGCATACCGCTCACCTCGATGCGGTCCGCGGAGAAACGTGAAGCATCGGTCTGGGGAGGTCGGGGGTGTCCGACGCCGAGCGGCGTGCCCGCGGGCCGGAACTGGGCCATGAGCTCCAGCTCCTCCTCGCGCATCTCCTTTGCAGAAGCAAATCGATTGCGCGGGTCCCACGCGAGGGCCTTGTCGACGTGCGCGATGATCTCGACCGGAAGGTCGGGAGCGACGCGGGCGAGCGAAGGAGCCGGCTGGGTCGCCGCGAGGATGAAGGCTTCGTTGTCCGACCGACCTTGGTGGAGCCGCTGCCCGCTGAGGACCGCGTAGAGGGTCGCGCCAATCGAGAAGACGTCGGCGCGGCCGTCGATTCCTTCGGTGAGGCCCATCGCCTGCTCGGGCGCCATGAACGAAGGTGTGCCGAGCGCCGTGCCGGCTCGGGTCTTGTCGCCGCCCGCCTCCCGGATGCGCGCGACGCCGAAGTCGAGGAGCTTCACCACGTTCTCTTTGGTGATGAAGATGTTGGCCGGCTTGATGTCGCGATGGACGATGCCGATCTCGTGGAAAGCGTGGAGCGTGTCGAGCGTCTCCTCGGAGATGTAGAGCGCTTCGACGATGGGAACCTTGCGGCCCATGCGCTTCCACATCTGCTGGAGCGTCTCGCCCTCGAGGAGCTCCATCACCAAGAACGGCTCTTCTTGGTCGGTGATGTCGTCGTCGAGGATGGCGACTCGACCGCGGTGCTCGACCCGGTTGGCGACGTAACCTTCGCGCAAGAACCGATCACGAATGCCTACGTCGCGGGCGAACTCCGAGTGGAGAATCTTGAGGGCGACTCGCGATCCATTGCGGTGAGTGGCCGCGAACACCGTCGCCATACCGCCCATGCCGAGCATGGACTCCAGGCGATACTTGTTGTTGATCGTGGTCCCGAGGCGAGCGCGGGCCTTCGTCTTCTCATCGGTCCCTCCCACATCGTCGGAAGGGCTGGAGCCAGGGTTCTCAGCGGCCATTTCGGCGGAGTTGCGTCTCCCGAACGGAGGTCAAAGTGAGGTCTGTGACGCTACCACTCTAAACGCCGATGGGGCGTTATTTCGCGGTTCTCTTTCGATGCCCCGATTCCCGGCCCGACGCGTGGGAAGCGCGCGAATCGTCTTGACGGAAACCACCCGGATGGAGTTACCGGCCCGAACGCCGGTCTGCGGAGAACCCGAGCCAAATCGAGAACCGAGCTGAAGCGCCGCGCCCCGCCATCGGAGCCTTGCCGCGGAGGGGCCCCGTCATCGACCTGCGAGACCCACCTCAGCCGCCGAGAGGAGCGGCGTTGACCGCCGAGAGGAGCGGCTGATAAGCATTCTAGGGTCGTCAATTCTTTTTCTGCCGAAGGGGTTCGCCAATGATCCAGCTCAACGACCCGAACGTTCTCGCGGCCAAGCTCATGGTCGAGTTCGCAGGGTGGCTGATCCGAAGCTCGACCACGGCATCTTCCTGGAAGTGGACGACGAGCTACGGCGCAGGCACTAGCGTCAGCACGCCGTTCAAGCTGGTCGGAGCGGGCGGAGTGACCGGCGCGATCGAGCTTCACCGCACGCAGAACGCGCACGAAGAGCACGTGAAGCTCGCCTATGTCATGGGCGGGATCGGAGTCGGGATCGCTCCACCGACTCAGGTGGTGACCGTCACCGGATCGCTCCCGAGCTTTCCGAGCGATGGCCGGCTGCGGCTCTTCGACGGCCAACGCGACTTCAACGAGCGCAACGACTTCATGGTGCCTGGGCACGGTCTGATGGGCCCGTGCATGGCGCTGACCGTCGAGGGAACCGCCGCACTCGGTGGATGGACGGGAGGAATCATGCTCCTCGGCATCGATGACGAGCTGCTGTCGATCTTTCACACGATGCAGCGCCACACCCAGGAGCTCGTCGCGATCGCACGCCGTAGAGCGCCCGAGGGCGCTTGGAACCGAGTCAAAGAGTCGGTCGCTCGGCCCATGGCGATGATGCGGGAAGAAGCGTTGATCGGGTTGGATCAGGCACGTCTCCTCATGAGGCTCCAGACAGGGCCGCGGTTCAAAGCCGCACTGTTCTTCCATGGGGCCGAGTTCGCGGCTTCGGAGATCTTGGTGACGCTCTCAGCGAGCATCACGGCGTACGCCGGCGTCGTCCGCGCCGTCGCCTGAGCGCGTCGCGCGAGACGAAGGTGCATCGACGGTGGACGACACTCGACCCCGTCGACGCGCAAAGTCCGCTGGTAGTCTCCCGCCGTAGGCTGCTCTAGGGACGGGCGCCCGCCAATTTGGAGCAACGCGCCGCTCCAAGCTCGACGCGCACCCCTTGGTTGGAGGGGACGAGCTGGTTGTAGAGCTTGGTCGTCTCCGGATCGCCGGTGAAGATGTCGACGTGACGACCGACGACCTTGCTACCGCGGTCTTCGGCGCGAAAACATCCGTCGTGACGGCCGCCTCCGGGGAGCGGGAGGCCGACGTATTCGGCAATGAACACGACCGAGCCGAGCGGGATGACGTCGCTGTCGACCGCGATCGATCGGAGCGGCTCTACGGGCTTGCCCGTAGCGCCTCGTCCGGTGGGAAAGACCTTCGGATTGAGCTTCTCGAAGCAGATCTTGTGGCCAGACCGGGGGCACACCGCTGCGCACGCGCAGTCGCGCTTGGCGAAGCTTATGGTCTCACCGGTCGAGAGTCGGCCGCTGCCTTGGACACACACCTGGTCGTGAAAGGTCTGGGTGACCGACGCGATGGCTTTGCAATCGGCACCGAACACCGTGGCGGCTTTCGCGCCGCCCTCTTCTTTCGGGAAGTCGTAGTAAGTGTTGCGAAATGGCTCGGCGGAGTCTCGCGAAGCTCTCTCGTTGGCTCCCGGTGCGCCCCGTCCTTCGGGGCCAGGCTCGTCTTCGATCCACTCGCCATTCGCCGAGCGATCGGCGCCACGCGTCGAAGGACCGCGGACCCACTGGCTTCCACCGCAAGAGCCGCCGGATAAACCGAGACAAGCGATGACCAGCAGCGATCGGGCCCGCGTCGCGGTCGTCGGCTTCTGGGGTTCGACAGGCAGTCGAGACATCGGGCTAGGGTATCTCATGGGGATCGTTGTGCGTCGAGACGAGGTCGAGCAGCGCTGCGAGCGCCGCGGCGTCGAGCTCGAGGGTGGCGCGGAGCTTCCGCTCGTCGGGGTCGACGTCGACCGTGACGAGCGCCGATGACGGTACCCGCGCCTTCGGACGCGACAGCGCCGAGAGATCGAAGAAGACTGCGAGCGACACCATCTCGGGCACCCGGCTGAGCGCAGCATGAACGCGCGGCTCGACGGCGAGCTTCCCACTCCCTC
The DNA here is from genome assembly GCA_043755175.1 of Polyangiaceae bacterium. Lineage (GTDB taxonomy): Bacteria > Myxococcota_A > Polyangia > Polyangiales > Polyangiaceae > CAYYKK01. Next base: position 17,103 of record JAYUUB010000003.1, on the reverse strand, counting down.
TCGCCCTCGAGAGCGCAGACTGCGCGTCGTAGCCCGCACCCATGAGAAGGCTTGGTTCCTCGAGGCGCAGGAACAGATCGATCGCCGGTGGCCGGTCGACGGAGGCTCCCCTCTTCAAGGCCGTCGCGAGGCGCGTGACGCGAAGACGCGCGACGTCGCCCACGTTCTCGACCACCGTCTTCTTTGCTCCGAGCGAGAAGCCGATGCGCGCGAGCGACGCCTCGACTGACTTGCTGCCCATCGCGTCGACGAGATCTCCGAGGGCACGTTCGGCTCCGCCTCGGTCTGAAACGGCGAGGTCTCCGAATAGGGCCGGGCCTCTAGGACCCATCTCGAAGCCGAACGTCGATCGGTCACCGCGAGCCGTGGCGAAAAGCCCGAGCACGTGACCCATCGCCTCTGCGTCCTCCTTGTCGAGAAGCGCGCCGAGCGACGCAGCCGCGCTGTCGGCCGACGCGCGCCGCGCGACGAGCCCTTCGAAGACCGTGATGGCCGCTTGGGAGCCGGAAGGCGCCCCGAGCACGTCGTGGCTCGAACCCCGGCCGAGCCCGAGATGCTCGGTGGCTGGCGACGCAACAGCGCTCATCGCGAGGTTCACGCGGTCGGCTTCGATGGTCGTCTCGACGGTGATTTTTCCTGCCTCTCTCACGACGACGAGAAGCGTCGTCGGATCGAGAAACGCCTTGCTCTCGATGGGCAGGTCGCTCGCGCGCTCGGAGAGCCAAGCGCCGAGCACCGGGGCCAACGCCGCGCCTTCGACCTCGATGCTGACGCCGCTCCTGCTCTTGGCTGCGGTGAGCGACCCCGGCGCGAGGGTCTGGTCGAGGAACGGCCCGAGTGCGGTCACCACCGCTTCGTCGGTGCCGACGACGAGATGCGTGCCGAAGACACCCAAAGCGAAAGGTAGGGTCTGCCCTCGCGCGGGCACGAGAACGTCACCTCCGCTCGCCACGTCACGACGAGACTCGAAAGCTGGAGCCGCGCCGAAAGTCGTCAGCGTGAGGAGCTGCGCCGTGTCCGTGAGCTTGATCGCGACCGCGAACGAAGGCGTCTCGTGCGCGGCGTCTGCTTCGGTGACCGCACCGACGACGGGATCGGGCGAACCGTAGAGTGCGAGCGTCGACGCAGGCAGGCCAAGCTCGACGAGCCAAGTGTCGACGCGATCGCGGGACGCGAGCACCCCTCCACGGGCGCCTAGGACACCACGAACGTTTTTCAAGACGAGCTCGGGATCTCGGACGACGAAAGAGGCCGCGAGGTTCTTCGGGGCCTCGACGGTAGGCCTCGCCGCAGGTGCGGCGCGGCGGCTTTGAGGCGCCGACGAAAGCTCGGTTTTGCACGCGCTCGCCACGACGACGAGCGACGCCGCGAAACAGAGAGCGCGTCCCTTTGCGCCGAGCACGCGCATACGCTACCCGCGCTTTGACGGATTCGCCACGAGGTCGAACCCGCCGCTGCGACGTATGAGAAAGACGGAGACGCGATGACGGGGAACAGGCAACTGAGCACATTCCGAGACGCCCATCGAGGCGGCGGCCGAGATTGGGAGCGAGGTTCGAGCGCCATGTTGCTCGCGCTGCTCGCGCTCGCAGGATGCACCCCCGCTCCCGTCATGGCCAGCGCTCCGGTGGTCACCACGACAGCCACCCCGAGCGCGCCGCCAGACGAACCCGCGACGGTTATTTCGGCAGCTCCCGCCCAAAGCTCGGTTGCCCCCGCCGTCGCGCCATCGCGGGTGGAAACCATCCCTGAGCTCGCGCACTTCTATGCGGCGTTGCGAGCCCTCGAAAACAAATCCCGAAAGAGCCACGTTCGCGTTTACTGGATGGGCGATTCGCACGCCCAAGCCGACTTCTGGTCGGGGGCGCTCCGCGACGGTCTTCAGACCAAATTCGGAAACGGTGGTCCCGGCTTTTTGCATCTTGGATACAAAAACTACCGACACGACGGAATCAAGACGGAGATCGAGGGCCGTTGGCGAATGCGGCCGAAGAAGCCCGCGGGCATCAAGACCGCCGGTGACGGCGTCGTGGGGCTCGGCGGTCTTCTCATGGGCGGCTACCAAGACACGCCGCGGGCCGAGATCTCGGTCACCGAAGCCATGCCTGGAACGACGGTCCTGTACGATTTCTGTTACCGACTCAAGACGCCGACCGACACGATCGACGTGACGGTCGACGGCAAGCGCGTGACGCTGGCGTCGTCGAAGTCGGAGCCGTCGGGCGAGCTACGTCACGCGAGCTTTCGCGGAAGCCCGCCCGGAGACTTCGCGGCGCGACCGACCAACGGGACACCCGATTTTTGCGGCGTCACGATCGAGAGCGACCCGGTCGAGAGCCCGGGCGTGGTGCTCGACACGCTGGGCATCAACGGAGCGAGGTACGCGACGGCGCTCTCGTGGAACGAAAAGTCGTGGCTGTCCGAGGTCTCGCGCCGCCCGCCCGATCTCGTCGTGTTCGAGTACGGCACCAACGAGGCAGGCGACCCGTCTCCTGGCTACGGCGGCACCGGAAAGAACATGGAGGCCATGATCGACAGGATCCGAAAGGTGCGCCCCGACGTCGACTGTGTCGTCGTGTCGGCGACCGATCGCGCCGATGTCGAAGAGCACCTCCCACTGATGAACGCCTCAATTTCGGCCGCTGCGAAGAAGAGCGGCTGCTTCTATTTCGATGCGTACGGCATTTTGGGGGGCAAGGGGGCCGCGAGCCGCATGCGCGAAGAAGTTCCCCCGCGCGCTCAAAAAGACGGCATCCACCTGACCATCCGCGGCTACCGCGAGCTGGGCAAGACGATGCTCGACGCGTTGTCGAAAGGATACTGACCACGCACGCTCAGTCGGAGAGCATCGGCACGCCCATCTCACGTGCAACACCGTCTCGATAGGCGAGCCACTTCGTGCGCGCCAGGGAGACGGCGTCCCCCACGGCTCGGGCCATGTCCTCGTCGTCGACGTGATCGAGCACGCTCCGCCAGGCATTCTTTCGGTGGTCGCCTTCGACGGCTCGATGGGCACGCACGAGGAGCATCTTGTCGGGCGGACATCCGTAGTGAGCCACCATCGGGTGCGCGTCGATGGCGTCTTCGATCGGTGCGTGGGCTCGTCGCCCTTCTATCTCGGCGCGCTCGTGGATGCTGCCCTCGACGAAGACGGTGAGCACGGCACAGCCCACTTGCCATGGCTTCGAGGCGCTCACCTCGTCTAGAAATTCCCGGTAGCCCCGGGCCTCGGGGACGAGCGGCGGAGAATGCGCAGCGAGCTCCTCGCGAGCAAAGCCGAGCCCCTCCATCATGAGTGAAAACAGCTCCGGGTGGGGTCGTCCGAACGAGAGCTTTCCGGTCTGCTCTTCGTAGATGTTCTCCGCGAGCGCGATGCGAACCGGCTCGGGCGGGCCTTGGCCGAGCACCCGTGCGAGAAGCACCGGGAAATCGCGCACGTAGGTCTGGAGCTCGTGCCTGAAGTGCACGAGCAGCTGTGCCCGCGTCAGGCCCTTTCGCGTCAGGTGGACGAACGCACCGTGGTGCTTCGCGTCCATCACCTGGAGCAGACGCTCGCGAAGCTCGGCACGAATGGCGTCGTTCTTCTCCATGGCGAGAAGCAAAACACGAAGTGTCTAACGGCGGCCAAAAGCACGCGTAGAGCGACGTGTTCGCCGGGCTTTTGCGTTCTCCGTCGACCACCCCGCGCTTGGAGCGCGACGCTCGAAGCTACGGTTCGCGGTCGAGGCGCCGAAACGTCATGTCGGGCTCGAGGCGGTAGGAACCCTCGAAAGAGTGAGGGCACGACGAGCCCCACTCTTCGAGCGACAGCATCGAGAAGTAGGCGACCCCATCGTCGCGTCGGTAGAGGAAGTAGCTGCCCCCGACGCGCTTCTTGAACGAGCACTTTGCCCGATGGAGCTCGGCCGAAGCTCTCGCCTCGTCGAGAATCGCCCGAGCCTTGTCTTGCAGCGACCGGATCTGCTCGGCGATGACCTCGAGCTGTCCCCCGACTTTCACCCCCAAAATCGCGTCGGCGTCTTGGATTTGCTTCGCTACGTCGACGAGGTCGTGGGGCGGCGCGAGACGCGAAATGGGGTACGGCGAGCTCTTGGCAGGACCGTCATGAAGACCTCTCGGGTGCCGAATCAGGGCGTCATTGCTCATCGGGTCGACGAATGTACCGCTCTTTGCGCGGTTGGGCCCGTCGGGATGGGCTATCGTCTGCAGATGGGTTGTCGATTTTCGAAACGAGCTGATAGCCTCATGGCGCGATGGCGCTGACGCGCACCCCACAGACGGACTCGAAGACGAAACTCGGGCGCTATGAGCTCCTGCGGGAGCTCGCCGCGAGCAGCGTCGGAACGAGTTGGCTTGCGCGCCCGACCGGTGAGACCTTCGAGGTCACGCTGTTCAAGGTGCATCGGCACATGGCGAAGGCGCAGACGGCCGTCGAAGGGCTGTTGAGCGAAGCGCAAGGCGCCAGGAAATTCGCGCACGACAACGTCGCCGGTGTTCTCGATGCGGGCGTCGTCGACGGAGAGCCGTTCATCGTCAACGAGTACGTCGGCGAGTCGCTGTCGAGTCTGCTCCGGGCAGCCGGCCCGAACGGACTACCGATTCCGATCGCGCTCCGAATCAGCCTCGATATTTTGGAAGGATTCGCGGCGGCCCACACCCACGATCCGCAAATCGGCCACGGTGAGCTCGGGCCCTGGTGTGTTTACGTAGGCTCCGACGGCGTCGCGCGCGTCGGTGGCTTCGGCGTCGATCAGGCGGTTTGGCGCTTTGGCGCGCACTACGTGAAGAACATGGAGCGGCTCTCGTACGCTGCCCCCGAGCGCGTCAAGTCGATGAGCTCCACGCTCGCGCAAGAGCTCGCGGTGGCCGACGAGCAAAGCGACCTCTTCAGCACCGCCGTGCTCGTGTTCGAGCTTCTCACCCGGCAGAAGCTGTTCGCCTCGAAGATGGAGGCTGCCGTCGTACAAAAGGTACTGTCGAGCCCCATTCCCACGGCGCAGAGCTTCAGACCCGAGATCCCGCTCGAGGTCAGCGATGCGCTCAAACAAGCGCTCGTTCGAGATCGCTCGGAGCGGCTCGACAACTTCGAAGACTTCATCGTCGCCCTCGAGGGCGCAGGTCCCGAGCTCATCGCGTCGAACGAGGCGGTCGCCGAGATGGTCGCTCTCGCAGCGAACGAGAAGGGCGCGCAAGAGAAGCGTTCCATTCCGCCTCCCCCAGGCTTCGTCGCCAACGGCGCTACCCCATCGACCGCCCGTGACCCAGGCACCGGCGAGATCTTGAGCTCCGCAGGAACTCCAGGCGCAGCCACGAAACGGGCCCCCGTTCCAGGCCGAGCCACGCTCATGTTCGACGAGGTCAAAGACCTCGGGTTTCCTCCGAAGGTGCCCGCACCCACGTCTGGAGCTCCCCTCCCCGCCGTGGCGGCCGTGACGCCCAAACCTGCTGCAGCCGTGACTGTTGCAGCCGTGACTGCCGCAGCCGTGACTGCCGCAGCCGTGCCCGCCGCAGCCGTGCCCGCCGCAGCCGTGCCTGCCGCAGCCGTGCCTGCCGCAGCCGTGCCCGCCGCAGCCGTGCCCGCCGCAGCCGTGCCCGCCGCAGCCGTGCCCGCCAAGCCTGCGAACGGAACCGGCGCTCTTCGCCCGCGCGCCAAAACTTTGATGGGGTTCGGCGCGATGCGCCTCGGAGCGATCAAGGAGAGCCCTCCTGCTCCTGTCGTCACCGAGGCCGTTTCACCGGCTCCCGTCGCACCGAGAGCTCCGCTGTCGAGTAACGGGAATCCGCGGTCGTCTTCGATCGAGCTCGACGATGCCGATTTCGATGTCGAGCTCGACGATCCGCTTTCGCTTCCCACCACAGTCGTCGAGCTTCCGGCTTCGAATGGTGCGCTCGCGACGAACACGATCTCCACGACGACCGCGAAGCCTGCCGCAGCAGGAGCGAGCCCGAGCACTGGGGCGGTCGCGCAGCGTTCCGTGCAGAACAACGCGCAGAGCAGCGTGCAGAGCAGCGTGCAGAGCACCACAGCCATGCCTTCTCCCACGGAGGTTGGCGCGGTTGCGGCGTCGGCGAAGCCCGCGGTCAAGGCGCCGGTCCGACGAACCGCTACGCTCCTCGGGATTCAAGCGCCCGAGATGCTCGCTGCGCTCGCGAAGAATGCCGCCGCGAAGAGCGCCGAAATCCAAGACGAGCCAACGACCAACATCGAGGACGCAGCCACGAGCCTCGAGGCACCTTCGGCCGAGCTCGTTGCAGCAGTGACGCCTGGCCTCGCGATCGGCGCGACTTCCGACGCTGAGAAATCCAACGTCATCGCAGCCAAGATCGAGGCCCTTCGAGCGAAGGAGCCCGAGGGAACCCCGCATTCGTTGACTGGGCCATCGCCTGGAAGCGCGAGCAGCCCCGGCAGGCGCGGGCTGTTCACCAACGAAATGCTCCGGACCGGAGCCGTGCTCGGGGTCACCGGCAAAGCGTTCGAGCTCATCGCCCCTGTGGCGCGCGGAGGAATGGCCACGGTTTGGGCGGCGCGTGAGGTCGGCAGCAAGGGCCTCGAGAAGATGGTCGCGATCAAGACCATGCTCCCCGAGCTGTCAGACGATGCCGACTTCGAGTCGATGTTCCTCGACGAGGCCCGGGTCGCGGCCAAGATCCGTCACCTGAACGTCGCGTCGATCATCGACCTCGGGCAAGAAGACAGTCTCCTTTACCTCGCGATGGAGTGGGTCGACGGAGAGACGGTCGGCACGATTCAGCGCTCGGCGCGAACGAGTGGCGGGGTTCCGACGCCGATCACCGTGCGCATCGCCGCCGACATCTGTGCGGGCCTTCACGAGGCCCACGAGCTCTCGGACGACGCTGGGCATTTCCTCGAGGTCGTTCATCGCGACATCTCCCCCGCAAACGTGCTCGTCGCGCGAGACGGCAACGCGAAGATAGTCGACTTCGGGATCGCCAAATCCAAGGGGCGCCTCCACGTCACCAAGGTCGGTGCGATGGTCAAGGGCAAGACGCCCTATCTCTCGCCCGAACAGATCGGCGGCCTCGCCATCGATCGACGAAGCGACCTCTTTTCACTGGGTGCTCTGCTTTACGTGATGGCCACCGGCCTCCACCCGTTCCGGGGAGAGACCGAGCTTTCGACGATCGAGAACATCGCCATCAAGGCGCCCGTCCCGATCCGAAACATCGTTCCGGATATCGATCCCGCGTTCGAGCAGATTGTCCTCAAGCTTCTCGAGAAAGACCCCAAGAAGCGTTTCCAAACGGCGCGCGAGGTTAAAGATGCGCTCGAGCATCTTTCAGGTGTTGCAGCCGCCGCCACCACGGCCGATGTCGCCGCGTTCGTCGAGAAGGTCGTCGGAGACAAGCTCGATCAACGTCGTCAGATGCTGCACGGCGGCCTCGAGCGGATGGAGCGCAAGCAAGAGGGCGCCGTTGCGGCGACCACGAGCACGGGCGTGCCCGAGGCAACCGCCGCCTCCGCATTGCAGCAAGTTCTCGAGCGCGTGAGACAGACGGAGCCCGACGTGCTGTCTGCGGTCTCGTTCGCCGATCCGGTTCCGTCGAGGGCTCAACCTGGGAGGGTCGCCGCCACGAGCAGCGCCGCTCCCCTCGGCGGTCTCGACCTCGGTGCGCCGAGCTCCACCACCAGCGCAGTCGCGAACGACGGCCCGCTTTCTGGCGAAGGCGTGTCTGGTGTCAGCGCGTCTGGCGTCAGCGCGAACGCCCCCGAGTTCGCCGAAGAGCCGATCGACGTCCCGCCGCAGAGCAATACGAAGCGCTTGGTGGCCTTGATCGCGGTCGGCTTGCTCATCGGCCTCGCGATCGTGGGCGGTCTCGAAGCCTTCCGGAGTGGACCGACGACCGCGCCGTCCGCGACGGGCTCGGCGCCAACGAAGAGTGCGCCCACTCCGACTGCGCCTCCGACCTCGCAGCCGACCGCGGCCGCGACACCGACCAACGAGCCCACGGCAGCTCCAACGAGCACCACGAGCACGGGAGAGGTTTCGCCGCCCGAGACGGCGACGCCGAAGGGGCCTGACACCGCCGCCCCGAAAACTCCGGGCAAGCCGACGCCGTGGAAGCCGCCGACCGGGCCTGCGCATCCTCCCGGCTCGGGCAAGCTGCCCAAGCCCCCGAAGTACAACCCCCCCACGATTTGACGACGCGACCCGAAGCTCCGACTCTTGCTGCTGCCGCTTCGAGCCGACGCTCGACCCGACGACACCGATCCAGCGCACGTTGCCCAGGCCCGAGTCACTCGACCGGATCACCCAACGCCCTCAGCCGACCTATGAAACGACGAACCTTCCGCAGCCACGTCTCGACCGTCTCGGCGATCCTCGCGCTGGGCCTGCTTGCCCCTTCGGTCTTGGCTCAGCCCAAGAGCGGGCCCGCCGGGAGCCCCGCCGGCCCTTCGAAAGACGAAATCGCGAAGGCGACCGCGGCCTTCGGGCAGGCGACCAAGTTCTTTCAGCAGAAGAAATTCGGGCTCGCCTTGGATCAGTTCAAGCTCTCGTACAGCACCGTCCCGAGCCCGAACTCGCACCTTTACATCGCGCGCTGCCAAGCCGAGATGGGTGACCTCAAAGAAGCCTTCCGCACCTTCCAGAAAGTCGTCGTCGAGGCGAATCAGCGAGCGGCGACCGAGGCCAAGTACGCGCCGACACGCGATTCGGCGAAGACCGAGCTCGACGACCTGAGCAACAAGATCGGCGTCATCACCGTGAATGTCGTCCCCACCGATCCCGCAGCGCGTCTCAAGCTCGGCGGGGCGCTCGTTCCAAAAGAGGATTGGGGCAAAGAGATGCCCGTCGATCCGGGACCGGTGGTGCTCACCCTCGAAGTACCCAATCAAGAGCCCTTCGTGAAGAAGGTCGACGTGATCAAGGGGCAGAAGCAGACGGTGTCTCTCGATCCCGCCTCGGCCAAGCCGGTCGTCGTCGCGCCCCCTCCCGTCCTGCCGCCGCAGACGGCGTCGAGCAAACCGCCGTTCCTCCCGATCGCCATCGCAGCGGGCGCGGTGGGCGTCGTCGGAATGGGCATGTTCGGCGTCGCTGGCGCCATGTCGAGCTCGACTTACAGCAAGCTGAAGACCGAGTGTGGCGGCGCACGCGCGTGTGCGGATCACACGCACGACAGCGAGATCAGCAAAGGCCGCACGCAACAAACGATCGCCAACGTCGGCCTCGGCGTCGGTGCAGTCGGGCTGGCTGCGAGCGCCGGATTCTTCATCGCGGCCGCAGTGACGAAAGACAAGAAGGTCGACGACAACCCTCGGACGGGCCTCGTCGTCGTGCCCGCGATCGGTCCCGGATACGCGGGAGTGCACGGCTCGTTCTAGATTCGAGCTCGGCAGGCCGAAGAGCGTGCTCGCCGAGACGTCTTCGAAGCCGCCACGCAGCTCGCGTCACTCGTCGGCGGTCGTCTTCGCGTCCTCCTCGGCTCCGCGGAGGTTCGCGCCGCCGAGCTTGGCCGCCGCACGGTTCTTGGCGCCGGCGAGCTTCGCGTTCTCGAGATCGGCATCGCGAAGATCGGTCTCGGAGAGCTCGGCTCCGGCAAAGGTTGCGCCTTTCATCTTGGCGGCACGAAACGAAGCCCCAGTGAGGTTCGCATCGGTGAACCGGGGTGACGCGAGCACTGCCTTGTGGGCGTTCACTTTGCTGAGGTCGGACCGCTCGAATCCGACATCGCCCAGCTTGGTCTGACGGAGGTCGGCGGCTACCAACTTGGCGCCTGAGAAGTCGACTCCGTCGCCGAGCGCACCGATGAAGTTAGCCCCGTCGAGCTCGGCCTCGGCAAAGATCGCTTTGCCGATCGTCGCTCGAGCGATGACGGCCCGCTCCATCTTCGCTCGACGGAAAGAGCATCCCTCCAGTGTCGCGCGCTCCCAGCTCGAGCTCTTCATCGACGCGCCGTCGAAGACGACGCCTCGAAGCGTCGCGCCGGTGAAGGTCGCTTGATCGAGATCGCCACCGACGAACTTCGAATCGACGCCTCGCGCATCGGAGAAGCGCGCCGACGCGAGCGAAGCGCCTTCGAAGTCGGCTCGTGAGATCTCGGCACCCGAGAAGTCGGCCGAGGTCAGCGTCGCGCGACAGAAGGTCGAGGCCTCCCATTGCCCCTGAGCGAACGTGGCGCGCGGGCCCGTCGCATCTACGAAAACCGCGCCCTGAGCGACCGCGAGCGTGAGGTTCGAGTCGGTGAGCGTCGCGCCGTCGAACCTGGCACGGTCGAGCGACGCGCGACTGAGATCGGCCTGAGTCAGATCGGCACCGGTGAGCGTCGCGTCGCGCAAGTCGGCCCCCATCAACTTGGCGCCCGTGAGCCTCGCGCGCGCGAAGCAGCAGCCGACGAGCTTGGCCCCCGCGAGGTTTATCCCCGATAGGACTGCATCGGTGAAGTCGATGCCAGAGAGATCGGCGCCGGAGAAGTTCGCGTCGTAGAACGCCTCGCGTCGCGCGAGCTTCGCGACGACGACACCACGAACGCCCGTTTCTTCGATGGCCGGCGGTAGCGCCTTCGCCGTTGCGACCGGGGCGTCGCCCGGGACGGGAAGCTCGACTGCGTCGGGGGGGGCCTCCGCGAAGTCGGCGGGCCTCACCGCGTCGATTGATGAGCCCACCTCGACGACGGTCGCGACAACCGAAGAAGCGAGCGGGGCGGGTGCCGATCCCGACAGAACCGATGACTCTCGCGCGAGATGAGCGGTGCTCGGATCTCGTGCCGGGGATTCGGAGACCGTCGCGCCAGTCGACGGACTGCTCGCGCGTGGTGTTCGCCCGACTTCTCCGCCGCGCGAGAGCGTCATGCTTCCGACCCGAGGCGGTTCTTGAATCCCAGATGCAGAAGAAACTGCAACGTCGGAAGAGACGACCGTGGAGGAGTTGCCGGTTTGCGGAGCTGACGGAGGCGAGAGCGCCGGCATCGGCTGCGTGATCGCTGGATGGGAAGACTCGCTCCGACCCGGACCGACACGCTCGGGGGTGGCGACCTCTGGTGGCGTCGACGGAGGAGACTGAGGAGGCACGACGGGCAGAGGCATCGGCGTTGACCGAAACGAAGCAAGAGAAGGTGGCACAATCGGCGATGTATCGCCCGTGGAGGGCGTGGTGCCCCCCACATCGGTGTGCGGCGGCGGCACTGCCGGCGCCGTGGCTACCGGCTCCAGAGACGACAGTTGAACGGGTGCGGGCTGCAGAGACGGCGGCTGCACGGCCGCCGGATGCGCGACTGCCGGCTGGGCGACTGCCGGCCGCAGAGAGGGCGGCTGCACGACTGCCGGCTGCAGAGAGGGCTGTGGCGACGGCGGCTCTATCGCTAGGGACGACTGGATGGCTGGCGGCTGCAGCGATGGCGGCTGAACGGACGGGGGCTGCGGTGCAGACGAGAGCGGAGGAGGCGGAGGCATCGCGCCCGACCGTCGCGGTTCACCGCGTACCTCGGGCGGAGACGGAGGCCGCACCGAGGCCTCACTCGTCCGGAAGGGAAGGTTCGCGACCGCCGTCGCGGCAATCTCCGACTCTCGAGGCGTGTCTTGATCGTGCCACGATGTCGTCGACGGGGCGTCTACCATCATGCGATGCGTCGCGCGAACGGGACGCGCCGAGCCGGAGTCGGCGGGCAGCGGACCCGATGAGCTCGACGCTCCGGAAGACGCCCGGAACGGCAAACCTTCGACCGGGCGCGGTTGCGCGACCACGTTCGCAGCGCGAGGCTCGGGCGCGCGACCGAACACGGGGGCAGCTGGTGGTTTCGCGAACGGCAGGTGACCGAACGCCCCGGGGGCGGGTGGCGGCGGATCGGTCCGTGGAGACAGGCGTCGTCCTTCTCGCGTGGCCTCGTCGGCGGTGAAGCTCGGCGTGGCTTCGTCGGTCGGAGAAGACTCCTCGAGCTGGCTCAAGGCCTCGTCGAGCGACGAGGCCGTGGGTGTGGGTGCGGTCGTCTCGTGCGCGCCGAGGGAGTCGATCACCTCGATCGAAGCCACGACCGAGTAAGCGTCGAGCGAATCGGAAGGCAGTGGCAAGTGTCCTCGCCACACGAGCGAAATGGTTCGGTCGTCGGCGTCGATCGACACCGTGTCGCAGCTGAGATCGAATTGTGAGCTTCGCCCTCCTCTTCGTCGGAGCTCGGCTCGAACGGCGGCGCCGGGTAACTTCGTCGCGAAGCGACCGATCTCCTGATGCATCCCGTCGAGAATGATCCATTCGTCGCCGCGTAAGACGTCGAGGCGCTGATCGCTCGGAGACGACTGGAAGAACGAGAATGGGAAATCGTCGCCGAGCTCGAGAACGCCGTCGGCAAGAACCATTCGCTCTTCGCCAGCGAGACTCCGACGCGACGGCCAGCTCGCTGGAATCGGCGCGAATCCAGCCGTTCCCCGCTTGTCTTTCGGAAGAACGATGTTCGGAACGTCTTCGTCGGAGAGGCCGAGAGGATTCTGTGCCGTTCCTTTCGCGAGCTCGTACACGAGCGGAATCGCCGAGAACTCCCGCGGGTAGCCGCCATCCTCGTCACGGTCTCCGTAAACATGCACCGTCTTGTCGAGCAGCGGCCGCTCGCGGTAGACCACGAGCCGAGTGGCCACCGCGGGCACGAGCTCACCGAAGAGCGCGCGAGCGTGCCCTCGCACCGTGACGTCTACTTGCGGGACGAACGGCGAGAGCTCCGATGCGCGCTCCAGCGTTCCGAGCCCGAGAATCAGCGCGTCACTGGTCTGGATGGGCGCCGGACCGACGAGCGCCGCCTGGCCCTCGTGAATCATCGCGAACGTCGCCTTCATGATGGCGGTGACGTAGCGCATTCCCCCTTTCGAGAACGCGACGGTGGTCCCCACCAGAGGTCCGTTGGTCTGGATGGCGATGGGCCCTGGCATCCGCGTCATCGAAGGTAGAGGCAACCGCGCCCCAGGGAAAGCGGAGGTTCAGGCGATCTCGTCAAAGAGTGACGCCGCAATGCATGGTGGCCGCCGGATGCACCTCGGGATGCGCGGCATCTTTCCCAGTGATCACGACACCGAGATGCACGGACACCGAGCCGCCGAGCCGCCCTCGCGTGAGCTCGCTCGTCAGTAACGCCGCGCCGAAGCCGAAGTGCGACCCGACGGCGCTCGCTGCGAGCTCGCTGCAGGCGATCGAGCCCTCGAGCGAAAGCGTGAGCTTTCCGCCATCGGGGATCTCGGCGCTCCCCTGCCCTTTCAGCACCAACGACCCGGCTTCGACACGCAAATCGGTCAGCGCCGCGCGCTGTGCTCCTTCGAGGCGGAACGCGCCGCTCGCCTTCGTGCCGTCGCCGAAGACGATGCCATCGAGCTCACGAGGATGGGGCGGGACATAGTGCTCGAGCACCGCCTCGTACGAGCCGAAAAGCGAGGCGCCCGCGCCCTCGGGCAGCGAGAGCGAGACTCGAGCCGAGAGCGCGAAGTCTGGCGGGCGGGACCAACCGAGCTTCGCCGCCAACAGATCACCCGGAACCCGAGCGATGCCGATGTCGATCCGACGGCCGCGCTCTAGAACGTCGATCGTGAGCTCCGGAGCCGTCGGGATCGCGATCGAGAGTCTCGCGCTCGACTTGCGAAGCTCGAGGCTGGCGAGCTCGAGGTCGAGATTCAAGATGGGCAGCTGCGTCTTCAGCGACACGAGAACCATCGCGTCTCCGGCTCGTTTCACCTCGCCGACGTCGAGCGCGAGCGCCTGAGGCAGGACGCTCGAAAGCCGCTTCACGCGAACGTGCGCATTTTTCACGGTCGTCGCGATGTCGGCGAGCGGCGCGCTCATCGATACCGAGAAGAAGTCGACCAGCGCATGAACGTCGTCGGCCGAGACGTCGACGCCTTGCAGGGTCATCGCTCGGGGTGCGAAGTCGACCACTTCGACGTCGGCGCGGGCGACGTCGACCGTCACGGCTGGAGCCGACGCGAAGCTCGCGTGAAGCTTCTTCGACGAAACGCTCACCGGAGCGAGGGCAGACGAGAGCTCGATCGTCAGCGCGTCGCCCGAGACCTCGACGCCCGGCATCGAGGCGAGCGATACCTTCACTCCGCCACCGAGCTTCGCTCGCTCGATCGTCATGCCGTTGCGCACGAGCTCCAGCGTCGCGAACTCGAGCTTCGCTCCGTGCGATTCGGCCTGGGACACAATGACTGCTCTTGCAACCTGTTCCCAATAGAGTGCGGCGAATCCTGCTGCGATCCCGACGAGCGTCAGGACCACGAGGACGATGCCGACGAGCCAACGGAGGACGCGCCGCCGCTTCTTGGGCTTCGGAGCAGCGTCGTTCGATTCGAGCTCGACGGTCGCGTCGTCGCGCTCGTCATCGGCCCCTTCGCGCGGTCCGGCGGGAGTAGCAGCCCCATCGAGGCGCTCGCGCGGCCTTCGCGGGGGGTCGGTCGGCCGATCACGTTCGGAGTCCAATGCGTCGAGACTAGAGCGCCGACCGGTTTGAAACCACGGCATATTCACTCGACTTCATCGTGATGAAAGGCGCCTCGTGCGACGCGTCGGTGAGAACGCGGAGACAAAAAGGAAGAAGCGCGCGGACCGGCACAGTGCTTCAGGTCACCCCGAGAGCCCATGCTGATCTGCGCGCTTCGCCGACGAAACGTCGCGATTACTTCTTCGCCGCGACCTTCGCCTTCTTGTCGCCCGAGTGCCCGTGAAACGTGCGCGTCGGAGCGAACTCGCCGAGCTTGTGGCCGACCATGTTCTCGGTGATGAACACCGGGACGAACTTACGGCCGTTGTGCACGGCGAACGTGAGACCAACGGCCTCGGGGATGATCGTCGAACGGCGCGACCAGGTCTTGATGACCTTCTTGTTCGACTGACCCTGGTTCGCCTGGATCTTTTCGTGGAGGTGACCGTCGATGAACGGCCCCTTCTTTACGCTTCGCGGCATGGATCAACCCTTCGACTTGCGACGGCGAATGATCATCCCGTCGGTGCGCTTGTTGTTACGGGTCTTCTGACCCTTGGAGAGCTGGCCCCAGGGCGAGCACGGGTGACGACCACCCGACGTACGACCCTCGCCACCACCCATCGGGTGATCGACGGGGTTCATCGTGACGCCGCGGTTGTGAGGTCGGAACCCGAGCCAACGGGTGCGTCCGGCCTTGCCGAGGCTGATGTTCTGGTGGTCGATGTTCGAGACCTGTCCCACCGTCGCGCGGCAGTCGAGGTGAACCTTGCGGATTTCTCCGCTCGGCAATCGAACCTGAGCCCAGTCGCCGTCTTTCGCCATGAGCTGGGCTGCAGCTCCTGCCGAGCGAACGAGCTGACCGCCCTTGCCCTTCTTCAGCTCGACGTTGTGAATCGTCGTGCCGGGCGGGATGTAGCGGAGGGTCAGGCTGTTGCCTGCCTTGATGTCGGCGTTGCGGCTCGCGATGACCGTCATTCCGACGGTGACGCCGTCGGGAGCGAGGATGTAGCGCTTCTCGCCGTCGGCGTAGTGAAGGAGCGCGATGCGTGCCGTGCGGTTCGGATCGTATTCGACGGTCGCGATTTGCGCGGGAACGCCGATCTTGTCGCGACGAAAGTCGATGATTCGATAGCGCTGCTTGTGACCACCGCCACGGAAGCGGGTGGTGATGCGACCGCGGTTGTTGCGGCCGCCGTGTCGATGCTGGCCCTCGGTGAGGGACCGCTCGGGCACGTCCGTGGTGATTTCTTTGAAATCACTCACCGAATAGAAGCGCCGTCCCGGCGAGGTCGGCTTGAAGGTTTTGATACCCATGACTACTCCGCCTTCTCGTCGAAGAACTGGATCGAGTCACCCTGCTTCAAGGTGATGATCGCCTTCTTCCAGTTTCTGAGCTTTGCGTAACCGCGTCCCATGCGTCGGTCGTGGCCGCGCATGAGGAGCGTATTGACGCCGAGGACGCTGACATTGAACATCTTCTGGACCGCATCGCGGATCTGAATCTTGTTCGCGACAAGCGACACCTCGAAGATGACCTGGTTCGAACCTTCTCGGAGCCGGCTCGATTTCTCGGTGAGAATGATGGGCCGGCGGAGGATCTGCTCGGGGTTCATACTGTGTCTCCTACTTCAAGCAGCGCGCTTCGAGCGCCTTGACTGCGTCCTTCGACAAGACCAGGTGGTCGTGGCGGAGGAGGTCATAGACATTGACGCCCTCGGGCGGCAGGAACTGGTGCATCTCCACGTTCCGGATCGACTTGACGAGCTTGTCGTTCGTCGCACTGTCGACGACGAGCGCCTTCTTCTCGAGCTTGAGCGCACCGAGCGCTCCGAGAAGGGCCTTCGTCTTGATCTCGGGGAGATCGAAGTTGTCGACGATGATGAGTCGGTCTTGCTTCGCGAAGAGCGAGAGCGCGCTCTTGAGGGCCGCGACGCGCACCTTGCGGGGCGGGCGGTATCCCCAGTCTTGGGGCTCGAGAGCGTGTGCCATACCGCCGCCGGGATGATGCGGCGCGCGGATGGAACCTTGGCGCGCACGCCCGGTTCCCTTTTGCTTGTAAAGCTTCTTCGAAGAGCCACGGACCGCGGAGCGCTCCTTGGTGGCCTTGGTGCCGGCGCGCCGAGAGGCGAGCTGGGCTTTCACCACTTCGTAGAAGAGGCTCTCTTTGACCTCGGTGCCGAACACCTCGTCGCTGAGGTCGAGCGAACCGACCTCTTCACGCTTGAGGTTATAGACTTTGACCTTCATCTGCTGCTCCTACGACTTGATCTCGACATCGACGCCGGCTGACAAGTCCAGCTTCATCAGCGCATCGAGGGTTTGCTGCGTGGGCTCGATGATGTCGAGCAGACGCTTGTGGGTGCGGATCTCGAACTGCTCGCGCGACTTCTTGTCGACGTGCGGTCCGCGAAGAACGGTGTAACGACGGATCTCGGTGGGGAGGGGCACGGGCCCCGCTACGCGAGCGCCGGTTCGCTTTGCCGTCTCGACGATGTCGGTCGTCGACTTGTCGAGGAGCTGGTGATCGAACGCCTTGAGGCGGATACGAATTTTGGTGCTGTCGGCCATGTTGATTTCCTAGAGAGGGTCTCGATCACTCGACGATCTGCGTGACGATGCCAGCGCCGACGGTCTTGCCGCCCTCGCGGATGGCGAAGCGCATCTGCTCCTCGAGCGCGACGGGAGCGA
>JAYUUB010000002.1:0-111451 GCA_043755175.1 Polyangiaceae bacterium | reverse complement strand
TCCGGACCCGCGTGAACCCGATCCGGACAGGCGCGATCCGCGTGGAGAACCCGATCCGGAGCGGGGTTGATTTTCGCGGACCGCGCAACCCCAACCCGATCCCGATCCCGATCCCGATCCGGACCGGGGTTGATTTTCGCGGACCGGACCCCGACCCGGACCGAACCCGATCCCGATCCGGACCGAACCCGATCCCGATCCGGACCGGGGTTGATTTTCGCGAACCCGATCCCGATCCGGACCGGGGTTGATTTTCGCGGACCGGACCCCGACCCGGACCGCGGAACCCGATCCCGATCCGGACCGATCCCGATCCGGACCGGATCCGGACCGATCCCGATCCGGACCGGGGTTGATTTTCGCGGACCGGACCCCGACCCGGACCGGGGTTGATTTTCGCGGACGGAACAAACCCGACCCGGACCGAACAAACCCGACCCGGACCGGGGTTGATTTTCGGGGCGAAACCCGACCCGGACCGGCAGAACCCGATCCCGATCCGAATGATCCGGACCGGGGTTGATTTTCGGACCCAATGATCCGGACCGGGGTTGATTTTCGAATGCGCCGCAAACCGATCGGAGGACAGCGAACGAGCGAGCAGATCTTCGGGAGCACGGCGCTCGTAGCACCGTCGCGGGGCCAAAGATCCTGCGTTTCTGAGCCCTCCGAACGCAGATGCCAGATCTCGCCGTCCTCGGCGACGAGCCGAGCAGCCGGCGAGGCCGGCGTGACGCACTCAGCCTACGCGGGCGCAGCGATGAGAACGCCGACGCGTCGGAGCCCGAACGTGCCAGCGGGAAAGAGCACATTGCGTAGCCCGTCCGCGAAGCGGCATCGAGCCTCGCGGTAGGCAGCTCGGAACCGTCGAAGTGCGTCGAGCGCCCCGATACGACGTCTCCTGTTCTTGCAAGCAATGAAGGGTCGCAAGTTGCGGCGCGGCGCGGACGTATTCGGCCGGTCGAAGGCCGAGGCAGCGCGGACGGCCTTTCTGCCGAGGATTCGCTTTCCCTCGGCGCGGAGCTTCGCTCGCACCTCGAGCTCTCTGGCGAGCACCCTTTCGCGCAGGCGAGCGCCCCACGCCTCGCGCGTGTCATCGAAGCCCGGCGCAACGATCGTTTTCAGTGCAATCGTCTCGGGCATGACCCCCGCGTCACGGAAGAAGAACTTGGGCCGCCGAACCACGAGCGCGCCACCGTCGACCGCGCCCCACGACGAAGAGCCGGGCCAATCCGCTACCGAGTCGACGAGGTGATCGACGACGGGGTTGAGTAACGTGTAAAGCAGTTTGTCGACAACGTCGGCCGGATCGACCAGCAACGTGTAAGTCGGAGGCTCGGTCGACCAGAGATTCTCCCAGCGAGACCAGCGAACGTTGAGGCACTTCGCGAGCATCTGATGGAAGTGGCACGCGAAGTCCGGGAGTCGCCCGAGCGGATCGTGCACGACTGCGTGATAGTGGTTGCTCATGGCGAGCCAACCGACCAGCTCGATGCCGAAGCGCTGAGCCGCTTCACCGAGGCAATAGAGGAACGCCTGGTTGGTCTTCTCATCCGGCCGCAGCAGGAACTGACGCTGCGTACAGCGACGCGTAACGAGGTAGACGCGACCAGGGAGGATGGGACGTACTTGCGACACGGCGGCGGCCGTATGGCGAAGACCGTGCCGGGTCTCGATGCGCGAAAGTGGCCCACGACCGCGGTGGCTCACTGGCGGAGCGCCGAATCGAGGTGGCGGCCGCCAGAGCAGGCGTCATCACGCAGACTACGAGTCGAACGAAGGGCGCTGGATGAAGCCGAACCAGCTTCGCTTTCCAGGAGGCGGCCTCAACACCTATGCTTAGGGCCTGCGTATAAACAACTCGGTGCTATTCCGCCGATACCTTCGTGAGACAGGCGGCCTCGTCTCTCCACTCCTCAGCCTACAAAAGTAAGCTTCCGGTGCTCGTTCCTCGGGCGCCCGTCTCACTTCGGTCTCGACGGAATATCGATCGACTTGTTTATACGCGGGCCCTTATGCATGAGCCGATGGCATCAATCGCTTCGACCCGACGGGCCTGGGTGCAGTAGTTCCTGCGGTGCATTGGTATCACTACAACTCCAGGCACCATAGCGACAGCAAGCGTGACGAGTGCACTCTTCACCTGGAGCCGGCGGCGGGTTGCGACTGGCAGTGCGCGGGTCTGCCGTCGTGGCTCATTCTTGGTGATAGCGCCACCGAGTGCGCGTTGTATTGCCTGTCAGACTTGAGCCAAAGGGCCGACGGGTGCAAGGCCATCTGTGACGACGAGAACCGTCCACCACCCGCCCCCGGCGGTACCAGCGAGCTGTGCTACGCGCAGGAGATCACCACCTCTGACGTGTGTGAGGCGTACCGATCGACGCACGCCGCAGCCGAGCGGCACGGCAGCGCCACAGAGGTGAAGCAGCGCGTGCGCACGATGGTGGCCGCGGAGGGCGCGAGCGAGCGCTTCGTGACGAAGGTGCTCGGCGGGAAGCTGCGGCTATGACGTGCAAGGCGGATCAATCTGCGAGCAGCTCTCGAACGGACGTCGCGGTGAGGGCTCGCTCGAGCCAGCGGTCGAGCAGGTCGAGCTCGCGCGTCTCACGGATGCGGGCTTCTGCGGCTACGTCGACTTCGAGGCCGCGCCGTTGCAGAAATCTTCAAGCGTGCCTTGGCCTCGCCCTTGGCCTTGCCCTTGGCTTCGCCCTCGGCTCTGCCTTCTTCGAAGATCATCGCCACAGCGCCCATGTCGCACTCCTCCTTGAGCTTTTCGAGTGTAGCGCGGAGCGAGCCCCGAGCGGTCCCATGCAGCAACGAAACGTAGAGGCGGCGCATGGCCGGGTCCTCGGTGCGGAGCATCGCCTCGAAGACGCGAATGATCTCCGCCTCGTGACGGGCGATGCGCTTCGGAGCGCGTGAGCCGAGGTGGGTGAGCGCCGTCAGCAGGCTTAGCTGGGGATGGGCCAGGGCTTGCGTGTGTGAACCACGTTCTTTCGCTCTGCAACGAGCGAAGGCCATTCTCGGCCACGTGACGAAGCCCTCGACGACCACGAGGTGACCAAGCTCGAGGCGAAGGCGGTGGCAACCCGCGCGGCCGAGCTCAGCGCCTGCGCGGCGAGGCTTCGCTTGGCGATCACCATGCAACGAGAGGGCACGGCCGTCATGCGCGAGAACCTCCGGCGTGGTCACCCGCAAGAGAGGCGACTCACGCGCGTCTGCTCGACCTGCTGCGTCCCCGAACCCCTTTGCGGCGAGGTACGACGCCTCGAGTCATGTTATGAATCGAACATGGCGAGTCACGACGACGCTGCTTCCGACGCGAGCAAGGCGATGCTGACCGCCGCGCTCGGTGGGCTTCTTTGCCTGGGTCAGACGAGCTGCACGTCGCTCTCCGCTGGCCCGACCGCCACGAGCTCGACGAGCGCCGGCGCCTCGACGACCGGCGGCGCGGGGGGCGCGCACGGCACGTCTGGCTCGAGCGCTACGTCTGGAACGACCGCCATCTCTGCTTCGAGCACGAGCGATGCGGCTTCGACCAGCGTGAGCACGGTGACTGGTTCGGTGACCGCATCGGGCACGGCGATCTCGAGCACCGCCACCGGCAGCGTGAACCCCCACACGCCCATCCCCGACACAGCGTGCGCGAGCGGCATCGTGGCCAATCCGCAGGTCCTTCAAAGCAACGTCGCGCCGATCACCGAGGTCGACTTCCAGTCGCTCTGTGCTCAAGCGGGCGGAATCTTCGAGATCCAACCGCTCTGCGGAGGCTCGAACGCTTGTCGCGGCTTCGCCTACGACTCGGAGACCCAGACGCTCACCCAGCACTCGTGCCAGCACACCAACACATGCGCCGGCTACAACTGCGTCGTCTGCACCTGATCACCACGGCCCCTGAGCGAGAGCGCGGCCTGGCCACAGCCGCGAACAACCTGGCAAAGCTCGGGTTCGGAAGCAGCGGAGGCTCACTCGAGCGGCTCAATCGGCGCTCGCGCGGCCCTCGGGACCTGCCTCTGCCATTCCTCTCCCGCTGCCCTGCATAGAGAGCTTCGCCGTGGCTCTCCTCCGAACCGACTTGCGACTATCGATAGGCGCATGCTAAACCGATTCAGTGAACACGTTCATCGAACGAAAGCCCCGGCAATCAAAGGCCGGGGCCGCAAAGAAGGCTAAATCCAGAGCCGCCCAGAAAGCGGAGACGCGCGCTCGAATCCTCGAGATCGCTCGCACCGAGCTTCAAGACAAGGGGTTCGACGCGACCAACCTCCGCGACATCGCCGACAAAGCCGGTGTAGCCGCGGGCACGGTGCTGCTTCACTTCTCCGACAAGCGCGAGCTCCTCCACGCCGCGCTTTTCGACGATCTCGAGGCGACCTGGACCGCCGCACGCAAGAAGGCGCGCCATCGATCGCTCGAAGCCGACCTCACCTCGCTCGCGCGGGCCTTCTTCGCTTATTACGCGGCCCGCCCGCTGCTCTCGCGGGTGCTCCTCCGCGAGTCGCTCTTCGCCGAGCCGCCGTCGAGCGAGCGATTCGCAAAGCAGGTCGCCGAGGTGCACGCGCACGTGGCCAAGCTCGCCATCGGGGCCCGCGAGCGAGGCGAGCTTTCCGAGACAGTCGACGTTGCGCTCTTGGGCGCGGCGTTCTTCTCTTTCTATTACTTCGCCCTGCTGGCGTGGCTTCAAGGCGGCCACCCCGATCCCGAACGATTGTTTCGTCGCCTGTTGGTCCAGCACCTCGACGGTGCGCGACCGGCCCCATCACCCCAACGGAGGAAATCGACATGAGCCAGAGCACGATGTTCGTCGACGCCGACAAGCGCGCCGCTGTCGAGCGCTGGTGTGCGCGATTCAGAGAGAAGCTCTCCGTCGCCACCGAAGACCGCGCCATCCCGACCTCGTTCGGCCGAACGCACGCGCTCGTCACGGGGCCCGCCGACGCGCCGCCGCTCGTCGTCCTCCACGGGGCATTGGCCTCTTCGGCCCACATTCTGCCCGAGCTTGGATCGCTGACTTCGACGCGTCGTGTGTATGCCATCGACGTGCTCGGTCAATCGGCCTGGAGCGAAGATCGCCGTCTCGACGTCGGAGACGACTCGTATGGCCGCTGGCTCGTCGAGGTGTGTGATGGTCTCGGTCTCGACCATTACGATCTCTTCGGCGTGAGCTGGGGAGGCTTCGTCGCATTGCGAGCCGCCAAGACGGCTCCCGAACGAGTGAGCCACCTCGTCTTGATGGTTCCCGCTGGCGTGGTGGCGAACGGCGCTTGGGCCGGCTTTCGCGACGCCGGCTGGCCGCTACTCACTTATCGAATGTTCCCGAGCGAGGCTCGTCTCGAGCGGCTCATGCGCGCGCTCTTCTCGAACGTCGACCCAGATTGGATGGCGTACTTCGGAGACGCGCTACAGGCCTATCGGTTCGACATGCGCATTCCTCCGCTCGCCAAAGAGGGCGAGCTATCGGCCATTCGCTGCCCCACGCTCGTCTTCGGGGCCGAAGACGATGCGTCATTCCCTGGACGCGCGCTGCTCTCGCGAATTCGAGAGCTCGTCCCGCACGCGGAGGTCGAGCTCATCGAAGGAGCGAAGCACTGCCCGCCTCTGACCGAAGAGTTTCGGGAGCGCACGGCCACCCGCGTCGAGCGATTCCTGAGCGCCTCGTAGCTGACGCGCGTCTCGACCGCGCGCTCAGCGTCGCCCAGTCCAAAAGCCGTGCAGGACGCTTCGAGCGAGCCAATTCTGCGTCTTCGCGGGCAACGCTGCTCGCTCCTGCGCGGGGCACGCGCGCTCGAGAAGACCGAGCGCCGCGCGGACGGGGTGCTCGGCGAGGAGCCGCAGGAGCTCGGCTTCGCGCGTCTCGAGCGGGATTTCTCCTGTCCCTTCGTCGCTGCGCACGAGCGCGATGAAGCGGACCTCGGGCCACGGGCGAGGAAATGGGACGCGGCGCTCGCCCTCGTCGCGGACGATCGTTCGACGGAGGTCTGCGAGCGCGCTGTGCTCGGAGACGATCGCGACGGCGGGCGACAGGACGAGCCTCGCGTCGAGGAGGTGTGCCTCGTCTTCCGCAGAAGGCCGATAAGGCATGATAGGCGGCGCGCGAAACACGTCGCGAAATGCAGCGTCGATTCGCGCGGCTTCGACGATCGCTTCGCGCTCCGGCGCATCGTCGTACTCGAGCTCGCGCTCGAAGAACTGAACGAACCCGTCGGCGACGCCATCGATGTCCCAGCCATGCGGCGGGTGCACATCGAGGTAGCGCGCCGCGTAGGCGTTGAATGCCCAATAGCCGATGAGCCGGCAGGCCAGCGGAAAGGCGCTATGCAGCACCCCGAACAGGCGAAACCAGTATTGTCGATTGTAGACGGCGAGTCGTTCGGCGCCTGTCGTCGTCGGCCCGTCGACCGTCGCCTCGACCATGCCGGCCTCGTAGGCGCCTTCGGTGACCGTCAGTGTTCCTGTCGCGCGATCGAGCGGCGCACGAAGCACTGCACCGAAGCGCGCTTGGAAGTCTTCGAGCCAAGGAGGCGCCGCGCGCGTCATGCGCTTCGCGCTTCTTTCGCCTTGGCGAGCTCGGCGAGCACCTCGGGCATCGGAGGGATCTGCGCGTCCCACTCGAGGAGCGTCGGGAAGGGGCCACCGAGCTTCCAAGCGCGCGCATAGAGCGCCCATACCGCGTCGGCGACGGGTTGGTCGTGCGTGTCGACGATCGTGCCATTGGGCTCGCGCGTGTGGCCCGCGAGATGAACCTGGAGCACGCGCGAGAAGTCGATCGCGTCGACGTACCTGTCGGGATCGAATCCGTCGTTCTGACTCGAGACATAGACGTTGTTGAGGTCGAACATCGACCAGCAACCGGACCCGCGCACGATCGCCGTGTAGAACTCCCACTCGGTCATGGTCGAGGCGCGGAACGCGACGTAGCTCGAGAGGTTCTCGATCCCGAACGGTCGATCGAGGCGGCGCTGCACGTACGCCGCGCGCTCGGCCCCGAGCTCGACGAGATCGCGCGTGTAGGGGACGGGCAAGAGATCGTGGTGGCTCATTCCGCCGGCCCTGGTCCAACAAAGATGATCGGTCACGAACGGCGCGCGAACGGTGTCGGCGAGTCGAGCAAGCGCATCGAGGTAGTCTTCGTCGAGCGGCGCATGCCCGAGGAGGTTCAGACCGACTCCGTGCAGAACGACCGGGTAGTGCGCCGAGATCCGCGCGAGACGCGCGCGCGGTATCGCGCCCGGCCCGAGAAAATTCTCGCTGATGATCTCGAAGTAGTCGACGGGCGGTGTGTGCTCGAACACGTAGCGGTAGTGCGGGATGCGCAGACCCACGCCGAGTGCCTCGGGGGACAGTCCTCGCGCGCGCTCGAGTCGAGCCCGCGCCTCGGGCGATGATTGCACCCAACGAAGGTAGCGCCTCGGTGACCGCGACGCGAACGTTGCTCGTCTGCGCCCCGAAGTTCGGACGTTCGGCGAGCAGCCACCTCCTGGCAAAAGCCAAGACCTCGCGTCCTCTGAAAAGCGACATGCCAACCATCGGAGTCTCCCTCCGACGATTGGCATGTAGACCTCAGCCCAGACTGTGTCAGTTCGGGATCGGTGGAACCACGACCGAGTTGATCGGGTGCACGCTCATGCCGCCCGGGTAACCGTAGCTCGCGTATTGGTCATAGCCCCACACCGTCAAGCCGAACGGCTCGGCGCTCGTCGCGGTGTGCGCGCCGTTGTTGCACGTTCCGTTGGGCTGAAAGGCCGAGACGAGCATCGGGCGCACCATCTCGTATTGGCCGCCGGTACCCACGGGCTCCCAGCCCGTCAGCACACCGAGACAATCGAGGGTGACGTCTTTGAACGTCCCGTCTTTCGACTTCTTTCGAACGAACACGATCGACGTGTTGGCGTAAGTCGGATCGGTCGCAAACAGATACGAGTTCAAGAACTGCTCCGGCGTGACCACGTTCACGTACTCCGGATCGCCATTGCCGCCGCTCGTGTCGCCGCCGGTCATGTAAACCGCGAAGTAGAACGGGTGATTGACGTCTTGGCTCTTCACGCTGAACGGTGCGCCGCCGGTGAAGAACGTGACGACCTGACCGCGCTTCAGCGTTGCCGGAGCACCAGGCGGCGGAGCTGGATCGTAGGTGAGCGTGGTTCCGTCGACCATGCCGACAGCCATGTAAGGGGCATTGTCGTCGCCGCCTCGGTTCGGGTAGCGAGCGCCCACGTATTCACCGCCGAGGACCTGCACCGGCAAGAGCTGTTGATGACCCGCATCGCACGCGTTCGCGTTGTCGGGGATGTTCATGCAGGTCGAGCCGCCCCACACGCTCACCGGTTTGTCGGATTGGACGACCGAGCCTGCGAGGCGGGTCGATTGCACGAACTGCATCACCTGCCCTTTGTTCAAGCCGAAGGTCATCGGCGCATTGGCGGCTCCGCTCGGCGCGCCATTGCCACCTTGAACGTCGACCACCGGGACCATCGTCACCGTCGTGCCATCTTCGGCTGCGACGATTTGGGTGAAGGGATAACCGTGCAACGGGCCCCAGCCGTCGGCCGTGACGAAGTTCGTTCCCCACGTGGGCGTCGGAACGAGCAGCGTGGCGCTCGAGACGAAGCTCGAGGCGCCACCCCACGGATAGACGTCGTAGGCCACGATGGGCGCGGTCGTCACGATGTGGAACGCGTTGCCGACGCCCGGATCGCCTTCGTACGTGCCGCTCGAAATCTGCGACGACGTATTGAGGGCCGACGGCACGGGGCAGCCAACCTGGTAGACGTCTCCCGACGCGTATTGCGACAGAAAGAGAATGCCGACCTGTCCGGGCGGGAGCATGCCACCAGGAAGCGGCTGGTACGTCAGCCCCGTTCCCTGACCCGACGGGATGTACGTGTACGACGACGCGTCGATCGTCTGACCGGCATAGTCGGCTTGAATCGAGATGGGGCTCGTCCAGGTGTTGGCGATGGTCACTGCGAAGCAGCTGCCGCGCGACTCGGTGATGACGGCGGGCGTCACGCTGTAGAAGTCGCAGCCGATCGTGCTCTTGTTGAGCTCGGCCGAGGTACACGCGGCCACGCACGTGCCGTCGGGTGAACAGCCTTGATCGGCCGGACACTCTTTGATGACGGTACCGTTGCAGTCGATGACCTTGTGTAGATCGGCCGTACAAGAGAACGTATTGCACGAGCCGCCCGAGCCAGTCATGAAGGCGCCGCTGCTCGAGGCATCGAAGCTACCGGCCGATTTCGCCGATGTCCCCGAGCCACCCGAGCCACCGGTCCCGCTGACACCCGCTCCGCACCCGAGTGGGACGAGAGTCGCCACTCCGAGAGCACCCAAGACGAGAGAAACGATCAAGCTTCGATTCACGACATCACCTCGTCGAAGCAGAATATCACGGTCGCTCCAGAAACACGCTGGACGCGGCTTCGTCCAGTCTCGAACACGCATCGATCCTATCGGGCGTCTTCGCGAGGAGGGTGCCGGAGCGACAGGATTGGACTAGAAACGCCCCAGACCATGGACCTCGAGACCGCCTTTCGCCACCGCCGCAGCGTTCGCGCCTTTCTCCCGAAGCCCGTTCCCGACGACGTGCTTCGGCGTGTGTTCGAGCGCGCTCAGCTCGCGCCGTCGTGGTGCAACATCCAGCCGTGGAGGGTGTGGCTCACCTCGGGCGAGGCGACGACGCGTCTCACCTCCGCCCTCGTCCACGCAGCCAAGACCGAATCACCCAAGACCGATCATCCCTTTCCGATCGAATACCCCGAGCCCTATGGCACGCATCGACGGGCCTGCGGCAAGGCCCTCTACGAAGCCATGGGCGTCGTCCGCGGCGACGACGAAGGCCGCCACCGAGCCTGGCTCCGCAACTTCGCCGCCTTCGACGCGCCCCACGTCGCCATGGTCGGCATCGACCAGCGCTTCGGCCTCTACGCCGCGCTCGACGTGGGCTGCTGGCTCGAGGCATTGCTCCTGGCTGCAACCGCCGAAGGCCTCGCCACGTGCGCGCAAGCGAGCCTCGCGGCTTATGCTGATGTCGTCCACCGCGAGCTCGACATCCCAGGCGAGGTCGGCCTCCTCTTCGGAGTCGCTCTCGGCTACGAAGACCTCGACGCTGCGGCGAACCGCTGCCGCACGACGCGCGATCCAGTCGAATCGAACGTCGTCTTCAAGAGCTGAGTCTCGAGCGCTGAATTCGTCAGCTCTCGAGCTTCGGCTCCGACGCGGAGAGCACCCATCGCGACGGCGCGCGCCGCATCTTCACCCATCGCACCGCACGCTTGGCCCAAGCGACGACGCGGCTGAGCGCGTCGTCGACGAGCATCGTGAAGAGCATGGTGTAGAGCACGTCGACCTCGAATCGATACCGGCTGAAGTCGGCATACGAGATGAGGAGTGACGAGGCGGCATAGAGAATGGTGATGAGAATCACCGCGACGGTCGGCGTCAGCGAGCGTCGTGACGCCATGCCCGATCGAGGCGAAATCAGCTTCGAAAAGGCATAGAGAAGCGACAGCGGGAGAATGATCTCCAGACCGAGGAGCGCTTCGTGCTTTTGCGGACGAAGAAACTTCGTCAGCTTCGTGTCGAATTTGACGATCGACTTGTACGCAGGCGATCGCGGCGCGCAGATGTCGTTGGTCGCTCCGTGGAAATAGCCGATGAAGAACGCCGAGGCCACCGACCGCAAGTACGCGTCGGGGTAATTGCGAATGAGATACTTGGCTTCTTTCATCGCAATGTCGGCGATGTAGATGTATTGGAGCGCGTTCGGATTGATGTCGCCGTTCGCGTTCTCGAGACGGTCGAGCACGACGACGCCGGTCTCCGGAACGTTGGGCGCTCGAAACTCCGGATGCCGAGTGAGATTGGGAAAGGGCTCGAGCTTCTCCATCGGAGAAATTGCGCCCACTCTGAAGAGGCGCTCGCGCTCGCGCGCCGGGATTTCGTGGAGCGTCTTCTGTACGAGGTTCGGCCCGACGAGCGCGGTTCCGAGGCTATGCCCCGTCTGTAGCGGCGTCTTGATCGTGTAGAGCAGAATGAACAGCATCGGCCCTGCGGCGGCCTTGAGCACGAGCTTGCGCGCCACCGGTCGATACCAGAGCAGTACCCCCGCGATCGAGCCCATGAACACCAATCCGAAGGTCGCGCGCGTGAGAACGACGAGCGACAACATGCAGAAAAATGCGATGCCGCTCCCGAGTGTTTCTTTGCGCAAGAATCGAAGGAGCAGGGCAATCGACAGCGTCAAAAAGACGGTCACGAAATGGTGATACATGAGCCATAGCTCGTAGAAGATCACCGGCGGCGATACCGTGTAGACGATGGTCCCGAGCGCGGCGAGCCACGGCCTCACGCCGAGGCTCTTCAAGATCGAGAAGAGCGAGACGGTGAGCGCGAGCGCGCCCACGAAGAAGCATCCGTCGAGGAGCAGGCCATAATGCTTCTCGGAGATCTTGAGCGCGACCCCCGATAAGAAATTGAGAAACGGCGCCTGGTGCTGGAGATAAAAGAGCGTCTTCCAAAGCTCGGTTCGGAGCAGGTCTTTGTCGACGAACTGCAAGAAGTGGCCGAGCGGAGACGAATCGAACTGAGCGCCCAGCTTGATACGCGCATAGAGACGCGCGCCGAAGAACGCGATGAGCACCGCCACGATCGGCCCGAAACGCCGAATCGGCGGCCCGACCCGCCGCAGAATCGCTCGGACGAAGCTCAAGGGACCTCGACGTTTCGAAGATGAAACGGAGTCTTGCGCGGAACCGTGAGACGGACGAAGCGCGCTTTCTCAGCCGGAAACGTCGCCGTCCACTTGTCGAACTCGGTCGTTCGTCGCGCGACCTCGTGCAGCTTTCCCGATTCGGTGCGGAGCGAAATCACGAGCGGAAGAGCGCGGTCGGTGCAGCAATCGAAGCGGTTGGTCGCGATGACCTTCGAGACGTCGCGCTCGCGGCCGAGATCGATTTCGACCCACGGGCTCTCTTCGTCGTTGGTGTGAAAGAAGGTGTCGTAGCCGAGCAAGCTCGGAAGCTCGCCTTTGGCCTGATAGCCCGTGTACGCGCTCGAGGCCGTGAACTTGTAATGGTGACCGAACAGACCAAAGACGCCGTAAAGGCCTCCGAGCACGACGAGAGCGACCATGCTCCACTTGAAGATTCGCCAGCGTCGCGCCTGTCGATCGTAGCGAGGCGACTTCTTCGCGATCTCGACGACTTTGGCCGTGAAGAGCTCGGCGTCGCGGAGCTCACGTGCGCCCGTCTCGCCTTCCGATGCTTTTCCAATGAGCCCCGACAGCTCGAGAGCGCGCTCGCGGCTACCGGCTGCGCGGGTGAGGATGCTCTCTTCGAGCTTGCCGATGACATCGGCGAGCTCGGTGCCGTCGGCTCCCAATACGCTGGCTGCAGTGAAGAGCGCACGCGACAAGAGCTCGCCAGCGACGAGCGCATCGCCGCCAGCTGCGGCGACGCCGTTCGGGTCGAGCGCGCGTCCGGCGAGGGCGAGCGCGAGCTCGGCGCGAGCGACGTCAGGCGGCTGTGAAGAGGGAACGACCGAAGCCATAGGAGGGTTGCAGCGGCAACAATGGTGCCACGGGGTGCTTCCCTGAAAGCATCGGGAGTCTCGCCCTGTGGCTGGCACAGCTGTGCCACATTCCAGGCCAGATGGGGAGGACAATCAGGGCATCTGAAGGCCTCATCAGCGAGCCCCGGCCGCTTCGCGCGCGGCGCCGTCGGGGCCGCTCGGGCGATCGCGATTCCCTCGGTGGGTGACGACGACTAGATGAGGGAGCAACTCCGCGGACGGTGGGTCGACGAGTCAGATCATGCTCGCTGTCGACCTGTCTACTCCTGCGCGTCTCGCTTCGGCTCCCGGCTGTTCACCGATGCACCACCCGTCCCCGTCTTCGTCTCCAGGCACGGTCGATCCGCTCGACGCCGCCGAGGCGCGGGCGCGAGAGCTGTTCGGCGTCGCAGGCCTCTATGCATGGCAGCGCGACGCGATAGGCGCGATCTTGGGCGATCCAGGACGGGCGCTCGTGATCGCGCCCACCGGCGGTGGAAAGAGCCTCACCTACCAGCTCCCGGCGACCCTCCTCGAAGGAACCACGCTCGTCGTCTCGCCGCTCATTTCGCTGATGGAAGATCAAGTTCGGTCGCTCACGAAAAAAGGCATACGAGCGACCTTTCTCGCCTCCACGCTCTCGGCCGACGAGCGTTCTTCGCGCCGCGCCGCGATCCGCAGAGGCGAAATCGATCTGCTCTACGTCGCGCCCGAGCGGCTGAACGACGGCGTCTCTTCCTTGGTCTCTGGAAGGCTCGCGCTCCTCGCCATCGACGAAGCCCATTGCGTCGTCCAATGGGGCCACGACTTTCGCCCCGACTACCTGCGCATCGGCGATTTCATTCGCGAGCACGCCCCAGCGCGCATTCTCGCGTGTACGGCGACCGCCACGCCCGACACGCGTGACGAAATCTTGCGTGCGCTCGGTCTCCCATTCGACGGGACGCGCGTCGTTCTGCGCGGCTTCGCGAGACCCAATCTCGCGCTCAGCGTCGAAGACGTCGACGGACCACGCGCCGCGCACGCGCTCACGGCTGCCGCGCTGACGCGAAACCTCGGCTCGCCGAAGAACCCCGACGGAACCGGCATCGTCTACGCCGGAACACGCCGCCACACCGAGAAGCTCGCCGAGATCTTGAAGACCAGCGGCTGGCGCGCGCAGCCGTACCACGCAGGGATGGATGGCGATGTTCGCTCGCGTGTCGCCTCCGAGTTCGCCTCGGGTCAAGCCGAGATCATCGTCGCCACGAACGCGTTCGGCATGGGGATCGATCGTCCCGACGTGCGCGTCGTCGTTCACTCTCAACCGCCCGCTTCGATCGAGGCTTATTACCAAGAGGTCGGTCGTGCAGGCCGCGACGGCCTCCCGGCCGAGGGCGTGCTCCTCATCGCGCCCGCCGATCTGGGTTTGAGGCGCCGCCTCATCGAGCTCGGAACGAACGGCGACGCGGCCGACGAGCAATCGATCGCGCGTGCGTGGCGCCTATTCCGCGAGCTCCTTCGATTCGTCGATGCCCAGAGCTGCCGCCACGACTTCATTCTTCGTTACTTCGGCGACGAAGCCGAATCGCTCGGGGGATGCGGTAAGTGCGACGTCTGCCTCGAGCGAGCGAAGCTCATCGACGATCCCGAGCGCAAAGACCGTGATCTGCTCGTGGTTCGAAAAATCCTTGCCGCCATCGCACGAGCCAATGGCCGCGCAGGAACGATGGCGATCACCGAAATGCTCGTCGGAAAGGCGACCGAGAAGGTTCGACGCTTCGGCTTCGACAAGCTCACCACCTTCGGTGTTCTCTCCGAGCTCGGAGAGATCGAATCGCTGCGCGCTCTTCGCGCATGCATTGCGGCGGGCTACGTCGGCCTGACGCCGAGCGATCACCCCGTCCCCTTTCTGACCGGGCTCGGCACGCGCGTCATGAAGACCGAAGCCCCGAACGAGATCGTTCTTCGCGCCGGCCGACGTTCGTCGAGCCGCGCGCAAGGCGCGATCGCCGAATCGAAGCGCTCCCGCAAAACGGCCTCGGCCGACGGCGACAAGCCCCACCCGCTGTCAGCCGCGACGGCCGCCGGCCCCGAGGTGCTCGCTCGCTTCGAAGCCCTCCGCAAAGTCCGCTCCGAGCTCGCGCGCGACAATGGGTTTCCCGCGTACGTCATCGCCCACGATCGCTCGCTCCTCGCGATGGCCACGAGCGCCCCTTCCACCCTCCGCGAGCTCGCCGCTCTCCCCGGTTGGGGCGACGCCAAAGCCGCTCGATTCGGTGAACGCCTCCTATCGGCCATCGCGACACTCGAAAGCTGAAGCGACGCCACGCGACGACCCAACGCGCGCGACGTTCTCTCAGGGCAAAGGTGGCTGACGCGGCGCCGCCTGCGCGAGCTCGCTCTCGATCACCTGCACCGTCTTCGAATCGAGCTCTCGGCTGATCCGCAGAATGCGCCCGCGACGATCGACCACGATGATGGCGGGGAGCTCTTTCAGCGACAGGTCGTCGGTGATCTTCAGCGGTGTATCGAGAAAGAACGGGTGTGCGTGCTTCTTTCCCTGCAAAAACGACGCGACCACCGGCAGCTCTTCACCAACGTTCAGCCCGACCACGATCAGATCGGTGTTCGACGCATGTGCCGTGGCAAGCTCTGCGACGCGTGCGCTGACAGGTCGACACGCCGTGCACCACGTCGCCCAGAGATCGATCACCGCCACCTTGCCGCGAACGATTTCGGACAGTTGCGCCGTGCCTCCTTCGAGGGTCGTCAGCTTCTCATCGGGGAGCGGGCGCGCGTCGGGCGACGAACGGTCGGGCGACGAACGGTCGGGCGACGAAGGATCGGCCGACGAGACGTCGCTCGATCCTTGCTCGGGGCCCTTGGCACCCGAAGGCGTGCTCCCGCCTGCGGCACCACATCCAGCGAGCAACGAGATCGAGGCGAGAGCGAAGAGAGTCAGGCGCATCAAAAGCTCTTGGTGTAGCCGAGCGAAACGTACTCGGCGTGAAGACGGTTGGTTCGGTGATAGTGCAGGAAGCCGATGTCGAAGCTATCGGATCCACGAACGCTCGAGGGGGCTTTGTCGCGCAAGAGAACGAGTCGTAGCCCCGCTTCGCGCGCCACCAGCGTCTCGAGATCGCTGTCGCTCGTTCGCCATTTCGTCGCCTTGACCGGCGCTTGGAGAAACTCGGTCCAGAAGATCGGTTGCGTCTGCTGGTGAATGCGACCGTGCGCTCGCACGTAGAGCCAAGGCACGATGTATTGGTAGAGCATGAGCTCGCCCGTGTGCGCCCTCGAGTGGTTCTCGTCCCAATAAAACCGGTAGCTCGCCTTCACCGTCGAGTGCGTCTGCGGAATGTGCTGCGAGATGCGTCCGAAGATCGCGTCTCGGTTGCGACTGTTCGGGAACACTTCGGCCGTGCGGTAAACCGGATCGCCTGGCTCTCCCGGCTCGCGGTGCACCACGACCGAGTTCCAGGTCGTCTGCAGTGTCCCCCATTGTTCGGTCGTGCCGATCGAGCCGTCGAAGAGCGTGGTCGGCGAGAGGATCTGCGCGATGCTGAGGTTGCCCGAGAACGTCGAACGCGACGTGTAGCCGAGGTCTTTTCCGGTGATCGCGAGCGGATCGAACCCGTCGGCGACGATCACCGCCGAGAGCGTGATCACCGTGTTGTTCTCGGCGAGATGGAACGTGAAGGCCGGACCTGCGTCGAACGATCGCAATGGCTCTTCGGCGTGAAAGCCCCAGCGAAACGACATGTCGACGACGTCGCTCGCTTTGTAAGTCGAATTGACGTCGACCGCGAACGCCTCGTTCACGCGCGACGCGCGCGCGACCAGATCGACCCCGTCGGGTGACGCAGCGCTGACGATGTCGACCGGAAGATAGATCTCGTGATGAAGCCGCTTGGTCTGGCGAAGGTTGATGAGCACGAGCGGCTCGAGGATCCACGCCTCTTCGATGCCGCGCGATCCGACAGGCGCCTTTTGGTAGACGTGCGTGAACGTCGTCTTACCGGCTTGCGACTGAAGGCCGCGTCCGTTTTGGTAGAAGCCGGCGACGCGAAAGTGCACATCTTCGATGGCCCATCCGTCGTCTTTCTTTTCTTGCGCTTCGATCGACGCTTCGAGCTTGTTCGCGAGGCGTCGCTTCGCGTCGATCTCGGCGCTCGTCGACGCCTCGGGCGGGGCGCCGTCGATCACCGGTGGGCGCGGCGCGGCCGACGAGCCCGCAGGCGTCGGCTCGTCGGCGTGCGCCGCCTCGGCCCACAAGCCTGCGGCCACGCAGAGTGACACCGCGAGAGTGAGCCTGTCAGTTCGAGCAACCACAACCACCACCGGCCGGCTGACCATTGCCACCCGCGGCGGCCTCGCGCGCCGTGTGGAGCTTCTCGCGCGCGCGCGCCTCGAGCGGCTCTTCGACCGTCTGCATCGTCGGATCGGCGAGGTATCGACGCCGATTCTGAGGCACGATCACGCACGCGCTCGACGCTGCCGCGAGCAAGAGGAGCGTCAGCGTGGGACCGAACGCGAATGACCGCGCCCGCGAGCTCTCCGCGGCGCGCAACGCTCGATTCATGGTGAAATACCGCATCGTCCGCCGGGCGTAGCACGGCCTCACGAGACCCGGAAGCGGGTGCAGCGAGCCGCTGCGGAAGGGATGCGTCTTCGAACATCGCACGCACCCCCGAGAGATCACTTCGTCCCGAAGAGTCGATCGCCTGCGTCGCCCAGCCCCGGGAGAATGTAGCCGTGATCGTTCAGTCGCTCGTCGACGGCCGCGGTGAAGACCGGTACGTCGGGGTGGGCGTCGTGGAAGGTCTTCAGACCTTCGGGACACGCGAGGAGACACACGAACTTGAGCGAGCCGGGCTTGCTCTTCTTGATGCGCGAGACCGCTGCGACCGCCGAGTTGCCGGTCGCGAGCATGGGGTCGCAGACGAGCACGTCGCGGTCTTCGAGCTTCTCCGGCACTTTGTAGAAGTACTCGATCGGCTGCAGCGTCTTCGCGTCGCGGTACATCCCGATGTGACCGACACGGGCCGAAGGCATGAGGTGGAGCATTCCGTCGAGGATGCCGAGGCCGGCGCGCAAGATCGCGATGAGCACGACCTTCTTGCCGTCGAGCTGCCGCCCCGTCATCTCCATGAGCGGCGTGCGGATGATCTCGTCGCGGAGCTTCATGTCGCGCGTCGCCTCGTAGGCGATGAGCATCGAAATCTCCTGCAAGAGTGCACGAAAGCTCGCCGTGCTCGTGTCGGTGCGTCGCATGAGCGTCAGCTTGTGCTGAACGAGAGGGTGGTCGACGATGGTGACGGAGGGGGGCATGGTTTCGGCTCCTCGGCTTTCGATTCGAGATGAAGTTTTCGTCGTAGCTATTCTGTTGATGCGGCGACGCGGCGCTAAAAAACCGTTCCGTCGCTCTCCAGAGCGAGCGGCGGCCCGGCGCACGGGCGTTTCTCGTGGGCGATCTTGCGTCCGGCCGCCCAGACTCCGCCGACGAACAGACCCGACGTTTCGGGGCCGTCGTTCGTCAGCCGGAGCTTCGCGCGCACGAGCGGCTCGAGCTGGTCGAGGAGCGAGACGGTGAGGGCGCGCCACTCGACCACGAGCGGATCGTTCGCTCGATGGACGCGCGAAGCCTCGCTTGGGTCGCGGAGGCAGAGGACCCCGAGATCGAGGAGGAGACCGCCGCTCCGATATTCCGACAGACCCGAGAGCTCTTCGAGCCCGACGACGTGGAGGCCGCCCTCTTGGAGCGGCTCGACGAGCGAATAGGTGAGCCACTGCGAGAGCTTGTGAAATGGGATGAGCGACGCCGCGGTGGTCCCATCGCCGAGCGCTGGGTGAGGCCACGCATCACCGAGGTTCTGGCCAGCGACGGCAAACCGTCGGGGCCAGATCGAGGAGAGCCCTTCGAGAAGCACTCCGAGGACGTCGACGGCGCGCACGGACCCCTCTGCGGAGCGAGCCGCCAGCGCATCGAAGAGATGTCCTGGTCGGCCATCGGCGCCGAAGAGCAGAGGCCGCTCGATGAGCGCGTGACCCAGCCTCGCCAACAAGGCGGCGCGCCCGTCGACACCGACGAGCTTGTTCTCGGGTGAGACTTGAAAGGCGTCGATGACGCGCGCCGCGTCGATGCGAACGAGACCCTCGGCATCGGTGCGGAGACTCTGTCCGTCTCCCGAGAGCGCGCCTCGCAGGAACAGGTGAAGGCTCGCGACAGCCAGACCTTCGCTGCGTCCGATGCGAACGTCATCTTCGGTGAACGTCCACGTGTCGCCGGCGCCCGCATCGAGCAGCACGCTGGGTACGATGAGATCGATCTTGGCGCGCGCGCGCTCTTCTCTCGGGAGAGACGCGAGGCGCTCGTCGAGCATCTTCGTCCGACGTTTGCCCCCGGTGTCGAAGTGACGCATCCGGCCGTGAATCGCAGCAGGAAGGCCCGTGGCTCGTTCTCCGGCGACCCGTGCGACGTACTCCGCGACGCGATCGAGCTCTTCTCGATGCACCGAAAAGGCTGTCGAATCACCCGCCAGGGCGCGCTCGAAGAGCTTGGCCGAACGCGCCCGAATGGCGCCCGTCGTGCGCAGGTACGCGACGTCGTCGAGCGTCCCCGTGAGGACGGTCGATTCGCTATCGAGACCTTCCCGATCGGGCCGACGCATCGGGGCGGAGGCTCCCGTGTCCATCGCCCAGCGCCAAGCACAAACGCGGGGCGAGGCGTCTTTCGAGATACCCCGGCGCCCGAGTTTGGTAGATGGCCTCTCATGGTCCAACCTGTTGAGCCGAGCCCTCCCCCAGGTCCGGCGCTACGCCGCGTCGGCATCGTCTTCTCGGGCGGCCCTGCGCCTGGAGCGAATGCCGTCATTTCGGCGGCCGCATCGTCGTTTCGCCGTCGCGGCATCGACGTGGTGGGCTTTCGGCACGGCTACTCGGCCCTCGAGAAATACGACGCGAAGACCTCGCCCCTCATCCCCGACGACGACTACATCGTCTTCAGCGACCGCGATTTGCAGGGGCTTCGCAACCAACGCGGCATTTGCATCGGCACTGCGCGCGCGAACCCCGGCAAGCTCGTCAAAGGTCCGGCCGACCTCGACGATGCGGAGAAGACCGCGCCGCTCCGGCGCGTCCACGCAGCGCTCGTCGACCTCGGAGTCGACGCCCTCATCTCGATCGGCGGCGACGACACGCTGAAGACGGCGAACTTTCTCCACGAGGTGCAGAAGCGCTTCCCCGAAGACAGCCCCAAAGTGCGCGTCGTCCACGTCCCGAAGACGATCGACAACGACTACCGCGGCATCGACTTCACCTTCGGCTTCTTCACCGCCGTCGACGTCATGGCCAAAGAGCTCTTGGTCTTGCGCGCCGATGCGATGGCGACACGCAGCTACTTCATCGTCGAAACGATGGGTCGCAAAGCCGGTTGGCTGTCGTACGGCGTGGCGATCGCGGGTGAAGCGCATCTCGTCCTCGGCGTCGAAGACGTCGCCGGTGATCTCGCCAAAGACGAAGAGGTCGTCGATTCGAAGACTGGACAGAAACGCACCGAAAAGCGGCTCAATCTCGACAAGCTCGTCGATCGCGTCGTCGACCTCGTGGTCATGCGGGAAGGTCGCGGAAAAAGCTACGGCACGGTGGTTCTCGCCGAAGGCCTCGCCGAATTTCTCTCGGAGTCGCACCTCGCCGGTCTCGCGCGCGACGATCACGGGCACATCTCGCTCGGCAAAGTCGACCTCGGAAAGCTCGTCGCGCAGCTCGCTGGTGAGCGCTACCGAGCGCGAACCGGCAAGACGAAGAAGCTCATCGGCGTGCAGCTCGGCTACGAAGCGCGCTGCGCCGCACCGCACGCCTTCGACGTGATGCTCGGAACGCAGCTCGGCTTCGGCGCCTACCGCGCGCTCGCCGAAGAAAACCTCGACGGACACATGGTGAGCGTCGCAGGTCAGCTGAACCTCCACTTCGTTCCTTTCCGCGAGCTCGTCGATCCGGCGACGCTGGTGACCGACGTGCGTTTCATCGAGCGGAACAGCGATTTTCATCGGCTGGCCCGCGAGCTCGAGACCCGCCTCGGGCAAGCGTCTCGCTGAGGGCTCAGATTTCGCTCGACTTCGGCCGAATCGCACCCGACGCCGAACGACTTTCACGATCCATGCCGTTCTGATTGACGACCTGATCCAGGTGGTTAGGTTCGGCTCCGGACCAACGGGCCCGGCGAGCTCGAGCGGGTAACCAGGCGGAAAACACACCGCAACGCTCACGGCTCGTGCCCTCAGCGCATCTGGCATCTGGCATCTGGCATCTGGCATCTGGCATCTGGCATCTGGCATCACGACTCCGGCGACACAGCTTCTGCTGGCAACCCTGCGCCGACGGTTTTCTCAAGCACCAAGCACCGAACGAACGAGGACAGAGTCATGGGTAAGATCATCGGGATCGATCTCGGAACGACCAACAGCGTGGTCGCCGTGATGGAAGGCAAAGAAGCGAAGGTCATCGTCAACGAAGAAGGCTCGCGCATCACGCCGAGCGTCGTTGCGTGGGATGACAAGGGCGAGGTCCTCGTCGGGCAAATCGCCAAGCGTCAAGCCGTGACGAACCCCACGAACACCGTCTACTCGGCGAAGCGCTTCATTGGTCGTCGCTTCGAAGAGACGCTCGAAGAGACGAAGCGCGTTCCGTACACCGTCAAAAAGGGCCCAAACGGCGATTCGCTCATCGACATCCGCGGCAAGACCGTCTCGCCGCCCGAGGTCGCCGCGAAGATCCTCATGAAGCTGAAGAAGGCGGCCGAAGACTACCTCGGCGAGAAGGTGACCGACGCGGTCATCACCGTCCCCGCGTACTTCAACGACGCACAGCGCCAGGCCACCAAAGACGCCGGACGCGTCGCGGGCCTCGAGGTCAAGCGCATCGTCAACGAGCCCACGGCGGCAGCGCTCGCCTACGGTCTCGACAAGAAGAGCGACGAAGTCATCGCGGTCTACGACTTCGGCGGCGGCACGTTCGACATCTCCATCCTCGAGGTCGGTGACAACGTCGTTCAGGTCGTCTCGACCAATGGCGACACGCACCTCGGCGGCGACGACGTCGATTTCGTGGTCATGGAATGGTTGATGGGCGAGTTCAAGAAAGACACTGGCATCGACGTCTCGAACGACAAGATGGTCATCCAGCGTCTGAAAGACGCGGCTGAGCAGGCGAAGATCGAGCTGTCGAACGTGCAGGAGACCAACATCAACCTGCCCTTCCTCACGGCCGACGCGTCGGGCCCCAAACATCTCCAGAAGCAGCTCAGCCGAGCCAAGCTCGAGCAGATGATCAGGCCGCTCATCGAGCGCACGATGGAGCCGGTGAAGAAGGCTCTCGCCGACGCGAAGAAGAGCCCGCAGCAGATCGACGAGATCGTCCTCGTCGGCGGCTCGACCCGCATCCCGCTGGTCCAAGAGACCGTGAAGAAGTTCTTCGGCAAAGACCCGCACAAGGGCGTCAACCCGGACGAAGTCGTCGCTGTCGGCGCCGCCATTCAGGCAGGCGTTCTCTCGGGCGACGTCAAAGACCTCGTCCTCCTCGACGTGACTCCGTTGTCGCTCGGCGTGGAGACGCTGGGCGGCGTCATGACGACGATGATCCAGCGCAACACGACGATCCCGACGCAAAAGAAAGAGGTCTTCTCGACCGCCGGCGACAACCAACCCGAGGTCGAGATCCACGTCCTTCAGGGCGAGCGAACCGAGGCGCGCTACAACCGCACGCTCGGTCGCTTCAAGCTCGAAGGGATCATGCCGGCTCCGCGTGGCGTGCCCAAGGTCGAGGTGACCTTCGATATCGACGCGAACGGGATTCTCTCGGTCCACGCCAAAGACACGGCGACGGGCAAAGATCAGAAGATCACGATCACCGCATCGGGTGGCCTCAAAGAAGAAGACATCAACAAGATGATCAAGGATGCCGAGGCGAACGAGGCCGAAGACAAGAAGAAGCGCGAAGAGATCGAGCGCCGCAACAAGCTCGAGAACCTTTGCTACACGATCGAAAAGGCGCTCACCGAGAACAAGGACAAGTTCCCCGAGGCCGACGCGAAGCAGCTTCGTGAGCTCGTCGACGAGGGTCGCAAGGCCATCGAGAAGCAGAACGACGGAGACGTCGCGGCCTCGCTCGAGAAGCTCGAGAAAGAAGCGCATCGCATCGCCAGCGTCATGTACGAGGGCAAGGGCGGCGAAGGCGGCGCACCTCCGGCCGATGGCGGCGCACCACCTGCGGGCGGCGCAGCCGGCGCCAAGGGCAAAGATGGCGTGATCGACGCCGAGTTCGAAGAAGCGAACTGAACTGCCTGAGGTGGGCCGGCCGAAGTGAGCCGTCGCTCCCGGTGGGCCCGATCGCGACCCCGACTGGATTTCAGTCGGGGTCGTCGTCGTTTGTGCGTCGGCCAAGTCGATCGAAGCTCGTGTAAGCTCGACCGCGATGAGTGAACGACGAAGGCTCCGAGGAGCGGTTGTTTTGGCGGCGACGATCTTGACGATCGGCGCGTCCGCGACGCTGGGCGCGACGGGCTGCGGCGACTCGAGTGGAAGCGGCGGATCGGGCGCGGCGACGGCGACCCACGGCGCGACAGGGACGACGACAGGATCGCCCACCACCACCACCGGGGCGACGGGCTCGACGAGCACCGGCGGCACCGCGGGTGTCGCCCCGGTGTTCGTGATCGTCCTCGAGAACCACAACTGGAGCGCAGTGAAAGGTGCGCCGTTCACGAGCGGCCTGCTCGCTATGGGCGCCCACGCCGAGCAAGCCTTCACACCTCCGGGCCTCCACCCGAGCGAGCCAAACTACCTCTGGCTCGAGGCGGGGACGAGCTTCGGCATCAAGAACGACAGCGATCCGAGCACGAACCACCAGGCCACCACCGATCATTTGGTGACCGAGCTCGAGAAGGCAGGTCGTTCTTGGAAGTCTTACCAAGAAGACATCGACGGCACGACGTGCCCGCTCACGGGCGTGAAGAAGTACGCGACGAAACACAACCCGATGGTCTTCTTCGACGACGTGACCGACACGAACAGCGCGAGCTCGGCCCATTGCATCGCGCACGTGCGGCCGTACACCGAGCTCGCCACCGATCTCACGAATGATACGATCGCCGACTACAACTTCATCACGCCCAACCTCTGCAACGACACGCACGACAGCTGCGCGCCGCAGAACGATCCGATCAAGCAAGGCGACGACTGGCTCTCGATGGCGGTCCCCGCGATCACCCAATCGAAGGCCTACGCCCGCGGCGCCGTCGTGATCGTCACGTGGGACGAAGGAACGAACGACAGCGATGGCCCGATCGGGCTCATCGTTCTCTCGAAGAGCGCCAAACTCGGACACGCCGGGATGGTGAAGTACACCCACAGCTCCACCTTGAAGACCGTTCAGGAGATCTTGGGTGTCACTCCGCTCCTCGGGGGCGCGGCCGACGCGGCAACAGCCGATCTTT
Organism: Polyangiaceae bacterium; assembly: GCA_043755175.1. GTDB lineage: Bacteria > Myxococcota_A > Polyangia > Polyangiales > Polyangiaceae > CAYYKK01. The sequence goes on along the minus strand of JAYUUB010000002.1, from coordinate 87,429 downwards.
CCGACCTGTTCAACAAGCTGCCCACGCCGATGTGATCGTTCGTGCCCGAAATCGGGCACAATCGGGCGATCGTTGGCCGAGGCCGGCCCGAAGGAGCCGCTCGGAGGAGTTTCGGCGTCTAGAGGACGGGGGCTGTAAGGGGGGCGGGGTTGCCCACGTTCTCAGCTCAGTTGCGACGACGTCCCCACGAAAAGGGACGCACGGCGACGAACGCGACGCTCAGGAGGCTCACATGATCTCGACTCGATCCACTTGGTTCTGCGCTCTGCCCCTCGCCATGGCTGGCCTCGTCGGCTGCGGCGCCGCAGGCGGAGCCTACAACCAAGCTCCGCCCTCTTCGGCCGCCAAGGCGCCGATGGCCATGGAGATGGATGTTTCCGGTCAGCCCCAAGCCCCGCCCGCGCCTTCGCCCGCCGCCGACATGGCTGGTGCCTCCCGCAGCCCGAGCACCGAGGGCAGCAACGGCGTCAAAGGCGAGTTCCGCGAGAGCCCGCGCCCCGAGTCGCGTCCCGGCCTCGGAACCGAGTGGGGCGAGACGCGAACCTCGCGCATTTCGAGCGCCCCCTTCAGCCGCGCCGACGCGACGACCCCCTTCGCGGTCGCTTCGCTCTTCTACAACGACGCCGAGGGCGCCAAGGCGATGGCCAACGCGAGCGGCTTCCGCGAGTTCTCGACCGGCTCGGCCGACATCGGCAATGGCGTCGCTACGATGAGCCTCAAAGACCCCGATACAGGCCGGTTTCTCACCGGCTTCGAGGCGGCGAGCAAGAGCTACGTCGTCGGCTCGGCCGGTCAGCGCTACACGATCGTAATCCAAAGCAACGTCCCCGCGCGCCTCGAGGTCATCGTGTCGGTCGACGGTCTCGACGTTCTCGACGGCAAGGCCGGGAGCTTCAGCAAGCGCGGCTACCTCATCGAGCCGAACGGCCATGTCGAGATCGACGGTTTCCGTCAAAGCATGGACGCGGTCGCCGCCTTCCGCTTCGGCTCGGTTCGCGACTCTTACGCCCAGAAAAAGACGGGCGACGCACGCAACGTCGGCGTCATCGGTATCGCGCTCTTCAACGAGCAGGGCACCAACCCCGCCGGCTGGACGCGCGGTGAAGTGCAGCGCCGCCTCGATGCCAATCCGTTCCCCGGACGCTTCGCGACTCCCCCGCACTGATCGCGTCGCCACCATCGCAAACACGAAAGGCCGAGCCCTCGCTCGGCCTTTTGCCATTTCTCTTCAGGCTGCGAGAGCTCTCGAGGCTCCGAGAGACCGAAACGATCAGTTCGGGCGGTATTGGCCGAGGATGCGGACGCACGCGTCGACGCCACCTTCGGCCACGGCGGTGCACATGAGCTCGTAGATGCGGTTGTCTTTGCGCAGCGTCGCGACGATGCCGCCACCGAAGGGGCCCTTTGCGCATTTGTAATGCGCGATGAAGCCGCGAACGAACTCCCTCTCAGCCGAATCGGTCGTCTTTCCCGGGCAGTTGGTCGGCGCGGCCGCCTTGTCACCGAGGTGCGCGATCACCGGATCGGGCACGGCTGTACCCGCCTCTTCCTTGTGCGAGATGGCGAAGCGCCCGGTGACGGTGCCGTCGACGCCCTTGGTCACGTACCCGGTGTCGAACGTGTGACCCGCTGGCGTGGCGAACCCGGTCTCGCTGTCTTCAAACGTGTCGGGAACGATGATGTTGCCGAAGCCCGACATGATGAGCTTCTGGCCATCGGGAACGTTCGGAAAGCCGCCCGGCTCGAGCGGCGCATCGCTCGCGCTCGGCGCAGCGGCCGCGCTCGCAGTGAGGTCAGTCGGAACGACATGCTCGGGCTTGCTGCAGGCCGAGAGAAGCGAGCCGATGAAAACGCAGACGACGGCGTGACGAGATCGCATGGCGCCGGCCGTCATAGTCGGACTCCGGTCTCCGCGCCACGGGTGACGACCGAAGACGCCGAGGTCGCCCAGAGCGAGGCCCGAGGAGCGAAGACGAGCGGGCTCGCTCGATCGCGGTGCAGCGCAAATCGAAGAGCCCCAGATCACTCGGATTCGTCGGAGACGAAGACCTCTCTGCTCAGCTCGATCGTTCCGTCGGCCTTGAGCTTCCCGGTCCTCGTGAAGAGGCTCGTCTTCCCGTCCCCGTCGAGATCGCCTTCTGCAGAAGCCTCGAAACCATTGGGCCCGGGGTTGGGTCCGCCTCGCTTGGGCCCCTTGTAGTTGCCGCCCATTCGGTAGTCGTATTGGTAGTAAAAGGGCTCGGTCATGTCGAGCTTGAGACACTTCCAACCGGCGAGCTGGTCGCCCGTTTGGAAGTCTTTCCCAGGGTCGGTCGAGGGCGCGAACTTCACGCCTCGTGGGACGGTGCTGGGGACGGCGACCGCCGAGCGACACAATGCGTGGGCGACCTTGATCGCCGTGCCCTGCTCACGCTCGAACGAGGCGACGGCTCCCCGGCTGATCGCGCCGAGGGTGTTCTTGGCCTCGGCGGTCTTCGCCGAGACGAGGTACTGGCGAACGCCGTAGACCCCGAGGGCGCCGACGGTGCCCACGATCGCGGCGCCGCCATCACCGCTGACGGTGAGCTCGAGCCCCTTGTCGGTCGCCGTTCCGACGAGATCGGTCGAGATGACCGATGCCGACGCGGTGAGCGCTTTCACCTGAGCGTCGCCACCGAGCGCTGGGCCGAGCGAACGAACGAGCTCGGCCATGTCGCCGAACATCGCGAGGTGCGATTCTTTGAGCGCGCGCTTCTTGTAGTCGACGAACGACGGAGATGTGCCGAGCGTCTTTTTGCCGTCGGAGAGCGCCTTCAACGCGTCGGTGGTCGCCTGCTTCGCTCCGACCGCGATCGCGACCGATCCTTTTTGCGCCTCGACACGAACGATCGAGTCACCGAGATCGACGGTGAGCTTGCCGGCCGAAGAAGTGACGCCCTTTTTGCCTTTGCCGATCCGAGCGATGGCGTCGATGAACGAGCGAGCGGCTTTGTCGTCGCGGACCGCTACCGTCACGAGCATCGCCCCGCTCTCCTTGAAGCGTCGCTCAGGAGGCGCGTTGCCCTTCGCGTCCATGTAAATCCCGAAGGCCACTTCGTCACCGAGGACGCGGTCGAGATCGTCGAGATTCATTTTCGCGTACTGAGTGAGGAGCCCATCGGCCATGCTCGGAAGACTGTCTTCGGAGCGAGAACCAGGCGTTTGCGAGCTGCGACCCAGCTCGGTGATGAGATCGCGCAGCGTCTTTCCAGGCCGCCGACGCATCGAGAGATCGAGCGCGAAGCTCGCACCGGCTGGGAGCTTCGCGAGCGCGTCGTGGACGATCGGCGCGAGGACGGCGCCGAGCCGAGGAACCCGAACGCCGTACTCGCGAAAGTCGATCGCCGTGCCCTTCCCGCCCATGACGACCGAGAGACGCGAGCCAGGCCCGAGGAGATCGGGAGCCTCAGGGACGAGCCGCGCGAGATCGGCCACGAGAAATCCTTCGCCCGGGGTCGCGGCCTTGAAGAGCGGCGAGTCGATGAACGACGGAGCGCGCCCCGACAGCGTCGCGAGCGCCGCGTCGAGCACGCCCTTGTCGGCCGATACGACGACGATCCCCGACGCTGCGAGCCACGCGACCTGGATCGAGTCGCGCCCCTGGTCGGCGACCCAGTGCACGTCGTCGATCTTGGTGAGCTTCGCGGCTTCGAGCAAGGCCACGACCGGCTTCGAATCGCGGAATCGAAGGACCGCTGCGAACGGCGGCCCATCGTCGCCACGGTTCGGCATCGCGAAGATCGCTGCGCCGTCGAACGCACGGATCGCGTTGAGGAGCGCTCCGTCGGGGAGATGAGACTTTGCCGCGAGCTCTGCCGAGAGGGTGGGCAGGAGCGTGTCGAGAAACGCGAGCTCTCGAGCTTGGAGCACGTCGCCTGGTACGCTGACGAGCATCGTCGCGTCTTTCGGGACGGCGCTCGCGAGGTCTTTGACCGCGGTCGGATACGCCGCGGGCGAGTCGGTGACGGCCGTCGTCGACGAGGCCGACGACATCGAAACAGGCACGCTCGGATGCACGCCTCCGTCGGATGGACCAGCCGGTCCGCACGCCACGAGGAACACCGCAGCCGCCGCGGCCCGCCCAGCCGCCCCAGACCACGCGGCGATCTGTGTGAGTGAATCGAGACTCGATTGCATGCCTTTTCCCATCGATCGCTTCGAGCTCCCGCTCGCCTCCGTCATGTTCCTGACCACTCGGTTCGCTGCACCACGGGCAGTTGCAGAGCGCGCTCACGATCGAGATCGAGCGATCCGACGTGGAGCGCGATGGGCGCTTGGACCCACTTGAAAATCGAGCGCGTGAAGAGACGCGCGAACTTCTCTGCGAAGCCTCGGAGCTCGTCCGACGGCAAGTCGGGGAAGAGACTCGGGAGCGCCGCCGCCACCTCGTCGGTCGCGAGCTTCTCGGCGCCGTAGAGATAGAGACACGCGTCGAGCACCTCGAACGGCATGAGCTCCGCCTCGCCGGATTGGTTCGCGGCCAGCTCGGGGCCGGCCGTCGTAGCGAGAGTCGCGTCGATTCCAGGAAACGCGTAGCGCTCTTGGAGACGCTCGAGCATCGCGATGACCACGGTCTTCGGGAGATTCGCGATGACGCTGAGCGCGCCCTCGAGATCGCCCCCGACGGTCGTGTAGCCGAGCGATTTTTCGCTCATGTTTCCCGTCTGCAGGAAGAGCGCTCCGCTCGTGTTCGCCCAGTTCCACATGCGCTGACCGCGGACGCGCGCCTGAATGTTCTGATGCGTGATTTCGGTGAGGTCGGGCCCCTCGGCTCCGAGCATCGATCGAGCCGCGTCGGCTTCGCGTTGAAAGGCGTCTTCGATCGGGACGACGAGGAACGTGGCTCCGAGATCGTTCGCGATGGCCTTCGCAGCGAGCGCAGTCCCTTCGCTCGAGAAGCGGGTCGGCATGTAGAATGCGTGGAGCATGGTCGGCATCACCTCGCGCAGCTCCGAATCGTCGAGCCCGGCGCGGAGGTAGCGGACCGCGCGCCACGCGACCAGGAGCGTGAGGAGCGAATCGCGCCCGCCCGAGAGGGCGAGCCCAATCGACTTGAACGCCCCGGTCTTCCGAAAGTAGTCGGCGACGCCGAGACCGAGCGCGTCGAAGAGATCGTCGAGCAGCTCGACGCGCGGCGACCCGGTTCGATGCGTGCTCGACGGCAAGAAAAAGGTCGTTCCGAGGGGCGGCGGCGGGTAGCGGAGCATCGATCGCTCGGCCGTCGGTGCGTCGCTCTTCACTTTCTTCACCGGCCGATCTTTGGTCCTGAAGCTCTCGAGATCACTTCGCCACGTGCTCGCTTCGCGGCGGCAGCGCGAAGTGCGGTCGAGATCGATGACCGCGCTCGAGAGCCCTTCGTGAAAGCGCGGCGCCTCGAGAACGGGGCGTCCGTTCTGGTTGATGAACCCGCCTCCGTCGAAGATGAGCCCGTCGTTGGCACCGACGAGGTTCGCGTACGCGATCGTGGCTTGGTTGTCCGAAGCGCGCGTCGCGATCATCTCGCGGCGGGTCGCGACGATCCCGGTTCGAAACGGCGACGCGCTCACGTTGCAGACGATCTCGGCGCCGCTGTAGCAACGACGCCGCATGGGCCCATCGGGTGACCAGACGTCTTCGCAGACCTCGACGGCGACCGTGCCGAAGTCGAATTCGAACACCAGATCGCCGAGCGGGACGCCGTGGTGATCGAGCTCGAGGTGCGGCGTGCCGCGCGAGAAGGTTCGCGCTTCGTAGAACACGTTGTACGTCGGGAGCTTTTCTTTGGGCACGAGCCCGAGCACATGCCCGCGGTGGATGACCGCCGCGCAGTTGAACAGATCGCCGCCGACACCGGCGGTCACCCCGATGACGAAGACCGTCCCGAGCTCGCGCGTCGACGTGGCGAAGCGGAGGAGCTCTCGCCATTGCGTGTCGACGAAACCACGCCACTGGACGAGATCTTCTGCCGCGTAGCCGCCCGTGACCTGCTCCGGGAAGACGCCGACCGTGACGTGCTCTGCGGCCATGGCGTGGGCGAGCTCGATGGCCTTGGTGATGTTGGAAACGACGGCGCCGACGGTCGAGTTGACACTGGCGAGACCGATCTTCACGAGCCGCATAGGGTGCGGAGCCTACCCGATCGGAGGCGCGACTGCCCGACGACGAACGCCGAGAAACGCGCCGGATCGAGGTGCGTCAAACGCTCGAAAGGCCGAGAAGCTCGTCAGGAAGTGAAAACAGCATCGGCTCGCGCTCGCGCTCTACGGCGGCCTGCCAATATTTTCGACCAGCCTCGATCGACCGGTCGCGGAGGCTCCGTCGGACGAGCCGGTTTCGTTCGAGCCGCGCGACGATGGCGCGAACCGGGTGAATCGCATGACGATACCGCGTTCGAGGAATGCCGAGACCGTCGGAGAGCTCTTCGCCCATGACGCTACGCAAGAGCCCTTCTCCGATCTCGGCCATGCGCGTGGCGCGCGCGTGCTCTTCTGGCGTGCCCTTCAGCGACCGGGGGCCCGACGAAAACAGCGCCCTCGCGAGCGCGCGCGAATCGTCGTCAGGAGGCCCTTCGGTCGCGGCGACGATGTCTTTGAGCCGCCTCGCATCGTGCTCGCTCGTCGGGAGCAGCTCCGGATCGACCCCGATCAGATGCCCCGAATAGCGCCACAGCTGCATGTACATGTGAACTTCTTCAGCATCGAGATCGTAACCAAGCGCCCGGAGCGACTCGATGGGCGCGAGCGAGAAGAGGATCGAGGTCCCCGCCATGTCGTGCTGATTGATCGGCAGGCCCCAAGCCGCCTCGTCCCAGCGGCCGGACCGAAGCAGCATCTGGCGAACGTGCGCGTGCATCAGCCGGACCTTCACGGTGATCGCGCGTCCGGCGCCGCCCCGCGCGAGCCCGTTCGTCGCGCAGGTCGCCTGCACGAAACGCGAGGTCGCTCGAAGCCGCCGGGGGGCCTGTTCTTTGAGACGCCCCGAGAAGACCAGGGGCTTGTTTCCGCCCGGAGAGGCGTATCCATAGAGGAGGGAGATTCCGAGGACGAGGCCTCCGAACCACCCCGATCGGAAGAGCAACTCCCCGCCGTGCTCGAGAGCGCGTCGGTCGACCCAGGCAGGAACCCTCTCGATCTCGGCGAGGAGCGCCCGGAGCGGCTCCGGACCGTCGGCGATGCTCGCGCCGCCGTGCTCGAGCCCCTTGTCGAGCATTGCCATTCCGACGCCGGCCGGAAGAGCCGAGAAGGCATCGACGACGCGGTCGGCCAACGGATCGCCTTTCGATAGAAAGGCTCCGACCCGATCGACCTGATCGCCGAACGTCGACCGGGCGGCCGACAGATTCATGAAACGGTTTGGGAATTGGACCACGAGAACCCAACCGTAGGGTCCATCTCGCTTATGTCAACGCGAACGTCGTCATTGAGGCGCGAAGCGCGCGGCGAGCCCGAGGAGCTGATCGATTTGCGCTCGCGACAGATCGACCTTCGCTTTCACTTGGTTGCCCTGCGCCACGAACACGATCGGATCGATCACCCGAATCGTGACGAACGCGATCTTCATGGTCGTTGCGCGTTCGATGTCGCCCGTGAGTTGCCGCGCATCTTGGGCGGCCTGATCTTCGCTTACGCTGTCGCCGACGAGATCGACGTCGGCGCCCCCATCGGCTCGCAAGACGAGCGTCGCCGTCGCGCGCGACACCGTCGCCGGAAACCGAGGAACGCGCGGTGCCCGCACCGTCTGGCTCGGATCGATCGCCACCGCGATGGCCGCTTCCGGGCCGTTCGGATCGGCGAGGCCGCCCGTCCCGACGAAGCTCGGGATGCGCGGCGCCAGATCTTCGGGCACGACGACGAGGTAGTGAGGCGCGAGGAACGCGACGACGCCACTGCGCCCGCGGATGGTGACTTTGGCCGCCTCGTAAGGCAGCCCCGTCAACATCTCCCCTGGGGGATTGCTCTTCTGAATCACCGACTCGAGGGCCGCATGAGCGCGCACCGGATCGAGGTTGTGCTCCGCGAACATGACGGCGCGTCCTTTGTCGGTTCCCGGTCCCGAGACGAACACGCGCTCGAGATCGTTCATCGGATCGAGGCCCGTGCCCTCGAGCAGATCGGCGACCATCGGCATCGCGAGGAGCCTCGCGCCTACCGGATGTTTGCGAACCCGATCGACCCAAACGAGCGCGCCGACCTTCCCATCGATGAGCGCCTCGGCTCGCTGCGCCGCGTCTTTCGGCTTCGGGGCTTCGGCAGGGGCCGCCGACTGGGCCCCGTCGGGTGTCGAAGGGTCGGGCGCGACACCCCCGCATCCGAGCGAGAACAGGAGCCAGGCAGAGACGGCGATTGAGCGGAGGGGCCTCACCCGTCCACGTTAGCGTTCGCAGCGTGGGGGTGGTAGGCCCGCGGCACAAAGGTGTACGCGCCGTCCTGGTGCGAGGGAGAAGCGCGTGGAACCCCAGGCCGAAAAGAACCCCGCGGCAGCAGACGGAGAGCAGGAAGTGCGCTCACACACCTCGCGAGGCGTTCACCTCGTTCGCGGAGGTCTCTCCATCGGCGGTAAGACGGTCCCGCTCTACGCAGGCAGCGTCCATTACTGGCGCCTCGCTCCAGAGAGCTGGCGAGCCTGCCTTCTCGCCACGAAGTCGCTGGGCCTCGGGATCATCGACATCTACATTCCGTGGTCGGTCCACGAGGTGGCGCCCGGCGTCCTCGAGCTCGGTCAGAACGATCCGAGACTCGACGTCGAGGCCTTCGTGAAGCTCGCCCACGAGCTCGGCCTCTACGTCATCGTACGCCCCGGTCCGCACATCAACGCCGAGCTCACGCACTTCGGGATCCCCGAGCGCGTCGTGTGGGATCCGGCTTGTCAGGCGCGATCGCCGAACCAAAACCCGGTGATCTTGCCTATCGCTCCGGCCGCGTTCCCGGTGCCGAGCTACGCGAGCGCCGTCTTTCTCGACGAGACCGCGCGCTACTTTCGCGAGCTCGGCAAAGTGCTCTCGAAGCACCTCTACCCCGACGGGCCCATCGTCATGGTTCAAGTCGACAACGAGGGGGCGCTCTACTTCCGCGACGGCGCCTACGATCAAGACTACCACCCCGACGCGATCCAGCTCTACCGCGCCTTCTTGCGCGACAAGTACAAGACCATCGAAGCGCTCGCGAGCGCATACGGCTTCGATCCGAACGCCGAAGGAACGCCCCGCTTCGGCGACATCGAGCCCCCCGTGCGCTTCGACGCGAAGGTCGCAGCCGAGCTCGCGCGCCACATCGATTGGAGCGAGTTTCACGAGCACCTCTTGGCCACCGCGATTCAACGTTTCTCCGACGCGCTCGACGACGCAGGCATCACGGGCCTTCCGAGAACGCACAACTTTCCGCCGGGCCAAGAGACGACACCGCTCAACGCCGCGCGCGTCGAGGGAACGGCGGTCGACCTCGTCGGCTACGATTATTACAACGCAGCTTCTCCTACGACTCGTCTCATCATCGCGCGTCGAACCACCGAGCTCGCGGTGCGCACCGAAGCCAAAGCGATGCCCGCTTACGCGTGCGAAATGGGCGCGGGCTTTCCTCCCTTCTTTCCGCCGCTCGACGAGAAAGACAGCGCCTTCACCGTCATGACGGCGCTCGCGTACGGTCTGCGCGGCTTCAACCTCTACATGGCCGTCGAGCGCGATCGTTGGATCGGCGCCCCCATCGATCCACAAGGACGCGAGCGACCGTTCGCGCTCTTCTGGCGCAAGCTCACCTCGGCCCTCGACAAGGTGAGCTTCCACGAGCTTCACCGCCGCGTGCCGGTGCGCATTCTCACGCCTCGAAACGAGCGACGCCTCGCGCGCGTCATGCACGCGTTCGGACCGATCTCGGCCGCGTTCTTCTCGGTGCTCGGGGCCGGCGCGCGCGAGTCGGCGCTCGAAGACGATCTCGGTCTCGGCTTCCCGCCCGCGGTCGAAGCCGACACCTTCACGCGTACGCTCGAGAGCGCGCTCGACTCGCGCGGCGTCCCGTTCGCGCACATCGGCGGCGAGGATCGCGACATCTCACTCGAAGGCGCTTCGTGGGTCGTCTGCGTCACCTCGGGCGGACTCTCGAGGACCCTTTTCTCACGTTTGGAAGAGGCGGCTCGACGAGGAACTCTCGTGACCCTGGGGCCGCGTGCTCCCGAGCTCGGGGGCGCGCGTCGCACGCTCGTCGAGCCTATGGATACCGAGCTGCTCCGCCCTGATTTTCCCGATCATCAGGTGGTCCTCGACAGCGATCCGGCCAGCGTCGAGCGGGCGGTTTCGCAGGCCATCGATCTGCTCGGCCTGCCGACGATCTCGTGTGAGCCCGACTCGGTGTACGCGACGGTCCACGAAGACGACGCCGGTAAGGCGCGCGTGCTGTTCCTCATCAATCCGGCCGAGCTCGACATGACGGCGAGGGTGAGCCTCGGCGGGAGCACGACGCGTGCAGTCGATCTCATGAAGGAGCAAACCTTCGCCGTTCAGAGCGGCGCGCTCGAGATCACCGTCAAGCCGAAGAGCGTTCGTATGTTTGCGCTCTCCTGACAGAAGAGCCGAGAGCGAAGCCGATCACCGAGGGCGGTCAGGCATCGGATCAGATCGCAGACGCTGGTCAGGCGATCGGATCAGAGCAGAGACGCCGTTCAGGCGATCGGATCGATTCGTTCGATGCCTTTTCGCGAAACGACGACGCGAATGCGGCTCCAAGACGAGTCTTCGGCGCCTCGACGGAGGCGGTAGACGACGTTGATGTTGTACACGCGTCGTGCAGTCGCCGAGTAGATGCAGGCCTCGGTCGGATCGGCGAATGTGATCGTTCGGTTCGGATCGTCGGTGTGTGCGAGCCACGGGCCGATGTTGAGTCGAAAGATCTCGGTCAGCATCGGTGACGGTAGAGTTCCGGCCTTGCGCTCACCGAGCGACACGGCCTTCTCGTGCCACAAGACCTTCTCGGGGCGCGCCGACTCTTCGAGCGCATGCTCACGCGTCAGACGACGCGCGTCGAGAACACCACTCGGCAGGTTCGAGAAGGGTCGAAAGCCAGCGCGCTCGCGCACCGACCCCACGGCCTCACCGCGCTCCACGTCTCGAATCGTCCACCGACGATCGGGAAAGCGTCGCTCGGCCCATTTCGAAAAAGCCGCCTGGAGCATGGCCTTCATGCGATCTTTGATCGCATACGAGGCGACCAACAAGAGCACGTAAAGCGAGGCATATCCTTGGAGCTGGCTCGCTCGCAGCGTGGCGAACACCGCGAAGGCCATCGCGACGGCCGCCGCGAGCGCGTAGAGCCCTTGGACGATCCACGAGGCGCCGTCTCGCACCTCGTGCTTCAACCAGAGCACGCTCGAGGTGAAGCGTTTGAGCATGTGCCGTCGAAATTCGATGTGCTCCATCTCGCGCGGCGACGCATCACCGCGACCGACCGACGGGTATTCGTGCTCTTCGCGATACCGAGCCTCGGCGACGGCTTCTGCCGCGAGACGCGCGGCAATGTCGGACCAAGCAGGCTCGGCAGGCCCATTGCCCGAAGGCCCTTGTGCCTTCTCGTGAATCCGGACGCTCGCGTTCGCGATGAGCGTCTCGAGGACGAGCGACATGTCCTCGTCGACCCATTTCAGAGCGATGTTCACTTCGTGAGGCAGCGATCGCTTCGCCGCCGTCGCGAGAATGGCGCGGTAGCTCCGAGCGACTTCTCCGACCGATTTCGTGAAGCGTGCGGTGTGCTGTGCGGCCTTGATCAGACCCTCTGGCCCGTCGATTTGTGCGAGGAAGGTGCGCTGGGCGTCGAGGCCCGACGCTCGAACGAGGCAGGCGAACACGCGAGCGCGCCTTATGGCGACGCGCGATGCATCGGAGCCGTCTTCGCTGTTCTCAGCGCCTTTCAGGGCGCGTTCGAGCTCGCTCAAGATTCTGACTTCACGCCCATGCGGCTCGCTGTCGTCGACCTCGCGTCGACCGAGGTGCTCGAAAGGCAGCTCGGGCACGGCGAGGCGCACGTAGCTGAGAAGGTCTTCGTACATGTCCTTCTTGTCGTAGGTCGTCGCGTCGAGCCGAAAGCTGTCGGGGACGAAGAAGAAGGCTTCCCACGTGTAGGCCGGATGGTCGGGATCGAACGGGTAGTCGATCGCGAACTCGAGGTGCGTCTTGTCGTGGACGCGCCAGTCGACTTCGACACCGCGCGCGCCGCCAGAAGGGCGCGCGAGATCGCCGAGCAACGAGCCCCACTCCGAAGGCGGTGCGTCTTCGATCGACGCCTGGACCTCGATGCGCGGGCGCTTGCCAACCTTCGGCTTGTCGAGCTCGAGAGGATGGTTGCGGAGAAGTCCAAGCGTCACGGTACGAGTATGTGACAAACCGGTGACACAGCCAAGCTCTTTGGAGCCCAGAGGTCGCGTTTCACCTTGAGTTTTCGGGGGGCTCGAGCCCGTGCTGGTCTGGAGGGGCGACGACACATCGACGTCACAACGACGGGCTCACATGTCTTGTTTGAGTGAGTTTCCTTCGTTGTCGGTCATGTTGCCCATCCCGATGAGGACGACGTCGACGAGGGCCCAGATCCCGAGCCCGCCACACGTGAGAAGCTTGGCGATCCCGAGACCCGTTTGCCCCAAGTAAAAGCGATCGACCCCGAACGTTCCGCCGAAGTAGCTCAGGAGAAACGTCACGGCTTGGCTGCGATGCGGATTGCCGATCGGCGCGTTGCGCCTCAACAAGAGGCCGTTCGCGTCTTTCATGATCCCGCAGCCGATGAGGACCGCGTCGACGATGGCCCAGATTCCGAAGCCTCCACAGGTGAGCAGCTTGAGAATGCCGAGCCCGGTCTGGCCCAGGTAGAAACGATCGACGCCGAGCGTGCCGAGGAAGATCGCCAGTAGAAACGCCGTCGATTGCTCCTTCTCGGAGTACTGGATCATCGGTTGGTTCGGGGCCATGAGGCCGTAGCTCGGCCCGGGCATCCCGTAGCTCCCGAAGGCATTGGGCGCGTCGACGCCGATGGGCGCTCCGTAGCCGCCGCCGGGGGTCGAGCCCCCGTAGCCCTGAGGGGCGCCGTATCCGCCAGGCGCGGGAGGAGGCCCATAGCCACCAGGAGGTGGGGGAGGTCCGCCGCCTCCTTTGCCATCACCCCAGCCACCACCGTCGCCCCACCCGCCACCACCACCGCTCATGGTCAGGACCTCCGAATGCCGCAGTCCTACTACGCACGCTCCTCGCGGTCGACCCTTAGGCTCCCGCTCCTCACCAGCGCTCGACCCGCCATTCGCGGCGCGTTGCGATCCGGCGGAGCCGCGGATCGGGGTTCACGACGACGGGCTCGCCCACGCGCTCGAGCAGCGGCAGGTCGGTGACGCTGTCGGTGTAGAACACCGCTTCTTCGAGCTTCGCACCTCGCTCTTCGGCGAAACGTTCGGCCCGGGAAAGCTTTCCTTTTCCGATGCAGAGCGGCTGAACCGGTCGACCGGTGAACATCCCATCGGCGTCGACTTCGAAGACGCTCGACACGATGAAGGGAATGTCGAGCAAGCGCGCGAGCGGTCTCGACGCATAGAGCGACGTTCCCGTGACGATTGCGCAGACGTCGCCACGCGCGCGATGCTCTGCGACGGCGCGACGTCCGCCATCGGTGACGTATCGCTCCACCGAACGACGGAACCAATCATCGCAACGCGACGACATGGCGATCTCGGAGGTTCCGGCGAGCGAGCGCAGCGCGCGTTCGGCGACCTTGTTCGCGTCGAGGATCCCGAGCGTGTACTGCGCGACCCATCCGAGCGTGCGGATGAGGTCACGCGTCGTGGCCTCGCCGATCTCGCGTTGATAGCGAACGTAGAGACTCGCGGTCTCCTTGCTGACGAGCGTTCGATCCAAGTCGAAGAGCGCGAGCCTCGCTCCCATCAGCCGATCTTGTAGCCGTGCGCGAGCGTGGCCGAAAGGAGGTTGCATAGCGCGTGGAACATGAACGATGCGCCGATCCCTCGGGTCCGCGTACGCAGAAAGCCGAACAACAGGGAGGGAAAGAACACCGCCAACCGACTCGGCTGCGCATTCGTGAAGAGGTGACCCAGGGCGAAGATCACCGAGGCGACTGGAATGGCCAGAGACAGATCGACGCCGAGCACGCGCACTCGCCGCGCGAAGAGAGGCTCGAGCTCGGTCTGCAAGAAGCCGCGAAAGAACGCCTCTTCGGGAAGCGCGATGACGAGCACCTGACCCGACAACAGCTCGAGCGACGAAGTGACGGCCCGCCAATGAAATTCGCGATGGACGTGGAAGTAAACCGGAAAGGCGATCGCGAAAGGCACCGCGACGATCGCGAACGCACCGAGCGCCCACGCGAGCGAGGAGAACGCGTCTTTGGCGATGCGCGCGAGCGAGAGACCGGTCGGCTCGAAGAGTCCACCGAGCGAGAGGCCGTGCGCTGCGACGAACTTCGCGCTGTGGCGCAGAACGAGGAAGTAGGTCGCCGCCAGAAAGAGGAGGCCGACCACGGTCGCGACATAAGGCTCGGGCGTGGTGTACGAGGCGACCGTCACGATGGCTGTCGTCGCCACGACCGCGACGATGGTGCGTCGAAGTGAGAGCTCAGGATCGGACGCTTCGTCGGGGTCGTCGCCGGCCTCACGCGACGAAGGACGACCGCCGGGTGGGCCCGCGACCTCGTGCGTCGTCTGTTCAGGGGAATCGTCGCCCGCGTCGCTCACACAGGCCTTTTAGCTGATTTTGCGAACCGAGGACGATCACAGGCGAGGCTTTTTCTAGCCTTTGTCACGCAGCCGATTAAGGTGGCCAGGTGCTCCGCGCAACGACCTCGCTTGCCCAATTCTTGGGCGTCGTCGGCACGACGATGAAGCGAGCTTCTGCATCGTGCGCCGGAATCGCGACGCTCGCCGCTTGTCTCACCGTGGCAAGCCCCGCACGCGCGACGTCTCCGTACCTCGAGATCCCCGATCCTGCTGCGGCGATGCAGACGCCGGCCTATCGCTACGCGAACATGACCGACGACGAGGCCTACGCCGAGCTCGATCGACGAAGCATTCTCTACTCGCGCGTCGGCCCGGTCTCGGGTGTCCGCGCGCCGATTCGACTCACCGGACGCTTGCACGGGGTCCTGATCCGCTCCGCGCTCCCGCCCGAAGAACGAGCGAGCTCCATCTTCGAGATCTGCGACGCGCGCCTCGCGCTCGCTCTCGACGACTTCGCTGCGATCCTCGAGCGTCACGACGTCGAAGAGGTGGTGCACTACACGATGTACCGTCCGAACGTCCCCCAGTCCGACGCTGTCGCGAACGGCGGCGGAATCGCCAAGGGCAACGTCGCGAAGGGCAGCATCGCCAAAGGCAGCGTCGCCAACGGCAGCGTCGCCAACGGCAGCATCGCCAAAGGCAGCGTCGCCAACGGCAGCGTCGCCAACGGCAGCGTCGCTAACGGCAACAAGGCGTCGAGCACGTCGGCCAAGAACGCCGCTGTCGTTGGCTCTGAAGCTGCACACGACGAAGCCTCGCCCGATGAGAGCGCGAACGCCGGAGCCGCCCTCGAAAGTCGCGTCGGACGGCCGAGCAAGAGGCGCGCGTTTCTAGACGAGAAGGGCACCCAAGGCGCGAAAACGCACAGCGGCGCGCAGCGCGGACCGAACCGATCGGGCGAGAGTCGCCACAAGGAGCTCGACTCCAATCTCGAGCCGCTCGAGATTCTCGCAGACGAGCTCGAGCCCACGCTCACCGCGGTGGGTGCCCACTTGGTCGAAGGCGGCGAAGGTGCCGATCGAGCCAAGACCATCCCCCAAACACCGCTCGCGAAGGCGCCGACGACGTTGCCTCTCGTCGCAAAAGCGCCAGCGCCGAAGCGGTGGAGCGCCAAGCCTGCGACGACGAAGAGCACGAAGCCTGGAGCCATGAAAGGCGCGGGCTTCGGTGTCTCCAAGAACGGGCCCAAGCCCGCCGCCGCGTTCGACGACGAGCAGCTTCACGGAAAGTGGGCGCCACCAGGAACGCGCCACCCGGCTGGCCTCGCGATCGACGTGGGCTCGCTGAAGAAGAAGAACGGAAAGATCCTCAGCGTGGCCTCGGGATTCGAAGGCAAGCTTGGCGACCGCACCTGCGGGCCCGGCGCTCCCGTTCCCGAGAGCGACGACGCACGTGAGCTTCGCTCGATCGTGTGCGAGGCCCACGACGCGGGCGTCTTCACGTACACGCTGACCCCGAACTACAACGTCGCGCACCGGGATCATTTCCA
Organism: Polyangiaceae bacterium; assembly: GCA_043755175.1. Taxonomy (GTDB): domain Bacteria; phylum Myxococcota_A; class Polyangia; order Polyangiales; family Polyangiaceae; genus CAYYKK01. The sequence goes on along the minus strand of JAYUUB010000002.1, from coordinate 71,192 downwards.
CATGGAGATCAAGCCGGGCGTTCTCTGGTTTCTCTACCACTGACCCGACGCGTTGCTCGACGGGCGGGTTCCGTCCGACAGCGGTCGACCATGTGAGACACGCGACGCAACTCGCGCTCGCTCACGCCGACAACCTTTGGAGCGATGGAGAGCCCGGCACGGCCTCGCGCTCGGAGGTGCCCAATGCTGTCGAGCGTGGATGAGACGATGGATCTCGAGGCGTGCGCGTACAAAGTCGTGCGCCGAATAGGGGGCGGCATGACCTCGACGGTCTTCGAAGCCGTGACGCCAGAGCGTCGTCGTTTCGCGCTGAAGGTGCCGCTCTCCGACGATCCGACCGTCCGCGTACGATTCCTCCTCGAGGCGGCGGCGCTCGCGCGCATTCGTCACGAGAACGTGGTCCCTCTCTTGAAGCTGCAGCGCACGCCGAGCGGAATGCCGTGCATCGTCATGCCGCTCCTCGTCGGATGCACGCTGCGCGAGCACCTGTTCACGACCGGAAGAATCTCTCCCGGGCGCGCTGCCTCTTTCGTGAGCGACACCCTGCGAGGCCTCGACGCCGCGCATCGCGTCGGTGTGATTCACCGCGACCTCACGCCTTCGAACCTCTTCATCGGCCACGGAGAACGCGAATCGCGTAGCTCGACGCGGGCCATCGTGCTCGATCTCGGCTCAGCCAAAATCGACGACGTCTCCACGCCGCTTCCCGAGAGCGCTGCCTCGCAGCTGAGCCCGGCGTACCTTTCACCCGAGCTCATTCTCGGCGAGCGCGTCGACCCACGCACCGACGTCTACTCGGCCGGGGTGCTCCTCTTCGAAGCCATCACGGGTCGACCTCCCTTCGTCGGGGGCGATCGCGCGCACGTCATGGAAGCGCATCTCGATCGCACGCCGCCGCGACTCGATCTGGTCGCCGACGTCGGACCCGCGCTGGCAGAGGTCGTCGCGCGCGCTCTCGAGAAGCGCCGCGATCGACGATGGCAGACGGCCCGCGCGTTCGCGAAAGCCATCGATGCCGCAATCGCCTGCTAAGGCGTGCCCCTTCGCCTCTTACCCGCCTCGGCAGGCGATGGAAGCGCCGCCCCCCGAAGCCTCTTCGGCTCGGGGCGCGGCGCTGACGCACATTCGATGCTTTTGCGAACGAATTACATTCGCGGTCCGGCCTTGCGCACTTCTTCGCTCGCCTGGTCGGCGTACTTCTTGAAGTTCTCGCTGAAGAGCGACGCGAGCTTGTTTGCCGTGGCCTCGTACGCTGCCTTGTCGGCCCAGGTGTTCTTCGGCGTGAGAATCTCGGTGGGAACGTTGGCGATCTCGTTGGGCACCGCGAGCCCAAAGATCGGATCGAGCGTGGTCGGGGCACGGTCGAGGTCGCCTGCGTGAATCGCGTCGACGATGGCGCGCGTGTATTTGAGCTTCATGCGAGCGCCGACGCCGTAAGCGCCGCCAGACCAGCCCGTGTTCACGAGCCAGCACTGCGCGTCGTGCTTCTTCAGCTTCGCCGCAAGAAGCTCGGCGTACTTCGTCGGATGCCAGACCATGAAGGGCTGACCGAAGCATGCCGAGAACGTGGCCTCGGGCTCCGTCACGCCGACCTCGGTGCCTGCGACCTTAGCGGTATAGCCGCTGATGAAGTGGTACATCGCCTGTTCGGGTGTGAGCTTCGATACCGGCGGCAAGACGCCGAACGCGTCACAGGTGAGGAAGATCACCTGGCTCGGGTGGCCGCCCACGCAAGGGAGCTTCGCGTTCTCGATGAACTCGATCGGGTAGCTTGCGCGCGTGTTGTCGGTGATCGACGTGTTGGTGTAGTCGACCACGCGATCGTGCGACCCGCAGACGACGTTCTCGAGGACCGAACCGAAACGGATGGCGCCGAAGATGTCGGGCTCGAGCTCCGCGCTCAGGTTGATCGCCTTCGCGTAGCAGCCGCCTTCGATGTTGAAGACGCCGTCGTCGCTCCAGCCATGTTCGTCGTCACCGATGAGCTTGCGCTTCGGGTCTGCGGAGAGGGTGGTCTTGCCGGTGCCCGAGAGCCCGAAGAGAATGCTCGTGTCGCCCTTGTCTCCCTCGGTCGCCGAACAGTGCATGCTCATGACGCCCGCGAGCGGCATCAGGTAGTTCATGACCGTGAAGACGCCCTTCTTCATTTCGCCGGCATACTCGGTGCCGAGAATGACGAACTCTTTGTGCTCGAAGCTCAGCGCGACGCTCGTGGTCGACGTCATGCCCGACGTGTAGCGGTTGGCCGGGAACTGACCGGCGTTGAAGATCGTGAAGTCGGGCTCGCCGAACGTCTCGAGCTCCGCCTCGGTCGGGCGGATGAGCATGTTCCACATGAAGAGTGCGTGGTAGGCGCGGGCGCAGATGACGCGCACCTTCAGCCGGTACTTCAAGTCCCAGCCCGCGTAGCCGTCGATCACGTAGAGATGCTCGCGCGTGTTGAGGTAGTCGGTCGCGCGCTCGCGGTTGGTCAAGAAGATGTGGTCGTCCATCTTGATGTTGACCGGGCCCCACCAGACGTTTTTCTCGCTGTCGGGGTGCGCGACGATGCGCTTGTCTTTTGGGCTCCGTCCGGTCTTGGCGCCCGAGAGCGCGACGAGGGCGCCCGTCGACGTGATCGCGGTCCCGCGCTCACGAACGAGACCCTGCTCGTACAGCTCCGCCGGAGAAGGGTTGCGGGTGACCTGAGGCACCGTGATTCCGTGATTAGCCAGCGAGAACTGATCCGACATCTGGTCGTCTCCTTGATCGAGTGAGGCACAAATACGCCTCGTGAGGACGTCCGGAACGGTCACCCAGGAGTGTCTGGGGACCGTCGAGGTGGGTCGGCGTCGAGCGGAGCTCCACGCGATGTCCACCCTTCCGGTCTAGCGCCGAGAGCTGCGACGCGCATGCGTGTTTTTCTCGCGAAAGCGAGACGCGTCAACCCCTCGACTCGGCCCCGAGGCGAAAAATCGACACAAGGAATTTGGGGAGACGCTCACATGTAGGTAAACGTGCGTTTCATCTCGCGGAGGTTCAAGTGAAACTCAGCCCTTTTCTCCTCAGTCTTGCTCTTCCACTCATTCCTTCGGTCGCGTCGGCCGAGATCTTGAGTGTGAAGACTCAGAGCGCCAACTTTCGACAGCAGCCTTCCGACAAGGGCAGCATCGTCTACTCCGCCGACAAATTTTATCCGGTCGAAGTGATCGAGCGGAAGAACGGCTGGGCGCTCGTTCGCGACTTCGAGGGCGACAAGGCCTGGGTGGTGGAGCATTCGCTCGCCAAGCAGACCACGGTCGTCATCTCGACCGACCACGCCAACATTCGAGAGAAGGCGTCGACCGACTCCGAAGTGCTCTTCAAGGTCGAGCATGGCGAGGTCTTCAAGGTCGAAGAGCACAAAGATCACTGGATCAAGGTCGTGGACGCGCACGGCGACGGCGGCTGGGTTCGCGCCGACATGACCTGGGGGATCGAAGGCGAAAAGCCCAAGGCAGACGCCGACAAACCCAAGGCAGACGTCGAGAAGCCGAGCTCGAAGAGCGAGCCGAAAGAGCCGAAGGTCGCCTTGGAAGAGAAGGCCAAGAGCGAGAAGCCGGAGAAGAGCAAAGCCGACAAGCCCAAGGCCGAAGAGGCGAAGGCGAGCTCGCTGAAGGGCGACGACGATCACTGCACTTGTCACAAGGCAGACGAGGACAAGGCCCCAAAGAAGGTCGACCTCACCGAGCGACAGACCGCCGACAAGGGCGAGAAGTCGGACAAGAAGCAAAAGGGCGACGCAAAGGGCGAATCGAAGGCCAAGACGGCCGACGACGAGGGTGACCACGCGAAGCCCGGACACAGCGAGCACGCGAAGCCCCAGTCGAAGGGACCCGAGCATCACGCGAAGCCCGAGCACGACAAGACGACGCCCGAAAAGTCGACTCACGACAAGCCGGCTCACGCGAAGCCCGAGCACGACAAAGCAGCGAATCCGGCGCACGGAAAGCCCGAGCCGAAATCACACGCGAAGCCGGAGCCGAAGAAGCCCGCCTGAAAGTTTTTTTCCGCTCGTCGAGAGCGGTGCTTAGCCTTCTCACAGCTTACGAAATCGAAAAAGGGCTCCGAGAAATCGGAGCCCTTCGTCGTTCGGGTGTCGGCGGTGGCGAGCGCTCTTCGAGCGAGCCTTTCAGGCTAGCCGCGCGCGTCGGCTCGCCGACCGGCGCGGCCGTCGTGTCGTCCACTCGAGGGGGCCTGCGGCGGGGCGATCGTGCCGTCGTCCGAGAAGCGCGGAAGATCTTGCGAGAGCTGTCGCAAGTACGACTGCTTGATGTGGAACGGCAAGAACGAGCTCTTGAAGCCGGCGACGATGATGCTCTTGATGTCGGGGACGGTGAGACCCATTTGCGTGTGGCAGATCCAGAGCTCTTTCGACACGGTGGTGTCGGTCACGAGCCGGTTGTCGGTGTTGACGGTCACGCGGAGCCCGAGGTTGAAATAGAACTTGAGCGGGTGGCTCGCGAGGTTCGCGACGGCGCCGGTCTGCACGTTGCTCGACGGGCAGCACTCGAGCGGAATGCGATGATCGTTGACGTAGTGAAGGAGATCGCCGTCTTCGCGCAGGCGACATCCGTGGCCGATTCGATGGGCGCCGCAGACGTGAATCGCTTGCGATATCGACTCGGGTCCGTACGCCTCGCCCGCGTGAATCGTGACGTTGATGTTGTTGTCGCGCACGAGCTGGAACGCGCGGCGATGATGCTTCGCAGGGTGATCGTACTCGGCACCCGCGAGGTCGAAGCCGACGACGCCTCGTCCTTTGTAAGCGACGGCGAGCTCGGCCATCTCGAGCGACGACTCGGGCGAGACGTTGCGGATGCCGCAGAGGATGACGTTCGACTCGATACCGAGATCGTCTTGCGCAGCGCGGAGCCCCCCGAGGACGGCCTCGACGACGCTCGTCAATCGAAGGCCTTCGCGGGTGTGCAGCATCGGCGCGTAGCGAACCTCCATGTAGCGGACGTTCTCGCGCGCGGCGTCTTCGGCCAGCTCGTAGGCGACTCGAAAGAGCGCGTCTTGGTGCTGGAGAACGCGGAGCGTCACGTCGAACGCCTTCAAGTACTCGACGAGCGACCCGCAATTCTGTCCGAGGTTCATCGCGCGGCGCAGCTCGTTCGGATCGGTCGAGGGCAGCTCGATGTGTCGGTCTCTCGCGAGATCGAGAATCGTCTCGAGCCTCAAAGAGCCATCGAGGTGCACATGCAAATCGGTCTTAGGTAACTGCTCGAAGAACGAGAGCGGCAGCGTCGGCGTCGAACGGTGTGAAAGGTTCTGCGCTGGCTCTTCGTCTGGATGTGGAGGAGGCGGCGGAACGGAGGCGAAGTCGTCGTCGGAGTCTTGAGTCACTTGGCAGATTTCCTTCCGGAGACCGGTTCAGGCCTCGGTCGAAACAGGATCGGGTGGGAGCGCGTCGCCTTTCGGGGGGCCCTTCAGCGCGCGGAGAGATGAGACGACGGCCCACAGGATCGAAAGCCCCGTCAGCACGAAGAGCGCCCACACGGGGAGCGAGAACGAGCCTGGGTCGCCGCTCACGATGACGCGTTTGTAGCGTTCGACGTCGTAGCCGACGATCACGCTGCGACCGATGTACGTAGTCGGCAGGCCGGCGCCACCGGCGTCTTGGAAAATCTTTTTCTCGAGAGCCAGCTTCTCGTGGGCTTTGGGGGAGTCGATGCACGCCTGGACCGCGTCACCATCGACTCCGAGCGTGCGCGCCATCTCGACGACGCCTGGGGTCGTGAGGTGCGTCTCGTCGGCGGCGTAGAGGAGCTCGGCGAGCTCGTCACGTCGGTCTTCGGGGGTGCAGAGGTAGCCGAGCGCAGCGGGCTCTGCGCCGAGGTGAAACTCGAGCGGGGCCATCACCCGGTGAAAATCGACGTCGGGGCGTTTCCGAAGCGCGGTGAGGATCGGGTGCGTGAGGCGACAGTAAGGGCACTGAAAATCGGTGAAGCTCACGACGGTCAGCTTGCCGGGTGTCTGGAAGGCCTGAATCGGCGCCGGCAGCGCGGGGACGACGGGGTAGCGTGCCCAGATGAACGGACCGCCCACCGCGACGGCGATGGCCGTGAACCAACGCAAGGTCACGTCCCAGCGCATCGACGGGGTCAAGAGCCTCGCGAGATCGGCCTCGGTCTTCAGCTTCGACAGGAGCGCGAGCGAGGCGCCGGCGGCGACGAGGGTCGACGTATCGACGATCATGCAGTAGAGGCAGAAGATGCGAGCGGACGCCTGCGCCACGATGAGGCCAGCAGCGCCGAGCCCGCCCAGCGTGCACGCGGCAGCCAACACCTGAACGCGGGCGCGAGAGCTCTGAAAGAACGACAACGCTAGCAACACGACGAACGACAGGAGCCCGAGTTGCGGCAGGTTCAGCGGATAGAGCCGCTCGGCAATCTCCTGGCCGACGGTCGAGCGACGGAGCTGCAAGCACGCCGACTCGACTCCGCAAAACGCCGGATCGCCGGGGTTCTGGTAGTCGATGATGAGAGCGGCAGCCGCCATCACGGCCGCGACCAGCGCGGCTCGAATCAGCAGAATGAGACGGGCGGGATTCATCGACCGAGAGCCTCGCATACCACGGGGCAGTCGGCACGGGAGCGCCATCGTCAGGTGAACGCTCCGGGCTGCGTCCCTTGCCACTAGAAGGGACCCCGAAGCGCGAACGCCCGTGCTCCGGGTTCGATTGATTGAGAAAGAGAAAAGACGAAAAACGAATGACGGATTCACAGACACCCCGACGAGCGTCGGTCATCGACCTGCTCACCGGGTTCAAGAGGCCCCTCCACTTTCAGGAGCTGGCCGACCGCCTCGCCATCGCCCCCCAGATGATTCCGGCGCTGGGCCGCGTGCTCGACGACCTGGTCTTCGACGGCACGGTCACTCCGTTGCCCGGACAGCGTTTCGCGCTCTCCGACAAGCAGTCGAAGATGTCGCGCGACAAGGCCATCACCGGCTTCTTGAACGCGCATGCACGCGGCTTCGCGTTCGTCGCGACCGAGGGAGATGCACCCGACATCTTCATTCCGGCCGAAGCGGTCGGTGGCGCGCTCCACGGTGACAAGGTCGTCGTGCGCATCGTCGCCACCTCGCACCGCGGCCCCGAAGGCGCCGTCTCCGAGGTTGTCGAGCGTCGCGCCGCACGCATCTCAGGAACCTTGAGGCGCCGTGGGAAGAGCTCGTGGATCGAGCCCGACGACTCGCGCATTCGCGGTCCGGTCGTGCTCGTTCCGGCGGCGAACCTCGCGGCGATGCCCGATGCGCCTCGCGACGGCAACGACGGCGACGTCGCGATCGCGCGGATCACGCGCTTTCCGATGAGCCCCGGCGAAAATCCAGAAGGCGTGCTCGAAGAAGTGCTCGGTCCGGCTGGCACACCCGACGTCGAAGTGCGGAAGATCCTCGCCATCCACTCGATCGTCGAGCCGCACGACGTCGCGGCAGTGCAAGAGGCCGAGGCGTTCGGACGCGAGGTCGCAGCGCACGTGCTCGAAGGGCGCGTCGACCTCACCCATCTTCCTCTGCCCACGATCGACCCCGAAGACGCGCGCGACCACGACGATGCGTTGTGGGCCGTTCGCGAAGAAGACGGGACGTACCGGGTGTGGGTCGCGATCGCCGACGTGTCGGCTTACGTGACCCCGGGCAGCGCGCTCGACACCGCGGCGCTCGCCCGTGGCAACTCGATTTACTTACCCGATCGCGCGATTCCGATGCTTCCACGAGCTCTCTCGTCGAACCTCTGCTCGCTCCTTCCCGACGTCGTTCGGCTCTGTCTGTGCATCGAGATGACCCTCGATGCGACGGGCATCGTCACGCAATCGAAGGTCATCGAAGGCTTCATGCGCTCTCGCGCGAAGCTCACCTACGAAGGGGTCGCGCGCGCGCTTGGTCTCACGACGGTCCCTCAGGTCAGCGAAGCGGCCGAAGCGATGCGCGACGATCTGCGCGTGCTCCGCGACATCTCGAGCCTTCTTCGCGCGAAGCGCATGCAGCGAGGTGCGCTCGACTTCAACCTCCCCGAAGCGAAGATCGTCGTCGATCCCGTCACGAAAGGACCGCTCGACGCCGTGAAGCGAGCGCGGGATCCGGGCGTGGCGAAGGCCTACCAGATCGTCGAAGAGCTGATGCTTCTCGCCAACGAAACCGTGGCGGCCTTTCTCGTCGAGCACGGCGTGCCGACGATCTTCCGAAACCACGCCGCGCCCGATCCGAAGAAGATCGAGCGCTTCGCGGCCATGTGCGCGCGGCTCGACGTCCCGTTCGATCCAGAAGATGCGCTCGATCCGAAAAAGCTCTCGAGCTTTCTCCGGAAGACGCACGCGCATCCGCGTCGATCGATCCTCGATACGCTGCTCGTTCGCTCGATGAAGCAGGCCGTGTACGACACGGCGAACATCGGCCACTTCGGCCTCGCATCGCAGGCCTACCTCCACTTCACCTCGCCGATTCGTCGCTACCCCGACCTCGTCGTTCACCGTGCGGTTCGCGCGGTGCTCCGCAACGAGAAGGTCGACCGATCCGAAGCCGCCGTCGAGACGTTGCGCCTCGCCGCGGTGACCGCGTCGGAGCGTGAGCGGCGTGGCATGGAGGTCGAGCGCGAAGTGGTCGATCTCTATCGAGCCCTCTTCATGAAAGACAAGATCGGCGATCTGTACACGGGTACGGCGACCGGTTTCGTCGGGAGCGGCGTCTTCGTCACGATCGACGAGCCTTACGTCGAGGTGCTCGTTCGCAGCGAAGCCCTCGGGACCGACGTCTACGAGCTCGACGAGCAAGGCTTGGCCATGGTCGGTGTTCGGTCCGGCGATCGCATCGACATCGGCGACAGCGTCTCGGTCATCATCGAAGACGTAGCGATCCTCCGGCGAACCGTCTACGGACGGCGCATCGGCGGAAGCGAAGACCGTGAAGGCAAGGCCGTCACGCCCGCGAGGCGCGCGACCAAGAAGAGCGGGCGAACCGCGAATCACCCGGCGATGCCGAGCGGTAGCCCCAAGGGCAAGAGCTCGGCGACCCCGGCAGGCAGAGCCCACAAGAAGCCTGGTCGACGACCGAAGCGCTGAGCTCGTTCGGCCGGTCGCGAGCCGCTCGCTTTCGAGCGGCTCGGGGTGCGACGTTCAATGCAGCAACGCGAAGTAGCCGACGGCGCTGAGCGAAACCACGCCGAGCGCCAACAAGACCACGGCGAAATCCGTCACGCCCCAAGACGAGCCGCGACGTCGTTTCGTGCTGTTCATACGCTCGATTTCGGGTTCCTGCGCGGTGAGCGCGGTGGAGACGCCCGTCGCCAACGCTTGCTCGTCGAAGTCGTCGATCACCGGATCGTCGGGCGCAGCGATCTCCGGCTCTTCACCGATCTCGAGGTCGGCAGGGGTGAGCTTTTCGTCGGGGCTCCGCTCGATCTCCAGGAGCGCCTCGGCCGCATCGAAGCTGTAGCGCAGCACGGTCTGACCGATCGTGAGGCGGTCGGCAGGCTTCCAGACCAGATCGGTCGTCCCGAGAGGTCGATCGCCGAGGAGGCCGCCGCCTTTGGAGCCCAGATCGCGAACGACGAGGACGTCACCCTTGCGCGCGATTTCGAGGTGGCGACGCGACAGCTCAGCATCTTCAAGAGGGAAGTGGGCGTCTTTCGAACGACCGACGACATGCCTGACACCCGGGTCGATCCGAAGCTCGGCGCCCGCGTCGGGTCCCTCTTCGACGACGACGCGAGGTCGAGCATCTTCCCCCTGCTCGGCAAGCGCTTCGGAAACGAGATCGAGCGCGATTTCCTTGGCAGCGACCGCCGATCCCGTCGAGGGTGCCGCCGGCTCGACGCGAAGCTCCAACCAGACCCGACCGATCCGCGTGATCTGGGAGGATCGGATCGCGCGAGGGGAATGCGCCGACAGAAGCACCCGTCCCATCCGCGTTCCGTTCGTGCTCCCCTCGTCGACGAGAAGGTACTCGGCCCCTCGCTGACGGATCGATGCGTGTCGATGGCTGACGCTCGGATCGGGAAGTCGAACTTCGCACCCCTCCCCACGACCGAGAACGATGCGCGGGGCATCGAACGTCAGCGTGGCGACGGATTTCCCGCTCGCGTCGCCCGTGGGGCGCGTGGCCCCATGGATGAGAACAGTGATCGACATCCTGCCGGAGTCATTGCTACTTTTCTCGGGTTCCGGGCAACAAAAGCGGGCCCGATCCCAAAGCCTCCGGGCGAGGGTGGGCGGGAATGTCGACGGGCCTGCGACGGTTCTTCGAGTCGCGGGAGGTGGGGCGCTGCGGGCCTCGCCCGAAGACCCTCCGGGTGACGCTGGGTGAGCGAAGTCGGCGAAGGCATGGAAGCGTCTTCCGGTGCCTCTGGCCTGCGACGAGTGATTGTGGTTCACCGAAACCCCCGATAAGCTCTTGAGGTCCATGGCGCGCCTATTCCTGACGACGGCCGAAGGCACCCACGCCGTGGATCTGCGCGCGGTCAATTCGTTGGGCCGGCATCCCAACAACACGATCCAGCTGCTCGACAAGATCGTCTCGAAAGAGCACTGCATCATCGAGCAACGAGTCGATCACTTCGTCCTGCGAGACCTCGGGAGCCTCAACGGGACCTACGTCAACAACGAGCGGGTCCGGGGCGAAGCTCCGCTGAAGCACGGCGACGAGATCGCGCTCGGCGCCACTCGAGGCCGCTTCGACGACGGATCGAGCCCTCTGCAAGGCGTTTCCGCGGTCCAGCCGAATGCCCAGCTGATTGCGGCCGCGGGGCAAGGCTACCAGCGCTGGCAGCCCGGCCAGCAAGGAGCGCCACCGCAGCCTGGAATGCAGCCGCCTGGAATGCAGCCGCCTGGAATGCAGCCGCTTGCAATGCAGCCGCCTGGAATGCAGCCGCCTGGAATGCAGCCCATGCAGCCGCCTGGTGTGCAGGGTCCCGGCATGCAATCGGCCATGCAGGCGCCTGGCGGCTCCTCGCCGATGGCTCAGTCGCAGAACATCGGATTTGGGCGTCCGCCGCAGCAGCAGCAGAACTACCCGCAGCCGTCGGGAGTCGGGCCGCCCTCGACCCAGGCCTACCCAGGATCCGCTCCAGGGCGTGCGCCGCCGAGCTCGGGCGCTCAATCGCCCAGCTACCCTCCCTCGACCTACAACCAGAACGCGCCGCAGAATCAGTACGGTCAGGCTGCGCCGCCGCAGATGGTCGCGCCGCATCTCGCTTCGTCCCAGATGGGGCAACAGATGCGGCCCGGTGGCACGGCACCGCTCGATGCTCCGCGGCACATGCTCCAAGGCACGGGGTATCCGCAGCAACAGCCGCAGGTCACGGCGCGTGGCGCACCGGTCGTCGGGTCGTTCGTCGCCCAGGGCACCCGCATCGACGTCAGCGATCAGGCCCGTCAGATTGGAACCCAAATCGACGCCGTCGAAAAAGGCTTTCTCGCTTTCGACCGCATCGCGAACGACATCAACCAGCTGCGCGCCGACTACGAGCGTCTTCGTCTGTCGCATGAGCTCTCGCATGCCATCGGCATCGAACGCGACACGAACAAGCTCCTCGAGAAGATTCTCGCCAGCGTCCTCAAGTTCATCACCGCCGATCGCGCGGTCATCTTCTTGCGCGACGAGAACGGCGAGCTCCGGCCGCAGGCCTCGCAGCGACGCGACGGGACCACCGGTCCCATCACGATCAGCTCCACCATCCTCGATCACGTGGTGAAAGAGCGCGCCGCCGTTCTCACGCACGACGCCGCGATGGATTTCGCTGCGTCGAAGGGAAAGAGCATGATCCTGAACCGGATCAGCTCGGCGATCGTCGCGCCCCTTCTCCAACACGACAACGAAGTGCTCGGGGTGCTCTGGCTCGACTCCGAGACGCTCGCGCGTTTTCAAGCCAAAGACCTCGAGCTCGTTCAGACCGTGGCGAACCAGGCCGCGCGCTTCATCGAGATCAACATCCTCGGCAAGAAGGTCGAGGCCGAGATCGTGAGCCGCGAGCGCTTGAGCCGCCTGCTCTCGCCGAACATCGCCGAGCAGGTCATCAGCGGGCGACTCGAAGTGAAGCCTGGAGGTCAACGCGTCGAAGAGTGCACCGTCTTCAACAGCGACATCCGTGGCTTCACGCGGATGAGCGAGAGCACCAGCCCAGAAGCGCTCGTCGAGATGTTGAACGTGTACTTCGAGACGATGGTCGACACGGTCTTCAAGTACGACGGCACGCTCGACAAGTTCATGGGCGACGGCATCATGGCCCTCTGGGGCGCGCCGCTGCAGACGCCCGAAGACGCTTTCCGCTCGGTCGAGTGCGCGCTCGAGATGGGGGAGGCGCTCGGCCACTTGAACCGTCGCCGCCTCGAAAAAGACGAGTCGCCGCTCGCGGTGGGCATCGGCATTCACACCGGGCCGCTCGTCGCGGGCTACATCGGCAGCTCGAAGGCGCTCAGCTACACCGTCATCGGCGACACCGCGAACACTTCGGCTCGCCTTTGCTCGCACGCGCTCGCCGGACAGGTCATCGTGAGCGAGAACACGCTCGTGCGCCTGAAGAACCGGTTCGACATCGAAGAGCTCCACCCTGCCAAGGTGAAGGGCAAAGAGAAGCCGCTGCGCATCTTCAACGTCCTCCGACCCGCGCTCAAGGTGCAGGTCCCGGCGAACGCGTTCTTGGCCGAGCCGACGAGCGCGATCTCGACCTGATCTCTTCGTCGAGAACCACGCCTCTTCGAGCCACGGCTTTCCGAGCCCACGCCTCTCCGAATCCCAGGGCCATCGCCGCAAAGTTTCGCGAGCGGTCGCAGCTCCATCGGAAGAAAGAAAGGCAGACGCGTGCGCTGAGAGCTGACGCACGAGCGAACGGGCCACGCTCCGGAAGCCGAGCGAACACCCAAGCGCGCCTCCTCGAGTGACGCAGTGCGAAACGCGAAGAGTCTGTTTTCGCGTCGAGGCGACGTGACGCCCCCCGAGGAGCTGGAGTAAGAAGGACGCGATGGCTGTACTGTCGTTCGAGAAGCCGATCGTCGATCTCGTCGAGCGCATGCGTGAGCTGCGTACCTTGGTCGTCGAAGACCCGAGCCTTCGAGACGAGCTCTCGCGGCTCGAGGTCGAAACCGGCCGACTCGCCAAAGAGATCTTCCGAGATCTCACTCCGATGCAGAAGGTGCAGCTCTCGCGCCACGCGAATCGTCCCTACACGCTCGACTACACCAAGCGTCTCTTCACCGACTTCATCGAGATGAAAGGTGATCGCCGCTTCGCCGAAGACGCAGCCATCGTCGCTGGCCTGGCGACCTACCACGGGCGAAGCGTCGCGGTCGTAGGCCATCAAAAGGGTCGTGGCACGAAGGAAAACATGAAGCGCAACTTCGGAATGCCCCATCCCGAGGGGTATCGAAAGGCGGTTCGTATCTACGAGCTCGCCGCGCGCTTCGGTCTCCCTGTGCTGACCTTCATCGACACCCCGGGAGCGTATCCCGGGATCGGCGCCGAGGAGCGCGGACAGAGCGAAGCGATTGGCGCGGCGCTCGCCGTCCTCGCGCGCATCGAGGTCCCCATCATCGCGACCATCATCGGCGAGGGTGGGTCGGGAGGCGCTCTCGCGCTCGGAGTCGCCAACCGGGTCCTCGTCCTCGAGTTCGGCTGCTACTCGGTCATCTCCCCCGAAGGCTGCGCTGCGATTCTTTGGAAAGACGGGTCCCGCGCAGACGAGGCCGCGGAGCAGCTTCGCGTGACTGCGCAAGACTTGCTCGCTTTGAAGGTGGTCGACATGATCGTCGACGAGCCGCCGGGCGGAGCCCACCAAGATCACGACGACGCGGCGAGACGCCTCGACGCGGTCCTCGGTGCGCACCTCGACTCGCTCTGCGCGATGAGCCCGAGCGCACTCACCGAAGACCGCTACAGACGTTTCCGATCGCTCGGCGCATTCATCGAGTAGCGGCCCGCAGCGCACGAAGCTTGAGGACGGTGATCTCGGGAGCGACCCCGAACCGAAGCGGGGGGCCGGTGGTTCCGAGCCCAGGATGGATGTAGAGGACCGACGCCTCGCGCCGGTAAATGCCGGCGTGGTAGCGATAGAAGCGCGCCGCCAGATTCACGCGCTCTTCGAAGAACGGGAGCGCGACCTGACCCCAGTGCGTGTGCCCTGACAGGACGAGGGCTGCGCCGCGATCTGCGAGCTTGGGGAACAGCGACGGATCGTGAGCGAGCGCGATCACGACCTCGGATGAACCCAGATCGGCCATGGTGACGTCGACGTCGGCTCGGCGCGTGTACGTGTCGTCGACACCCGCGATCGTGAGACGCGATCCGGCGCGTTCGACCGTCGTCCGCTCGTTCAAGAGAAGCTTGATCCCCACGGACCGCATCTCGGTGCGGAGGGGCTCGCCTTTGCCGTAGTCGTCGTGGTTGCCGAGCACGGCAAACACTCCGTCGGTCGCCCGGAGCTCACCCAAGACGTGGGCAGTGACCTCGTGAAATCGGGTTCCGCTGGTGACGTAGTCGCCCGTGAGGGCCACCGCGTCGACGGCGAGCGCGTTGGTCGTCCGTACCCAACGTCGCGCTCGTTCCGGGGGGCAGAGCGAGCCTACGTGGAGGTCGGAGAGATGCGCGATTCGGTAGCCGTCGAAGGCGTCGGGTAGGCCCGTCACTTCCACCTCGAGCTCTCGAACGCGCACCCAAACGGGCCGCACGAACACGGCATACATCGCGACCCCGAGAGAGAGCGCATACGCGGCGATGGCGCCCGAAGCGATGCCGGTACCCGCCACGAGCCCGATCGGCACGAGCACGAAGCTGAGTGGCAGCGCCGCGATCGATGCTCCCCAATGCGTGTAGTAAACGCGCTCGAGGAGGCGGCGCGGAGCGGAGACGGGCCGATCGTCGAAGACGACGGCGACCCGTCCGCGAAGAAGCCACAGGGCTACCGCACCCAGGAGCACCGCGACGGTCCACGAGACCCAGGCGTTCGAGAACGCACGCAGAACGAACGCGACGAGGACGACGAAAGGGCCTTGAGCGAGGCCCGACGTCACGAACAAGATCAGGCGAAAACGCCTCATTCAGAAGAAAACGCCCCGTCGACGATGTGAGCTTTCGTGAAGGCTCAGCAAAAGAACCCGCCGAGGAGACACGTGGTGGAGTTGCCGGCGCCCGCCACGCAGCCAGCATCCCAGTTGCTCGTGCAACAGTACTCCAATCCGGTGTTACCGCAGACGTCTTGCGCGCAAAGCTCCGTCGCGAGAGCCGTGAGGCACGCGAGGGGTGTCAGCGCCGTGCCGACGGTGCACGGATCGTGACAGGTGCCGCCGCCGCTCGACGATGAAGCCACGGCCGACGAAGAGACCACGCTCGTCGAGCTCACGGTCGATCCCGAGGGACCGCTCGTGACGGTCGTCGATGGTCCGCTCGTCACCGCGCCCGTCGAAGGGCCGGTGGTCGACGGCCCCGTCGTCGCCGCGCCCTTCTGCGCCGTGGTCGAAGGCCCGGTCGAAGCGCCGCCGGAGCCACCGCTTCCGATGACGTCGCTCGATCCTTGTGCGCAGCTCATCGCGCAGGCCGTCACCGCGGCCGCGACCGACAGAAAGGCCAAATCCGACGGACGCGCAGAGCTGCTCATCGTGACCTCGTAGTCGTCGTGAAAAGCCGAGCGCAGCAGAGCGCCTCGATCACCCAAGGAAAGTATACGCGTTCCGAGAGCGGCGCAGAAAGTCTTCGGTGGCGCTTCAAAGCCTGAATCGAGGGCCCGTGGTAAGGTCCCGGCCATGGCGAACGAGCCGAGCATCACGCCCACCGGCGTCAAGGCCCCGCACGGTGCGATGGTCATGGAGATCACCTGGGCAGACGGACATCACTCGGTGCTGCCGCACGATGTCCTCCGCGGCTACTGCCCATGCGCCCATTGCCAGGGTCACGGCGGGACGATCCGTCGTGTCGACGTCACGGGCTCGCTGCCTCTCGAGCTTCGCCAGATCGAGCGCGTCGGAAACTACGGCCTCTCTTTCGCGTGGGGCGACAGCCATTCGACGGGTATCTACTCGTTCAGGTATCTGCGAGCGCTCTGTCAGTGCGAACGCTGCAAGCCTCACTTCGAGGTCACGGCCCGCGCCGAAGAGGAGATCAAGTGAGCGCTGCGAAGCACAACCACCCCAAGAAGACGGCGGCCCCACAGTCGGGTGGCGGAGGAGCGAAGCCCGGCGCCTCGACGCCCATCGTCGTCGGCGAGGAAGGACTGCAAATCGTCGACGCCAAGTTCATCGCTGCGGTCGGCATCGGTGGAGGCTCGCTGCCGCCGCCCACCTACACCGAGATCGCTTTTTGTGGCCGCTCGAACGTCGGCAAATCGAGCCTGATCAACTCGCTCGTCGAGCGACGCGGGCTCGTGCGAACGAGCTCGACCCCCGGATGTACGCGGCAGGTGAATCTGTTCGAAATTCGCGCGAGAGACGGACTCGCTTTGGTCCTCGCCGATCTTCCGGGCTACGGCTTCGCCAAACGTTCGAAAGACGAGCGCAAGCAGTGGGCAGAGCTCATCGAGGGCTACCTTCGAACACGTGCGTCCTTGGCGACGATCGTGGTTCTCTTCGATGCGCGCCGCGGTCTCGAGGAAGACGATCTCGAGCTGGTCGAGTTCGCCCTGGCTCCGCGCGAGCGGACTCTGAGACCGCTCTCGGTGGTGCTCGTGGCGACCAAGCTCGACAAAGTCCCGCGGTCTCAAGAGCGGTTGGTGCTCGACCGGTTGAAGAGAGACGTAGGCCGCGGCGTCATCGGCTATTCGGCCGTGACGGGTGACGGAAGAGGCGCCGTGTGGCGCGCTCTCAGAAAGAGCGCGATCGGCGTCGTCCCGACCGACGGTCCGTCGGAACCGCAAGCTCTCGTCGCGCCGATGACCGAAACGAGCACGACCCCCGATGCGTAAAGCCCGCGGGGCTAGCCGCCGACCAGGAAACCCGGCATAACCCGCGACCTTGTGGTGTGAGCGCCACGGGGGCAGACCGACCATGGTCCTTGGGGACGACAACAGGGCTGAGCGAGACGATGCCGACATCGCTGCGCTCGAGAGGCTTCGTAGCGGTGACGCCACGGCGGTCGGAGACCTGTACGATCGGTATGCCAAGACGGCGCTCGGGCTCGCGCTGAAGATCGTCCGTGACGCCGAAGAGGCCGAAGACATCGTTCACGACGCGTTCATGGCCGTCGTCGAGCGCGCGCATCAGTACCAGGCCGAGCGCGGCACCGTCGCCGCCTGGCTCCTCACCACCGTTCGCAACCTCTCGCTCGATCGAACGCGCAGGCGCACCCGCCGCGCCCAAATCGCCGACAACGATCTTCGACCAGAGGTCGAGGCGCTCGGCATCGCCGTCGACGATCCCGAGACGCGCCTCACGCTCGAGCGCGAACGCAAAGCCGTGCGCGATGCGATGAATATTCTACCGAAGGCGCAGCGTGACACGTTGATCATCGCTTTCTTCGAAGGGCTGTCGTACCCGGAGATGGCAGAGCGGGACGGCGTGCCCCTCGGAACGATCAAATCCCGAGCCGCTCGCGCGATCCACGCGCTTCGGAGTTGCCTCACCGACCGGGGATGGGGGGGCGGCGCACAACGAAGCGAGAGCTCGACACCGACCGACCAAGCGAACGAGCCACGAGCCTCAAGCGCGGAGATGGAGAAAAAGTCGCTCGCATGAACGTGGTCCTGAGCTCCATTCCGCTCTATCTGGTCCCTCTGCTCGTCGCGCTCGGTGCACTCGCGAGCCTCGTCACGGCGCGCGGCGCAGGCATGTCGAAGACGGCTGGCCCCAACGCGGCCCGCGTCGTCGGAGCGTCGATCGTGGCTGCGATGGCCGCGCTGGCGATCGCCGGCCGACCGCTCTTGTCGGGCCAACGCGTGTTTTCACATGCGCTCCGCCTCGCGCGCGTGGGATCGCTCGACGCAAACCTCGGCTTCTGGCTCGACACGAAGAGCGCGGTGCTCGCGTTCGCTCTCCTCGTGCTCGGGCTCTTTTCGGTGCTCACTCCCTCGCTCCGCAGACGCACGCCGGCCTCACAGGCGGGCATCGGCCTTGCGGTCTCGGCGCTCCTGGTGTCGGTGCTCGGCGACGGATTCGCGACCCTGCTCACGGGTTGGACCGCCTTCGGAATCGTCGTCGCCGTGCTCGTCGGTGCGACATCGCCCCGGGCCGGCGCTCGAGCCTTGGGTACGATCACCGCGGGTGCGCTGATGCTCGCGCTCGGTTCAGGGTTGGTGTTCTGGGGGTTGGGCGGGCGCTACCTCGACGGGCGTCGATATCTTTCCGACTACCGAGCTCCGTTCGAGGCGAGCTCCAAAGAGCCCACCGAGTCGGCGACCAAAGACGTCGCCGGAGTTCACCCGCCGAAGGTGGGCGACAAGAGCTACCTGACGGTGCTCACACGACCGGGCGCGAAGGTGTACCTCGGTCTCGCCAACGACTCGCAGCTCACTCCGAGGACCGAGCCGTTCGCCATAGCGCCGTTCGTTCGTGCCGAGCTTCCCGCCGGCCTTCAGAAGGTGACGATCGACCCCGGCGGAGGCACCATTCTCGGCGGCGATTCCAGGGACATCGCGCTCATCCAGCAAGTACGCTTTCCGCCAAACGAAGAGGTCGAAGTCCGAGCGGTGGGTCCATCGATCACCTTCCGCGAGATCGACCGTCAGCTCGATGCGAGCGCGAGCACGTTCGCCGAGAGGCAGCTCGGATCGTTTCGCATCGTCGACGGCGCCTGCATCGCGTTCGGGCTCGCAGGTCTCGGGCTCGTGATGGCGCTCGGCGGCTCCTCCGCGCGGGAGCGGCGCACGGGAGCGATGACCGACGATCCGCGCGTCGTCGGGTTCGCTGGTGGCTTTACCTCCATCCTCGCGGCGGTCATCGGCGGACGCCTCTCGGGGATCTTCGCTGCGAGCCCGAGCCTCGGGGGCGTGGTGACCCTGCTAGCTCTCGGCGTCGCGCTCTTCGCTGCGCTGCGATCGGCCCGTGCGTTTCGTAGCACGACCTTCGTCGCCGAATCGTCGCGCACCGTCGTCGCGCTCGTCTTGGCCGCGAGCGCTTCTTCGGCTTCCGCCGGTGCGATGTCACTCGCGGTAGCCGCCGCGTTTTCACTCGTGGCGATCGGGATCGTTCTCGAACGTGCGACCAACGACGTCGACGAGCTCGAGCCCCTCGCGCAGATCGAGATCGGCGCTGGCCTCGGTGAAGGCTCTCGCGTAGGCGAGGGAACGTCGCTCGCGATCGCCGTCTTGGCGCTAGCTGGCTCTCCCGTTCCTTTTGTCGGCGTCTTCGTCGGCGTCGGAGCCATCGGTGCCGCAGCTCTCGCGCGTGGCGGCGCCCTCGGTGTGGCGATCGCGCTCCTCGCCGCGGCGGCTTGGGCAGCCCTCGCTCACGCCGTGTATCGCGCTTACTTTTGCGTCTCGCATGCAGTCGCATCTCCCACCGATCTCACCGAATCTCCACTGGCTGCGACTCCGCAGGCCGGCAAGAATACGGCGAAGCAGAGCGCGGCCGAAGGCCAGGGACGCGCCAAGAAGAGCTCGACCGACTCACAGCGCGCTCGAGGCGCGAGCCTCGCGGCCCCGGGCTCGTCGGCCCCGACCGATCGAACCGCCTCGGCGATCGCCACCGCGGCGTGCGTCGCAGGCCCGTTGGTCGGCGTCATGCTCGGCGTGCTCGAACAACCCGTCGGCCAAACGACCACGGCGCGCGTGCTCGTGTTTGCGGCGCTCGCGATTCCGGCTGCGATCGCCGGGCATCTGGCGCGCGCTCGCTACTCGTCGGGCAGGCCCGCCGACTGGGCAGCACGCGACAGGCGCGGTGCTCTCGAGTGGTTCTGCGAAGCGAAGACTCCGCGTGAGAACCGCGTGCGAGACGACGGATCGCCTGGAAGTCTCGCGCGGTTGATCCTGGGGCTCGAGCAACTCCTCGACGCGCCACTCGACTTGCTCGCACGGCTCGCGTCACGATCGAGCGCATCTCCGAAGGACGACGCATGAAGCACAATGGCATGCGTGCGCTTTTCTTCGTCATCGCCGTCTTGATGGCCTTCGTCGCCTCGCCCGTCGTCGCCCATGCGCACATGGGGGCCGAGCGCTTCAAAGTCGAGAAGCGGGTCTCGGTTCCCCCGAAGGGCCCGCGCGGCCAGCTCGAGGTCCGTAGCCCGATCGGCGAACCCGTGAGGCTCCTTCGCGGTGAGGGCGGCGACTACACTGGCGCGTTCGAGGTCCGCAACTCCGGACCGGGACCTCTGACGATCAATCGGGTCTACGTTCTCGATGCCGACGACGATCCGCGCAGCCCGAGCGGTCTCGTCGCACAGCCCGAAGGCGGCACGCGTTCGTCGATCGCTCCAGGACAATCGCGGAAGTACTTCGTGACGTGGCACTCGGCCGACGTGAGAGCGAGCGAGCTCTACGCCGAGCTCGTCGTCGACTCCGACGCAGCCCAACCCGACGCGAAGGTGGTCGACGCGCCCAAGCTCATCGGGGTCGTCGCGCAACGCCGCCTCGGGCTCGCGCGACACGCACTCTCACTCCTGGTCATGATTCCGTTCTTGGTGGCACTCCTCGCGTTTTCATCGCGTTTCGTCCGGTCTTTGGGCGATCGCACCCTTCGAATCGCGGCCGGCGCGATCATGTTCATCGAGTGCGCCCTCGCCACGTGGCTCTTCGCGAGCTTCGATCGCGAGCTCGGAAAACGCGACGGCAACGACGGCCTCCAGTTCATCGAGCGCTCGGTCCTCGACGGTCGGAACGGCCTCGAGCTGTTCCTCGGGGTCGACGGGCTCTCGATCGCCGCGTTGCTCGCGGCGACGGTCGTCGGGCTCACAGCGATCCTGACGACCGACACGCGCCTCGGCGGAGCGCGACGAGCCATTGGTGGCGCAGCGATCGTCGTGAGCGGAGCGGTGCTCGTCCTCGTCGCGCAGACGAGCCTGCTTCTCCTCCTCGGTTGGGCATTCACGATCGCCGGCGCGGTCTACCTCACCTGGGACTCGTCGAAGAAGGCCAGCGCGAAGCTCGCCATCGTGGGCATCTCGTCGACCGTCTCGCTCGCAGTCGCCGTTCGGTGGATGTCGACCCACACGGGGGGTTGCTACCTCGTCGATGGCTCCGAAGCCGCCGCGGTCTATGCCTTTCCCGATCTTGCGCGCGCCCACTTCGTGAACGATCTCCTACCGATGATCGGCCTGCCCGGATATCGCGCGGCGTGGCTCCTCTCGTTCCTGGGGTGCGCCGCGTTTCTTCCACTGGTTCCCGTTCACGGCTGGCTCAAAGATCTCGGGAGCCCCTCCGAGGGCGCCGAATCTTCACCGGCGAAGACCGTGCTCGTCGGGGCGCTCCTTCCGGCGCTCTCGGGCTACTCGATCTTGCGACTCTGTCTCTCGATCGAGCTCGACGGGGCGCGGTGGGGCGCAGAGAGCCTGCCAGCAATCGGCGTCGCGTTGCTCGTGGTCGGCGGGGCGTGGGCGCTGGTCGAGCGTGACATCGTGCGACTCGGAGCCCACCTGGCGGTGGCCCGCGGTGGGCTCATTCTGCTTCTCGCGTTCTCGCTGACGCCACACGGCATCGAGTCTGCCATCGGTCTCGTGAGCGCCCACGCAGTCGTGGCGTCCTTGTTCTACGTCGCCACGAAGATGGCGGTGGTTCACGTCGGAACGCACGATTTGGAGCGCTTGTCGGGGCTCGGTAGAAGCGCGCCAGTCTTGTCGGCGGCGCTGGTGCTCGGCACGATTGGGCTCGCAGCGCCCATCTTTCCGGGGGTCATCGGGCCTCTGGTCGGACTGCTCGGCTCGCTCGGACGCAACCCCTGGCTGACCGGTCTCGGGACGCTCGGTTGGCTCCTTTCGGTGGCCGCTGCAGCGCGCACCGCGCGCGTCGTGTTCGGCGCACAACCGCGCGCCTGGCGTTCCAGCAAGTATCTCGAGCCCTTCGGAGGCGTTCTCCCCGACCTGCGGCGAAACGACCTCCTTTGGGCCGGACCGCTCTTCATTCTCGCTCTGCTCCTCGCGGCGATCCCTCGAGCGTTCGTCGGCCCCTCCGATCCGATGATCCGCGATCTCACCCCCAAGCTCGATCCCGACGGTCCGACGCGCGTCGCGGCTCTCGACGCCGCATTCGAGGGGCGGGCCGTGAGCGCGCACGAGCCCGACGCTCTGCTACCTTGTCGCGGGTGACACTCCTCGAGATCGCCCAACTCGGTCACCCCGTGCTCCGTCAGCGCTCGCGCGAAGTGACGCGCGAAGAGCTCGCGTCTGGCGCGATGCAAACCTTCATCGACGATCTCGTCGAGACCATGCGCGATGCGAACGGAGCCGGCCTCGCGGCGCCGCAGGTGCACATGCCGGTTCGGGTTTGTGCAATCGAAGTGAAGGACAATCCCCGTTACCCTTACAAACCGAATGTGCCACTGACCATTTTGGTCAACCCGGTTTTGACGGCCGTCGGTGACGAGACCTTCGAGAACTACGAAGGCTGCCTCAGCGTCCCCAACCTTCGCGGCGTGGTCGAGCGGTTCGCCGATCTCGAGGTCACGAGCTGGGATCGACACGGAAACGAAGAGCGTCGAAAAGTGACCGGTCTCACGGCCGGGACCTTTCAGCACGAGACCGACCACCTCGACGGGATCGTGTTTCTCGACCGAGTGAAAGACCCTCGAACGCTGACGACTTGGTCCGAGTTCGACCGCTTCCACAAACAGGCGTTCGTCGATCGCATCGTGCCGTTCATCGCCAGAAAGGGCGGCTGACCCCTCGCGCGAAGGGCATTTCACTGCCCCTTCCCCGTTTCGACGCCCGGCGATCGGGTGTATGGGCTCGGGCCATGCGAACGACTTTTCGCCTCATCTCGCTATCCGTCATCCTGGCGACCGCGGCCTGTTCTTCTGCTCCTCCGCGCGTCGAGCAGGCGGCACCCAAGCCGGCCGTCACCGCGACAGCGGTCGCCGCTCCCGCGTTCGATCTCTCCCCTGTCCCCGCCCCCACCGGCGTTTTTGCCACGGGCCGTGCGAAAAGCCTGACCGCGACGATCGCGACCCTCGGCTTCGGCGGCGCCCAGAGCGATCTGACGACGGCGACACTCCGAGAGCTCACCGGTCGCGGTGGGCTTCGACTCGACGTCGACGCCTCGAAGGCCGCGTCGGTCGTCGCGCTCGACGCACCGGTCGACTTCGTGGCTGCCATGCCCACCGATGGCCCCCCCGAGCCGATGATGGCGGTCGCCGTGGGGCTCAAGTCGCTCGACGAGGCCAAGATCGCGCTCGGTGCGACGCGCGAGCTCGCGCCCGGAATGTGGGCGTTCGGAGGAGAGCGCGCGAAGGCCTTCTGCGTCGTCGCGGTCGCGTCGGGCCCGGTACCTGCGCGGGCGGTCTGCGGTCCGTCCGAGCGTGACGTTCAAGCGCTCGGCGGCTACCTCACACGCACCCTCTCGACTCAAGCCTCGCCTGCGAGCGACGTCACCCTCGAGCTGTTGGTGTCGCCGCTCAACGCGCGATTCGGAGCCGACCTCGCCAAGCTCGCGCCACAAGCGCCCCGTCTCGCGCGAAGCGAGCTCGGGATCGGCGAGCCGCAGTTCGACCGAGCCATCGAGGCCGGCGCACGCGGCCTCACCGACGAAGCCATCGCGCTCTTCGCCGACGTCGACAAGGTGAGCTTCAACGTGACGCTCTCGCCGCAAGGAGGCGTGAACGTCGAGGGCGCGGTCGACTACAAGAGCAAGACGTCGTGGATCGCGCGCGAAACCGCAGCAGCCATGAGCGGACCGTTTCCAGCTCTCTTCTTCCAAGCGCCGGCCGACGCCGACTCGGTCACCTTCGGAAGAATCGTCAACCCGAACGACTACGCCCCGATGCTGCGTGTCGGCAAAGACCTCATCGAAGGGGGGCTCGCGAAGCTGAAGGTCGGCAGCGAGGCCGAGCGCAAGAAGCTGAGCGCTCTGCTCGATTTCCCGCTGCTGAAGGGCGAACAGATCGTCTCGGCGACCGGTAACCGCATGATCTCCAAGCCCTCGACGCCGAAATCGGCGTCCGAGAAGATCGGGGCCATCTTCGACACGCAGATGGGTTGGAACCTCATCGGCTAGAATCAGAAGGCTGATGCTGTCGCGAAGTGGCTGAAAGACGCGGCCGGCGCGTACGCCCAGCCCGGCATGCAGAAGGAGCTGAAGAAAGCCCTGAGCGACGTGGTTCCGACCGTGAAGACTCCGGCGCCGCCCGCGAAGCTCGGCAAGGGCGCCTTCGAAATGGACATCGGCGTCGTCTTTGGAAAGAAGCACGACAAGAGGCCCGACGCGAAACGCGATCCGAAGAAAGACGCCAAAGACGCGAAGAGCGACAAAGCTCCGGCCTCGGTCACCTTCTACATTTTGGTGATGGCCGACGGAGACAGCTCTTGGGTCGCGTTCGGTGGAAACCGCGAAGAGCTCGTCGAGCGCCTGCTCGGGGTCAAGAGCGGTGCGCCGAAAGACAAGACCGTCGACGGTCGCGCAGACGCCCAAAGCCTCAAGTCGCTCAAGGTCGCATCGGGCGGGTTCATGACGCTCGGAAGCTTTCGAGCGCTTGCGGCGGTGTTCTTCATTCGAGGCAGCGGCGGCGGCAGCGAAGACGACATGCTCGACGTGAGCGGGAAAATGGAAAAGCTGTTCCAGGGCCTGCCCAACAAAGGGCAGACGCCCATCGTCTACCAAGGGACCGTCTCGGAAGGCCCCTTCCGATCACGCTTCTCGCTCAACATCCCGAAGGCATCGCTCGACGACTTCTCTGCGCTCATGAACGTGGTGAAGGGCAACCGTTGAGCTGGCGGCCCTTTCGAGGCGACCTGAGCCACTCGACGCGATTCGCGCGTCGAAACGTGGGTCGGGTCTCTTTCTCCAGCTCCGAAGAATCGTAAGCCGTTCGGGTGTGGCTCGAGCAGACGAAACGCTGGACCGCGGCCCGTCGGCCCAACCCCGTACATTCGGGCGATCCATCAAAAAGAGGCATGCCAATGACAACGCGAAAACGACTCCACTCCGCAAGCATCGTTCTGTTGGCATCTTGGCTGCTCGGAGGCTGTTCGGCGCCGACGCCCGAGCCGAAGGCGGAGCCCGAGGCCACCGCGACCGCTCCTGCTCACACTGCCGAGCCCGAGCCGACGGCCAGCGCCGGCGCTCCCGCTCCGTCTGCGTCGGCCGAAGGTCCCTCCACACCGAAGCCGAGCGGGCGTCCGGGCGTGAGCTTCTCGAACGCCGAGAAGATCACCAACACCTTTGGCGCCTCGCCCTCGGCGAAGCTCGAGCTCGGAACCGAAGGCGCGAGCATGCGGATCCCCGAGTTTGCGCTGAGCGAAGGCGGAGGGATCTTGATAACTTTCATGATCGACAAGAA
This sequence comes from Polyangiaceae bacterium, assembly GCA_043755175.1. Taxonomy (GTDB): domain Bacteria; phylum Myxococcota_A; class Polyangia; order Polyangiales; family Polyangiaceae; genus CAYYKK01. The sequence goes on along the minus strand of JAYUUB010000002.1, from coordinate 45,834 downwards.
GGCCAAGAAGGCCAAGGGTGGCGCAGGCACGCTCTATCGGCTCCAGGGCCAAATCCCTCCTGCCGAGATCTTCTCGACGATCACGACGAAAGGCCCGACTTTCGTGCTCCGGCTGCCGACCGCGAAGATCGCATCGCCGAACCTCGCGATCGGCGAGACGGCGACCGACGCGAAGGGCAAAGAGACCCTCACCTGGAAGATCATCGCACCCGCGAAGACAGAAGACGGTTTCGCGACCTTCGAGATCTCGACCTTCACGAACGCGATCCTCCAGGTCACGAGCGACGCGCCGAACTGATCGAAGCCGCCCCTCTCTGCGCGAAGCAGACCGCACGGCAGAGCTACCAATCGACGAAGACGCGCCCCAAGTCGACGATCGCCCTCATTAGATCGAGCCGAGCCACTCGTTGGCCGGCGAAGTACGAGAGTCCGGCCCGAGCGAGCGCCGGACTCCGAGTGACCCAACGCTCGAGGCGGCTCCGCCCTGGGCCGTACACGAGCGGAATGGCCGCGACGCGGGCAGTGAGGTCGAGACCGAGCCGACTACGTCGCACGAAAGATCGCCAATCGGTGAACGCAAGGCTGTCGGCTGCGAGCCGCGGTGCGAGGTACCGAGCGACACTGCGCCCATACGAGATGGCTTGCGCGATCCCTTCGCCGAGCACGGGATCGATTCCTGCGGCCTCGCCGGCGAGGAGGATTCGCGGCCACGACATGGGCTCGTGCCATTCGATCCCACGCTCCGAGAAGCGCTTGACCGAGCTCAAGCGTGCCGTCTCTCCGACGCGAGCGAGGAGCCTCTCCGAGACGTTCTGACCATGCTCGGCCCGCGGCTCGATGCCGCGCTCGGCGCGGAGCTCGTAGACCCCACGGCACGCTCGAGTCGCGCGGTCGATCGGCGTGGGAAAGTCCCACGCGTAGCCCCGGAGCTCGGGATCGGAGAGGTCGAAATGAAGAATGTCGTCGTCGACGTCGGCGCGCGTTCGCTCGGTGTCGATCTCGGCGACCTGCGCCACGAGCTTGCCGCGTGGCACGCCCAGAGCGCGGCGGACGATGCTTCCGACGCCGTCGGCTCCGACGACCACACGCGCTCGGATGGGTTCGCCATCGACCTCGAGCTCCACCCCCTCACGGTGTGCGACGAGACCGCTGACGACGGTGTCTTCGCGAAACGCGACGCCGCGTGATCGAGCAATCTCGGCCAGTCGCCCGTCGAAAGCGTCACGGCGCACGACGCGACCGACGGCCCTCTCTCCTCGCACGACCAGGTGTGCGAAGGCGGCGGTCACCGCGAAGCCTCGAATTGGGCTCGAGGGGACTTCGACGTCGACGCCGATGTCGCGGAGCAGTCGCTCGGCGCGGTCGCCGATCGCACCAGCGCAAATCTTGTCGCGCGGGTGCCGAGATCGCTCTACCACCAGCACGCGACCGACGAGCCGCGGGGCCTCCGCGATCAAGAAGAGCGCTGCGCTCAACCCAGCGGGTCCGCCTCCGACGATCGCGACATCCCACATCTAGGATCCGTCAGCGCGTCGGAGCCACGGGCGCCGCGAGCGGAGGGCACCGAAGGAGACGCGGCGCGAAGTGGGAGCGAGCGAGCTCCGTTTCACCACCGTAGAACTCGAGCTGAGCTCGAATCTGCGCGTGGAGCACGTCGAGAAGGCCGCGCGAGATCGCGGGAAGCGAGCTCGTCAGATCGGTGAGCTCGCCTGGATCGCCGGTCAAGTCAAACAATTGACTTGTATCTGCAACAGGATCGTAAATAATCTTGTACGGAAAACAGACGACGGCCTCGAGGTGCTTCCAGCCTTGAATGTTGAGGAACACCGCGGGCCTTTCCGGGTGCGCGCGAGAGAGCGCGGCGCCGGGGTTGGCTCGGTCCGACAGAACGCTCTCGCCTTGCATCGCCGGATGAGGAGGAACCTCCATTAAGTCGAGGATGGTCGGCAAGATGTCGAGCGTCGACACTGGCGTCTCGACGATGCCCGGCGACACGCCGGCCGGCCAATGAAAGAGAATCGGGACGCGCGCCTCGCCTTCGTAGAGTGAACGAGCGTGCGTCACGAGATCGTGCTCGCGGAACATCTCCCCGTGGTCGGCGACAAAGACCAGAATCGTGTCGTCTTCGAGCCCGCGCTCCGCGAGCCCGTCGGCGAGCCGACCCATCTGCGTGTCGATGTAGAAGAGGGCGTTGTCGTAGCGATTGGTGACAGCTTCCCGATCGCTCTCGCCCCAATTCACGAAATTGAAAACTCCCTTCGGCTCGTACGGCGTGAAGGGGCGCGCGGCAGATTCGGGGATCGCGTACGGAAAGTGGGTCGACTGGAGGTTCACGTAGATCGAAAACGGCTTCAGACGCTTCGTCTCGTGATCGATGAAGTCGAGCACGTGATCGATCGTGACCTCGTCGGGAACCACCTCCTCGGTGCCGATGTCGAGGTGCGGTCCTTTGTCGTCGGGAGAATGGAAGAAGTACGTGGGAGTTCCCGTGTCTTGGAACCGCTTCATGCCTTGCCACGTCTCGTCTTGGCTCGAGATGGTCGCTGTCGTGTAGCCGAGCTCGTTCATCACGTCGTGGAGCAGCTCGCGCGGGTATTCGAGCTTCGTGTACATGTCGAGCGACGAGCCGCGCCTCGGGAAGAGCGACGAGATGATCGCCATCTGCGCATAGTTCGAGTGCGTGGCGGTCGTGTACCCGCGCTCGGTTCGAATCCCCTCACGCGCGAGCCTGTCGAGGTTCGGCGTGGTGTTGCGCTCGTAACCTTCGTATCCGAGGTGGTGGATGTTGATCGCCTCGACCGTGACGAGGATCACGTTCGGCCTGACACCGGTTGCCTTCGCGACGGCTTTCCAGCTCGCCTCGCGCGATTTCGGCGGTGTGGCGAGCGCGCGCGCCAAGAGGGCGTTCGCGTCGACCCCGAGCTCGGCGAGGTGCGCGCGCTCGGAGGCGACCGACGCTGCGAACGCGAGCTCGGGCATGGTCTGCCTGACACTCGCCGCGAACGCTTGAGGTAGCGGAAGGAGCCAGAACCAAGAAGCCGGCAGCGCGATGGCGAAAATCGCCCCTAGCTCACGCCGCCCGAGCGCGCGTTCGTCGGTACGAAAGGCCCACCGAACTCCTTTCGACAATGCATAGCCGACGACGGAACCGACCAACGCGAGCGCGACGAGGTGAGGCACGAATCGGTTCAGCACCTCGTTGGCGATGTGGGTTCCGCTGTTGAAGAAATACTGAAGCCCGGTCGTGGTCAGGTTCGAGCCGGTTAAAAGCCGCAGGGCGACGCCGAGCGCATGGACGAGCACCGCGACGGCTCCGACCGCCGAGACCAGGACGATGGTCGCGCGCCTCGCTCGGCCACCCGACACGATCAAGAGCGCGAACGTGAGAACCGAAAGCCCGAGCCCATACGCGGCGCTCAGAAGAAGCGTCCCGAAGACGCGGTGTCCGAACGCGGGGGCCCACTTGGTGCCATGACCCGACGCCACGATCGCGACTTGCCCCGCAGCGCCGAGCACGAGCCCAGTGAGCGTGCCGACCCAGCCCACCCGCACCGAACGGCGAGCGGAGGCCGAGACGAGCCCGGTCTTGGGAAGAGTGCTGTGGGTCACGGCGTGGGAGACACTTTTTTTCGGGTCGCGGCGGCCGTGAACCGTAGCGCACCCGGGCCTTCGGGGCACGATTCCCCGCGTAAGCCGCGCCCGGACACACCGCCTGGTGACGCGGCGCGGCCCGGTTCGCCGCCGAGCGCGAGAGCCGCTTGTGGCTGCCCCGTGTTCGCGGTTAGAACCGAGGCATGATGCGGAGCGCGAAGAGCGACATCACCCAGGCCGTCGGCAACACGCCGATCGTGAAGCTCAACAAGGTGACCGAGGGCCTCGCAGCCGACATCTACGTCAAATGCGAGTTCTTGAATCCCATGGGGAGCCACAAAGATCGCGTTGCTCGCAACATGATCCAAGAGGCTGAAGGGCGAGGCCTCAAACCCGGCGGAACCATCGTCGAAGCGACGAGCGGCAACACCGGCGCGGCGCTCGCCATGATGGCTGCGGTACGCGGTTACAAGTGCATCTTCATCATGCCTGACAAGATGTCGCAGGAGAAGGTGAGCACGCTTCGCGCACTCGGCGCGAAGGTCGTGCTCTGCCCGACGGCTGTCGAGCCCGAAGATCCGCGCAGCTACTACCAGGTCTCGAAGCGCATCGCGAACGAGACCCCGAACGCGTTCTACGCGAACCAGTATCACAACCCCGACAACCCGGCGGCGCACTACAAGTCGACCGGGCCCGAGATCTGGGAGCAGTGCGGGCCCGAGCTCGACGTGCTCGTGGCCGGCCTCGGAACGGGCGGGACCATCAGCGGAAGCGGCAAGTTCTTGAAGGAGCGCAAGCCCGAGATCAAGCTCGTCGGCGTCGATCCTGTCGGCTCGCTCTACTACGACTTCATCAAGGACAAGCGCATCACGAAACCCTTCGGCTACAAGGTCGAAGGAATCGGCGAAGACTTCTTTCCATCGACCATCAACCTCGACATCATCGACGAGGTCGTGCGCGTCGACGACAAAGAGTGCTTTCTGATGACCCGCGATCTGGTCCGCCTCGAAGGGCTCTTCGTCGGTGGCTCGGGCGGCGCGGCCGTCTCGGGGGCAATCAAATACGCGAAAGCGGCCAACAAGAAGGAGAACATCCTCGTCATGTTGGCCGACGGCGCATCGAAGTACATTTCGAAGATATTCAACGACGACTGGATGCGAGAGAACGGATTCCTCGAAGAAGAAGGCCCTTCGATGGGCACGGTTCGCGAGCTTCTCGCCAACAAGAGCGGCTCGTCACACAAGGTCGAGACGGCGAAGACCACCGACACGATCCTCGAGGTGGTGAACAAGCTGAAGGAGTTCGGCATCAGCCAGATGCCGGTCGTCCAAGAGGGCAAGCTCCGCGGCCTCATTCACGAGGGCGATCTGTTGAAGGCTCTCGTGAGCGGGCGGACGCAAGACACCCAAATCCAAGACATGGTCGAGAGCGACTACGCCACGGTCACACCGACGACGCGCGTCGAGCTCATCAAGAACGTCTTGAACGACGCGAAGATCGCGATCGTCATGGATCGCGAAACCATCGTCGGCGTCATTTCGAAGATCGATCTCATCGACTACCTCGCCACGCGCGTCAGTTAGTCGGAAGCGCGTGAGCCGGAAGCCCCTCCGCGTGCCCAGCTCGAGGAGGGGACGTCGCGCGGGGCGGGTCCGAGCTCCGGCCCGCCCTGGCTCCTGCGAGCTCTGACCGGACTGCTCCCCATCAAGGCGCTCGCGCCCGAACGCGCTCCGAGCCGGCTCAGCCGTCGGCGAGCTTTCGCTCGAGCGCTTCGAGATGAGCTCTCACCTCGGGATCGGTGTCGCGTTGCGCTTCGATCTTTCGCACCGCGCTCATGACCGTCGTGTGGTCGCGGTTTCCGAAAGCGCGACCCAGCTCCGGAAAGCTGCACTTCAGACGCTGCTTGCAGAGATACATCGCGACGTGCCGCGCGAAGGCAACGCTCTTGTGTCGGTCTTTCGAGACGAGCTCGCTCGAGCGGAGGTGGAAGTGATGACAGACGGCGCGCTGGATGTCTTCGACGCTCATCATCTGGGGCCGCGCCGAGCTCGTGGCCGCCAGCTCGCTCTTGGCGAACGCCATGTCGACGGCGCGCCCGGTGAGCGACGACTTCGCCGCGAGACGGATGAGCGTCCCTTCGAGCTCACGCACGTTGGAACGGATCATCTGGGCGAGGAACAACGCGACATCGTCTTCTAGCGAGATGCCCTCGATGGCGGCCTTGTTGCGAACGATCGCGACCCGGGTCTCGAGCTCGGGAACCTGAATGTCTGCGACGAGGCCCCACGAGAATCGAGAGACGAGGCGCTCCTCCATTCGCTCGAGGTTCTGTGGATACTTGTCGCTCGTGACGACGATTTGTTTGTCTTGCCCATGCAGGGCGTTGAACGTGTGGAAGAACTCTTCCTGCGTCTGCTCGCGACCTGCGAGAAACTGGATGTCGTCGACGAGGAGAAGGTCGCAAGCCGATCGGTACCGCGTTCGGAACTCATCCATCTTGTGATGTTGAATCGCCGTGATGAACTCGTTCGTGAAGCGCTCTGCCGAAATGTAGAGGATGCGCGCGGTCAGCCGTTCGCTCCGCATCCGGTGAGCGATCGCGTGCATGAGGTGGGTCTTGCCGAGACCCGTGCCGCCGCAGATGAAGAGCGGGTTGTAGCGGCGTCCGCCGCCACCCGCGGCCGCGATGGCGGCGGCATGGGCGAGCTGATTCGATGGACCCACGACAAAGTTTGCGAAGGTCTGCTTCGGGTTGAGATCTTCGAGGGTGATGGGTCCGACACCGACAGGGAGCGCTGCGGCGCGGTTGCGCGAGCTGGGCGGGGCGGCGTCGTCAGACCACGCGCCGTGGCCGTTTCCGGGAAGCGACGGCGATGAGCCGTACGCGTGCGACGCGAGCGCGGCCTGCATCGGAGGAGGCATGGCGACCTGCTGGCGGCTGACGAGCGCGCGCGGACGAATCGGCGCCGATGCATCGCCCACCGCGATCGGGTGCTCGAGCTTCGAATCGAGAACCCAGGCGATCTGTATCGAGTGACCCGTGATTTCTCGGAGCTTGCCCGCGAGCGTCGGGAGAAAGTTGTCACGCACCCACTCTTGGACGAACTCGTTCTGCACCCGAAGCGTGAGTACGCCGTCGGTCAGGTCGTCGAACGCGACACTCGCGAACCATTGGTCGAACGTGGCAGGCGATAGCGAACGCGTGTGCTCGATGGCGAGCAGGAACGCGTCGGGGGCGGGATCTCGTCGAACCGTCATGGGGGACTCGGTCAACCTCGGTGCACCAAAAGAACTGCGACAATCGAACGAACGAACCGGCAAAGAGAGCGGGCTCACCACTCATCGACGCGGACGTCGTGCTACTGCGACCGAGCCTCGGAGAACCGAGTCCTGGTCGCGGACTGATTTGAGAAGCCGGCTCTCGCGAAAACCGAATCCCCCAGGTTTTCCACAACCCTGGCTGACAGAGCCCGCTAGAAGCGAATCGGCGTACGGAGCGCGGCCGACGATTCCGAAAGAAGCGACACCGCTCCTTTCCAGTCGAGTCTTCTCCAGCTTTTTCGAGAGCTTAGGCCTTTCATGCCATGGGCAGACCGTGTTGTCTCCAGAACCATTACCCGCCTCATTTCTCTCCTGCAAGGCGCTTTCAGGTCAGACGCTCTCGGTCCCATGAACAGGTTTTCCACAGAGGCCTCGCGAGAAAACTGGTCTGTTTCCTATTGGGGAAACTCGCCGAGGTCGGCCGTCGGGAGGGGAGTATCCAAGTCCGAGAAAAGAAGTCCGGAAAAAGAAACCGCCCTGCCACTTGCAGCGAAATTTCACTGCAGCGACGAGACGGTCGATCAAAGGAAAAGCGCGCTTCAAAGGTTCCTGAACGCGAAGGTCACTGAACGCGAAGTCACTAAACGTGAAGGTCGCTGAACCTATTACGGGATAATGCACGAATCGAATTGCGGCGTAACCTGCCCGAACCTTTGGGAAGGAGCACGACAACGTGTCGAGGGCACCGCTAACAGACGAGCTGAACAGGCGCTGCTGAACGACTTATGAACAACCTGTTCTGGAAAGCTTCTCCAGAGTGCTTCTTTCAGCGTTGCAGCTTCTTCCAGCCCTGCAGCTTCTTCCAGCCCTGCAGCTTCATTTAGCGTTGGCAGCTTCTTCCAGGAGCTCAAGCTCCTGGGACAGGCTTACCAACGGCCTTCGGTGCCTTCTCCGGCTCTCTGGAGGAGGCTTTCTGAAGGGTTTTTGAAAGAGATTCTCTGAAAGGTGTTTTCTAAAAGGGCGCTCTCTGAGAGACAGCCCACTACCGACTGAAAGACACGTGAGCACACGCGCTCGATCGCTTCAGAGAACGGGTGAGCCGATGCTCAACTGTTTCGTCGCGGTCGCTGGCTTTCCTGGCGCCAGCCCCCCGTGCCGCTCTGCCCAAAAGGACTTCGGCGACACCTTTTTGAGGTACCACCGCCCCCCGACGGGAGTCCATGGGGAACTTGCCAATACGATTCAAGCGCCCGAAACCATAACCAGTTTTTCTTGCCAGCTCTTTCCGGGCGCTGCCTCGCTTCCGAGCGGGCGGCGACGCCGGCCAAACCGGTCATCAGCGACCTTTGCAGCACAGATACAGCGGCAGTCGAGGGGCACCGGCGGAGGCGCGGAGAGTCACGACCGTCGACCAGGTCAATAGTAAAAATTCTGTGCCATATCGGGCACATCGAACATTTCGAGAAAAATCTGAGGAATTCTGCCTCGGTTTTGGAGGCCGCGGTCGAAAGGTCCGCTCGGGGGTTTTGTTAAAGTTGGCCCAGTCCCGGGCGGTCCGGTAGGGCACCCGCCATGAGTCGCTCGAAGCTTCTGTCGCGCTGCATCCTCGGTGGAGGGGCGGGGCTCATTGCGATGGCAGCTTGGTCTGGGACGGCGAGCGCCCAGAGCACCATTGCCTCCGCAGACGCTCCCTCGAGCTTCGGGTACAACTACGGAGAGGTCGAGACGACCCGAAGCTCGGCCATGGGCGGGGCGCTTCGGGCTGCTGGAAACGGGACCACCGCGCCGTTTCTCAACCCGGCCAACCTGGCGCTGACTCGCGTTTACCACATCGAGGCGATGGGTCAGTTGACCCCCGAGTACGGCCGACAGGTCTACGGCGGCGCGATCGTCGACTCGACGACGAGCAAAGTGGCCGGCGGCGTCGCGGTCTCCGGTGGCTTCCTCGATCCCAAAGGTCCCGATCGATCGTGGCTCGACGTCCGCCTCGCGCTCGCCCTGCCGATTGGTGAGAATTTCTTCATCGGTCTCGGAGGACGATACCTCAAGCTCACCGAGAACGGTGACGGTCCGCTCGGCAAGAGCAAGGTATCGGGCGGCCTCAGAGACCCTTCCGGTGGTCGGTTCGCGCTCGTGAACATTCCGACTTTCGACGCCGGTCTCACCGTCAAGGCCGGAGACATCGTCTACATCGGACTCTCGGGACAGAACCTCACCTTCCCGAGCAACAGCTACCTCTCGACCAAGATCGGTGGCGGGGTGGCAGTGGCCACCAAAGACTTCACCATCGAGGCAGACGGCGTCGCCGATCTCAACTCGTACAAGAACCCGACCGCGCGCGTGATGGCAGGGGGAGAGTACCTACTCATTGATCACATACCGTTGCGACTGGGTTACAGGTTCGATCAAGGTGCAAAATCGCACGCCCTCTCCGGTGGCGTCGGCTACACGTCCCGTGAGTTCTCGATCGAGGCGAGCGTCAGGCGCACGCTGGTCGGACCGAACGCGACGATGATCTTCTTCAGTGTGGCGTACTTCCTCGAATCGAGCGGGCTCACCAAGACCGCCGAACAGTTCTGAGCGCTGCCGTCGGCTCGCCCCTCGAAAGTCGTCCCGCTGGCGCTAAAACCCACCGCATCTCGAAAATCCTTCGCCGAGACTTCTTCAACAGCCTGCTAGGGTGTCGACGATGCTCGGACTTGCTTGCTCTACCCACCCCGCATGGGCTCGCCGCGCTCTCGACGGGTTAACCCGCATCCTGGTCGATCACGCTCATTGCGAGATGAAGGCCGCTTCGAATGCGATCGCGCTCTCGGCGCGCTGCCTCGATCATCCCGCGGTCGTCCGTGGTCTCGTCGATCTCGCAGAAGAAGAGATTCGGCATTTCAGATGCGTGCTCGACGAGATCGAGCGACGCGGCCTCAAGCTCGAACCGCCGAGCGAAGATTTTTACGTCGCCGAGCTTCGCCGCCGGGCCCACGCCACCGGACGCGACAAGTCGGCGACCGGTGCCATCAGTGACCGGCTGCTCGTCGGATCACTCATCGAGGCGCGGTCGTGCGAGCGATTCAAGCTCCTCGCAGCGGCGCTACGTGACGATGCGACCTCGTCGTCCGACGTGGCCAAGCGAGACGATTACCTTCGACTCGCCGATTTCTACGACGAGCTGTTCGCCGCAGAAGCCAGGCATCATCGCACCTTCATCGAGCTCGCCGAGCAAGTGACAGGCGATACCGATCGTGTGCATGCGCGCCTCGCCGATCTCGCTCGCATCGAGGCCGAGGTCGTCAGAGGGCTGAAGAGCGACGCGACCATCCATGGGTAACGTCATCGGCATCGATCTGCTTCGCCTCGATCGCGACGTCCGCGCCGCGACGAAGCGCGTGACGAAATCGTCTCGTGCGCTCCGGCGCGGCGATCTCGACGAGGGCGCTGCCCCGCTCTCACGCCTGAGACACGTGAGCTGCAAAGCCGGCTTCATCGAGCTGTCGGAGCTTCCGAAAGATCCGCTCGTCGAAGCGCTGCGCGAATGGGTGGGTGCGCTCACCCTCGTTCGCGTGCTCTGGGACGACACGACCGACGTGGCCGACGCGTGGCACGCCACCGAGCACCGCTCGAGCCGAATCGAGTCGGAGTGGTCGGCCCACGATTTGATGCGCGCGATGTTGCGCGAGCATTCGAGCCCCGAGAAGCGCCGTCTGCTCGCGACACTGCTCGGTGAGGCCGCGAGCCGAACCTCGGATGCGGTCCGCGTTCTCGCCGAACGTCGCGTCGAGGCGATCCGACTCTTGGGTTGGCCTTCGGCGAGCGAGTTTCCTCCCGGCTGCAACATCTCGCTGTCTCGCATCCAAGGCCTCGCGCGCGAGACGCTGCGGCTGACCGAGGGCGTCCTCCCGAACGGCGTCGGACGCGATGGAAACGCGTGGGAAGAGCTGCTCCACGATGCCCAGGGGCGTGACGCGCACGACGGCTGGCCCGCTGCGCTCCGACCTCGATGGCTGGCCGATCTCTTCGGTGGAACCACGCTCGTGCACGGCCTCGATCTCGACGTGGCAGAGCTTCCGGAAGCTCTCGGAGCGACCTCGTTCTGCAAGGCGCTGGCGCTCTTCGGCGAAGCGCTGGTCGACGCCGATCTCCCTAAAGACAAGGCTTTCGCGTTCGCGCGATCGCCCTTCGACCCGCTCGCGACGTCACGCGCCACGCTCTTCGGGATGCTCCCCGCCGAGCCTGCGTTCGCACAAGTCGCGCTGGGTCTCGGGCGCGCGGCGGCACGGGATCAGGCCCAGCGGGTGGGCCGCGCGCTCGCGCGCTCGCTACGCGTCGAAGCGCTCCGGGTGTTACTCGCCGATGTGCTGCTGGAGACGAGGGCGAAGGCGGGCTCACTCGCCGAAGAAGAGAGCGCCGTCGCGCTGGGCGCGCCGATTCCCTCGAACCTGGTGGGCCTGGTCCCGCGACTGTCGTGGAACGATCCCGCGAGGTTCCTGGCGATTCTCGCAGGGATCCGTGATCGGGGGCGCCTCCGCGAGGCGTTCGACGAAGACTGGTTCGAGAACCCTCGCGCCCACGAAGCGCTTCGCAGCGAGCACCACCAAGCAGCCGTCGCGGGAGCCCCGAGCGACCAAGCGCCGGAGCTTGGGCTCGCAGCCCTCCGCTTCGAGCTCGCGGCAGTCATCTGATCATCCGACGCCCGTGGCGCGACACTCGGGCAAGACCGCTCGGGCAAGACCGCTCGGGCAAGACCGCTACGAAAAAGGGCTGTCTGGAGAGTTTGAATTGAGCGACCGCTTCTACTAGCGTCTGAGATCGTGAGCGCCGCGTGAACAACAAGTACGGAATCCCCATCGCCGATCTCCCGGCGTATTGCCTCGACGCAGTCGACGCCGCGGAGCGATCGCTCTCGCGAACGTTGATCGTCAGAGAGGGTCACGCCATCGCGGCGATCGTCCCTATGGCCGACCTCGACCGGGTCGATCCGCCCGATCCGTCGGCAGGGGGCGGCGACCCGCTCGTCATGCTCGCAGGCACTTGCCAGCATGACGAGTTCGTCGACTCGTTGGGACAAGACCTCGGAAAGACCTCGCTGTGGCGTCGCGGCTGACCTAGGCCCGCCCTTTCCCGAAGACAACGGACCTCCCCAGAAATCGCGCTCGTGGCCTACCTGTTCGACACATCCACCTTGGCCGAAGTGCTTCGAGCCTCACCGTCTCGCCCGTTCGTGAGAAAGCTCGCGACGATCGCGAGCCGCGATCGGTGGACGAGTGTGGTCTCGGTGAGCCAACTCCTCGTCTCGGCGCGCCGGTTCGGGCAGCCACGACTCATGCAGAACGTCATTCAGTTGGTCGCCGCCGTGCGCGTAGCCCCGTTCGATCTCCCTGCGGCGCAGTCGTTCGCAAAGCTCCGCGCGACCGTGGCCGCAGATCACGAGGCCGACGACGTGATGATGGCGGCCATCGCCACCTCTCAAGGCTTCGTGTTGGTTTCGAAAAGACCCCACCAGTTCGCGGTCTTTCCCCAATTGCGGGTCGAAGACTGGACCCGCGGTTGAGCCGAGCCCGAGCCGCTAGAAAGCTAGCGCTGCTCAAGCCGACGAAAAAACAGGGTGCCCGCCTGCGAGCGGGGCTGCTTGGAAAGTGTGTTCACCCCACAGCCTCCGCGCGAAGCACCCTCCTCGCTGCGCAACCCTTCCGGCTCGCGTCAAAAGGTGCTAGGTGGCCCGCGACCCATTCCCGCGGAGCGACCTTCCCAAGGGAAACCAGAGCTCATGAGCCTTCCTCTCCTCTTTGCCTCGGGCGCCGACGTCAACGTCGACTTCGACATGTCGTTCTTGGCGCAACTCGCGCTGTTCGCCCTCTTTTGCATCCTTCTGAAGCCGATCCTCTTCGATCCGCTCCTCAAGCTGTTCGAGGAACGAGAGCGACGGACGGACGGCTCACGCGCCGATGCGCGGTCGATGGATGAAAAAGCGAACCAGCTGCTCCATCGCTTCGAGACCGAGATCGAAAAGGCGCGCCACACGGCGACCGTCGAGCGCGATCGGCTCCGAGTCGAGACGAACAAGCTCGAGACCCAGATCCTCGAAGAGGCCAAGGCCGAGAGCGCTCGAATCATCGAGGAGGGTCGCGTGAACATCGCCAAAGAGGTCGCGACGTTGCGCGCCGACCTCGATACGGCACGCCCCGCGCTCGCAGAACAAATCGCTTCCAAGCTGCTCGGCCGAGAGGTGCGCTCGTGAGACTCGTTACCCGCCTCGTCGGCGCTGGCTCGCTCGCCATCGCCGCGCTCCTCGCGAACGTCGGCGCGGCTCAGCCGCAGCCGCAGCCGCAGCCGCAGCCAGGCCAGCCGCGGCCAGGCCAGCCCCAGCCAGGCCAGCCCCAGCCAGGCCAACGTCCTCCGGTGCAGATGCCCCAGCCGGGCCAGCCCCAGCCGTCGCAGGTGCAGCCGCGCCCGATCCAGATGCAGCCGGGGCAGCAGCTGCCGCCCGGATTTCCGCAGCCGTCGCGCCCTCGGCAGCCGGGCCCTGGTGGTCCGGGCGGCATGCCTCCGGGCCATCCCCCGATCCCGGGCGCGCCGCACGCCGAAGCCCACGAGCACGCCGGCGCAGGTGAGCACGAGTGTCCCGGCCACGGCCCGATGGATTCGCCGCCGCATGTCAATTGGTACCAAGGCCTCCTCGGGGTGAACAACGAGAAGGCCGAGAGCCCGTCGGGCCTCGACCGCCTCCTCTGGCGCTACAAGAACGAGAACGACGAGTGCGACGCGAAGAACCAGGAGCCTCCGGTCCTCGCGAACCTCATCAACTTCGGCATCGTCGTGCTCCTACTCTTCCGCTTTGGAGGGACGCCGCTCCGCGACGGACTCATCAAGCGCAAAAAAGCGATCATGCAAGACATCGAGGCTGCCGCCACGCTGCGTGACGAAGCCGAGGCGCGGCTGAAGAAGTACCAGAAGCAGCTCTCGAACATCGAGCAGCGCCGGACCGAGCTCGAAGACGACTACCGCGCGCAGTTCGCCGCGGAGAAGAAGCGCATCCTCGACGAAGCAGAGGAAAAGCGGGCGCGCATGCGCAAGGACGCCGCCTTCCGCGTCGCCCAAGAGCTGCGGCAGGCCGAGGCCGATCTCTTGAGCGAGGCCATCGACGGCGCGATTCGCGCAGCCGAAGAGCTCGTGAAGCAGCGCGTACAGCAGGGCGATCTCGACCGCTTGGCCGACGAGTACCTCACCGGCATCGGCCCGGCGTTGAAGGCTTCGCAAACCCTTCAGGGAGACAATTCGTGAGCTACGACAACATCGCTCGACGCTACGCGAAGGCGATCTTCGATCTCGGAAAAGAAGAGGGCAACCTCGCCGCGCTCTCGACCCAGATCGGTGACTTCGCGGCGGCCTACGCCGAGAGCGCCGAGCTGAAGAACGTGCTCGAGAGCCCGGTCGTACCCGACGCATCGAAGAAGGCCATTCTGGTCGAAATCGCGACGAAGCTCGGCGCGTCCGACACGGCTCAGCGCACGCTGAGGCTCGTCGCGCATCGCCGTCGCCTCCGTGCGCTCCCCGACATCGCGCGTCACTTGGCCCGTCTCGTCGATCACGACGCGAAGGTCGTTCGCGCCGTCGTCACGAGCGCCGCTCCCCTGACGGAAACGTACATCGACCGCCTCAAAGCCGAGCTCGAGAAAGCGACCGGTAACAAAGTCACCATCACCCATTCGGTCGATCCGAGCCTCATCGCCGGCGTGGTCACACGCATCGGCGATCGGGTCATCGACGGCAGCGCGAGGGCCCGCCTCAGGGGTCTTCGCGATGCTTCGACCGCCACCTGATCCGGCGCTCTGATTCGCGACGCGCTGACTCCAGCCGCCCGCCCGTTTTGTAACTCTTGTGTAGTCGCAGTTGACTAACCGTTAGAAGGACTCCCCGATGCAGCTTCGAGCCGAAGAGATCTCCCAGATCATCAAGAAGCAGATCCAGAACATCGACAAGGCCGCGCAGGTCACCGAGACCGGCACCGTCTTGACGGTCGGCGACGGAATCGCTCGCGTTCATGGTCTCTCCGGCGCGATGGCCGGCGAAATGGTCGAGTTCACCGGCACGGGAGGCGAGACGGTCTTCGGGCTCGTGCTGAACCTCGAGCAAGACAACGTCGGCTGCGCCCTTTACGGCGACACGAGCCTCATCAAAGAAGGCGACAGCGTCAAGCGCACGGCCCGCATCATGGAAGTTCCGATCGGAATGGCCACGATCGGCCGCGTCGTGAACGCGCTCGGCCAGCCCATCGACGGCAAAGGCCCCATCGACTCGAAGGAGCGTGGTCGAGTCGAGCTGAAGGCCCCCGGCATCGTTCGTCGCCAGCCCGTCAACGAGCCGATGCAGACCGGAATCAAGGCCATCGACGCGATGATCCCGATCGGCCGCGGTCAGCGCGAGCTCATCATCGGCGACCGTCAGACCGGCAAGACCACCGTCGCCATCGACGCGATTTTGAACCAGAAGGGCAAGGGCGTTTACTGCGTCTACGTCGCGATCGGTCAGAAGCAGTCGACGGTTCGTCAGGTCGTCGATCGTCTCGAGCAGCACGGCGCGATGGAATACACCTGCGTCGTCGCCTCGACCGCCGCCGAGTCGGCCCCGCTCCAGTTCATCGCCCCGTACACCGGCGTCACCATCGCCGAGTACTTCCGCGACACCGGCCGCCACGCCCTGGTCATCTACGACGATCTGTCGAAGCAGGCCGTCGCTTACCGCCAGCTCTCGTTGCTCCTTCGCCGCCCGCCGGGTCGTGAAGCGTATCCCGGCGACGTCTTCTATCTCCACTCGCGCCTGCTCGAGCGAGCCGCGAAGATGGCCGTCAAATACTACGTCGTGAAGAAGGGAACCGAGGTCCCCAGCGGTGACGAGAAGTTCGTCGGTGCCGACAGCCTCGCTCACTTCGGAGTTCTGGGAAAGCACGCCGCAGAAGAGAGCTTGAAAAAGCTCGGCGACGGTCACGAGATCAAGACCGACCCGTTCTCGGGTGGCTCGCTGACCGCGCTGCCGATCATCGAGACGCAAGCGGGCGACGTCTCGGCGTACATCCCGACGAACGTCATCTCGATCACCGACGGCCAGATCTTCCTCGAAGCCGATTTGTTCTTCTCGGGTGTCCGCCCCGCCATCAACGTCGGTGTTTCGGTCAGCCGCGTCGGAGGCAACGCGCAGACCAAGGCGATGAAGAGCGTCGCTGGAACGCTACGCCTCGATCTCGCTCAGTACCGCGCGATGGCGGCCTTTGCGCAGTTCGCGTCGGATCTCGACGCCAAGACCCGCGCGCAGCTCGATCGCGGTGTTCGCCTCGTCGAGATCTTGAAGCAAGGGCAGTACGTCCCGCTCGGCGTCGAGAAGCAGGTCGTCATCATCTACGCAGCCACCAAGGGCTACACCGACGATCTTCCGAAAGAGGTGCTCGGCCGCTTCGAAGAGGAGCTCTACAAACATCTCGAAGCGAAGCACCCGGAGCTCATGCCCGCGATCCTCGAGAAGAAGACTCTCGCGGGCGATCTCGAAGAGTCGCTCAAGAAGGCCCTCGTGGGCTTCAAGGCGATCTTCCAGCTCGACGCGAAGAAGCCTGTCGAGAAGAAGGCCGAAGCCAAGGCCGAGAAGAAGAGCTCCAAGAAGAAGGACTGACGCGTGCCCTCTCTCAAGACGATCCGCAAGCGCATCATCAGCGTCAAGTCGACGCAGAAGATCACGCGCGCGATGAAGATGGTCGCAGGTGCACGGCTGAACCGTGCGCAGCAGCGCATCACCGAGCTCCGCCCGTACGCAGTCAAGACGACGACCGTGCTCGCCGAGCTCACGAATCGCCTCGTTCGCGCGAGCGAAGGCGGCGCGCAGGGCGAGGCGCAGCTGCCGGGGGAGGTGCTCGAAGAGACCCTTCACCCGCTGCTTGTCGCGAGGCCCGAGAAGCGCGTTCTACTCGTCGTCCTGACGAGCGACCGCGGTCTCTGCGGCGCGTTCAACGCGAACATCAACAAGCGCGCCGAGCGCGAGTGGAAGACGCGAACGGCCGAAGGCCAAGAGGTGCGCATGATCGTCGTCGGCCGAAAAGGTCGCGACTACCTCACGCGCCGTGGCGCGCCCATCGAGTACATCGCGGGAGTCTGGGACAAGCTCGGGCAAGAGACCGCGAAAGCCCTCGGAGACAAGGTTCTCGAGCCGTTCCTCAAGGGCCAGGTCGATGCGATCTACGTCATCTACAACGAGTTCAAGAGCGCTCTCACCCAGCAGGTGAGCGCCGAACGACTCCTGCCCGTGCCACCGCCCCCCGAGGGGGAGGTCGAAGACACGTCGCAATTCATCTTCGAGCCCGATCAGCGCGCCATCCTCGAGGTGCTCGCGCCGATGTACGTCGACATCTCTCTCCTCCGAGCGCTCTACGAGTCGATGGCGTCGTTCTTCGGTGCTCAGATGACCGCGATGGAGTCGGCAACCAAGAACGCCTCCGAGATGATCGAGGGCCTCACGCTCGACTACAACAAGGCGCGCCAAGCTGCGATCACCAAGGAGCTCATGGAGATCATCGGCGGCAGCGAGGCCATCAAGGAGTGAGGTCGTGCCTGGGCGAGCACAGGAGCTGACCGTGATCGCCTTCGCAACGCCTCTCTTGAGAACGTGCTTCTAGATATCAACGTCGAACATCCCGAGCCACGCAAGATCCAGCGCGCCGTCGAGGTCCTCGAAAAGGGCGGCCTCATCGCGTACCCGACCGACACGGTCTACGGGCTGGGCTGTGACCTGATGAACAAGAGCGCCATCGAGCGTCTCTATCAGGTCAAGGGCATGCAGAAGAACAAGAACCTCGCGTTCATCTGCCACGACCTTTCCGACATCGCCAAGTATGCCGTGGTCGACAACTCGGCGTACCGGATGTTGCGGCACTACCTCCCGGGTCCGTACTGCTTCATCTTGCAGGCGACGCGCGAGGTGCCGAAGATGGTGCTCACCAAGCAGAAGACGGTGGGGATTCGCGTGCCCAACCATCCGGTCATCATCGCGCTCACGCAAGCCCTCGGCAGACCCATCATCAGCACGACGGCGGCGCGCCCCGGTGAAGAAGCGATGGTCGATCCGACGGAGATCCGCGACGAGTTCAAAGGACTCGATCTGGTCCTCGACGGCGGAGCTGGCGGTATTCTTCCAACCACGGTCGTCGATCTCAGCGAGGGACAAGTGGTGATCGTGCGTGAAGGCGCCGGAACGGTCGAAGGCCTCATCGACGCGCCCGCGTCCCGTCGCGGTCGGTAGTCACCCGTCGGCGCGAGTGAACGCGTCTCCGACGGGCGCGTTTCGAACAAACGAATCGGGCCTCGAGGGGTTCCTCGAGGCCTTCGTCGTTCTGGAAGAGCCGCTGCTACCGCGCTCCGCGCCCTCGAAAAAGGGCGCGGCCGAGCGCGCGCGTCACCTTCACTTGGGCATGATGACGGTATCGATGACGTGGATCACGCCGTTGCCAGCGACGATGTCGGCCTTCGTGATCTTCGCCTTGTCGATCATGACGTCAGCTCCCTTGGAGCTGAACTTCACTTTGCTGCCAGCAGCCGTGTCGCTCTCCTTCAGCTTGATGACGTCGGCAGCCATGAGCTTGCCGGCGACGACGTGAAACTTGAGCACCTTGGCGAGCTTGTCCTTGTCTTTCAGGAGCTTCTCGAGCGTCGCCTTGGGGATCTTCTTGAAAGCCTCGTCGGTGGGCGCAAACAGCGTGAACGGGCCGGGGCCCTTCAAGGTATCGGTCAGTCCGGCCGCATCGACTGCCGCGAGAAGTGTAGTGAAATTGCCAGCGGATTTGGCCGTGTCGAGGAGGTCCGGCGTGGCCGGCTTCTCGGCGGGCTTGGCGGCCTCGACCGGTTTGGCTTCGGCAGAGCTCGCCGAAGCCGGCGGGACGGACATGTCAGGCATTGCGGAGGCCGACATGGCCGGCTCGGCGCTGGCTTCGGCGTTCTGAGCAGCAGGCTCAGAACCGCCACAGGCGGCAGCCAAGCTCATGAGGGTCGCGAGAACGTAACTCTTGTTCATTGGAATCTCCTTCCGACCCGGACGAGACGCTCGACTGGTGGCGAGTGGCTCATGAAAGAATTCGGATCGAAGTGCCTCACCGACTCGGTCGGCCGACGATGCCAGACCCGGGGTGCCAAGAGCCGCTAGCATGTGGGGGTGCGCTTCCGCGAGCTCTGCGATGCTGCGTTCCGCTCCATCAGAACCTGTCCACGCGACGGAGTGACGACCCGCGCCGGCGTCGCAGTTCCGCTGCTCGGCTCGGTCCTCGGCGAGCGCTACCGAATCCTCGTGCTCGGGATCATGCTCTACGATGCTCGCCGGCGTTCCTCCGTTCGAAGCCCCGAGCATCCAGGGGCTCGCTAAGAAGCACAGGACCGAATCTTCACCGTCCCTCGCGCGAGCGCTCGAGTCGAAGGGAGAGAGCGCGGCGCTCGACGAGCGTGATGCAGCGTCTCCTCGCGAAGCGCCCGGAAGATCGTTTTGCGTCGGCGCGCGAGACGGCGCAGACGCTCGGCGCCGCGATGGCTCGCCCCTCGAGCAGCAGGGTGTAGCTGCCACCACCCCCTCACCGCGCTGCCTCCTTTGCAACCGATCCTCGACGCGATTCGTTCGCGATCGGGCAGAGCGACGCTCGCGAGCATCTCCATGTCGCCAGCGGCCGTATCGGGGTCAGGGTCGGCGCAAGCCGAGCCGCGCGGATCCATTCTCCCGGTTCCAGCACGCACGTCGGGCGATGCGTTTCCTTCGAACGGCTCGAGCGACGAGATCGTCGACGCCATCGTTCGTGCGATCCGGGTGGGTGCTTCGGCCTACAACGAAGGCCGATTCTTGGTGTGTCATCGGGTCTACGCGAGACCGCGCGCGGGCTCTCCGATCGCGGCGGAGAGACCCTGGGGGCTCGGCGTTCGCCGCGTGGGTCGAAGACGTCCTTCGGCGAGCCGAGGCGAAGTCGGACCTAGACGCCGCGTAAGTCTTCCGACACGCCTTCGACGCGTTGCTGGCCGCCCGGAAGGAGCGTCGGTCGAAACACGTGAGATGGAGCGCGGGCCGCACCTCGCGCTCGCCGACTCACGGCGGTGGCGCTTCGCCCTCTGTCGGTGCTGGACCGTCAAGCTTGAGAGGAGCCGGTGGTGGCTCCTCGTCGAGAACGGTCGGCGGGCCGGCATCGGGTTTGTCGGAGGCCACGCCTGCGTCCGCCTCGCTCGGTGGTGAGCCCGCGTCTGGTTCGCTCGCCGTATCGGTGGGCTCGGTCCCCGCGAGAAACGCCTCGCTGACGGCGTCATCCTGATCGGAACGGGCGAGGAGGCCCGTCTTCGGATCGACGTTGGCGTGAACGATACCAGGTGGCACTGGAAACTCGGCTGCAGGTAGCCCCTGGTGCGCCGCACGCATGAACGCGATGAACGCCGGAAGGCTCGTTCGCGCACCCGCTTCGCCCGCGCCGAGCGGAGCTGGATCGTCGTAACCGGTCCACACGACGCAAGCGATCTCGGTCGAGTAGCCTGCGAACCAAGCGTCGCGGACCTCGTTCGACGTGCCTGTCTTTCCGGCGATCGGTCTCCGCAAGACCTTGGCAGCTTGACCGGTGCCGCTCTCGATGACGCTGCGAAGGAGATCGGTCGTCACGAACGCCTCGGCCTCGGTCATCACGCGTTTCCTCGGCTCGCGTACGGGGAGCGCGACCTCGATGCCGTTCGGTCCGACGATCTTCTCGATGAGACGGGGGGCCTCGACCATCCCCCCTGCCGCGAGCGTCGCGTAAGAGTTGGCGAGCTCGCGCGGTGTGACCTCGTACGCGCCGAGAGCGATCGACGGGGTGGCGCCGAGCTTCGATTCGATTCCAATGTCGTGGGCCCAGCTCGCGATGTTGGCCGGGCCGACGCGCTCTGCGGTCCACTGGGCCGACACGTTGATGCTCTTCGCGAGCGCTTCTCGCAAACGCACCGGCGCTCCGTCCTCGCTCTTGTCGTAGTTCTTCGGAGCGTGCCCCGTGAGCGCGGTCGGGGACGTCGGCAAGAGCGACGCAGCGGTGAAGCTCTTCGAATGTATGGCGTAGCTGTAGACGAAAGGCTTGAACGTCGAGCCCGGCTGGCGGTGTGCCTGGCTCGTCCGGTCGAGATTGGAACGAAGCCCCTCGTAGCTTCCCGCCAGCGCGAGAATGTCGCGGCTCCCGACGTCGATGGCCACGATGGCTCCCTCGGGTCCGAGATCGAGCCGGAGCTGCGCCTTGGTTCGTTTGCCGTCTGGATCGGCCTCGCCGAGGCCAAGAATCGCGACGCGCACCGCCCCACCGACCTCCGCAAACTTACTGGCCGGGAGCTTCTCCGGATTGTAACGCGCCGCCGTGCTCAGGTTCACCGATCCGCGAACGGCTCCGACGCGAACGAAGAGCTCGTTCTTCGTATCGTCGACGCCCGTGACCTCACCGAGATAGACGGCGTGCTTTTCGGTCGCTGGATCTCCTTCGAAGAACGTCGGCTTCTTCGCTTTCTTCAGCGGCGCCACGATCTGGCGACGCTTGTCGTAGCTCGAAAGATTGTCGCGCAGTGCTTTGCGTGCCTCGGCTTGGAGCTTCGGATCGATCGTCGTGGTGATCGTGTAGCCGCCCTTCTGGGCTTCGTCGCCGACCAACTCGCGCAGCGTCCGTCGAACCTCGGAGACCACCTCGGGGGCTAGCTCTCCGGTGGGCTCGGGCTCGGGCGCGAGAACGATCTTCTGTGCCTTGGCCTCGTCGATGGCCTCGGGCTTCGCAAATCCTTTTTCTTGCATCTGGTCGAGCACGAACAGATGCCGACTGAGCGCGCGTGGCATGTTCTCGCGCGGCGAATAGCGTGCGGGGCCTTTCGGGATGCTCGCGAGAACGGCGGCCTCGGCCAGTGTGAGCTCGCGAACGCTCTTGCCGAAGTAGTATTTGCTCGCCTCTTCGACGCCATATCGACCGTGACCGAAATAGATGTAGTTGAGGTAGAGCTCGAGGATCTCGTCCTTCGAAAGCTCCTGCTCGATGCGCCGCGAGAGAAGAACTTCCTTCATTTTGCGCTCGTACGTGCGCTCGTTGGTGAGGAGGACGTTCTTGACGACTTGCTGGGTGATGGTGCTGCCGCCTTGGCGTGACCCCGACGCGCGAAGATTCACCCACATGGCCCGGAGCATTCCGGCGTAGTTGAGGCCCTGGTGCTCGTAGAACGACGCGTCTTCGGCCGCCAAGAACGCGAGCTTCACCTGCGGAGGGATCTCGCCGAGATGAACGACGGTACGCCTCTCGACGAAGTCTTCTGCGATGAGCGATCCGTCGCGCGCGAGAATTCGCGTGACCTGGGGAGGCGAATACTTTCGAAGCTCGTCGGTCGACGGGAGCCCCTCTTCGTAGTGACGTAAAAGCAGCGCGACCGCGACGAGCGACAGTCCGGCGAGTGCGATGCCGATGAGCACGACACGCTTCACCCAGGTGAAGACGACGGCTCGCGTGGAGGAGCCTCCTCCAGAAAGCCTCCGCGAACCGGCCGAATCACCCATCGCTGTCCTCGAGAACGCCGCAGCACGCAGCGCGCTTCCTTTTTGGCACACGCATCGTTCGCTGTCGAAAAACCCGGCTTGGCATCGTCACCGCGCAGCTCGACGGCGGGTCAGGCGGAGCCTGGTTGGCTAGGTCAGCACGCGCATCACGAGGAGCGTGATGGCGATTCCGACCAGGAGACAGACGACCGCGACGACCCCCAGAACGACGGGGTTCACTCCGGAGCGGTTTTGGGCGACGGCCGGCAAAACAGGAATGCCGAGCGGCGCGCGCGGATCGCTCGCCGGCACCCCCGAGCTCGGCATCGCTCCGCTGGCAGGAGGTTGTCGATGGCTGCCTGGTTGCGCGTAGGCACCCGGATTGAGCGCGGCCGGGTGAGCCTGCATCCGAATGGTCTTCGCGACCTCGGGTGGGCCATCGGGCCTCCGCCCAGAGCTCGGCGCCGGCGCAGGAATCTTCTGCGGGTCGACCTGGGTCGGATCGATGGAACGCGAGGCCGGCGACCCGCCGGGCATGATCGCCGAGAACGTGCGACCCATCGCGAAGGGTTTCAGCGCGTCGGCGAATTCGGAAGCCGAGTTGTAGCGGTTCTCAGGATTCTTTTGCAATGCCTTTGCGATGACTTCGGCCAGGCCTCCCGGGAACTTCTTTCCGGGGATCCGATCGTCGAGCGACATCGGCGGCTTGGTGACGTGGAGCTGGATGTACTCCATCGGCGTCTTGGCGTCGTAAGGCAGCTTGCCAGTCAGCACTTCGTAGAGAATCGTGGCGAGCGAGTAGATGTCGCTGCGTGCGTCGAGCACTTTGCCCTGCGCCTGCTCGGGTGACATGAACTCGGGCGTGCCGAACACCATCCCCTCTTGGGTGAGCATCACGGAGCCGGGGCGAAGCTCGCGTTCGGTCACCTTGGCGAGGCCGAAGTCGAGAACCTTCGGGTAGTCTTTTAGCCCGCCGTTGGTTGAGAGAAAGATGTTCTCGGGCTTCAGATCGCGATGAATGATCCCTTGTGAGTGCGCTTCTTGGAGGGCGCCACAGCACTGGATGAGAATCGGGATCGCGCGCTCGACGGGAAAAGGCCCTTCTTTGCGCACGCTCTGATTCAGGTTCCGACCTTCGAGGTACTCCATCACGATGTAGAGCGAGCCGTCTTCGAGCTCGCCGTACAGGTAGACGCGTACCGTGTTCGGGTGCTGCAAGTGACTCATCGCACGCGCTTCGCGTCGGAAGCGCGAGGCGAGATCTTTGCGGTTCGTCAGCTTCGGGTGAAGAATCTTCACCCCGACGAGTCGGTTCATCGCGGGCTGCGAGGCCCGATAGACCGCGCCCATTCCTCCGGAGCCGATCTTCTGCTCGATGAGGAACTGACCGCCGAGAACGGCGCGTCCAATGTAAGGGTCGGGCGGCTTCTGAGGGGACGACATGGTCGACGGCTGACCCGAGCTGGACGCTTGGTTCGTTGCGCACCCAACGGGATAGCGGGCGGTCTGGCCGGCGAGGGTAACTGAGACCATGCCGAAAAGGCCGAAAAAAAGCGCACATCTGCGGGCCGTCGAGACGTG
This sequence comes from Polyangiaceae bacterium, assembly GCA_043755175.1. Classification (GTDB taxonomy): domain Bacteria; phylum Myxococcota_A; class Polyangia; order Polyangiales; family Polyangiaceae; genus CAYYKK01. The sequence continues at coordinate 21,882 of JAYUUB010000002.1, read as the reverse complement.
TGTTCAGTCGAAAGCTGGCGCAGGCCGTGTCGGTCGGCTAACGAGAGGGGGTGGGGACCCAACCGAGCTACGACCGCGTGGCCCTTCGGAGCGATTTACTTGACCGTGAGGGCTTTCACCATGCGTTTTTCACCCGGAAAGGCGGGGTGAGCCCGGCGCCGTGGTCGAGCCTCAACTTCGCCGCCAGCACCGGCGACTCGCTCGACCACGTGCGCGGCAACCTCGAGATCGCAGGCGCAGAGCTTCGAGCCGAGCCCGAGCGCATCTACTTCTTGAGCCAGGTCCACGGCACCGCCGTCCATGTGCTCGAGGGCGACGAAGACCGGACCGAGGTCATCTTGCATCAGGGCGACGCAACTCTGTCGAAGGCACCCCAGGTCGTCTGCGGCGTCCGGAGCGCCGACTGCGCGACGCTCTTGCTCGGCGACCTACGGACGGGAGCGGTCAGCGCCGTCCATGCCGGATGGCGAGGCACCGTGCGAGGTGTCGTCGAATCGGCGATCGTCGCGATGCGTGAGCTCACTGGGCAAGACGTCGAGATCGTCGCGGCGATCGGTCCTCACATCGAAGTCTGTTGCTTCGAGGTCGGCGACGACGTCGCCGCCGAGCTGGCTCTGAGCTCCCGGCTGGGCGAGCGCGCCGTCAGGCGGGGGAAAAACGCTTCGGGCGAGACGCAGAAAGCGCACGTCGATCTGCGCGCCATCCTCGAAGACAACCTCGTCGCGCTCGGTGTCCGTCGCGAGCGCATCGATCACGTCCGCGGTTGCACCCTGTGCGACACCGAAACCTTCTTTTCGTACCGTCGTGAAGGTCAGATGAGCGGGCGCATGCTGAGCGCCATCGCCGTTCGGTCTTAGACGGGGCTCGGCGACTCCCTCGATCCAGCAGGCTGGAGTCAGCCCGGCGCCTCGGCTGGAGCGCGTTCCGAGAGGACGGCGTCTGCCTCGCGAATCCGATCGAGCGCCTTTCCGCTCGCGCGAGAGAGCTCGGTCAAGCGTCGCGGGATCGAGCTTCGCGAGAGCTTGCTTCGATGCTCGAGCCAGTCGCGCGCGGCGAACGGACGACGAACACCACGGCCGAGGTTGGCAAAAGCCAGTGCCGCCGAACGAGCGCGAAGAGCGTCGCCGCGAGGATGGCTGCCCGAACGGGGTAGACGAGGAGACCCGTCCCGAGCTTGAGCGTCGAGTGCATGTCGACCTCGCGAGCGCGACGACTTGCCGAGGGGGCTGGTCGGCGACACGTGCGACGAAGAGCCGCGAGCGCGTGGTCGCGGCGGGACGTTTTCCCACCTCTTCGATGTTCTGAAAATAGAGACCCACGAGCCGACGAAACAACCAATCGAGGGCTCGCCGCATTGTCCATTGCTCATGGTATGGTCGCAGCGTCGGGTCGTCTCGCCGCCCGCACAGTGAGCGAAAGTCCCATGCCCGTCGTCGTCGCCGCCATCGATCTGTTCAAGGGTAGTGTTCTCGTCTTCTCGCGCGCGATGACGCTCGCTGCGTCGCCGGTGCTCGGCGCCGACGGCGAAGACCGACCGACCGAAGCCGGCGTCGTGCACGTCGTTCATGTGGCCGAGCCGAACCTCGCCAACGTCGAGCCCACCGCGGTCGATGCGCCGGATCTCACCGGGTACGATCCTTCGGGGGTCCGCGCGTTCTGCGACCGACACCTGTCAGAGTTCGTTTTGCACCACGCCCATGGCGCGGCACCGCGACTCGAGATTCACAACGTGAGCGGGGATCCGAGCGAAGAAATCGTCGGGTTGGCTAAGAAAGTCGACGCAGACGTCATCGTGCTCGCGACCCATGGGCGCACGGGTATCAAACGGCTCTTGCTCGGCTCGGTGGCGGAAAAGGTCGTCCGCCACGCCGGATGCCCCGTGTTCGTCGTTCGCGAGAAACACCACAACCACTGAGTCACCGCGCCGCTGCCCTCGTAGAACTGGGCTCGTGAGGCGAGCGCGGCCCCCGCGCGGAAAGGCGTTTTCGGCGATCGGAGAGTACCGAACGACGCGGCTCGCTCGTCGCACGCTCATCGTTGAAGAAGCAACCAACCGAGCGCCGCGAAGAGCCCGAGCACGACGACGAAGCCGATGATCCGTACGATGTGTTGACCTCGGACATCAGTCGCATCTGACTTCGTCGAATCGAGATCCATGACGGCGAGCATTGCGACGCCGGCCAATCGCTTCTTGGCGTCGATCAAGTGGTCGGCAGATACGCGGTACGGCGAGCCGTCTTCGTTGACCCGACGGTAGAGGCCCGCGACGTCGCCGAGCTGCCGCGTCTGCTGGGCGTAAGCGAGCAGCTTGCCATGCCGTTCGTCGTCCCCCCATTCTTCGACGACCGACAACCAGAGCGCTTCGAGCGTCGGATCCACGATCGCCATGTTAACAGGGGGTCCGTCGAGTGACATCGTCGCCAAGCTCACAGGTCAACCACAGCGCAAGAGCTCTTTCGCGCAGTCGCGAGCCAACGCGCGATGACCGACGAAGAGCGCCTGCTTCTCGGCCCGCTCGAGCTCGTTTCGCGCCGCGACGAGGTCGCCGCGTGCCAGCTCGAGCCGGCCGAGAAGCAGGCGCACGTACAAAGCGTCGCCGATGAAGCCGCGAGCCTCGGTTTCTTGCACGATCCGCGAGAGGAGAAGAGGAGCCGCTTGAGACTTGGCGAGATGGGCGCGCAGCCCCTCGACGAAGGCCAAGCCGGCGCGAGCGAGAACGACGAGGCGCTCATGCCCGGCCCCTTCGGCAGCCTCGAGCGCCTCGACGAACGCTGCACACGCCCGCTCGGGACGGTCGAGGGCGAGGTAGGCATCGGCCAAGGTGAGCTTCGCGCTCGCGACGTCGAAGAAGAGCTCGTGCGCCTCGGCGAGGTCGGCGGCGAGCAGGCTCGTACGTTGAGCCGACGTCGCCTCGCCGGCGATCAGGAGCACGCGTGCTCGACGGGCTTCGACGCTGGCGCGAAGCGCGGCGGTGTCGACGAGCCCTATTTCGTAGGCGAGATCGATCGCGCGCGTCGCCTCGGCGAGATCGAGCGCCTCGGCGAAGAGCGTCGCCGCGTCGAGGAGAACGCGCGCGTCGCCAACGGGCCCGAGGGCGGAGAGCGCCCGCGCAGCGTCACGGCCTCGAGTGATTTCGCCGGTGCGCTCCGCGAGCTCGACCTCTGCGGAGAGGGCGCGTGCGAGAAGGTCGGAGTCGTGGCAGAGGTCACGCGCCTGCGCGAGAACGACCTCGGCTTGCGCGAACGAGCTCTCGGCAGCGGCGATGCGTGCGACATCGAGGCGAGCGAGAACCCGTGCGCTCGGATCACCGACGGCGTCGATTCGCTCGATGACGTTGGCGGCGATGTCGACGAAGCCCACGCGTGCTCGAGAACGAACCACCGATTCAGCGAGGATCGAAAGCCATGCACGAAGGTCCGAGGCCTCGAGCTCGTCGAGGTCGGCGGTGGAGAGAGCACGCGCGGCCGAGCGTGCGGCGAGGTCGGGTCGCGCTACGCGGTGTCCCACGCCGACTCCGAGCGGGTTCGCGTGGAGCGCTGCAGCGCGCGCGAACTGGAAGGCTGCACCCGAAGCGTCGCCGCTCGCGGCGAGATGAGCACCGACGCGATCGAGACGCTCGCCGGTGGGCTCGCCGGCCGCACCCACGAGCTCGGCAGCTCTCGCGTGCGAGCGCGCTCGCTCCTCTGCTGGAATGGTCTCGAGCACGACCTCGGCGAGAGTCCCGGAGAGCCGTCCGACACTGAGCAGCGCCTTGACGCCGGGCTCTGCGAGCACGGCGTTCACGCGGTCGAACGACACGTCGACGAACGCCGAGATCTCTTCGTTCGTCGCGCCGCTGCCGAGGACTGCCATCGCGCGGAGGACTTCGCGCGGTCCGGGGTCGCTCGGACCGCTCGAGCTCTCGAGTCGGGCGAGGCGTCCTTCGATGATCGCTCGAAGGGTTCGCGGCACGGAGGCGTGCGCGAGATCGACCTGCGCAATCCCCTGCCTCACCGTCACGAGCGCCGCGTCGGAGAGCTCTTTGACGATGAGCTCGACGAGCAGCGGGCTGCCTTCGGCGCGTTCGTTGAGATAGCCGACGAGCTCTGGCGGCAGGACGCGCGCGCCGAGGAGCCCGGCCGTGAGCACGGCAACGTCGGCCTCGTCGAGAGGTCCGAGCAGGGTGGGCTCGGTACGACTGAAGACCCCCCGAGGGAGCGAGCGACCCGCGAGGATGAGGAGCACACGCCGAGGCTCGGCTTCTGAGAAGACGGTCTCGAGCACGCGTGCGCTGGCTGAATCGAGGAACTGGACGTCGTCGAGCGCCACCACGACCGTACCATCGCGAGCGAGGCGCTCGAGGACGCGACCGAGCGCGCGCGCGGGGCTCTTTTCCGAGGCGAGTCGCTTGGTGGCTGACGCGAGCGCGACGAGCTCGCTCGTGTCGTTCTCGTCGAGCCCGAGAGACCGAAGCCGTCGGACGATTTCTCCGCCTTCGTCTTTCGCGCCTCTCGGCTCGACTTCGCTCACACCCACCGCGCCGTCGATCGAGGCCGTTCCAATCAGCGCCCGCGTGAGCTCTGCGACGGCTGCGAACGGCGTGGGAGACCCGGTCCAATCGCGAGGGCACGCAGCTCGGAAGAAATGCGCGCCAGCCGGAAGCTTGGCGAGTCGACGCTCGAGCTCCGCGAGGAGCCTCGTCTTCCCGACCCCGCGCTCTCCCACCACGAACGCGGTCGTGAGCTCGCCTCGAACGGCTCTTCCGAATGCCTTGCCCAAGTCTTCGACTTGCGCTCGCCTCCCGACGAATCGCGAGGAGGGCAGCGACCGAGCGCGTCGAGCCGTCGCTCGCAGCGACTCGTCGTCTCCCGACTCGGCCTCGAGCTCGATCTCGCGCTCGACGGCTCGGCCGGCGGCTCGCGAGACGCGAACGCACCCCTTCTGACTCGACGCGAGACGCGCTGCGAGCGCGAACGACGCGGCGAGCTCGACGTCGCCGACGACCACGCCCTGCTCGTCGACCATCACGCGTGCGAGGTCGATGCCGATCCCCGTCTCCGGCGCATCACGAAGGAGGTCGAGCGCCGCACCGACGGCGGCCTCGGTGTCGCGACCATCGGCGTCTCGAAGACCGAAGACGGCGCGAACCTCGGTACCGTCTCGTGAGAGCACGACGCCTCCTGCTCGCTCGATGTGCAGCAGAAGCTCGCTTCGACCGTCGGTCGTGTCGAGCCCCGTGGCAACGAGCAGCGTGGCCTCGCGTTTCTCTGCGCGCGTGACCGCCGAAGGGGTCGGCGTCGCTTCGACGAACGACGCGGGGAGATCCTCCGAAAGCCGGGTCGGCGCTTCGCCGCGACGACAGAGGCGCGAAACGAAGGCGGCCATCTCGACGTGGCTCGAGCTCACTCCGAGCTCGTAGCCGAGCGCGACGATCTCTTCATGCAATCGAGCTGCATCTCCAAATCGTCGAGAGACCTCGGCCGCCGTCATCTTCGAAACGAGCTCGTCGATGTCGCCCGAGGCCTCGGGGCGGAGTGATGAGACGCTCCTCGGAGTCGCAGCAGCGATTCGTGCGCGCGTCTTTTCGGCATCCGATCCGCCGAAGGCGACCTCTCGGGTCAGAAGCTCGAAGAGGAGCGCGCCGAGCGAGAACACGTCGCTCTGCGGGCGAGGTGCTTCGTGACGAAGTGCTTCGGGAGAGAAGTACGGCAGCGAGCGCGCCTCGTCGGGCTCGAAGCGAACAGCGCCGAGCGCGCGGTGAATCGCGAAGTCGCTGACCTTCACCTCACCCTCCCAAGAGACCAAAACACTTTGCGGCGTGAGTGGGCCGTGGAGGACCCCCCCGCTTCGCCGCTTGTGTGCATGATCGAGCGCCTTCGCCACCTCGGCCGCGACGAACAGCGCGAGGCCGATCGGCACCTCGACCTGCTTGTCGCGCGCGTGCCTCAGGAGCGTGCCGATGTCGGTGCCTTCGACGAGCTCGGTCGCGATGAAGGTGTGGTCGCGCGCGACGCGTTCGCCCGAGAGCTCGGTCGTGATTCGGCCGAGGTCGATCACCTGCGCGACGTTCGCGTGCGAGAGCGCGAGCGATGCTTTGGCCTGCTCGACGAACGCCTCGAGAAAGCCTGGCAAGTCGGCGAGATTCGGGAGCACACGCTTGACGACGATGGCTTTTTCGAAGCCTTCGACACCGAAGCTCTTGGCTCGATACGCCTCGGTGAGGGAGCCCGTCCCGAGTCGCTCGGTCAACAGGTAGCGCCCAAACTCGGTCAACATTGCTCCTCCGCCATCCGAGCCCCCACGAGAGACGACGCCCCCCGGGAGGCGCTCGATCGCCACCGAGGCCAGCCGACGTGTGGCGTTCTTTCAGCCTTCGGCCGAGCCGTACATCGACTCGGCGATGCGGAAAGCCGCGCTCTCGAGACGAGTGTAAGCGTCGCGCAGCGAGTTCAGGTCACCGCCGCCCTCGAGCATCTGTCGAAGCTGGACTGCGTCGTTCTTCACCTCGATCAAGAGCTGCGGATCGAGCAAGTCTGCGTAACCTTCGAGAGCCTGCTCGGTCGTGTAGACGAGGGTCTCGGCTTGGTTGCGGAGCTGCGCGAGATCGCGTCGCAGCTGGTCGGTCTCCTTGAAGCGATCGCCTTCTCGCACGAACCGGTCGACCTCTTCTTGCGAGAGACCGCTCGTCGGCGTGACCTTGATTTCGGTGGCGCGCTGCGTGCCGAGGTCTTTCGCCTCGACGCGAACGATACCGTTCTCGTCGATGCGGAAGGTCACCTGGATCTTCGGGACGCCGCGAGGTGCCGGCGGAATTCCGGTCAGCTCGAAGCGCGCGAGCGAGCGACAATCGGCGGCCATTTCGCGTTCGCCTTGGATGACGTGAATCGGCACGAAGTTTTGGTTGTCGACGCTGGTCGTGAAGATCTCGCTTCGCTCCGTCGGCACCGTCGTATTGCGGAGGATGAGCTTGGTCGCGACGCCGCCGCCGGTTTCGACGCCGATCGAGAGCGGCGTGACGTCGAGGAGGAGAACCTCGTCGACTTGCCCGGTGAGCGCAGCACCTTGGAGCGCAGCCCCCACCGCGACGACCTCGTCGGGGTTCACTTCTTTGCTCGGGTCGCGACCAAAGAACGCTTTCACCGCTGCCTGAACGGCGGGCATGCGGGTCATGCCTCCTACGAGAACGACCGTGTTCACGTTCTCGACGCCCATCTTGGCGTCGTCGAGGACGGCTTTGCAGGCCGTGATCGTTCGATCGACCAGCTCGCCGCAGAGCATCTCGAGCTCGTTGCGCTTCATGTTGCGCTCGAGATGGAGCGGACCGCCGGTCGGCGAGACCGCGATGAACGGAATGTTCACGGCTGTTTCGAGCGAGCTCGAGAGCTCGTGCTTCGCCTTCTCTGCCGCTTCTTTGAGGCGCTGAAGAGCCATGCGGTCTTTGCGGAGGTCGAGCCCGTGCTCCATCGCGAACTCGTCGGCGAGCATGTCGATGATGCGCTGATCGAAATCTTCGCCGCCGAGGTGGGTGTCGCCGCCGGTCGCTTTCACGCTGAAGACGCCGCCGGCGATTTGCAGGACCGAGATGTCGAACGTGCCGCCACCGAGATCGTAGACCGCGATCACCTCGGCATCGCGTTTGTCGAGGCCGTAGGCGAGCGCGGCTGCGGTCGGCTCGTTGATGATTCGGCGAACGTCGAGGCCGGCGATCCGACCTGCGTCTTTCGTCGATTGTCGCTGAGCATCGTCGAAGTAAGCGGGAACCGTGATCACGGCTTCGGTGACGGGCTCGCCGAGGTAAGTTTCGGCGATCTCCTTCATTTGCTGGAGAACGACGGCGCTGATTTCGGGCGGCGACATCGCTCGGCCCCGGATGTCGACCCAAGCATCGCCATTCGGAGCCTCGACGATTCGGTAGGGCGCGAGCTGGATTTGCTTTCGCACTTCGTTCGCTCCGAACTTGCGACCCATCAGTCGCTTGATCGCGAAGACGGTGTGCTCGGGATTGGTGACCGATTGACGACGCGCCACCTGACCGACGAGACGCTCACCCGTTGCGGGAAAGCCGACGACCGACGGCGTCGTACGCGCACCTTCGGCGTTCGGGACGACCTTCACGTCGTGCACCGTCGTGGCTGTGAGGCCTTCGACGACCGCAACGCACGAGTTGGTGGTTCCCAGATCGATGCCGATGACTTTGCCCATGTGTCGCGCAGGATACAGGATGGTTGAAGGTTCGCAAAACCATCACGGCACCATCGACCGTGGTGAGTTGCTCCGAGGGGATGCGTCGAGACGACGCGACCCTGCCCTCGAGACCCTGCCCTCGAGACCCTGCCCTCGAGCCCGGAGTCCGCGCGCGTACGAAAAGCGCGGCGGGGTGGTCGACGGCCAGCTCGTTTCGAAGGCGAGCGATTTCGTCGGAAATTAGCTTAGGCTGAGGGCGGTTCGCCCTTTGCGACCGCCGGCGGGACACCATCGGGCGGCGTCTCCTGATCATCGGTTTCGGTGGCCGACCCGGCGTGGCCAGCTTCTCCAAAAGGTGCTGCCTCGGCGGAAGCTGAAGGTGCCTCGGCTGGTCCCTTCGAAACGGCGACGAGCGCGGCACGCATGAGGTAGTCGCCGAGCATGTAGCCCGCTTGGACCTCCATCGCGATGACTCCTGGCGCGTGCTCGGCCGAATCGACGTGCTGAATCGCTTCGTGGAGCGCAGGGTCGAACGGCTGGCCGACCGTCGGGATGCGCTTGATTCCCAGCTTGTCGAGGGTGCTGGTGAATTGCCTGCCGATCATCTTGAGACCGTCGGCGACCGACGTCACGTCGGGTGCAGAGACCGCGCTCGTGGTAGCGCGCTCGAGGTTGTCGAAGACCGGAAGCAGCTCTTTCAGAGCCTTTTCGGTGCCTCTTCGGGTCGCATCTTCTTGCTCGCGGCGCGCACGCTTGCGGAAATTCTCGAAGTCGGCCGCCGTGCGCAGGAGCTGCTCACGGTACTTCGCAGCTTCGGCCTTCGCCGCGTCGAGCGGGTCGGGAGCGACCTCGGGCTCGGCGAACTCGATGACCTCGAGGGATTCGACGGGCGGCTTCGGAGCGCTCTTGGGCGGTGAAGCTTCGCTCTTGGGTGCGGAAGCTTCGCCGGGAGGGGCCGGCGTCGACGCAGTCTTGCTCTCGCTCGCTGCGCTGCTCGTCGATGAATCGTTGGTCTCGGACTCCGTCATGGCTCGGGACTATAGCCGTTGGGGCAAGCGATTCAATGCTCGTGGTCCGAGGTGGGTCTCGGCGACTTTGCGCTCCGATTTGCTCCCCGGGCGCGGGCTTAGTAGTCGTGTCGAGCCATGAGCCCCGAGAACCCCTCCCTCGCCTCTCTCTCCACGGAGCCCCATCGAGCCGACGATTCGCCGTCGAGCGACGAGCTCCTGGCGATCGCTCAGAAGCGTTTGCTAGGCAATTACCGGCCTGCACCCGTCTTCTTCGTCGACGGGCACGGCTCGACCCTCGTCGACAAAGAGGGTCGAAGCTACTTGGACTTCGCCGCGGGGGTCGCCGTGAACGTGCTGGGCCACGCCCACCCGCGTCTCGTGCGCGCCATCGGCGAGCAGGCTGCTCGCGTGATGCACGTCTCGAACTACTTCTACAACGAGGAGAACGTTCTTCTCGCCGACGAGCTGTGCCGTCGCGCACGATACGATCGCGCCTTCTTTTGCAATTCTGGTGCAGAAGCAAACGAGGCGATGTTCAAGCTCTCCCGGAGGTATTACTCAGCGCAAGGGAAGGCCGAGAAGTTTCGCCTGATAGCCTTTGAGCACTCCTTTCACGGACGCACCATCGCCACCGTGACCCTCACCGGGCAGCGCTCGTACTCCGAAGGCTTTGGGCCGCGGCTCGAAGGCATCACCCACGTACCTTACGGCGACGTCGAAGCCGTCCGCGCGGTGATGGGTGACGACGTCGCGGGGATCTTCGTCGAGCCCGTTCAGGGTGAAGGCGGCGTTCTTCCAGCGCCGCCGGGGTATCTCCGTGAGCTGAGGCAGCTCTGCGATCAGCACGATGCGCTGCTCCTCCTCGACGAGGTGCAGACGGGCATCGGGCGGACAGGTGCCTTTCTCGCGAGTCATCGCGAGGCCGTCGAAGGCGACGCGGTCAGTCTGGCGAAAGGGCTCGGCGGGGGCTTCCCCATCGGTGCCATGCTCCTGAAAGAGAAGCTCGCGCTCGCGCTCCCGCCGGGGACCCACGGCTCCACCTTCGGCGGCAACCCGCTCGCTTCGGCCGCAGCGCGCACCGTTCTGGCCGTGCTCGACGAGGAGAATCTCGTGGCCGAAGCCGCGCGAAAGGGCGCTCTGCTCGGGCGCTTTCTCGAGGTGCTGGCGGCGAAGCACACAGACCTCTGTGAGGGCGAGCGCGGCTCGGGTCTCTTGCGCGGTCTCATCTTGAAGAAAAGTGTCGATGCCCGCGTCGCGCTCGCAAAAGTCCGCGACCACGGGGTCTTGCTCACGATCGCGGGCGGCCAGGTGCTCCGTTTCACGCCTCCGCTCGTCGTCACCGAAGACGAGCTCGAACAAGCGATTCGCAGAGTCGACGAGGCTTTGACCGAGCTCTCGAAGAGCCTCTCGTCCCAAGGCTGACGTGCGCGCAGCCGGTCCCGTCGTCGATCCGATCCCATGCTCGGGATGCGGAAAGCTCCTCGATCCTCTGCGTGCGGGACACGTCGCGATCCTCGATCAACACTTCCACTACTTCTGCAATGTCGTGGTTTGTAAGGCCGCGTATCTCGCTCCGTTCGGCGGCGTCGACGTCGGCGCGATGACCGGGCAGACCTCGACGGAGCGGCTCCGGTCGCGGATCACCGACGAGCGGATGGGCCCGGAGCCTCGGAGACGTGTCCAGGCGCCTCGCGAGAGAAGCTCGGAGACGCCGAAAAACGGGCCTGTCGTGAACGCCATGGCGGCCGTGATTCCAGAAGACGTCCTCCCGGAGGTGCCGGGGTCCAAGTCCGAGCGCGGCCTCGTCGAGCCCATCGGGCAAGCGATCTTGACCGAAGCGCCACGCCACGACACCCTCGAGCCGCGCGAGTTCGGCGCGCTGCTCCTGCTCATCGCGGTCATCGCTGGGGCCCTCGCCGTGCTCCTGTCGGTCGCAGGAGGGGGCACGCTCGTCCTCGGAGCGCGGGTGATGCTCGCCGCCGTCGCCACGGGGATGCTCGTCGCACGCACGCTCACGACGCCACGCGACGTGGCCGATCCTCACTCGATCCCGGTCCTCGCCGGACCCATCGTCGGCGTGTGCGTCGCTGGATGGGCGATGTTCAGCGCAGACGCATCGATCGCGAGCGAGTCGGCTTCGCTCGCAGGCACCATCGCCACGGCGGCCGCTGTCAGCGCATGGCTTCTCGAGAGCGCTCGGTCCTACGTCCACGCCGAGCGAGCGTGGGTACAGGCGGCTCTCTCGGTCGGCGGTCGACTCGATCCCGAATTGTCGGCGGTCGACGCGCCCCAAGGCCTCGTCTTCGATCTGCGCCCCGGAGAAGCGATCATCGTCGAAGCCGGAGAAGACGTCCCGGTCGACCTCACGGTCACGGCCGGTGAGGTCGATGTTCTTCCGTGGCTCGGTGCCACGACGCCCGCACGTCGCCGACCCGGCGATGCCATCGTCGCGGGCGCGCACGTGGTGCGAGGGCAGCTCCGCGGGACGGCGACCTGGACCGGGCTCGATTGTGCGTTCGCGCGTGTGCTCCTCGATCCGCGGAGGCGCGTCGATGCGCTCGCTCCGGTGACGCGCGCGTCGCGCTCGCTCGCAGAGCGATGGGCTTTCGTCGCGGCGGTGGCGTCGTCAGCGGCGGCTTTCTTTCTTCATCACACCCGCGTGGAGGTCGCGATGACCTTCGCAGCGGTCCAAGGCGGACTTTCGACGAGCATCACCGGCGGTCTCTCCGGGGTGTACGTCGCCCGAGGCGTGCTCCTCGCGTTGCGGCGAGGCATCACGTACCGAAGCGCCGATGCCTGGGAACGAGCCGCGCGAGCGCAGATCGGGGTGTTCCAAGCCCGCGGAACGCTTCTCCTCGGCGAGCCCGAGGTGGCCGAGGTCGAGCCGTTCGCCAAGAACGTCGAGCGCGACGAGCTGTTGGCGCTCGCCGCTGGCGCCGAGCGAGCCGAGAGCCATCCGGTCGCGCACGCGATCTTGCGAGCCACGAAGAGCGAAGGCATCCGGCCCGACGGCGTCCGCAATCCCAACGGCTACGCAGGACTCGGGGTCGTAGCCGTCACGTCGGCCGGCGAGGAGCTTTGCGTCGGAAATCGTACTCTGATGCTGGAGCAACGTGTCTCGATCGCCGCCGCCGAAGAGCGCATCGGCGAGCTCGAGTCGCTTGGTCGAAGCGTCGTGCTCGTCGCCCTCGGAGGCCGTCTCGCGGGCATCATCGCGCTCGAAGACGGCATTCGCCCTGGGGCTCGCGCGGCCGTGCAACATCTCCTCGATGCGCAGGTGGAGCCCGTCTTGATGAGCGGCGATTCTCGCGAGACCTGCGAAGCGATCGGTCGATCGCTCGACATCGAGCACATACGGCCGGAGGTGCTCCCCGGCGAACGCGGCGAGGAGGTTAAGCGGCTTTCCGAAACGGGAAGCAGCGTCGCGGTCATCGGTCACCACGGGATCGACGAAGCGGCCCTGGCCGCGGCCGACGTCGCGATCGCGCTCTCGTCTGCGGGCTCTGCGTCCGGAGAATTCGAAGTGGCTCTCGCCAGCGACGACGTTCGCGACGCCGCGCTCGCTCTCGCCCTCGCGAGACGTACGCGCATCGAGGCACGTGTCGGGTTCGGTCTCGCTGCGATTCCTGCGGTCCTCGGTACCGCGATCGTCGCGCTCGGGATCTTGCCGCCAGCGTTCGTTCCGATCGCGTCGCTGCTCGGTGGTGCGATGGGTGTGCTTCACGGCCGAACCCTCGACCGGATGCGCAACCCGACGGCACCCGGTCAGGGCTAGCTAGGCGTCGCAGCCTCGACCAACCACGCTCAGAGATCTGAGACGCGCAGCCCCGTCTTTTTCGCGATCCCATCCACTACCTCATCCCGCTCGTGCGCTCCGGATTTCCTGACGCGTCATCGGCCCACGCATGAACGACATCGCCCACCCTGCGGCCCCTACTCCAGTCGCGTCGACCTCGCGACTGACATCGACGTTTACGCGCTCGCCGGCATCGAGCGGCTCGGGAGCACAGGGCAGCGCGAAAGGATCGGCGGCGAGGTCGGGCTTGAGATCCTGACTGCGCGCATCGACGATCTCGAGCGTCAGATCCTTCTGAGCGGCGAATTGATCGACCGGCGAAGGCTTTCCCTCGGCGAACTTCTCCAGCTCGCCCATCGAAAACTTCCCAGTCGAGATGGTCATCACGAAAGGCCGCGAGTCTTTGTCGGCGAAGGCGCCGGCCTGCATGGCCAGGGCAAAGAGCTCGCTCGGGTTGAACGCGCTCACTTGGCCGAGCAGTGACTTGACGAACGCGCGCAAGTTGTCGAGCGACCAGCCTCCCCTCGTGAGCGCGCCGTTCTTGTCAGGGTGGGAGAGCGCGACCAGCCCGGGCGACGCGTCGGCGAGGACGCTCGTGCGCGGCCCAAACGCGCACGTCGGGCAAGAAGGATCGCTCACCATGGCGCGGGGCGAGCGCTGAAACGCGTGGCTCTTGTCGCAGCGCCATCAGGCGGCGCGGTAACTCGCCGTCCCACCGACGCCGCGGCGCCGTTCTTGGTCTCGTCCCAGAGCTTCGGGAGCAGCGGATGCGCGTCGATCGATTCGGCCCTGGCTTCCTTCGTCACGATGCAGGCGGCTCGATGCAGTCGCTGCTCGTCCAGCGTGGGTCGCCCGGCTCGAGCCCGCGCGGCAGCCCGGGTCCCTGCACGACGCGGCGCGCTGTTTCGTCCTCGGCGACGAGCTTGTTGAGCTCGAGGAGGAACTCCGTCGCGTCTTGTCGGTCGGGCATGCCGTACGCCCGGCGAACCGCTTCATCGAGCGCCGTCTGCGCGTCCTTGAGCGGGTGCGGGCCGGCCACCTCGGCAGCTTGGTACAACGCGCGGAGCGACCAGCCGTTCGCGCGCATCAGCTCGTCGCGCACTCGGCGGAGGTTCCGGCCTGCGGCGGCGACGGCGGCGACCTCTTCCTCGCTGGGCTCCTGGGGCCAGGGGAACGTGGTCCAAACCTCGTTCGTGTAGCGAATTCGCTCGGTGACCTTTCCGCCCTTCGCCCTCGTCCAGGTCCAGTGCGGGCCGGATTGTATGACGCCGAAGCTGTAGTCGTCGTCGAAGGCGAAGACCTGGAGGGTGTTGGTCGGAACGAACTTGGAGGAGATGAATGCGAACACTGGTCGCGCCTGAGGGTTGGAGCAGACAATCATTCGCGTCGCGACCACTCGTGCGAAGAAGTCCTCGCGTGCCCAGTGCGGCTGCCACCACGCCTTGAGCCATCGAACATAGTGTTCGGTGTGCAGTCCGCTTTCTGCCCTCTCTTTGACGGTCGGGAAGACGTGGCGCTGTAGGTGCTCGTAGCCAGGACGCGCGTGACTTCGTGCGAGGTCTTCCGTCGCGAACTCGCAGAGGTAAAGGCAATAGTCTGGCGCCAGTTCGAGCTGGCCTCGAACCAGATCGCCGCCTGTCGCCACCGGTCGGATATAAGATTTGCCGTGGAGCGCCTCTGTGACGAAGCCATTGGGGCCCGACGATCTGAAGGCGTCATGCCCGAAAATCACGCCCATCGTGGTGCCCGTGTCGTTTGCCCTGAGACTGCCCGCGCTGCTCAAATCAGCCTGAAGCTGAAGGTGGGTTGCGATGCGTGCGAGATCGTACACCTCGTTCCCCACTACGAGCTGGTGCGGCCCCTCCGCGGGGCCCTTGATCCAGTTCACCATCGACACGTTGAGCGCTGCCTCACCTGGCCATAGCCGCGAAGAGACGGCATTGGTGATGGTTCCACCATTGGCAATGACGTAGTCGAGCGAGGCCTCACGTGCCTTTCCGATCCGGATGCCGCTCGTGCCGACGAGCCCGGCCCGCGCGCCGGAAGGCAGGCAATCATGGGCGCGGCGGAACCAATACGTGCAGAGATCCACGACGCCGTCGACCCCTGAGGTGGCCTGGATCCGTCGGAGATAGTCGACGCCAAGCTCGCCACGGATCTTGCGGTCGCCGAGGAAAGGCGGATTGCCGACGATAGCGTCGACCTCGGGCCAATCGGTGAACAGCGCGTCCGCGCAGACGATGTTCTCGTCCAGGTTGTCGAGCGGAAGCGACGGATCGAGGTCCATCTCGACCTGCCCGAAGAGATCGGCAGCGGTCTCGCGGCGTTCATCGAACGCGATCTTCTTCGCGATGTTGAGCGTGACCTTCGCCAGCTCGACCGCAAATGGGTTGATGTCGAGGCCGAAGAATCGTGACGTCTGAATGCCTGCGCCCCAGGCAATCCGAGTCGGCGCGTTGCTCGAGGTGGACGGAAACTCTCGGATGCGCGCGAGCAGCTCGGTCTCGAGGCGGTAGAGCTCGCGGAAGGCGACGTAGAGAAAGTTGCCGCTACCACACGCCGGATCGAGCACGCGGAAAGCGAGGAGCTCTTTACGTACGTGGAGCAGCTCGGCAAGCGTGCTCGCCCCGCGGATGCGCTTGCGCCATGGCTCGACGATCGTCGGCCCGACCACGCGCATGATGTCCTCGTGCGCGGTGTAGTGCGCGCCGCTCTTGTGGCGCTCGGCATCGTTCATGATGCCTTGGAAGACGCTGCCAAAGATGTGCGGGTCGACGTACTTCCAGTTGGCCTCGGACGCCTTGGTGAGCGCTCCGAGCTGCGCGTCGCCCAAAGGCAGCGTGACCGGCTTGGTCAAGAGCCCTCCGTTGAAGTACGGGACCGCGCGCGGGGCAGGTACGTCGCGCGTGGCCATCGTCCGAAACAGCTCCGTGAGACGCTTCTCCACGTCGCCGTGCCGCTTCCCGTCATAGAGCAACGTCGTGAAGTACTCCTGGGGCAGGAGCCCGATGTCCTCCGCGAACATGGTGAGGATGCACTGGAGCGTGAACTGCACGACGTCGCGCTCGCGCGCGGGATGTTGGTCCTTCAGGCTGCGGTAGAGCTTCGCGACGAGCCCAGCCACTTCGCCGGACACCTTCGACACGTTGATGATCTGCGGCGTCGTGCCCGGCACCCAGCTCGTCGAGAAGAACGGGAAGGCCTCGCTGTACTTCGGCAGATCATCGAGCGCGATGGCCAGCCGGGGCGCCTCGCGATCGCGTGCGAGGTCGTAGAGGTGTAGCTCGCGCTGGTTCGTCAGCACGACATACTGCGGCACCGGATCAGCTTGCAGGCACACGCGGAGCAGCTCCCCCGAGGCGTAGTCGAGCATCACGTCGTGCTTCACCACGTCGAAGAGGACGCGCCGCGTGGGCCACGAGAGCGCCACCGTGCGGGCGGTGCGCTGACCCGCTTCGACGACCTGGAGTGATGCCGGCATCTCCGCATCCGGGGGCCCCGACTCAGGCCAGCCGAAGCACTGGAGGAGGCGGGAGATGAACCTCGTCGTCGAGTCGCGTCCGAGATACTCCGCAGCGGTACGAATGACGAAGCGCCGCAGCAGCGACTTCTCCGCGCTGCCACCCTTGCCACTCGGCGGTGGAAAGTCGCTCGTCGTGCTGAGGACCTCCGAAACTTCCGGCTCCTTCACGCGGAGGATGCGGTCGACCAGCTTGGCTTTCTCGCGCCCGCCGGTGCCTAGCCCGAGCGCGGCGCAGAGCTCCTGAAGCTCATCGCGCCGCAGCTGCTCCAACACCTCGCGGAACTCGAGCGAACGCTTCCGGATGATCGCGTCGACGTGCGCGTCGCTCGACCGACGATTGGTTACGTCGAGCTCGAAGTGGGTCGTCAGCTCTACGAGACGATCACGGTGCAGCTGCTTCAGGACGGCGCGGCGATCCTTCGTGGAGAGGCGGTTGTCGGACGGCATCGGCGGCGGGAGAATAGACCTGAAAGAGAGGTGCAACTTGTCGATTCTGGCGCGTACGACCTGTCAATTGCCACGTGGTCCGTCGCATTCCACAACGGAGCCAAGACTCAACGCTCGTTGACGGGCCGAATAAGCTCATCTCTCTTCGAACGGTGAGCTAGCTGGTCGGGCTCGGGAAAGCGCTTTCTAAGCCTACCGTGAAGCCAATCGAGGTTGCGAAAGCCGGGGTTGGGGCAATCAGCGCTCCGGTGCTGATCATCTTGAACGCCCATGCCGAGGGGAGATCTTTCACGAATCATTCCCTTGGCGCTCGGAGCTCCTTGGCGCCGACAAGACCCCAGTGAGGAATGCGGCAATCGCGGATTGGGGTCTAAAAGAACCACCAGACCGACTACAAGCTACTCGAGCCGAGCTGGGGCAGTCATCTGAGCGTAGCGACAAGCGATCCAGAGACTCGGATTCGGCGCGTGCCGGGTCGGTGCACTACACGTTGATCCCTGTCGCACCGGCGCCGGCTATCGCGGCCGCTTCGACAGCAACGCGGCCAGCCCTCGCGCTGGCCGCGCCCGAAGAGGATGCTGCTGCGAGCGGCGTGGAGCCGATTGCGCCCGAAGTCGGCGCGGCGCCAGCGGCGCCAGCGGAGGAACAAGCGCTGTGATCACTACGCGATGGGGCTCCATCCGTAGCCCGTCAGCGATCGTAAACCGTCTGAGTTCAGCGCGAGCGTCCGTGGAGACGCATCGAGCGGTCGAGGCTCGTCGCGTCGTGTCGCCACGCTAATATCGAGGCACCCCGGCTTCGCCAAGTTCGTGGCGGCATTCCTGGGCGCTGCATTGAAGGACGAGTACCGAAGCTGGGAGGAGCAAATCCGGGGCTTGATCAAGAGAACGCGGGCGATCGCGAGAGAGATCGAGAAGCTCTCCCCAGCGAGCGATCGCTTCGAGAAAGATTCGAGAATTGCTTCGGCTGCGATGGCAGCTGGGTCTGACGATGCGCGAGTCTTACGCGCTCCAGGCATCGCAGGAGCGGCCGTAATAGGTCCGCCGCTGCTCGGCTTCCCTGGGAGGTCGATCACAGAAGGAGACGCCACTGCACTCCTGGCGTGATCTCCAAATGAAAATGGTTCTCGTGCGCCTTGTTGTAGTTCGGCCCGAGCATCACGCTGAAGATTCGCTGATCGGCCGCAGCGCAGTAGATGGCGCGGATCTCCTTGGCCTCTTGGGTGTCGGGTAGAATCGGTGGCGCTTCGTTGCCGCAAGCAGGCTTGTCGCGCGCAGGTCGCCAATCGCGGAGCACGATCAACGTCGCGCGCTCGGCGCCCGGAGCTGACTTCTTTTCGAGCACTCGAATGTCGACCGCCAGCCCGCCCGGATGTCGCGTGCCGAGCTTGCCCGCAGGCCAACCCTTCGGAGGTGGTCTCCAAGCCGAGAAGATCAGGGCCTCGTCGACGTCGTGGGCGCTCAGAATCGTGCTGAAATCGTCGAGCGCGAGGGCCAATCGGCAATCGAGGATCTCGAACGGGCTCTTCGCTCGCTCGGTCGGCCTCTCCTCGGTATGGTAGTCGACTCCCCCGAGCGGACCACGGAGCCGAATCGGCGCGAGCACACCGTTCGCCTCGGCGACCTCGTCGAAGGCAATCTTTCGACTCCGGAGCTCTCGGAGACAATCGTCTTTTCCGAGGGCGGCGTATTTCGCACTGGGGGCTTGGGCCCAATCTTCGAGGACGACGGTCCGCGGCTTCTTTCGATGCTGTTTCGCTGGCTTTGCGAGCACCGGCTCGGGGTCGATGGCGAGCGCGACAGAGGCTCCGAACAGGGCCAGGACGAGGCTCATCGCAAGCACGCTTGGGGCCGTGCGCATGCCGGGAGTCTATCGCATCGCTTTGACGATGCCCCTTTTGCCCGAAAGAATTTAGCGTAGGTGATTGGTATGGCCGAACGTGAGCTCTCCCCGCGCGCTCGTCGCATCCTGTTCGCAGTGGTGACCGAGTACATCGAGACCGGGCTTCCCATCGGGAGTCGCACGCTCGCGCGTCGACACGGGATCGACCTCTCCGCTGCATCAATTCGCAACGTGCTGAGCGATCTCGACGAGGCGGGCTACTTGCTCCAGCCGCACACCTCGGCCGGCCGCGTACCAACCGATCGCGCGATTCGGCTGTTCATCGACAAGCTCGTCGAAATGCGCGCGGTGCCTCTCGACGATCGCGCGAAGCTCGATGCTCGCGTCGCGGCAATCTACGCGACGAGCGAGTTTCCGCTGCGCGAGAGCGGACGGCTGTTGAGCGAGATGTCGGGGGCGGCGGCGGTCGTCGGCGGTCGGCGCAAGAGCGCGAAGACGCTCGCCCAGCTTCGATTCATTCCCACACGCAAAGACCAGCTCCTCGCGGTGCTCGTCTTCCAAGACGGGACCGTCGAAAATCGCTTCCTCGCCGTCGAGGGCCAGATCTCCGAGAGCGAGCTCATTCGCGTTCACAACCTCCTCACCGACGTGATCGAGGGCCGAACGCTCGCCGATGTTCGCGATCTGTTCATGCGCAGGCTCGCCGACGACCGGACCGCGCTCGACGATCTGAGGCGCCGGGCCTTCGAGCTCGGGCAGCTCGCCGTCGCGAACGATGGGCCCGTGGGAGAGGTCGTGATCGAGGGCCAGGCGCGGCTCATCGACATGCCCGAGTACGCCGACCATCAGAAGCTGAAGAAGCTAGTCTTCGCGTTGGAGGAACGCGAAGAGATCCTCGACCTGCTCGATCGAACGCTCTCGGCCGGCGCCGTGATGGTGTTCGTCGGGGCCGAAACGGGAGAGCTCGGCGACGGTCAGCTCAGTCTCGTCGTGGCGCCCTACCGTGAGAACGGCGAGCCCGCTGGGGCCGTGGGCGTGCTCGGACCTACACGCATGGATTACGCGAAAGTGTTGCCGCTCGTCGATGCGACGGCGTCGGCGATGAGCGACGCGCTCACCAAGAAGTGACGTCGGCTCAGCTTCGCTTGGCCACGCAGGCGGCACAGACGCCGTACATCTCGTGTTTGTGCGAGGTGAGCTCGAAGCCGTATTTCACCGCGATCTGATCTTGGAGCTTCTCAATCCGCGGGTCTTCAAACTCCGTGATGCTCCCGCAGCTCGTGCAGATGAGGTGATCGTGGTGATCGTCGTCGTCGTCGGCGAGCTCGTAGCGCGAGAGCCCATCGCCGAACCGACGCTCGGAGGCAACCCCGCACTCGGCGAGGAGCTTCAGCGTTCGATAGACGGTCGCGTAGCCGATTCCGCGGTCTTGGGCGCGAACCGAGGTCAGCAGGTCTTCGATGGTGACGTGGGGGGTGCCCGCGAAGAAGGTGTCGACGATGAGTCGGCGCTGCGCGGTCGAGCGCAGCTTCTTCTTGAGCATGTAGCTCTCGAGACGCTCACGAAGTCGCCCGCGAGTTTCTTCGCTGACGCTCCGCTCATCATGAAGCTCTGCCTGTCGAACCATGTCCATGTGTTTTATGGCGGGAGCACGCACTTGGCGTCAAGCCGCACCGACCTCCAACGCTCTTGCCAACTCGGACGTCGAAACTTCGGAAAAAGTGAAACGCGCCTTCACCCGCCAGAACGAGCGGTCTGAGCGTCGGCGTCGAGCGGCAGGCGCGGGTGCTCGGGCGTTGCGACGAATCATGCGGGAATGCTCATAGATCCGGCGACCAAGCCAGAGCGAACGATCGTCATCTTGATGGCCATCGTCCAGTTCGTGAACGAGCTCGACTTCATGATGGTGAGCCCCCTCGGGCCCGATCTGGCGAAGAGATCGACATTCGAATATTTCCTCGACCTCCGCGCTTGTCGGGCTGGAGCTCGATCTCCTCTTCTGGAGAGAAGCGAATGTTCAAGCCCGAGAACGCCCTCGTTCCTTGCCTCATCGTGCGGGTCGCCTTCGGCGCGGCGCCGTCCACGAAAGCTCCCGGCGTGCCTTTGACCACGAGCCGCCCGGCGTCGAGACGACGAGCTCGCCTCCTGTCGCAGTCGTCGTCGAATCGTCGCGCGCGTGTTTCCAAGGTCACTTCGTCACGTGCGATCTCGGGAAGCGCTGCTCGAAAAACTGTTTTGCGCAAATCGCGACGCCTTGCGCGACGCTGGCTTGCACGGACGGCTGTGACATTCACGAGGGAGCGATGGGGGAGCCGAAGGAGTTGTTCTGTGGTGCTCCTGGCTTCAGCAGCCGAATGGAGCGCTGCGCGGGCTATTCCGGCGGGGCTTGTGCGGAAGGCATGAAGTGCGACCTGCCCGCCGACTACCAGGGTTTCGACGACGCGATCGGAGCTTGTGTGCCCGATCGGTAGCGAGAACACGTTGGAACCATTTTGCACTCGATGTGCAAAGTGCTGAGCACCCAGCAGAAAGGTCAGCCGAGCGGAGCCGGTTCCTGGTCTAAATCGAAGGCATGATGCTTGCTCGAGGTCTGTCATGACCGCTGCTCCAATCCGTAGCCCACAAGACCTGCAAGTTCAGGTCGACTCGCCCGACAAGTTCGATGTCCGCGAGTTCGTGGTCGACGACGGAGTGAATGCCCTGTTCTCGATCGACCTCCTGGTTCGCTGCGAGAACCCGGACGTCGACTTCGAGCGCACGATCGGCGCGCAGGCCACTTTTCGAGTCGCCATCGATCACGTCGCCTCGCCCGACACACCTTCGCCGAGCTGGAGCGGGATCGTCACCGACATCGAGCAGGTCACCTCGGAGCACACGGGCCTGTCGACCTATCGCCTGCGCATGGCGCCTCATCTTTGGCTCTTGGCCCAACGCACCAACTGCCGCGTGTTCCAGCAGATGACCGATCTCGACATCGTCGTCGCCATGTTCACCGAGTGGGGGCTCGCGCACGAAGTGAAGTGCGACGGTCGGTACAAGACCAAGAAGTATCGGGTCCAATACCAAGAGACCGACTTCGCCTTCGTGAGCCGTCTCCTCGA
>JAYUUB010000001.1:0-200255 GCA_043755175.1 Polyangiaceae bacterium | reverse complement strand
ACGCTCGGTGACGCCAAGAGCTTCGACATTCACGACTACTGGTACAAGACGTTCGTGGAGTGTGCCGTCGGCGAGGACGAGCGTGTCGTCCTCCATTTCGAAGGACTCGCCACGATCGCCGACGTGTGGGTCGATGGCGCGCACGTTCTTTCGAGCGACAGCATGTGGCAGGCACACGCGCTCGATTTGACCGGACGGATCCGCGCGAGCTCCGAGCTCGTCGTTCGCTTCGCATCGCTCGACAAGGTGCTCGCCGCCCGGCGGCAGAGGCCCCGCTACAAGACGCGTATGGTCAGAAAGCAGGAGCTTCGCTTCGTGCGAACGACCCTCCTCGGCCGAATGCCGGGATGGTCGCCTCCCGTCGCGCCGGTGGGGCCGTTTCGGTCTATCTGGCTCGAAATCGGCGGCCCAGCGATCACGGCCGACCTGAGAACGAGCGTCGACGGCACGAAAGGGAGACTCGCCCTCGTCCTCCAGATCGGTGGGCGGGTCGATCACGCCGAGCTCCGCGCCTGCGGCCTCACCGTTCCGCTCACTCTCGAGAGCTCACACTCGGCCACGACGCTTCGAGGCCTGCTCGAGCACGACGACGTGCCGCTTTGGTGGCCGCACACGCACGGCCCCCAGCCGCTTCACGACGTCTCGGTGCACGCCCGAATCGACGGTGTCACGGTCGTGATCGAGCTCGGCCGCGTCGGGTTTCGGCGCATCGAAGTCGACGAGTCGCCGGGAGGGCGTGGCTTTGGGCTCGTGGTCAACCAGGTCCCCGTCTTCGCGCGCGGAGCCACGTTCACACCGCTCGACGTCGTCTCGCTCGGCGGAACCGAGGCCACCTACCGACGCGCTCTCGAGCAGGTGCTGGCTCTTGGGATGAACATGATCCGACTGTCGGGAACGCTCGTGTACGAACCCGACCTGTTGTTCGATCTCTGCGACGAGCTGGGCATCCTCGTCTGGCAAGACTTCATGTTCGCGAACCTCGATTACCCTCGCGACGAAGCGTTCATGGCATCCGCGAAGAGAGAAGGCGAAGACCTCCTTTCGCGAATCCAAACCAGCCCGGCGCTCGCGGTGTTGTGTGGAGGGAGCGAGGTCGCGCAGCAGGCGAGCATGCTCGGTCTCGGCCCCGAGGCTTGGCAGCCCGAGCTTTTCGAAGGCGTTCTCTCGGAGCTCTCGAGCCGGCTTCGACCCGATGTGCCTTACGTGCCTTCGACTCCCTGGGGTGGAGCCCTACCCTTTCGGACGAACGTCGGCGTCACGCACTACTACGGCGTCGGCGCCTACGAACGAGGGCTCGACGACGCGCGACGCGCCGACGTGAAGTTCGCGGCCGAGTGCTTGGCCTTCTCGAACGTACCGAGCCCGCGCGCGGTCGACGCGCTCCTCGCAGGCGGCGAGTCGCCAGCGCATCATCCGCGATGGAAGGAGCGCGTCCCCCGCGATCACGGCTCAGGCTGGGATTTCGAAGACGTTCGCGATCACTACGTGAAGCGGCTCTTCGGCGTCGACCCCGCGAAGGTGCGCTACTCCGACGTCGACCGGTACCTCGCGCTCGGTCGCGCGACGACGGGCGAGATCATGGCTTCGGTCTTCTCGGAGTGGCGGCAGAGCGAGACGACGAGAGGCGCGCTCGTGTGGCTCTTACGAGACCTCTGGCCGGGCGCCGGTTTCGGTCTGGTCACGTCCGATGGAGCCCCGAAATCGTGCTTCTACGCCCTCGCACGCGTCCTCGCGCCCGTCGCGATCCTCGTCATCGACGAGGGTCTCAACGGCGTGCGCTTCGTCGCCGTCAACGATCACGCAGCGCCGGTGCTCGCCGATCTCGAGGTCGTGCTCTATCTCCGATCGAACGTCGTTCGGCGAGCGACGAAGGCGATCGAGCTCTCGCCTCGACAGGCCGCCTCCTTCGACGTCGAAGAGCTCCTCGGATCGTTCGTCGATCCTGCGCACGCCTACCGATTCGGCCCCCCTACCTGCGACCTTGTCGTAGGCAGACTTCGATCGTCGGGCGATGCTCGCGCAATCGCTACAGCATTTCATTTTCCGCTGGGGTATTCCTCCGAGATCGACTCCTCCCTCGTGCTGTCGGCCATCGGACTAGAACGAACAGATGGAACCCTCGAAGTCATCGTGACGGCCAATCGTCTCGCGACCTCCGTCGTGTTCGACGTGCGGGGCTACGTGCCAGACGACGAAGGATTCCACGTCGAGCCGGGTGCGTCTCGGTCGGTGCTCTTCCGAAGCGTCACCGAAGGCGACCCCGTCAGAACGCTGACCGGCAGCGTTCGATCGCTGAACTGTGCCATCGAATCGCGAATCCACTTCGCTGCGAGGGAGTCACGGTGACGCACCCCGAGATGCTCGTATTCGGAGAAGGATGTGTCGGGCCCTACCACCGACCGGAGGGCGAATCGGTTCGCGACGTCGCCGTCGTGATCTGCCCGCCGCTCGGCTACGAAGCCATCTGCTCTCACCGCGCCCTGAGAGAGCTCGCGCAGAGGCTCGCCGAGGAGGGCATCGCCGCGCTGCGTCTCGACTACCACGGCACCGGCGACTCACTCGGGCACGACCGGCTGCCGCAGCGTGTCGACGCGTGGCTCGCGAGCATCGACGCCGCCATCGTGGCCGTTCGCCGAGAGAGCCACGTACGCGACGTGGTCCTCGTGGGGCTCCGGCTCGGAGCCAACCTGGCCGCGGCCGCAGCAGCGCGCAGGGGAGACCTCTCAGGCGTCGTGCTGTTCGCGCCGTGCGCCTCGGGCAAGAGCTTCGTCCGCGAGACGCGCGTGCTCCGACTCCTCGCGGCAGCTCACGAAGGCATGACCGCGGCCGCCGAAAGCGACGAGCTCGACGCCGCCGGGTTCATACTCACCAACGAAACCATCGCCGAGCTGACCCGCTCTCTCGCGTGGCCCGAAGCACGGCTCGCGCCGCGCTTGCTGGTCCTCGAAAGAGACGACGGAGCGGTCGACTCCAAGGTCAGGGCTGCTCTCGAGAGCTCGGGCTCGAACGTCGAGTTCGCCACGGTTCTGGGCTACTCCGCGATGATGGTCGACCCTCATTGCACGACCGTCCCGCGCGCAGTGAACGCGCGCATCGCCACGTGGCTCGCGAGCGGCCACCCGAAGATCGCTTCGAGCGAGCTTGCCTCACGACGAACGGCAGAGCACGGGTCGGCGCCGGCCGTTCTCGAAGGCGATGGTTTCACCGAACGCGCGCTTTGGCTGGGGGCTCGCAGCAGTATTTTCGCCATCGTGACGACGCCGATCGACGAGGCTGCGCGACGAGGAACCGTCGTCCTCCTGAACCCGGGGAGCGTTCATCACATCGGCTCGAATCGAATGCACGTCAACTGGGCTCGGGCTTGGGCGAAGGCCGGCTTCGTAGTGGCGCGAATCGACGTCGGTGGCATCGGCGAGAGCCCTCCAGCCTCGGGCCAACCAGAAAATCAGACCTATTCGACGAGCGCGGTGCCCGACGTCGAAGCCGTGATGGCGGAGCTCGCTCGAAACAGCCCGTCGAGCCCTGTCGTTCTGATCGGCATGTGCTCGGGCGCGTATGCGGCGTTCCACTCGGCGCTGTCGGCGACGAAGCGCTCGAGCAACAAGGCTCCGAACCGTCCTTCGGGCGTGGTCCTCATCAACCCGCAGACGTTCCATTTTCACCCCGGCGACCCTCTCGAGGTCAACCCGCTGACGGCGACGCGGCACTACAAGAAATCGCTCAGCGACCCCTCGAAGTGGAAGCGGCTCTTCACGGGACAAGTCGACATCGCCCGGGGCGCGAATGCGCTCTATCGAATAGCGGTTCGCAAGCTCAAGAACGAGATCGGTCGACGGATCGAGGGCCACGACGTCGGTCGCGAGCTTGCGACGATTGCGTCTCGAATCGACACCCTGCTCGTGTATTCGGCGAGCGATCCCGGTCTCGACTACCTCGCGGTCCAAGCCCCGAAGGCGCTCCACAAGCTCCGCACGGTTCCGAAGTTTCGTATGAGCCTCATCGACGACGCCGACCACACGTTCACGCTCATCGACGCCCAGCGTCGACTCGAGACGATGCTCACCGAGCACCTCGAGCGTGTCGCGCCGCGAAGCACTACGAAGCCGTCGCAATAGCGCTTGCGTCGGCGACGACCGGACGCTCCTGCAGGGAGAGAACCACCACGTATCCCTCGGGGCCCGCGGGCACTTGGGCATCGCGTGGAGGATTGAGCCAAACCGGCGAGTGATGTTCGTCACCAAGCTCGCCAAGCTCCATCATGTCGCGCAGCGGTTTGTCGACGGCGGGAGGCGGCACGGGATAGAGACCGACCGCGACCTCGCCTCGAATGCGTGCGGAGGCCATCACGTCTCCGAAAGTCGCGTCCCTATCACCCACGTACAGCGACCGCGGTCGAAGGAAAATCTCGTGGCCCACCGGGCTCAGAAGCTCCCCGTAGATCTTCGCCGAAGCCGGCTGCAGCGCCGACTGCGCGAGCAGCATCGCGACGACGTCGCTGCTGACGAGCAAGTCGCGCGCCTCGGCGCGGAGATACGCGGCCGAGCGCACGTCCCGCACTTCGGTCACCACACGCGGGATCGTCTTTTTCGAGCGAAGCATCGTGTGGCGCAACCAGAGGAGCGTCGAGAGCGCGCTCGCGTCACCGTTGTCGTCGCTCTCGTCTTCGCAGCCGAGGATCACGACGGCATCCATCGAGAGCAACTGCTCGTCCTCGGTGCTGACGAGATCGACCGGACGGCGTGCGTCGTGCGTCAACCGCACGTGCTTCACTCGACTCTCGAGGTTCAACAAGAGCTCCCGGACGGGATTTCGAATCGGACAGCACATGACCACGACCTCGGATCCATCGGCGAGGATCTCGTCGAGCTCTTCGATGAGGAGCGGGAGGGTTCGGTTGAAGCCGAGCAGCAACACTCGTTCGGGACCGGGAAGCACCGCGTGTTCGAGCGTCGGCGCGACCACCACGGGCTCGAGCTTGCCGTCGAGGTGGTAGCCGCGCGACCGCGGAGAGAGGACCGCGAGGCGATCGTCGCGCTTCAGCTTTCGAGCGTCTCCGTGGGCCGGGACGAGCATCGTCTCACCAGCCGACGTGATCACCCCGAGCACGATGCCGCCATAGAGACGCGCGTGCGCATGATCGAACGTGTGACCGAGCAGCTTCGAAGGCACGGGCTCGAGGTAGATCTCGCTCCCGATGAACGAGAGCATCTCGCGCAGCGCGAAGTAGACGCCTTCTTGGCGTGCGCTCTGCGCGAGGACGCGAGCGATCACGTCGTCGGAGGCGATGATCTCGGCGGGGATCGCGCCCGGGCCTGCGACGCCCGGCTCGGCCGCGAGGCGCAGGACTTGCTCGGCGGAGCGATGGCGAGCTTCGACGACGATGTGTCCGCGATAGTCGGGACCGACGACTCTGCGCACTGCGAGGAGCGTGGAGAGCGCCCAATGCACGGTCTCTTCGTCATCGAGCGTGGAAGGCGGCACGATGATGATCGAGCGAGCCTTGTCGGCCGACACGCGAAGGAGCGCGACCTCGGAGCGAGGATCGCCGGTGCGCGCGAGAAAGCGGATGCGGTGGTACGCGACGCGCTTGCCCGGGCGAAGCGCGAGCTCGATCCGCTCCTTGTCATCCATGGCCATCGTCACGACGACGAGGCGCTGACCCGATCGAGCGAGCTCGCGGAGAAGGAAGGTGACCTTCGAGTCGAATCCCAGAATGAGCACGTGGCCGCTCTCGATGACCGGGCTCTTGCCGCTCTTCAGGTCGACGATGCGCTCGGCCATCTTGCTCGCGAACGCGCCCGTGAGAAACGACATGACCAGCGCTCCACAGATGGTCGCGCCGAGCGCCAACGCACGTCGATGCGGTGGCGAGCTCGCCATCGTCCCGCCATCCATGAATTGGGTGACGCTCCACCACATGTCGTCGCTGGTTCCCGGGAGATCGGGATCGTTTGCGAACGCGATGCGCGCTGCGAGGCCCCATGCGACGACGAGGAGCGCGGTCATCCCGATGACGACCAAGACCTGCACGAGCGGGGGATAGCCGAGAAACTGGTCGGCCTTGTAGATCGAGCGAGCGCGGAGCCTTCGGTACCTTCGGCGCGTCCCTTCGAGCATGTGCGGCCCAGGCTAGCAGACCGCTCGTCGCGCCAAACATCGTGGGGCCGTGCGCGGTTCCGTCGCGGCACCTCGGCGCCCTCGAGGCCGTCGACGCGCTAGGCACGCTCGAGGGTCACGAGCGCGGCTTCGCTCGGACAATTCAGGCGAAACGCGAACCAGTGCCCGCCACCCGACGACGTGTAGAGCTGTTGCTGGCCGATCGCGTAGTGGCCCCAGAGCCGAGCCTCGGGAGCTACGTGCTCGAAGATGCTTCGCTCGCCAATCCCGATCTGCGCGCCGTGCGTATGTCCGGAGAGCGTGAGATCGACCGCGCGAGCGGCGAGCGCAGGAAACCCCGAGGGCCGATGGCAGAGCCCCAACTGAAAAGCTTTCGACGAGGCTCCGTCGAGCGCCTTGTCGATGCTCTCCTCGTAAAAGCCTTCGAAGTTACCGTGGCTGGGATCGTCGACGCCGAGAACCGAAAGCTCGGCGTCACCGACGCGAAGAGTTCGGTGAGAATCGATCACCAAGTCGACGCCGACCGCGTCGTAGACGCGTCGGTTCGCGTCAGCGCCGCGGTAGTACTCGTGGTTACCAAACACGGCGAGCGTACCGAGCCTCGGAACGAGCGTCTTGACCGTCTCGAGCGCGTTTTTCAGCCACGGAAGGTGGTCACAGAAGTCGCCCGTGAGAACCACAAGATCGGGCTTGTGCGCGCGCGCGTCTTCGATGAGCGCCTCGAGGCCACGAAGATCGAGGAACGCGCCGAGATGCATGTCGGTCAGCTGCAGAATCTTGAGGTGCTCGAGCGCGGGAGAGAGCCCGGCGAATCGCATCGGTCGCGGCACGATGCGGGTATGTTCGTAGGCGCCGACGACGCCCATGACGCCGGCTCCGAGGCCGAGGGCGGGTAGAGCGACGACTGCACCCTCGAGGATCGAGCGACGCGGCATCGTGATCATGCGGGGCTCGACCCGAACGATCTTTTGGGTTGCCTGTGCGAGCTCGACGTCGGAGACGGCAAGAGAGGCCGACACCGAAGGCTCGACGCCAGCGGCCTCCGCGTCGAGCGATCGCGAAGCGCCGGCATCGGCGGAGGCGACGAGGACCGCGCTCGGAGCGTTCGACTCGGCCCCGGTGGTGGCTTCGATAACGACTTCGCCATGGCGTGGTCGAAACAACCGTTGAATGGCGCGCAACGCGACCCGCAGGAGCGCCGCGAGCGGCAGCGAGAGAAAGAGCATCAAAACGACGACGCTCACGGGGCCGAGCAACGTCGCTCCGGCGATGGTGAGCCCAGGGGACTTGTCGGCGGGGCCTCGGGCCTGACTCATGCCGAGCGCGCGTAGCCCGATCCCGGTGACTCCGATGGCCACGACGCCGAACGTCAGGCGGCGCACCCAGGTGTTCGCCCACCATGCGCGATGCAGCGTCTTCAACATCAAGATGACTACGCCGGCGATCGCGCCGAATATCGCGAGCGAGAAGAGCATCTGGATGGTGCGGAGTCTGCCAGGCCCAGCCCTTGCGCGCCACGCTCGCGTCGGCGCGTACCTCCCAAAAAAGCGCTCCCCGAACGCCGGGAGGTCGCACTAGGGTCGACCTCATGTCGCCTTCCCTCGCCGTCACGGTCGATGCGCACCCGCTGCTCGACGCCGTCGTCTTCGAGACTCGGTTTCCGCGTCCCCTCTCCGAGCTGGGGGCTCGGCCGGAGCTCGCGGCGCTGCTCGCAGCGTCGGCGGCGACCGAGGCGCCGCTCGTGAGCGATGAGGAGGTCCGTGGCGCCGTTCGAAACCTTCTCCGACACGGCGGCTACAAGCCTACGGGCCGAGGTAAGCCCGCTTCCGAGTACCTTCTTCGCGCAGTCGCCGCGGGGGCGCTCTCGAGCATCAACGCCGCGGTCGATGCGTGCAACGCGGTCTCTTACCACTCGGGTCTGCCCATCAGCGTGGTCGACCTCGCTCTGATCACCGAGCCCCTCTCGCTTCGGATCGCTCCCTCGGGCACCGACTACGTGTTCAACGCCTCGGGACAGACGATCGACGTGACGGGTCTCCTGTGTCTCTTCGACGAAGGCGGCGCGTGTGCGAACGCCGTGAAAGACTCGCAGCGCACCAAGACGCGGCCGGAAACGACTCGAACGGTCACGGTGATCTGGGGATCGAGCGCTCTCGCAGGACGCTCCGAGCGTACGGTCGCGTGGTACCAGAAGCTCCTCGAGGCCATGGGCGCCGAGGTCATCATCGCGAAGCAGGGGCGACGATGAGCGCTCGAAACCTTCTCTCCTCGGGCTCGCGCTTCGAGACAGCTTGGGGATACTCGCGCGCCGTCGTTTACGGCAACGAGGTGTTCGTCTCGGGCACGACCGGCTTCGACTACGCGACGATGACCATCGCCGACGACGCTGCCGACCAGACGCGCATGGCGTTCAAGAACATTGCGACAGCCCTCGCCCAAGCGGGCGGCTCGCTCGCCGACATCGTCCGCGTTCGCTATTACGTCCCCAACGCCGAGGACTGGGAGCGAATCGGCGCTGTCGCGGGTGAGGTACTGCGCGATGTCCGACCTGCAGCGACGGCGCTCGTTTGCGGGCTCGTCGATCCGAAGATGAAGATCGAGATCGAGGTCGACGCTCGCATCGGCTGAGATCACGATTTTCGAGCGGCGCTTCTTCGATGCGATGTTCGTCGCGAAGACATGCAGCGCGGGCACGACGGCGGATCACGGAGACGGCTCCGTGAGCCACTCGTCGAGGTGATCACATCTTGGCTTTGGCCTTGCGGAGCTCGGCAGCGAGCGCGGCCGCCGCCTTGTCGAGGGTCCCGGCGGGGATCATCGACTCGATGATGACGTCGGTGCCGTCGATCTTGGAGACCGTGCTCTTCAGCGCGTCGCCTTCGCCGAACGTGTTGCCTTGGGCCTGCTTCTCGAATTGCGACTTCATGAGGGTCAGGAGAGCGTCGAGCTTCTTGGCCGCCTCGGGGGTTCCACAAGCGAGACGAACGTTCGCCTTGCCCGACGCGAGATCGATCCACCCTTCGGCGTGCTGAATCGCCCGGAGCTCGTCGGGAGCCTTCTTTCCAGAGGCGAAAGCGGCCTTCATCCCGCTGTCGCTGACCGCGAAGCTCAGCTCCTTGGCGAGATCGAGCTTGAGCTTCTGCGCGCCGTCTCCGGTGGGAACGAGCTTCGCCAAGAAGTCTTTGTTCTCCGAGAGGACGATCGTTCCGTCGCCGAGCTGAAGGACCGAACCCTTCTTGTCGCCGAGTCCCTTCACACCGCCGACTTCGATGGGCTCGAGCTTGCTGCCCTTGGCTTCGTGCTTCTGGAGCGCCGGGAGGATCGAATCGGGCTTGAAGTCGCCGCCGACGGATAGCGCCCAGAGCGGGCTCTTGCCGAGATCGGTCACGCAGACGCCGATGTCTTGAATGCTCTTCTTCGGATCGATCGAGGCATCTTTCATGAAGCCCTGAAACTCTTGGAAGCCTTTGTCTTTGGGGCTCGGAATGGCGAGGATCTCGTCGATCAGCGGCACGACCTCCTTCATGAGCGCCGGGTTCGACATGAGCTTCGCGACCTGGAAGTGGACCGCGACCTGACAATCACTCGGGAGATGCGCCGCCGCTTTCGCGTCGCCGACAGCGGCCTGGGTCGACGGGACGACCGGAGCTCGTGTGCCACCCACCTTGGGATCGGCGCTCGCTTTGACGTCGGCCTTCTTGTCGGCCTTGTCGTCTTTCTTCTTCGAGTCGTCTTTCTTCTTCGAATCGTCGGCCGACGACTCGTCTTTCTTCGCGGCCTTGTCGCCGCATCCCGACGCGAGAAGGCCGGTGGAGATCAGGAGCGCAATACAAATATTCGTGGTCTTCACTATCTTCTCCGTTGGGTCCGAGACTTCGCCGCGTGTCTCGGGCGAGCTCGACAGAACCCTTATCAAACGCCGTTGAGCGTCACAATCACGCTCTCTGCGGTCGTCGCAGCTCTGGAAGCTGGCCTTGCAAGACTGCGCGAGCTCGAAGATCGCTGGCGTGTGGTTCGGGGGTTGCACAACGACCAAGTTGTTGCGACACTGGATAATTATGGCTCTGAGAAATTCTTCGTCGCCCCGTGGCAGGCTTGCAACGCAGCTCGAGGAATGGGCGTTCGTTCGCGAGAAGGTGCTCGAGAAGCTCGACATCCGCGGTGCTCGGGCCGCGCGTGAGCTCGCCGGACGGATCCGCGAGGTGATCCTGCGAATGGCCGAAGAGGCAGCGAACCAACGCGTCCCGCTTCTCGTCGAGCTCCGTGACCTCTGCACCGAGGCGAACATCCTGTTGGCCGAGAGCAAGAACCAAACGGTTCCCGAGGTCCCGATCGGTCAGCGCCCCACCCTCCCGGTGCCGAGGCCCGTTGCTCGGTTGGCGTTCATGACGAGCAAGAAGCTCGCGAGCGGCATCCACACCACCGCGAGCTACCCCGATCGAGTGAAGAACCACGCGCTCCGACGCCAGAAGAGCGGCGAGCGCTAGCCGGCCCGAGCCCTCGGTGCAGCCATCGCGAAGTGCGATCCATCGTCGGTCGCCGCGCGATCGTGACGAATCGTCGCTGCGCGCGAGCCCGACCGTGTGACTCGCATACTCGGATCGACCCCACACCAGCCGACGGCGTCTTGAGTGAAAGACGCAGGCCTCGTAGCTTCGAAGAAATGGTCGACCTCGACTCCCGCTGGGCGGCACGCGAAGCAGCACGCCTTCGGTTGGTGAGGCTACGCGCCTCCGAAGAAGGATCGCTGCCGCGCGCTCTCGACCGAGCGCTCGCGATATCGGCGATCACCCTCGAGGTGGGCCGTGTCGGGATCTGGTTTCTCGACGAGAGCCGACAGAACCTCGGCTGCCGGCAGCTCTTCGACCGCATCGATCCGAGCGAGAAGCCGGGCGTCGCGATCCGCATCCCCGACGTCGCCGCCTACGAGAGGGAGATCGTCATTCGCCGCGTCGTGATGATCGACGATGTCCGGACGAGCACGCTGCTCCAGGAGGTCGTCGCCGAGTACTACCTTCCGAAGAACATCGTCGCCACGCTCGATGCGCCGATTTACCGCGATGGCGCGGTCATTGGCGTCGTCTGCCACGAGCACCGCGGCGAGCCGCGCAAGTGGACCGACGCCGAGGCCGACTTTGCGGTCTCCATGGCCGACATCGTGACGAACCTCATCACGGCCGCTGAGCTGAGCGCAGCCGAGGAACAGCTTCGCCACTGCGAAGCAGGTCTTCAGGAGACGCTCGCGACCGAGGCGCTCACGCGTGTGGCTCGCGGCGTCGCGCACGATCTCAACAACATCCTCGCGGTCATCGTGACGACCTGCGAGCTGATGCAACGCGAGCGCGATCTCGCCTCTCTCGCCAAGAGCATTCGGGCCATCACCGGCGTCGCACAGAGCGGCGCTCGGCTCGCGCAACGGCTCATGACTTACGGCCGCAAGCACCACGGAACGCTTCGAAAGCTCTCGATCGACGACACGTTGAGAGATCTCGAGCCCGTGCTCGAATCGGTCGTCGGGAAAGACCGAGATCTGAGCCTCGAGCTCGCGGGTGGCAGCGCGCGCGTGCTCATCGATCCTGCATTCTTGGAGCAGATGCTACTGAATCTCGTGACGAACGCGCGCGAGGCGACACTCGCCGGCGGCCACATCACGATCTCGACGATGATCCGCGAGCTCACTCCAGCGGGCGCTGCGTCCGACGACTTCCTGGTGATCGAGATCGCCGACGACGGCAAAGGTATGGACGCGCCCACCGCGGCTCGCTGCTTCGAGCCCTTCTTCAGCACCAAGACCGACAACGAAAGCACCGGGTTCGGGCTCGCCACCGTGCAAGGCATCGTCGGAGCCGTCGGTGGATTCGTCGAGGTCGGGAGCGTCCCCGACCAAGGCGCGGTGTTCACGGTCGCCTTGCCGATGGTGAAGACATGACCCACGAGGGATGGTCGGCGACCGCGAGCGCTCACCCGAAGGGTGAAGAAAGAGGAGCTCGAGCGTTCCGGTTTCTCATTCTTTCGCGAGCTGCCTCGCCCGCTACCAGTGGTGCTCGCGCTTCGCCTCGGGAACACGCCCGAGCCCCGAAGCGCGATCGGCAAGCGCATAGGTCGTGGCGGCAAACGCGGCAGCGGCTTGATCGAGGTCGGCCTTCACGATCTTCTCGAGCACGTCGTTCTCGGAGTGGTGCACGTCGAAGTAACGTGTCCCGTCTTGGCGTAGATCGAAGATCGGAACCCCGGCTCCTCGAAGCGGGCTGACGTCGGCGCCGCCCTCGGCGCCCTCCGACGAGACGAGGATTCCGAGAGGAGCGAGGAGCGCTTGCATCTCGCCGAGCGCACCCGCGTGCTCTGGATCGGCGAGCAGGCGCGTCTCGTAGACCCGACCGTCGCCGAAGTCGGCTTCGGTGGCCGCCACGTGCTTCGCGAGCTCGGCCTCGTGCGTTTTTTCGTAGGCCTTCGCGCCGGCGAGACCGTTCTCTTCGTTCGCGAAGAGGACCACGCGGACGGTGCGGCGCGGTCTCGTCTTCGAGAGCGCGATCTGTCTGGCGGCTTCGAGGACGATCGCGCAACCGGCGCCGTCGTCGAGCGCGCCCATGCCGAGCTCCCACGAATCGAGATGGGCGCCCAAGAGGACGATCTCCGATGGCGCCGTCGCTCCAGGCACCTCTCCCACGACGTTCGCCCCGTCGACGGGCGACAGCTCTTGGGGGGTCAGAACGAGTCGAAGCTTCACGGGCTTGCCCTGTCCGACAAGGCGATGGAGCCACTCCGCGTCGGCTACGCCAAGCGCTGCCGCGGGGATCTTGGCGACACCGTCGATGTACCGCAACGCGCCCGTGTGAGGCGCTCGGTCTTCGGCTGTTCCGATGCTGCGCACCACCATCGCCACGGCTCCTTTCTTGGCGGCGGCGCTCGCTCCGCCCGTCCGCGCGCCGACGGCCTTTCCGTAGCCCGATCCGTCGCGGGTTCGCTCCATCACCACGTGGATGAAGACGATCTTTCCTTTGACCTTTTCGTCCGGGAGCTTTTCGAGCTCGGCGAGCGACGACACCTCGACCACCTCTGCCGCGACGCCGCGCTCACGCGTTGGAACGCTTCCTCCGAGCGTCGTCACGGCGAGCGCGCGCCTCGTGGGTGCCGTTCCGGAGAGCACCTCTGCGATCTCTTGACCACGAACCCAGCGGGCTTCTTTTACCGGCTCGGTGTGCACGTTCGACAGCCCCAACGCCTTCATCTTGGCCACGGCCCAAGCGACCGCGCGAGGCTCGGCTTCGGAGCCCGCGAGTCGCGGCCCCACCTCGTCGACCAGCGACGTGACGTGCGCGAGAGCTTGGCTCGACGCGAGCGTTCGGTCGCGCACCGCGAAGGACTCGGGACTCACCTGGGGCTTGGCCCCCGTCGCCGCCGGGGCCGGAACGAGCGGCATGAGCGGCATGAGCGGCCCATCGCTTCCTCGTCCGACGAGCGGTCGTTGGAGATAGGGAGTCGACTGCCAATACGGCTGCGGTGCGTAGGGCCCCGGCGCTGGAGCGCATCCGGCGACGATCGACGCGATGAGAGACGCCATGGCGCCCCGAGACACGCTCGAGCGCGGCCTCGGTGTGCGAACGAGAGAGACGTGGGGTCGAGGAGCGTGCGACTGCTTCATGTTCCGTTCACTCATGCGACCGCGACGCTGACCGCGAAGATGCTGGGATTCTCGACGATGCGTGCGAGCGTTTCGTTGGAGGGCAGCTTGTCGATGGCGATGCGAGCGCACGCGGCGGCGGCGCCATCGAAGATGACGTTCTGCATGTCTTGAACGTTGATCTCCGCCTCGCGAAGAGCCCCGAGTATCGAAGCGAGCACACCGATGCGATCGGCGTGCCGCACGACCAGGACGTGCGTGGCGGGCGTCGTCGCCGCCAGGTTCACGCAGTTCGGGATCGCCCGTCCATCTCGGAAAGCCTCGACGATGCGAACGACCTCCTCGCCGACGGCTTCTTCGGCCTCGTCGGTGCTCGCGCCGATGTGGTGCGTCCCGTAAACGAGCGGAAGATCGACGATCGAATCGTCGAACGCGCCCTCTGCGCCGGCGGGTTCTTTCTCGAAGACGTCGAGCCCCGCGCGAACACCTTTCTCGGTGATCGCTTTGACGAGCGAGGCTTGGTCGACGACCTCGCCGCGCGACGTGTTGATGAAGTACGCGCCGTTCTTCATCGCGGCGAAGATGCTCTCACCGATGCGGCCACGCGTCTCTGGAACGAGCGCGAGATGCACCGACACGGCGTCGGCGCCGGAGACCGCCTCTTCGGGCGTCGCGCGCCATTCGACCCCTAGCTTCTGCGCTTCGGCCTGTCCGAAGCCCAGCGACCAGACCACGATGTGCATTCCGAACGCTTGTGCGCGTCGAATCACCTCCGCACCGATGTTTCCCGCGCCGAGGATCGCGAGGGTTCGGGTGCGGAGCCCTCGCGCCGTGCCGAAGTCTTTCTTGTTCCACTTCTTGGCGCGCAGCGCGGCGACGTTGTCGGCGATGCGACGATCGAGGTTGATGAGGTGGCCCATCGCGAGCTCGGCGACGGCGACCGCGTTCTTGCCGGGACAGTTCGCGACGTAGACGCCGCGCGCGCTTGCCGAGGCGAGATCGATCGTGTTCACACCCGCGCCGGCCCGGATCACCAACGCGAGGTTGTCGCTCGCCTCGACGTCGGCCTTCTGGACCTTCGTACTCCGCACGATCAGCACCTCGGGAGAAGCCTCGGCGACCTTCGCCGTGAGCGTGTCTCCGGCGAGCTTCGGATCGACGATGACCTCGACGCCGAGATCCTGGATGCGGCCGGGCACGAAAGGCGCGAGCTTGTCAGCGATGAGAATGCGCACGATGTCCTCCTACCGAAGCGCACGCCTCGGTGCGGCGGATGGTAGCCGAACGCGACGCGAGTGTATGATCGTGGAATAGCTCGCGCCCCCGCGACGGAGAACCGGTTGAGAGAAGGCGACATTGTCGGTGAGCGGTTCGTCGTCGAACGGTTCCTTGGAGAAGGAGGCATGGCGTCCGTCTTTCTCGCCCGCGATCGGCTGACCGACCAACCCGTCGCGCTCAAGGTCTTCGCGCCCGAGAACGCCGACGTCCGGCTGCGGTTCGAGCGCGAAGCCGAGGTGCTGTCGGGGCTCGAGCACGCTGGGATCGTTCGCTACCTCGCCCACGGCGCGCCTCCCGATGGGAGCCTCTATCTGGCGATGGAATACCTCGAAGGCGAGGATCTCGAGAGTCGCCTCGACCGGGGTCCGCTCTCCATCGAGGAGACCCTCGTGGTCGCGCGGCGCGTCGCCGAGGCGCTGTCGGTGGCCCACGCTCGGGGGGTCGTGCATCGTGACATCAAGCCGGCCAACCTGTTTCTCGTCTCAGGCTCGGTCCACGAGCTCAAGGTGATCGACTTCGGGATCGCGCGAATCGAAGCCGCCAGCACGCTGACTCGTGCTGGATTCACGCTCGGAACACCCGACTACATGGCCCCCGAGCAAGCGCGAGGCGACGCCACTCTGACGCCGGCCATCGACGTATTCTCCCTCGGCTGCGTGCTGTTCGAGTGCCTCGCGGCGCGGACTCCTTTCGCCGCCGACCATCCGCTCGCGATTCTTTCGCGCATCCTTCTCGAAGAGCCACCTTCGCTCCGCGAGCTACGAAAAGACGTACCCCAAGTCGTCGATGAGCTCGTCCGAAAGCTCCTTTCGAAGAACACCAGCGTTCGTCCCAAAGATGCCCGGGCCGCACTGGAGCTCATCGACGCCACGGCCGACCTCTTGTTGCGGTCTCGATCGGCAGAGTCGGATGAAGAACCGCTGCCTTCGTTGACCGGACGAGAGAAGCAGCTCCTCTGCCTCCTCTTCGTCGACGGCGGACGCGAAGGATGGAACGGAATCGAGACCCTTGGTTTGACCTCGATCGTGGCCGAATACGGCGGCAGGGCAATGAGCCTCGTCGACGGCACGCTGCTCGTGCTTCTCCCTGGCCGCGGGGCGGCGTCGGAGCAAGCCGTCCGGGCCGCCCGATGCGCGCTCGCGTTGGAGGCGCGGGTGGCCAGTCGCTCGATGGCTCTCGTCACCGGTCGTGCAGTGGTGTCGGCGTCGGTCCCCGTCGGCGACCTCATCGATCGCGGTGTCGCGCTTCTCGCGAAAGCACGGGCCCAACAGACCTCCGGAGGCACCGACCGGTTGGCGGCCAAGAAGGGAATCGACGTTGATTCCATCACGGCGGAGCTCGTCGGGAGCGCCTTCGATCTCGATGAGAGCGCCGACGGGACGCGGCTCGGAAAGCTGAAAACGGAAGGAGGAGGCCGCACACTCCTCGGGCGCTACCAACCCTGCGTCGGCAGGAACGCCGAGATCGCCGAGCTCAGCGGCCAATTCGCAGCGACCCTGCGCGATGGCTCCGCGCGTGCGCTGCTCGTGACCGGCGCGCCGGGCATCGGCAAATCGAGGCTTCGCACCGAAGCGATGCACGCGCTCTCCGGGCTCGATCCGAGAGCCCTCTTCGTGCTCGGAAGAGGCGATCCGGCACGGTTCGGCCTGCCCTTCGGTCTGCTCGCCGCGGCGCTCCGAGGGACCTTCGGGCTTCGCGAAGACGAGCCGCTCGAGCATCGACACGAGAAGATCCTACGCCATGTGAGCGCCGCGCTCGACGTAGGCGGCGCGCGGGGCACGTCAGCGGCATCTGCCAGGCACGTCGCCGAGCTTCTCGGTGAGCTCGTGGGCGCTCCCTTCCCGGATGTCGACAGCCCTCTCCTCCGGGCGGCGCGCGCAGACGGGATTCGCCTCGGCGACCAGATGTGGCGCGCATGGGTCGCGTATCTCGATCGCGTGACGCAGAGCCGGACGGTCGTCTTCGTTCTCGACGACGTCGACTTCGCAGATCTGCCGAGCCTCACCTTCATCGATGCTGCGCTAAGAAACTTCGGCAACCGAAAGCTCGTCGTCCTCGCCTTCGCGAGGCCCGAGATCGACGAGCGTTTTCCGGGCCTGTGGAGCGGCCGAAACCTGATCCGCTTCTCGCTCGAGGCGCTCTCCGATCGAGCGAGCGCAGAGCTCGTCGCCGCAGCCATCGGCGATGAAGCGACCCCCGATGTGACACGGCGAATCGTCGAACGAGCCGCCGGAAATCCGCTGTATCTGGAGGAGATCGTGCGCGCGGTCGTCGCAGGAAAAGGCGACGAGCTCCCGGCCACCGTGCTCGCGATGGTCGAGGCACGCCTCGATGCGCTCGCCCCTTCCACCCGACGCGTGCTCCGCTCCGCGAGCATCTTCGGCCGCGTCTCTTGGCGAAGCGCGATGGGGGCGCTCTGCGGTGGGGTCACGCTCGATCTCGATGCCGCTCTCGACGAGCTGGTCCGCCGAGAGATCCTCGTCGTGCGAGGCGTGGTGACCTTCGAAGGCGAGCTCGAGTACGCGTTCCGTCACGCGCTCGTACGAGACACTGCCTACGCCACGCTCACCGAAGACGACCGTGTGTTGGGACACGACTTGGCAGGTCGTTGGCTCGCCGAGCGTCGCCCGGGAGAGGTGGTGACGATCGCGGAGCACTTCGCAAAGGGCGGACAGCCAAACGCGGCGATCGCTTGGTACGAACGAGGCGCGCAGCTCGCGCTCGAGGGCAACGACTTCTCGTCGAGCATCGAACGCGCCGAGCGGGCGATCCTCTGCGGCGCAGAAGGGCTCGCGCTCGGAAAGCTCAAGCTCTTGATCTCGGAGTGTCACCGACATCGAGGCGCGAACGTCGAGATGCTCGCGTTGGCCGAAGAAGCTCGGGAGATCGTCGTGCGCGGAACCACCGGATGGTTTCGCGCCGTCGCGAACGTGGTGCTCGGCGCCATTCGGCTGGGCCGCAAGGAGCTCGTCGACGGTTGCATCGCCGACCTCGGGCGCGAGCTCACCGTCGAGCGAGAATCCCCGCTCCCCGCGGCGGCCGCGCGAACCGCTCACTACCTTCATTTCGCAGGGCACCATGATTTCGCGACACGATTGCTCTCCGTCGCATGGTCGGGTGGCGACGCCGGTGCCGAGAGCGCATCGGATCCGGCGAACGCCGATCGAGCGGCTTGGTTTCATCGCGCCTGCGCCACGCGCGCGCTGATCCTCGGCGACCTCGGCAGCTATCTCGAGCACATCGAGCGTGCGGTCACGAGCTTCGATCGGGTCGGCGACGTCCGCGAGGCGGCGAGCGAGCGCGTCAACCTCGGCTTTGCCAGAATGGAGCTCGGGCTTTATCCCGAGGCGGAGGTGACGCTGCGTGAGGCATTGCGCGATGCCGACGCGCTCGGTCTCTCGCACGCCGGCGCGACCGCACGAGAGAACTTGGGCGCCGTGTTGACCAGACTCGGTGCGCTCACCGAAGCCCGGAGCCTCCTCGAGGAGGCCATCGAAACCTTCTCGTCGCAGAAGAATCGCCGGATGGAAGGCAACGCCCGCGTCTACCTCGGCGAGCTACTCGGGCGCGTGGGCGAGACCGAGGCCGCCGAGCGTGAGCTCGTGACGAGCATCGAGCGCCTCGCCTCGGTCAAGCCCTTGCTCCCGATGGCGTTGGCTGCGTTGGCGCTGCTTCAGTTGCAGACGAATCGAATCGACGAAGCGGCCGCGACGTCTGCTCGGGCCAGCGAGGCGCTCTCTTCGGTCGGACATCCCGACGAAGGCGAAGCGCTGATTCGCTTGGCCGAGATCTTGGTTTTCATCGCTCGAGGACGCCAGACCGAAGCTCGTGCGAGCGCGCTCTCGGCACGCGACCGACTCCTCGAACGTGCAGCGAAGATCCGCGAACCGCGATGGCGTTCGGCGTTCCTCGCCGTCGAAGAAAACGCACGAACCCTCGAGCTCGCCGAAGCGATCGATCTCGAGTCGGAGAAAGCCGATACCGCCGGACGCCGAGAAACAGAGGCGTTCGAGCCTCGATAGACGCGCTCGCTCTTCGCCGCGCACCGCCTCGGGCGAAGCCTGCCGAGCGGAACGCATGGAGGCCCCGAGCTCGAGATCCAGCCGCTCGATGCGACCGCCGACACGAGCGATCCGTCCGTCGCCGACTTCGTGACCCAGAAAGCATCGGTCTTCGTGGAGGGCACGTACCAAGGCACGGACTTCAACTTCGCCGGGCACTTCCTCGCCGAGCAGGGGACCGACGGAGACTTCACGATCGATGCCGCAGTTCCGCCGAACCTCGCGATGACGGTCGAGCCGAAGGGCTGGTGCGTGGACGCGAACGGGTCGGCGATCGACCCGGGCGAAGCGACGTTGCACGGAGCGACAGCGCTGGCGATCTGCAAGACCCTCGATACCCAACCGGGAGGCGGGCACGGCGGCGGCAACGGCAACCGGGCTCACTGCGTCGAGCCAGCCCAGTCACCCGAAGACCCCCCGTCCTCGAGGCCGCGATTGGGCGCTTTTCTCGGCTTCGATGACCCTTTTGGCGTGACCCCCCGGCGCGCCACCAGCGAACGGAAAAAGAATTTGGACGATTGTTGTCCACGTTCGAAACGCGGCTGCGACTCGATGGTCTGTCATCGGGTCCACCACGGACCCGTCATCGCTGGCGTGCCACCCGCGTGGTATGCGGCTCAGGAAGGGGTTCATCATGAGATCAAGATTTGCGCTGGTTTCGGGTCGTTCGGCACGTGTTGCGTTCATCGCAAGCGTCGTTCCTAGCTTCGTCTTCGCGATTGGCTGCGGCGATTCGGGAGGCGAGACAGGTACCGGTGGCGGTAGCGGCTCGACGAGCACCACCACGTCGACGGGCGTGACGGGCGCCACTTCTTCGACGGGAACGGGCGGTCCAAAGACCTCCTGCACCCCGACGAACGGGGCGACCGTCGACGCGAGCTGCGGCCTCTTCGTCAAGCCGAACGGAAACGGCAACGGCTCCAAGGAAAACCCATTCGGATCGATCGCCGACGCGCTCGCATCGAACAACGGAGCCACCCCCAAACCGATCTACGTCTGCAAAGGATCGTTCGCGGGTCACGTTCAGCTTCCGACCGGAAGCTCGCTCTATGGTGCAATCGATTGCGCCACAGACTGGGCCTGGAACGCAGCGCCGAGCGAGGCCGACCGCACAGTGTTGACGAACGATGTCGCCGACAACATCCCGCTCACCCTCCAGAGCGGCACGTCACCGACGAAGGTGTTCGGCTTCGACATCGAAGCGAGCGCGGCCGTCACGAGCGGAAGCTCCTCCGTTGCGGTTCTCAGCGACCACGCGACGGCGGACTTCTCTTTCGTCTCCTTCAAAGCCGGTGACGGAGCACCGGGAACCGACGGTGTTCCGCTGGCGACGGGCGCTGCAGCAGGCGTGGTCGGCGCGGCCGGCACCTTCTACACGGGTAGCGTATTCGAGGTATGCGCTTACGCGAATCCGGGTGGAGCGACCACGCTCAACCCGACGTGCCCGACGAGCGTCGGCGGCGCAGGCGGCCACGGAGCCGCCACCGCGGGCGTCAACGGAAGCCCAGGAACAGCGGGATCAC
Source organism: Polyangiaceae bacterium (assembly GCA_043755175.1). Taxonomy (GTDB): domain Bacteria; phylum Myxococcota_A; class Polyangia; order Polyangiales; family Polyangiaceae; genus CAYYKK01. The sequence goes on along the minus strand of JAYUUB010000001.1, from coordinate 179,655 downwards.
CCATGGGCGGCACCGCCGGCGCAGGCACGCACTGCACTGGGCCCCTCTGCTTGGCAACTCCAGGCGGACCCGGTCCTGCCGGGATCCCAGGCAGCGATGGGCAGGGTGGCATCGGGCTCGGCGCCATCAACGCGACTGGCTATCACGGTCTCTCGGGTTCAGCAGGCAACAACGCCGACCCTGGGGCGGGCGGCGGTGGTGGTGGAGGTCAAGTCGCGGGCACGTGCGGCGGTGACGGTGGCGGGGCAGGCGGCAGCGGCGGCTGCGGCGGAACCGGCGGTTCAGCCGGCACCGCAGGTGGATCGAGCATCGCGATCATCTCGTTGTCGTCCAGTCTCACCTTCGACTCTTGTGCTGCGACGGTCGGTCAAGGTGGAGACGGGGGCGCCGGGGCCGTCGGTCAGAGCGGTGGAGCGGGCGCCGACGGCGGCACCGGCCACAAAGCTGGCGCCGGTGGCAAGGGCGGAGCGGGTGGATCAGGCGGGTCGGGCGGTGGCGGTCAGGGCGGTCACGTTCTCGGCTTGGGGTACACGGGCTCGTCCCCGAGTCTCTCGGGTCTGAACATCGACGCGCCTTCCGCGACCCAAATGGGCACGGGTGGAGCGGGCCCATCGCACGGTTCGAACGGCATAGCGGCGGTGACGCAGCTCTTCCCTTGAGCGCGTAAGCGGTCGCTCCTCGGAGCGCTCGCGGAGGAGGCGGAGCGAGCCGACGTGGCTCGCTCCGTTTTCGCCATTTCATGTCACGTGAAGATCGCTACGACCGAGTCGCCGGACCGAAATTGAGCGCCGTCTCAACCGAAGTGGAGAAGGCCGATTCGTGACAATACGAACATCAGCGTGGCGCCGAGGAGCAGCAAGAGCACGATCGATGCGACGATCAGGGCCACTATGCGATTGGATCCGCCATCGACGCTCGCAGCCGACGATCGTCCGGGCGCAATCGACGCGGCTCGCGACAAGTCGCTCGGAGTGGCCCCCCAAGCCGCGCCCGATGGCCCCATGGGCGTAGACTGCCCGAGCCCCGTATTCACCGTATCGGCCAATCCGACGGGGTGCATTTCTGCCGTCGGCACACGATACGGTGTTGCAAAAGGAAGTGGGCTACCGCGAGGGCTCGACTGAGCGGGCGCCGTCTTCACCAGCGCGAGCGGAGTGCTCGCCGACTTGCATGTGGAGGGTGAAACGACCAGAGGGCGCGATCCCGTCCACGAAATCGCCGTTCCCTGGGGCGTCAAACCTGATGGAGCCTGGCTCAGAAGAGGAGCGCCATTCTGGAGCGTAGGAGGCGCAGCATCTCGGCTCGCGGGCGCGCCCATTTTCGCCGCCGGGAATTCAGAGCGCGACGTCACGCCGGACGTCGCGCCCCCGATCGGGCCAGGGGTCATTCTCACCGTCGCGAGCGGTGCGCCGACGAGCGGGCTCTCGATGCGCTCCGAGGGAACGTGAGGTGGTGCCACGAGGGTCAGTCGAAAGATGTTTCGACCGAGACGAAAGCGTTGCCCGGGGCTCAAGACGGTCGAACGAACCCCCTGCCCGTTGACCTCGACCCCGTTCGTGCTCCCGAGATCGTGAACGAGCCAGATCGCCGCGCTCTGAATCTCGATGCGCGCGTGCTTCCCGCTCAGGCTGCCCTCTTCGAGCGGGATGTCGCATTCGTCGTCTCGCCCGATCACGAACGAGCGAACTGCGAGCGGAAACACCTTTCCGGCGTGCTTGCCCTCGACGATCTCGAGGTTCGCCACCGCGAGAGGCGGCGCTTCGTCTTGGCCCCCGGCGACGCGCTCGGTTCGCCTTCTCGCCGACGCACCCGCATTTTCGAGTGCGCCCGAACGGCTCGACAGCGCTTCGGCGATGAGCGTCGACGACCAGTTGCCGGGCGGGGTCGGAATGTCGAGGGCCTCTTCGAGCGTCACGCGCGAAATCGAGCTTGGCGGGGCGGGTCTCTGAACGCTGTCGGTCCCGCCCTCACCGAGATGACGCCGAAGCTCGCGACGCATGGCTTCGGCGAAGGCCTGCATCGAGCCGAAACGCTCCGACGGCTCTTTCCGAATCGCGCGTTCGATGAGCAGCCACATCGCCATCGGAAACCCGGGGAGGATCTCGGTGAGCGGCTCGGCTTGCGCATTGAGATGCCATACCTGGTAATCCCAGTGGTTCGGATTACCAGGATGGTGCGCTCCGAATGCGTGTCGACCCGCCAGCAATTCGTAGACGATGTGACCGAGCGCATAGATGTCGCTCTGGTTGGTGAGGCCCGTTCCGCGAATGTGCTCCGGGCTCATGTACTTGCCAGTACCGATCGTTTTGTGATGCTCGGTAGTTGGCTGATTGTACTTGGCAATCTTGGCGGCCCCCAGATCGAGCAGCTTCACCCCCCTCGGCTCTCGGGGCTTGGTGGTGATGAAGATGTTCTCGGGCTTCAGATCGCGATGGATGATGCCCACCTGATGCATGGCTTCGACCGTCTCGGCGACTTCGATGGCCATCGAGACGGCTTGCTCGATGGTCAGCGCGCGCACGGCGTACATGACCTGCGCAAGGTTCTTTCCCCGCAAGACCTCCATCGCCATGAAGGGGCCTATCTCGGGATCTTCTCCTGCGTGGTGCACCTTCACGACGTTCGGGTGTTGGAGCTCCCAGAGCGCGCGACTCTCTGCGCGAAAGCGCATCACGATGTCTTCGCGCGCTTGAAAGCGCGGCCGCAAGACCTTCAGCGCGAACTCGGCGTGGAGGGTTCGGTGCTCGACGAGGTAGACCTCTCCCATTCCGCCTTCGCCGAGGAGAGCCCGTACCAAGAATTGCCCGGCGTAGACTCGCCCCACTTGGCACACCGACCCCTGCAATTCCGAGGAGGTCGTCGCGCCGGTGCTCGGCTGTTGGGGCTTATCCACTTTGCAGATGTCGAAGAGCGACGGAATCGACCGCGCGTCGCATGATACTCAATTCGTCAGTGCTCCTGCGAGGACTTCGGCTTTTCACGCCCAGCCGAGCCAAGTGAGAAAGAGCCAGGTCGAGCCCCCGATCGAGCACAGCATGAAGAGGAAAAGCGCCCAACCGCGAGGGCTCGAACGTGGCGCGTCTTGTGGGGCCGACGGGCGAGCGAGAGGCCTGGGCGGCGGGGCAAGGGCTCGGGAGGTGACGATCGTCGTCGTGTCGGCGAGCTCGAGGGCATTCAGATCTCGTCGCCGCTCGGGACGGGGCGGCGAGGCGCGTCCGCGGTCTCTCTTCACTACGTCGACCGCGAAGGGAGCGAGCGCCGCAGCCATCTCTTCGGCCGATTGAAACCGGTCTCTGCGGCGCTTGGCGATCGCTCGGAGGACCACCGCGTCGAGCGCCGCCGGGATGGGTGAGGTTGCAAACGACGAAGGGGGCGGCGCGGCGTCTCGAACGTTGGCGCGGAAGATCGCGAGCAGATCGTCGTGCTCGAAAGGCCCGCGGCCCGCGAGCAGCCGATAAAGCACCATCCCCATTCCGAAGATGTCGGCTCTTCGATCGACCGGTTTCGCGCAGATCTGTTCGGGCGACATGAAGCTCGGCGTGCCCACCACCACGCCCTCGCCGGTCGGAACTTCCAGTGGATCGACGCTCACGCGCAGATCGTCGGCCCCCTCTCCGAGCTTGGCCGCGCCAAAATCGATCACTTTCACGAAGCCCAACGGATCGCGACGACACTCGCAAACGAACAGATTGTCGGTCTTTACGTCGCGATGAACCACGCCTGCACGATGCGCGTTGGCGAGCCCGCTCAGCGCTTGGATCGTGTGGCGCGCTGCCTCCCGAACCGAAAGAGCGCCGCGCTCGGAAACCAGCGCCTTCAAGGTCCGTCCTCGAAGCAGCTCGGTCACGAGAAACGGTCGCGCCGACCGTGTGAAGCCGAAATCGAAGACAACGAGCAGGTTCGGATGCGAGAGCTGTCCGAGCGTCTGCGCCTCGAAGCGAAGGCGGTCCTCCAGATCGCGCCGGTCGGGCGACCGAAGAATCTTGATCACCAGCCGCCGGCGCAAGACGAGATGCTCGACCTCGAACACCGTGCCCATCCCTCCTCGTCCGATCAGTGCCACGGCGCGGTAGGGGGTTCCGACGAGGTCCTCATCGAGGGCGGCCATTGCTGCGCGAAGCTCTCTCGGTGCTCCAGAGATCATCTTGAACACCGAGTCGCAGCGAGACGCGCACCCACGCCAACAAAAGCGACGCTGTTCGTCAGAGACCCCGGGCGGTCTAATCTCCGACGATGTCCGACCGTCGCGCCCGCTCGAGCCACGACGGTTGGCTCGTCGACATTCGCGCGCGAAACCGCGTAGCGCCGATCTTCACCGACGTCAGGCACGGCGCCCCGGGCTCGGCCTCGCCGAGGGGAGTTGCCTCGGCCGCTGAGGGCCCGCGAGGCGGTGGATCTCGATCACAGAAGCCGACGCCTTCTTGTTAGCATGCCTGCATGCGAGAAGAACGCGAGCGAGGAGCATCATCGGACAGCCAAGCAACGCACGCGTCCGAGACAACGAGCAAGGTGATCGGTCGATTCGTCCGAAGTCTCACGCGAACCGCCTTCGGCCCGCTACTCGCCGTAGCCGCACTGATCTCGGGTGCAGGTTGCAGCGACTTCTCGCCCAAGAGCTGCCCGGCCGCCGATCCGCCGGTCAAAGCGTCTTACGCCGACGCCACGACGATCGTCATCGACCTGTCCTCCGACGCCGAAACCGGCACCATCAACTACGGGCTCGTCCCCGATGGCGGCGTCACCGGTGGGCGTCTCGCGTTCCAAGAAAGCGGCAAGGCGCTCAGAATCCGGATCGAGGTCGACCCGACCGCGAAGACCGTCACGGCTGTCGTCCCCATCTCGTGCACCGACGGTACGGGCGGTCAGATCACGGTCGTGCTCCAGATCCCAGTCGCCCACGCTCCTGGAGACGCGATACCTGCCACCATCCAGTAGTGTTCGACGTCACGATGTCTCGCTGCCGACCAGCGGTTCGCTGCGCTCGGTGAGCACCTCGTACCCCGTCGAAGTCACGACCACCGTGTGTTCGAACTGCGCCGACAGCGATCGGTCGGCCGTCAACACGGTCCACCCGTCGGAGAGGAGCTCGACCTCGGCACGCCCTAGATTGAGCATCGGCTCGATCGTGAAGACCATACCGGGTTTGAGCCGCAACCCCGTCCCGCGTTTGCCGAAGTGCGAGACGTGCGGGTCGGTGTGGAACAGGTGCCCGATTCCGTGTCCTCCGTACTCGCGTACGACCGAGCAGCCTTTGGAAAGCGCGCACTCCTCGATGGCGGCGCCGATGTCGCCGAGCCGCGCGCCTTCACGAACCTCGGCCATCCCGATCGCGAGAGCTTCGCGGGCTGCTTCGACGACGTGCACCGCCTCTTTCGATCGGCGACCGACGTAGAAGGTCGCCGAAGTGTCTCCGTGGAAGCCCTCGAACCAGCTCGTCACGTCGACGTTGACGATGTCGCCGTCTTCGAGACGATCGCTCTTGGCGGGTATCCCGTGGCAGACCACGAAGTTCTTGCTGGTGCAGACGCTCTTCGGAAAACCCCGGTAGCCGAGCGGTGACGGCTTCGCTCCGCGACGAATCGTGTCTTCGTGGACGATCGTGTCGATCTCTTCGGTGGTCATCCCCACGCGCAGCCGTCGACCGACGAGCACCAAGGTCTCGGCCGCCATGCGCCCCACGACACGCATGGCGTCGATCTCTTTTGCAGCTCTGATCTCGACGGCCATGTCGCTCAGTCTGCTTTCTTCGGCACGGCGTCGATCGCCAAGACACCGAGATCGTCGGGCCCGTGGCCGCGCGCGATGAGGGTGTCCATCCAATGTTCGATCGCCGGCAAGACACCCAGTTTTCGCGCGGCGAGCTCTGCGGTCTCGATCATGAGACGCGCATCTTTGCGAGCCATCGTGAGCTCGAAGCTCGGGTGATAGTCGCCCTTCGCCATCGATGCGCCTCGGTAGGTCAACACGCCGAGCGGATTGAACTTCGAGAACAGCGCGTGCGCCTCGGTCGCAGGAATGTCGAGCGACGCGGCCATGGCATACACGTCGGCGAGCCCCGCGGTGATCGTGAGGATCATCGCGTTCCCGAACAGCTTGTAGGCGGCAGCGAGATCGCTGCGCTCTCCGAGATAGTCGAGCGCGCCGGTCATCGCGCGGAGCGCGGGCTCGACGGATTGGAATGCAGCGAGCGGTCCGGCCGCGAGCATCATGCCCTTCGACTCGCGACACATCGCGGGCGACATGAACACGGGCGCATGCACGAAGTGGATTCCGAGCGCCGTCAGACGTTTCGAGCGCTCGGCAGTCCCAGCGGGCGACACGGTGGAGTGATCGACGATCGCTGCGCTTCCGACAGCCGCGAGACAGTGAGCGAGCACGCCGTCGACGGCAGCGTCGTCGCTCAACACGATGTGGATGCGATCAGCACCTCGGACGGCCTCATCGGCGGTGGCTGCGACGCGAGCTCCGAAGGTCTCGAGCGCACGCGCCTTCTCGATCGTGCGATTGAACACGACGACCTCGTCGCCCCTTTTCGCGGCGGCCTCGGCAAGCCCTGCACCCATGAGCCCCGTCCCCAGAAATGTGACCTTCGCCATGGGTCGAGCATGGCACGAGAGAGATTCGAAATCGCCCGTCGCGAGCGGTTCGGTCCGGAGTCGGTCGAATCATCGAAAACGTCACTGATTCCGCGATCTCCGCGAATCATCGATCACGTGTGACGTCGCTGGCTCGAATTTCGCTGCGAAGGAGACCCATGCAAAATCGATTGGATCGCGCTTCGACTTCGCGCTTTTTTACCGTCTTTTCGCTGCGGCAACCCGCCACGCGCGCTAACGTCGGGCTGGCGCGCAGGGGGAGTTCGCGCTCGCTGTACCGCGAGGAGACGCGATGAAGAACAACGAGGCCCACGAGGGCGTTCGAGGTCGAAGACCAGACTCCGATCGAGCCCAGCTCCTCGAACGATTTCGTCGCGTCCGCGCGAGGACCGAGGCTCTCGCTCTCCCGCTCTCGGCCGAAGACCAGCAGCTCCAATCCATGCCGAGCTGTAGCCCCACCAAGTGGCACCGGGCTCACACCACTTGGTTCTTCGAAACGTTTTTGCTCCTGCCGCGCGGCGTTCCCGAGTTTCAGTCGTGGTACGGTTACCTGTACAACTCGTATTACGAGTCGCTCGGCCCGAGGTACGCGCGACCTCAGCGCGGGCTGGTCTCGCGGCCTTCCGTGTCCGAGATCGGGGCGTACCGCCGCGCGGTCGACGGACGAGCCATCGAGCTCATCGGCAGCGCGTCGGAGTCCGAGCTCGTAGTCATCGGCCAGATCGTCGATCTCGGGATCGCGCACGAAGAACAGCACCAAGAGCTCATCCTCACCGACATTCTCCACGCGCTCTCTTCGAACCCCATGAAGCCGGCCTATCGCGCGGTAGCGCCGGCAAGAGCGGCTACGGCGCCTTCACCTGCTCGCTTCGTCGAGCACGGCGGCGGCGTCGTCCATGTCGGCACCGATGGCCCGGAGTTCTTCTTCGACAACGAAGGGCCGCGTCACCGTACTTTTCTCGAGCCATTCGAGATCGCTTCGTCGCTCGTCACCGTCGGAGAATGGAAGGCGTTCGAACGCGAGGGCGGCTACGATGAGGCTTCGCTTTGGCTCTCGGAGGGCTTCGATTTCGTGCGGCGCGAAGCGATCCGCGCCCCGCTCTACGGCCGCATCGACAGCGGCGCGTACGTCGTCTTCACGCTCGACGGAGAGCGAGAGACCCGAGACGACGAGCCCATTCGTCATCTGAGCTACTACGAGGCCGATGCGCTCGCGCGCTTCCTCGGAGCGCGACTGCCGACCGAATTTGAATGGGAGGCCATCGCATCGACGTCGCCTCCTTCGCGAGGAAATCTGCTCGACGACGACTTCTTCGAGTGTGGCACGCTCGCTCCGACGACATCGGTGCCACACTCCGAAGCTTCCGTCGACCAGCTCTTCGGCGACGTGTGGGAGTGGACGAGCTCGGGCTACGATCCCTACCCCCGGTTCGAAATCTGCGAGGGCGCTCTCGGCGAGTACAACGGGAAGTTCATGGTCAACCAGAAGGTCTTGCGCGGCGGCTCGTGTCTCACGCCGCGCGGTCACGTACGGCCCACTTATCGAAATTTTTGGCACCCGGACACGCGTTTTCAAATGAGCGGGCTGCGTCTCGCTCGATCTTCCAAATCCGGCCGATCGGCCCGAGCTGGCACAGACTCTGCTGGCATCGCGTCAGCCACGAACCCCTCGAAGAGGCCCTGATGAGCACGCACGGAGAATCTGTTGCTGGCGTCACGACGCGACACAGCGGACCTTTCACGATTTCGTCGACCCATGAGCCGGCGGGGTCGGCCAAGGCCATGGCACGAGCCGTGACCGAGGGTCTCTCGCGGCGCGCGAAAGAGCTTCCTGCGTGGATGTTCTACGACGCAGAAGGCTCGCGGCTCTTCGAGCTCATCACCGAGCTTCCCGAGTATTATCTGACGCGCGCAGAGCGGGGCATCTTCACCGAGAACGCCGATGCCATCATCGGGACGGCGCTCGAGAACGGCATCGGAACACGCGGTGCAGAGCGTGTGCTCGACGTGATGGAGCTCGGCGCCGGCACGGCCAGCAAGTCACAAATCTTGCTCGAGGCTGCGCTCTCACGACTCGGTCGCTGTTTGTTCGCGCCGGTCGACGTCTCGGGCGCAGCGCTCGCCATCGCCGTCGATCGCCTCGAACGTGAGCTGCCCGATCTCATCATGAAGCCCATCGTCGGCGACCATCGCGCAGGTTGCGCCGAGCTCTCGAAGCTCTCGTCGAGGAGGCTCGTGCTCTTCATCGGCAGCTCGATGGGCAACTTCGACGACGCTCAAAACATCGCCCTCTTTCGCGCCGTACGCGCCGGTCTGAAGCCGGGCGATGTGTTGCTGCTCGGAGCCGACCGCCCGAAAGATCCCGGCGAGCTCGTACGTGCGTACGACGACACCCAAGGCGTGACTGCGGCGTTCAACAAGAACGTCCTAGCGCACATCAATCGGGAGTTGGGCGGCGAGTTCGATCTCGACGCCTTTCGCCACGTCGCGCGCTGGAACGCCGCCGAGTCGCGAATCGAAATGCACCTCGAGAGCTCGATCGCGCAGCGTGTGCGCATCGGAGCGCTCGATCTCTCGGTCGATTTCGCGCGCGGCGAGACCATCCACACCGAGTCGAGCGTGAAGTATTCGAACGAGCGCATCGGCTCGATCTTGGGCTCGGCAGAGTTACGTCTCGAGCAGTCGTTCTTCGATGCCGACAAGCGGTTCGGTGTGCATCTCGCGCGCGCCGTTTGATTCGATCGCACAACGGCGTTTACCGCGTTTCGAGCGCGTGACCGTCGTCGCGCGCGTCAGGGATAGATTTCTTCGGTGCGCGGAGGAGGAGGCGGTGGCTGCGCCTTCGGAGGCACGAGCTCGAGCGAGACGATGAGCTTCGTGTCTTCGTTCGCCTCGAACGTCTCGGTTCGCGGGCGGTATCCTGCGGCTTCGACTCGCAGCTCATGAGACTTTCCGTCACGCTGGAGCACCTGATTGATCGGATGCCCGGTGAGCAAGACCCCGTCGAGATAAACGCGTGCCTCCCGCGGCGTGGCGTCGACGACCAGGCGAAGCGTATCGGGGCTCGCTCCCTTCGGGCTCAGAGGCGCGCTCGTCGTGGGGCTCGTCGGCTGCGGCGCAAGGGTCGGAATCGGTGTGGGCTGGGCCACGATTGGAGGAGCATCGTGCCGTGTGAGCACGTTCACCACTGCCACGAAGCTCAACAGCACGGCGACCGCCGCGAGACCGAGGACGCCCGACGGCAGACGGCGCTCTCGCGCTCCTTGGGCCCCATGGTTCATCGCGACATCGCTCGTCGCGGCATCGAGGCGTGAGAGCGAAGCCGGCGACCCACGCGGCGGGGTCGGAGTCGAAGCGCTGGATCGCGAGAGGCTCGGCTCGTCGGTGAGCTCTGAGACGCTGGGAGAAACGAACTGGTAGGTGCTCTTCGCGGTCGTCTCGCTCGCGAGCGACGCAGGAGCGACCTCGATCGTCACACGCTCCGCACCGCGCTTGGTGTCGGGCACCCGCTCCGAAATGGGCTTTTCATCGACCGGCGCGGAGGGCCTTTTCACCGTCTCGGGAGGCGGTGAGACCGAGACCGGTGCGCGTTGGGTCACCCGCGGCAACGTCTCGAGAACGAGGGGTACCGCGGCCGTGATCGAGGTCGATGGTTCGATCGGGCTCTCGTCGCGTGGGACGCGGCGCGCCGTCGACCCGAGCGCGCCCGTTCCGACAGGAGCAATGTGAACGGCGGCGCGTCGCCCGGGCCGCTTCACCTCGACGCGCTCGGGCAAGTCGCTGCGCTCGTCGACGCGGACCACGGGGGCTACACGCCGCGGCATGGGCGTCGGCGGATCGGCGAGCTCGTTCACGCCCGGACGAAAACCAGAGTTGGTGAATTGTCGCTCGGTCTCGCGACGTCCGGGCACCGGCTTCTCGGGGGTCGGCGCTCGCGAGGGGAAAGCCTTCGGCTTCGGCGGCCGCTCGCTCTCTTCGGCGGTGCGCAGAAGGGCAGCGCGCGTAGCGACCTCGAGTGGATCGGGCATCGTCGCGCGTGCGTCGATATCCTCGTCGTTGAACGGCACCGGCGCCTCGATGCGCGGCCTCATCGAGCCGCACGGCTTCGCGGTGCTCTCGAGATTTCTGCTTGGGAGGGCGCTCGTCGGCAAGAGATCGTCGTGGACCTTCACGGCCCGGCGACGAACGAGCTCGCCAAAGATCTCGAGGCTTCTCAGGCGTGAGAAAGGCGACGCCCGCAGAATGTCTTCGAACGTCGCGCGCCCGTCGACGAGACGAAACAGGAGCATCGGATCGCGACCGAGCGTCGGCTGTCCACAGCGTTGCGGCACGAGCTCGAGCGGGCCGATGTGACCGAGAAGCCGCGCGATCGCTGCGCGCTCGACGATCTGAATCGCGCGCCCGATCGAGAGGTTGCGCGGGTAGCGCCGCCGCTCTTCGACCATCACCGACAAGACCCGCCCGTGATCTCCTTTTTTCAGCTGCTTGAAGAGATCTCTGCGCGCCTCCTCGTCGGTCAGCCACGCCAGGTGCGGCGCGAGCGCGTCCGCGAGATCGTACGACTCTTCGCCTTTCGCGCCCATGAACTCGACGGTGCTGGTGAAGTGCTCGTAACGATCGCTGCTCGACGCTGGAATGGGGCTCTTCAGACTGCGAGGTGGCTCGGTCGGCTCCGAGAACGGCTTGGCGCGAATGCCCGGCGGCACCGAGAGCTTCACGTGAAGCCCATCGTCGTCGTCTGGCTCGTGGGTGACTCCGTAGGGAATCGTCGGAGTTCGCCTGCGAATCGGCTCGAGCCCAGCGCGCGCAGCGGGCGGCGGCGGACGATCGCTCGGGTCACGACGCTCGTCGCTCCCTGAAGAGCCCATGTCGGGCTCAGCGCTGGATCGGTCCTTCCGCATGGTTGTCCAGGTTAGAAGCGTCGGTCCTCTCCGAGAACCAAGATCGACTTCGAGTTGCTCAAACCGCGAGCTTTTTAGCGGGAAATGTCGACCGGTGACGCTCAGACCTCGGTCGGGCGCATCTTGTGGGCCATTCGGTGAACTTCTTTGCCAAGCGATCGGAGCTGACCGGCCACCTTCTCGTCAATCATTTCGCCCCCGGCGTCGAAGAGCTTCCAGGCGCGCGGCACGGGTACGACCATGGGAACGGTGTAACCACGCAGCGCCCGAACGGCGTACTCCATCGCGTTGATCCCTTGCAGCGCCTGCGCGCCGCCTGCCGTCGCGATGAGCCCGACCGGTTTGTCGGCGAGATAAGGCGGCGAATCTTGCCCGAGGATCTCGAGCCAATCGAGCGCGTTCTTGAACGAGCCACTCATCGAGCCGTGATAGAGCGGGCTGCTCCAGAGAAAGCCGTGAGCGCAGCGCGTGGCTTCGGCGAGACGAAGCGCAGCCTGCGGCTCGGGTGCATTGGGCACGTACATCGGCAGATCGAGCTCGCGGAGATCGATGACCTCGGTCACCGCCCCTTCGACTTCGGCAGCGATGAGGGCGATCTTCATCGCCTTGAGGGTGGTGGAGAATTCTCCGAGCGAGCCCCCGAGGCCCAGGATCCGAACGGGTGTCATGCCGCGCCAGGGTGGACCAGGCGCCGCCGGTTGTCAGCAGGATCTGAACGGACCGAATTAGATTGCACACAACTCGATCGCGCACCACCTAATGCCGCGTGCCTGCCGATGCCCAGCGTCTCGATTCCCAGCTTTGCTTCGCTCTCCATGCGGCGACGCGCGCCATGGTCCGGGCGTACGAGCCGCTGCTCAGCGAGCTCGACCTGACGTACACGCAATACCTCGTCTTGCTCGTCCTCTGGGAAGAAGACGGTGCCAGCGTGAGTCGAATCGGCGAGCGTCTCTACCTCGACTCCGGAACGCTCACGCCGCTCATCAAGCGACTCGAAGGCAAGGCGCTCGTCCGTCGAAGGCGCTCCGAATCCGACGAGCGCTGCGTCGAGGTTTGGCTCACGCCCGAAGGCAAGGCCTTGAAGCGCCGTGCCCGCCACATCCCCGAGAAGATGCTTTGTCGCTTCGACCTGAGCGTCGGCGACGTCGGTCGACTCCGAGGCGACATCGTCGCGTTGCTACGAACCCTGCAAACCCCAACAACCGAAGAGACCCCATGACCCCCATCTACAGCGCCACCGTCACCGCTCATGGAGGCCGCGAAGGCCGCGTCGAATCCGAAGACGGCAAGTTCGTCCAGAGCCTCTCGATGCCGAAAGAGCTCGGCGGGCCGGGCGGCGACGGGACCAACCCCGAGCAGCTCTTCGCCGCGGGCTATTCGGCATGCTTCGAGAGCGCGCTCCGTCTCGTCGCGCGTTTGCAGAAGGTGTCGGTGCCCGACGTGAGCATCAGTGCGAAGGTCACCCTCGGCACCACCGATCCGGAAAAGTTCAAGCTCGCAGTCGAGCTCACGGGTCGCTTCACCGACGTGGCTCCCGAGAAGGCGCATACCCTCATGGCGGCGGCGCACCAGATTTGCCCATACTCGATGGCCACGCGCAACAACGTCGAAGTCACGCTCAAGGTCGCCTGACTTCGTCGTTGCCAGGCGCCGCAAGCGATCGCGAGTGCTTGCGGTGCTTCGACCGCGACCCTTTCACGCGCGGACACGCGACGAACGCGTGGCCGTCGCGCGATTCCCGCGACACGATCGGTGGACCCGTGGCCAGAATCGAGCGGTGGGAAGACAAGGCTCGACGCGAACGCGTCAGGGTGCGACGGTGACGCCGTCAGTCGAGCGAACTGTCACGCGGCTGGTCGCACCGACAAGAGAATGCGTGAGGTAGCGCGAAAGTCTTGACGAATCTGGCGCAGCGAGTAGGCTGCGGATTCCGTTTTCCAGCTTAGCTCAGTTGGTAGAGCAGGTGACTGTTAATCACCGGGTCGCAGGTTCGAGTCCTGCAGCTGGAGCCAGTTTTACCGTTGCGCACGGTGGCGCGACCCGCTGGTGAACTCACCGCGGGGCTTTTTTCGGGAGAATGGGCGATCTCGCGTCGCGCGGTGAGAAACCGAGGCGGCCGCGAGGGCGCTCCGGGCTGTGCTGGGCGGCGTTCTCGCGGTCTGTGCGCCCGGCGAGAACTGAGAACCTGACCCGCTGGTTGACCCTCGCTAACCGATGGGTCGCCTCGGTGACCCGTGGGTTAGCAACCGCCGCCTCCCAGGGAGCGTGACGGCACCGCTCGGACCCGCCCGGCCTGAACGTTGCGGACGCCCGCGAGGAGGACGCGGCGGTGAGGGAAGCGAATCACGTCCCGCCCTTCCGCGGTCGGGAGGCTCCGCGACGACCAGCCACTCCCGAGGGAACAGCGCCGCACCGTTCCGCCAACGCTCCATTACTGGCGCCTTGTACCAGTCTTCGGTTACGTCGGCGTGTTCGGTAATGATGACCTGCAGGCCTGGGCTTAGGGCCCGCGTATAAACAAGTCGATCGATATTCCGTCGAGACCGAAGTGAGACAGGCGCCCGAGGAACGAGCACCGGAAGCCTACTTTTGTAGGCTGAGGAGCGCAGAGACGAGGCCGCCTGTCTCACAATGGTATCGGCGGAATAGCGCCGACTTGTTTATACGCGGGCCCTAAGATGCAACAAGACCGAATATGCGCGACGGGTCTTCGGCGTGAAGCTCAGTTGCCCCGAGAGCGGCGTCGAGGTCGAGCCACGCAAAGACCTGAGCTGGAGCTAGATCGTCTTGCGACGTCTTCGGTGGTCTGGACACGTCATTCCGAGCGTCGGCAAGAGCGCACTCCCGGAGTGGTATTACGACTCAACGTCGCTCGGCAGCTCGGCGCGCGTCGTTTTCGTCGCCGGGGCTCGTCGAAAGCGGGTACACGTTCACTTTGCGCGAAGTCCACGCGCCATCTGGGGAGATCATGCGCGACCTGACAGCAGTTTGGGGTCTTGTCGTCGGAGCACTCTCGTCGTCCGCCTGCGCGAGTGCGCCTCCGACGACGCTCGAGACCACGCCCACGGCGCAACCCAAAGCCTCGGCGGTCGCGTCTGCATCTGCTGCCACGACTGCACAGCCAGTCGGTGCGAGCGAGGCGGTCTCGACGTCGCCGTTCTATCCGGTGATCGAGCTGCCGGTCGCCGCGAGGCTCTTTCCAGTCGAAGGAGCGCTCGTCGTGTTTGCCGACGGCTATCCGCCCGCCAAAGTCGACGCGCCGATGGGCGTCGCGCTCGGCGTCGTCGAGAACGACAAGCTGAGCTTTCCTCCGCGCCTCTTCTTCGAAACGATGTTCGCCCAGATCGTCGGTGTCACCGGAGAGTGGCCCGACAAGATCGATCTATTGGCGATCGGAAGCACCGGACGTACCGGGATCGCCGCCCACTACGTCTTGGGAAAGAAGGGCTGGTCAGGAAAAACAGGGGACGAGTCGTTTGGGTTCGCGGGCTTCGCGACGGTCGGCTCATCGGTCTTGGCGCTCGAAGCGCCCTCGATGCCGTTTCCTGGAATAGAGCCCAAGATCGTCGCGGTTCGAGGCACGGGCGCGCGCAGTCTGACGCGCACCGACAAGAAGGCTTGCGCGAAAGGAGCGGCCGCCGACCAAGACCTCTCGGCGATGCAGGCGACCGAGGTGCAAGCGACGGCGTTCGGCGGCACCGGCGCCGGGACGATTTTCGCCATCGGAATGCGTTGCAGCGGTGAGCTCGGTGTCGAGATGTGGGCGAAAGGGTCGAAGAAGTCGACGGTGACGTCGCTTCCTGCGTCGGTGAAAGACGCTGGCGAGGCGACTCGAGTCGCATCGGGCGCCGATGACCAGGCTTGGGTCTTCTTGAATCAGATCCTCCACTACGACGGAACGGCGTGGGCCATCGTGCCCGGGCCGCATCTCGTTCTCGGTGCTGTCGGGACCGACGGGATCCTCTGGGCAGTCGACGACAAGGGGGCCGCGTTCAAAGGGGGAGTCGCCGGCTTCACCGCGGTCCCCGTTCCCAATGGCGCGACCGTCGACGATCTCACCGTGGCCAAGGACGGCACCGTTTGGATATCCGCGGGCGGCGCTCTCCTCCGCACGAAGAAAGCGGGCGATGGAGTGGCTTCGGTCAAGGTCGCATCGACCGCTCCGACGAAGAAGCCGCCGAAGCTCGCGCCGACGCCCGGCAGCGCGAAGTGCAAGTCGAACGTGGTCGTCCTTTATGGGTTTACCAAGACGACGCCCGACAATTACGACTTTCCGCTGTCGCGAAAGGCGCTCAAGGGTCATTCCGAATTCGACAAGACGCGCTTCGTCGTGACCAAAGACTACGGCCAGAAGTTCTTCAGCGCCCTCGTGCCGAGCTTCGCAGAAGGAAAGAAGCTCGCCGCGGTCTTCGAAAAAGAGGTGCAGGGCTCGAAGCCGCAGGTCATTTGCGCCGAGCCCGAGGTGCTTCGCGACGTGAAAATCGATCTGAAGACCGGAGAGATCGCCAAGTAGCTCCGAGCGGTCCCGTTTGTCGAAAATCGCCAGGGTTCGTGAACGTCGGGTTTGACCGCCACGATCGTCGCGCCGACGATCCCGCAATGCAGGCGAAGTCTCTCGGCACCGAGCCAACCGCGTCGAGCGGGGAGGGCGCACCGATCGTCCTCGAGCCGCGGTCGGCGCGTGTGCGTAAGCTCACCGACCTCATGGGCGTCCCCGACCGATCGGTGAGCCACCTCGCGGTCGGCATCCGGAGCACCGCACATCGCCACTTCGACCTCCACGTCGTCCCGCTCATCATGGCGTGCTGGCCCGCGCTGATGTCGGATCGCTTCTATCAAAAGCTTCGCATCGGGGCCTGCGACCTTTACGCATCGGCTCCGTACACGGTGCTTTTCTGCGCTCCGAAGAGGCCGCTCCTCATTCGAGCGGTGACCGATGCCGGCAATCGATTGCCGCTTCCGTTCCCGGCCTTGGCGCTCCTCGGGAGAGGCGCCATGGAGGTCATCGGTCGCGTCGCGTACCTCCCGGCGCATCGGCGCATCGCACTCATCGCCGCGTTCATCGTCGTCGTGGATCACGTGCTCGATCACTGCATGCAAGACCCTCCTGGGGAGCGCGGCGAGAGACTCATCGCCGTCATCGATGGGCGGGCACGGCCCGATGGGCCGGAGCTCACGCTCGTCCGGGCTCTCGCAGCTGCCATGGGCGAAGGGCTCTCGTCGACCGAGCGTAGCGACTTCGAAGCCGCGATGAGTCGCGTCCGCGAGTGGGTCCGCGCCGAAGTTCGAGCGATGCAGGGCCTGCCCGATCCGCTCGGTCTCGGGCATCGACTCGCGGGCATCGAGGGAACGATCGACGGCCTGCTCTTCCCGGTGATCCGCTTCGCCGGAGAGGGTGCTCGTGGGTGGATGGTCGACGTGTCGATGTTCGTACAGATCATGGACGACTGGCTCGACTTCGAGCTCGATCGTGCCTCGAATCGACCGACTCCGGTCACGACGGGGCGATGGACTTTCGCAGACGTGGAGAGCTCGTGGCAGAAGACGCTCACCGGGATCGAAGCTCTGGTCCGCGACGCGGGGCTCGATTCGCCGCACTATGTCCGCTTCGTTCGCGCGGCGTATGTTCTGATGATGCACGAGGTCACGGTGGCGATGATCGAGAGACCCGACGAGTGACCGCGGCTGCTCTTCGATCGAAGAACGACGTTCGGGCCGAGCACTCGTCGCATGGAGGCCTCGCTCCCGCCGTCCTCGTGATGGGCAAGGGCGGGGTCGGCAAGACGACGGTCGCCGCCGGCCTCGCCGTGCTCGGCGCCCAATCGCTGGGCAAGGCTGCGTTCGTCGAGTTCGGAGACGGTGAAGCCGGACGCCGCGCGCTCGCGGGCAGCCATCGGAACGTCGAGCACATCGTGATTCGTCCCGACGAAGCTCTCCAACGAGGCGCGGTTCCGCTCTTCGGATCGCCCTTGCTCGCAAAGCTCGCGCTCGGGAACTTCGCGATGCGTCCGCTCCTCCGGGCCGCGCCCGCCATCCGCGAGCTTGCGATGCTCGAGTCGGTCAGGCAGCTCGTCGGCGAGCGACCCGGGGTGCGGGTCGTGGTCGACATGCCGGCGACGGGACACAGCGTGGCTTGGCTCCGCGTTCCGAAGCAGGGGCGCGACTTTCTCGGGGCCGGTCCGCTCTACGACATGTGCGAGCGCATCGGACGAGAGCTCGTTTCGCCCGAGCGCTCCTCGATCGTGGTCGTGACGTTGGCCGAGCGTCTGGTCATCGCGGAGACCGTCGAGCTCTGTGACGCCATCGCAAAAGAAACAGGGATGCATGTCGATCGAATCGCCGTGAACCGGATGCAAGCCTCGCTCCCCGAGGCTGCGCTGGGTTTCGCAGAGGAGCTCTCGCTGCGCCCCGATCCGCTCGGCGCTGCGGCGCGAGCGCTCGCCTCGGTGCTGACTGCGCGGCGAGCGACCACGCGAGAAGGGATCGCGTCTCTCGAGACGCTTCACCTCTCGAACCACGCGATCTGGCGGCTACCCCTCGCGCACTCCGATCCATCGGCCAGAGAGGTCGCCTCGTGGCTTTCGGCAGAGGGCGCGACATGAGCCGAGGTGGAGACGGTGGACGAGCGCGGGAGAAGGCGGTCACGCCGTTGGTGGTGGTCTGCGCGGGTGGAGGCGGCGTCGGCAAGACGACGACCTCGGCTGCGCTGGCGCTGGCGCTCGCTCGGCGCGGCCGCTCCACGCTCATCGTGACCATCGATCCTGCGCGACGGCTCGCCGGTGCGATGGGAGTGCCGATCGGCGACGAAGTCACGTGCGTGCCACTGCCCGACACCCACGGGCGCCTCCATGCGCTGATGCCCGACCCACGCCGTTCGATGCGCACCTTCGTCGACGCGCTCTTCGTCGACGAGCCCGAGGCCAAGGCCCACCTCGTGTCGAATCGCCTTTTCGTCGGCCTCTCCGACGCGGCCGCTGGCGTTCACGAGCTCGTCGCGATGAACCTCATCGCGAGCGCGGCCGAAGGTGGAAGGTTCGAGGTGGTGGTGATCGACACGGCGCCATCGAGACACGCCATCGACTTCGTGACTTATCCCGGCAGGCTCGCGGCGTTGCTCGGCGGACGTACGATCGCGTGGCTCGCGGGGATCGCCGAGCGCGCCGCCGATGGAAAGCCTTCGGGCGGCGCCCTTTCCTGGGGCGTCGGGCGAATCGAAAGCCTTCTTGCTCGCGTCACCGGCCCGAATCTTCTCGGCGACACTGCGAGCTTGTTCGGCGATCTCGCGCGCGTCCGCGAGCGCTTCGTCGCGCTCACGCAGCACGCCGCCAACCTCCTCTTGGGTGATCGGACGGCGTACGTCCTCGTCGTCGCACCGACGGCTGCGGCGAGAGACGATGCGATGTATCTGCATAAACGTCTCGACAAGCTCGGCCGCCGACCTCGCGCGATCGTGATGAATCGAAGCGGGGTCCTCGCGCGGAGCTTCGTTGGCACGCTGCGCGCAACTCCGGGGTTGCCTGCGTCGATACATGAAGCGATCGCTGTCCTCGAAGACGAGCGGCAGACCCGGGCGCACGCCGCTCGGAGCGTCGTCATCCAACTCGAGAAGGGGCTTCCGAAATTGCCGATCGTCGAGCTGCCTTTCATCGAAGCGATCGCGCCCGACGAGGTCATGCTGGCGCTCGCCGACGAGCTTGCGGCCCACGTCGACACGCTGATGCCCTGACCGTCTCCTTCGGCCCGGCGGGCGACGTGGCTGCCCGGTCCACGAAGAGCCGTGTCGTGGTGTGCCGACCGTCGCGGGCGAGGCACTCTCTCCCGACCCACCGACGACTTCTTCTTCGGTCTCTCGAAGCTCGACGACGCCTCGAAGAAGTGAAAAAAATGAAGAACGATGGATCCCGTGGTGGCGGGCGCGCGGCGTCGACAAAGACGGTCTTCAACGATCGGTTCCTCGACGGAGAGGGCGGCACGCTCTCGATCCACGACGTCGTGTTCGGAGAAGCAGTGAAGAAGGGTGGCGTGTAGCCTTCGTGCGCTTCGCTCGTCGTACACGAGCTCTCCTCGAACGACGTGAATGTCGATACGCAGCCGCGCGACGGTTCTGTCAGACGACAGCTCGCTCGCGGTCGCGTGAGTTTCTCGCGGGGTCGCAGCGAACACCGTGGGAACCCCGGCGTATCGGTGAAGCGGACCTCGATAGGTGAAGAGCATGACTCTCCAGCTAACAGCGAGCGTGCCTCGCGCGCGGCCCCAAGCTGTCTGGGGATTGGCGGCGTGCGGGCTTCACGTTGCGAAGCTGCTCGTCGTGCGTCGGATCGCGTACCCTCGCGACCGTGGAACCAAGTCATCTCGACGTGTTGATCGTCGGAGCCGGCCTTTCTGGCGTCGGCGCTGCGTACCATCTCCAGACCCGATGTCCCCGAAAGAGGTATGCGATCCTCGAGGGACGCGAGACGCTCGGCGGCACGTGGGATCTCTTTCGATATCCGGGCATTCGCTCCGACTCGGACATGTACACGCTCGGCTACTCGTTCCGCCCGTGGACGAACGCGAAGGCGATCGCCGACGGTCCGTCGATCCTCGCCTACGTTCGTGAAACGGCAGAGGCCTACGGGATCGATCGCAAGATCCGCTACGGACATCGGGTCGTCGGTGCGCACTGGAGCTCCAAAGACGCGCGCTGGACCGTCGACGTTTCGAGGGGCCCTTCGGGTGAGACCATCCAGATCACCTGCTCCTTTCTGTTCGTTTGCGCGGGCTATTACGACTACGACGACGGCTACACGCCGGACTTCGCTGGACGCGAGCGGTTCGGTGGTCGAATCGTCCACCCGCAGCACTGGCCTTCGGACCTCGACTACGAGGGCAAGCGAGTCGTCGTCATCGGCAGCGGAGCGACCGCCGTCACGCTCGTTCCCGAGCTCGCCAAGAAGGCCGCGCACGTCACGATGCTGCAGCGCTCGCCGACCTACGTCATGTCGGCGCCGGAAAGTGATCGTGTGGCCAATTGGCTGCGCGAATGCCTGAAGCCAGAGACGGCCTACCAGGTCACGCGGTGGAAGAACGTGCTCCTCAGCATGGCGTTCTTCAATTACTGCCGACGCTTTCCCAAGAGCGCGAAGAAGCTCCTCAAGAAGCAGGTCGACAAGCAGCTCGGCGGGTCCGTCGCGGCCGACCACTTCACGCCATCGTACAACCCGTGGGATCAGCGCCTGTGCCTGGTTCCCGACGGCGATCTCTTCGACGCGCTCAAGACGAGCCGAGCTTCAGTCGTGACGGATCACATCGAGAGCTTCGACGAGACCGGGTTGCGTTTGCGCTCGGGCGACCACCTCGACGCCGACATCGTCGTGACGGCGACTGGGCTCAAGCTGAAGTTCCTCGGCGGTCTCGTGCTCGACGTCGACGGGCATCGCGTCGATCCGTCGAAGACGATGACCTACAAAGGCATGATGTGCAGCGACGTCCCGAACCTCGCATTCGCCATCGGCTACACCAACGCTTCCTGGACGCTGAAGTGCGATCTCACGTCCGAGTACGTGTGCAGGCTCCTCGCGCACATGGATGACCATGGCTTCGTTGCGTGTTGTCCTAAGAATCGCGATCCTTCGGTGAAGCCCGCGCCGCTCCTCGATTTCTCTTCGGGCTACGTGCAGCGGGCGCTCGAGGAGATGCCTCACCAAGGCAGCCGAGCGCCGTGGAAGCTTCACCAGAACTACGCCCTCGACCGGATGACGCTTCGACACGGCAAGCTCGACGATGGGGTCCTCGAGCTCTCGAAGAAGCCGGCTTGAGCGCCCGAGCCCGCGCGCGTGACGGAGCATCTCGACGCTCGATGATCGACGGGCGCTCTCGAGCGCTCGACTCGCGCTGCGCGGCCTTCGTCGTTCGAACGACGGTCTCCGTCGCGCCTCGCTGAGATCGCTATTTCTTGTCGGGTGTCGGCGCGGGCTTCGTCGCCGGCGCGGCGGGCGCTTTCTGCGGCTGAGCCGGGGCCGCTGCGCCTACCGCATCGACGATGTCTTGGAAGGTCTTGTCCTTCGAGAGGTTGCCGCTCGAGGCGGCTTCCTCGAGCTTCTTGTGCGCGGCGCAGAAGCTCGAGACCGTGTCGCGCGCCTCGAGATGGGTGCTCTCGATCGAGCCGAGATCCCCGAAGACGCTGGCGTACGTCATTCGGTCGAGCACCGACTCCTGCACGCAGGCGTTCTTCCCGTCGAGGAGCGCGCAGCGTCGATCGGCGTGGGTCGTGCGCTTCTTGTCGATGTCGGTCTGGAGGTCTGAAGCGCCCTTCACCTGCGCGTCGAGGTAGCCCCCGAGACCGTCGCAGATCGTGTTCACGTGAGGTGCGGCTTCTTTGATCGTCTCGCCGAGATCGCCCTTCGACGTGTTGGTCTTCAATTGCGTAGCGAGCTGCAGAGCCGCGTCGCGCGCCGCCGTTTCTTGTGCGCCATCGGCCTCTGCCCAGCTCGGGTCGTTCACGCGCGAGATCGCTCCCTCGAGCTTTCCGGCGGTCTCGGGGCTCGCGCCCGAAGAGATCGCTTCGAGCTTCGCCGAGTACGCGCCGAGCACGATCATCGTGCGACGCCAGAGCAGGTCGCTCTTGACCGCTTTGGCGCAGGTCTCGCTCGTGGGCTTCTCGGCGCCGCTCGGCGACGCTGCAGCGAGCGCGTCTTGGTAGGCACAAACGGCCGCACCGCGCGGCGCCATGAGCGACTCTCCCGAGAGCGCGCCTCCGAGCTTCCCGACCGCGACGCCCGACATCACGGCGCTGCCGCCGCAGCCTGCCGCGACGCACGCGAGCACCAGACTTACGGTCGCGCGCTCGGGCCCCGCACCCCAAAGAACCCCAGCCCCGACATTCTTTCGTTTCATCCGACACCCATACCCGATCGCCAAAGCGTGCGGATCGATGGCGGTCGGTTGCGCGTGCCCTTGGACCGACTTCTCTGCTGGTCGCTCACCCTCGCGTCGAACGACGCCGTACACTTCTCGACATCGGCGCGGCTCAAAGGCAGCAAGATTCAAACAAAGCTCGACTTCTTGGCGAAAGTCCACGGTTCTGAAACGCTGGCGCGCGTCCTCGAGTCGCTCGACGCGGCCGACTGCCAGTCCCTCGGTTTGGTTTTGAGCCTGAGCTTTTATCCGGTCGAGCTCTACGAACGTCTGCTCGTCGCGATCTGCCAGATCGTCGCTCACGGCGCCCAGTCGATCTACGATCGAATGGGCGCTTTCTCTGCCGAGGTTCAGCTCTCGTCGAGCTTCAAGTCGCTGCGAGCCCCCGAGCCGCTCGTGCTCCTGCGGCACATGGTTCCCATGCACGCCGCGCTCAACGATCCAGGGCGAATGGAGACCACGAACGCGACTTTGACGAGCTGTACCATCGTGCGTGCACGCGCCCCGCTGTGCGGCGCCCCATTGCCGAGTCGCGCGCGCGTTCTACGCCGCCTCCGTGGAGGGATGCGGGTGCCGCAGGGTGCGGGTCGTGGAGCGGGATGTGTGTCGAAAGGCGCGGCAGCTGGCGAACGATGCGGATCCCAACGTCGCGAAGGCTGCCCGCTCGGAGTGATCCCGAGCTCTCGAGTGCCACAACGGCTTGGTCGAAGCGTCAGGGCGATGCAAAGGTCCATGTCTCGAGCCGGATCGCAAGAGCCGTGCTCGAGCGCGCGTTGCTCAATCGGCCAACGTCAGCAACGCTTCGGTCGGATCGATCGCTCTGCGTGACATGAGGAAGCTCGCACACTGACTGAACGAGAGGAGCGTCTTCGAATCTGTCGCGAGCCGAGAGAGCTCGGGCGTGGGAACCCCCGACATGAGCGCGGTGCGAAGCTCGTCGGTCAGCTGGAGGCACTCGGCGACGACGATTCGACCTGCGTAGCCAGTCCCTCGACAAGCATCACAGCCGGTCGCGCGCGGCAGCGGAACGGGCGCCGAACGTGGGACGAGGCGTCGCGCGACCAGGCTCTCGAAGACGAGGGGCGGCGGCGCTTCGAGCTTGGTGCAGCTCGGACAAAGTCTGCGAACGAGCCTCTGGACCACGATCACCGTCAGTGCTTGGGCGATGTGGGTACGGTTGCACGAGAGCTGCTCCAAGCGCTGTACGACCGAGAAGCAGTCGTTGGCGTGCATCGAAGTGAAGAGAAGGTGGCCGGTCATCGCTGCCTCGAGCGCGAGGACTGCCGTCTCGGCGTCGCGGATCTCGCCGACCATGATGACGTCGGGGTCTTGGCGGACGAGGGCGCGCAACACCTGCGCGAACCCGAGTCCGACCGAGTGATTTACTTGCACCTGGGTTACACCAGTGAGTCGGTATTCGATCGGGTCCTCGATCATGATGATGTTCGTGTCGGGGCGCGTTCGCTTGCGCTCTTGCAACAGGGCGTAGAGGCTCGCGCTCTTGCCCGAGCCCGTCGGGCCGGCCACGATCACCGCCCCGTACGGACGCCCGATGACGCGCCTCATTGCCGCGAGCGTCACCGGCTCGTAGAAGATTTGCTCGATGGGCCGGGTCATCGAAGCGGCGTCGAGAATCCGCATGACCACGGTTTCGCCGCGGCTCGACGGGAGCGTCGACAACCTGAGGTCGACGTCGCGTCGCCCGACTCGCACTCCGATTCTTCCATCTTGAGGCAAGCGTCGCTCGGTGATGTCGAGGCCCGAGAGGACCTTGAGGCGAGCCGAAATTCCTTTCGCGAACGAGAGCGGAACCGAGTCTTTGGAGTCCACCAGGACTCCGTTCACTCTGTAGCGGACCCGCACGCCGGTGGCCTCGGGCTCGATGTGGATGTCGGAGGCATCTTGGTCGAGGCCTGCGGCGATGATCTTGTTGACCAAGTTGACGACCTCGTCGCCGATGGCACGGACGCCTTTTTCTGCGTCGCGCTCGGAGTCTTGTTGGTCGAAGACGAGCGACGCCGGGGGAATGACCGAGCCTGCGCGTTGTGCCTCGGTCGCTCCGATCCGAAAGCGCCCGGCGGCCGAGGCGAAGTCGCTCTCTCCGATCGCGACGACGCGGAGATCGACGCCTTTCAAGTACTGGCGAAGCTCGGCGACGGCGCTGAGATCGCGAGGGAAAGTCATCCCGACCGTGAGGACGTTGCCGACGAGCTCGAGCGGCAAGACGCGGGTTCGCTGGATGAAGCTCATCGGAATCATCTTGATGATCGCGGGCGTCGGCTCGTAGTCGGCCACCTGCACGAACGGCGTCGAGCCTTGCGGAGGCTCGCGTGACGGCGGCGGGATGGAGCCGCCGGCGGGGGGTGCGACCGTTTGACGCGAGGTCGATTGCACCAAGCGCGACGAGAGGCGCTTCGCGAGGACGTAGGCGAAGATCGGATGTCGATCGAAGAGCTGCTCCACGATGCTCGGCGGAATTCGGAGGATCGTCGAAGCCTCTTCGGCGACCGCATCGAAGGGCTGTGCAGAGCGCAGGAGCGTGCCGACCTCCCCGAAGTGGTCGCCGATGGCGATCATCTCGAGCGCGGTCGATTGCTTGGTCGACGCGTCGACCTTTCGCAGGCTCACCTTGCCTTGGAACAGGACGTCGACACCGAGGGCCTGCTGTCCGGCGTGGATCACGTGCGCTCTTGCGGCGAAAGAGAGCGGCGTCACTTGGGCCGCGACCGCTTCGAGCAAGACGGGATCGCACTTCGTGAAGAGCGATGTGGAGCCCAGGAATTCTTGGATCAGATCGACGGCAATCAAGGGAGCTCCTCCCGGGAACCGGAGTTTACTCTCGTCTGCAGCATCACGGGCTCCCGATCGAGCGTCGACTCGCAGCAGCGGCTCAGCGACGAACGATCTCGGAGCGCCTGGAGTGCTAGAGGTCGAGCCCATGATCCTTGACCCTGAACCCTCAATCGAGCTGTCGTGGCGTCGGTCTCTCGAGAGCGATGACGAGGCGATCATCGCCCTCAGTCTTCGCCTCTACGAAGAAGATCCCAGCCCCGAGGCGGTTCCGCGCGCTCACACTCTTCGAACCCTCGTGACGTTGCGGGCCGAGCCCATCCGAGGGCGCGCCGTCGTCCTCGCCGGCGCGCAAGAGGTCGTTGGATACGCGCTCCTCGTCGCTTTCTGGTCGAACGAGCTCGGCGGCGAGACATGCGAGATCGACGAGCTGTACGTCACCCCCGAGCATCGCTCGAAGGGGCTCGCGTCCAAGCTTCTTCGCTCGGTCGCCGAGGGCAAAGGGCCATGGGATCGTCGCCCCGTCGCGCTCGGCCTCCAAGTCACGCCCGACAACGCCCGCGCCAAGGCGCTCTATTTGAAGCTCGGGTTTCGAGAGTGGAAGAATCAGCTGCTCGTTTGGCGACTCGGGTGACGACTTCCATCGAGCGCTCCCCGCTCGGGGGCTGATTGCACGACTCTCACGGATTCTGGAACCTGTGACGCCCGGGGGGGGGTTCGTCAGCTCCGAATGAATCTTCGTCTATCACGAGGGGTGCTTTCGCGAGGGAGCGGCGGTCTTCACGCTCGTGCAGACGACACTCCCATTCGTGGTCTTCAAGACGCAGCATCTCGTCAGCGGCTCGGAGAAGATGCTCGTCACCGGAGCCGACCCCCGTCGAAGCGTCGCGCGCGAAAGCCGCTGAGCGCCGCGAACGAGTGCTCCTCTATCGAACTCCGAGCCCGCTTCGTGAGGAGAGGCAGAGGATCTGGAAGAGCGAAGGTCACAAGACGGAGGAAGCGGTCAGCTCGTCGCGCGGGCGCCGCATTAGAGATCCGGCTGCGCAGACGTGGCTGTGGGCGCTGCGGTGGTCGTCGGGCCTGAAGCGGGACTGATGGTGGATGGAGCCGGCGGAACCTGTGTCGATGGTGCGGTCGCCGAAGCTCCGACGGATCGCGCGGATTGGCTTCGGTCTCCTCCCGATGTGCCATCTCCAGCCGATGTGCTGATGCCGCCTGATTCGGCTGCGGGCGAAGGCGTCGCAGCGAGATCGTTCGGGGACCGCTTGGAGTCGAGAGCAGGCCAAGCCGTCGCGGACGCGAGCTTGGACGGTGGTCGAATGGGTCGTCCTGAAAACTTCGCGGCGTCGGGCTTCGCGGCGTCGGGCTTTGCGGCGTCGGGCTTCGCGGCGTCGGGCTTCACCACATCGGGCTTCACAGCATCTGCGTTTTTCGCCGCATCGCTCTTCGACGCGTCGGAGCTCTTTGGAGCAGTCTTCGCTGGGTCGGTGTCGCCGTCGGGCTTTGGAGGTGACCGGCGTGAGTCGATTTCGGAGAGGCTCGCCGACCGAAGGCCGACATCGAGCGTCTGCCCAAAGAGCATTCCTTTCTCGCGCATCACCCACACGATCGAAAGAATGGCGACGCCCAGACTGACGCCTGTGACCAACCACCCGCGTCGTCGCCGCGGTTGGCTTTGAACGATCGGCACCTCGGCATCGGTGAACGTCGAGTCGGCTGCGAAGTGCTCTGGCGACACGAGATCGGAACGGTCGTTGGACGATGAGGTCAGCAGCGCCGTGGGCGCGGACGAAGCGAGCACGATGAGAAAAGGCGACGCTGCTCTCGAGGGCGAAGGGCTCTCCGAGGCAACGGCAAGTGCCTCGACCGCCGGAGCTGACGACTCGAGTGGCGTCGACCCAACGTGCGCGCTCAGACCGAGACCTTGGTCGTCCGTCGCCGCCTCGTCCGCGCTTCGAGGCGCCGCGCTGACCGACAGCACTCGGCCGACGTCGGGCTCGGGAGTCAGCTGCTGCGAAGGCTCGTCGCGAGCGATGGCTTTGAAGGGAGCGAGTTTCCCGAACGGCGACTTGGGCGCGCGTGGCGCAATCGGAGGTGCAATCCGGGGCGCAATCGGAGGTGCAATCCGGGGCGCAATCGGAGGCGCAATCCGCGGCGCAATCGCAGGCGCGACTCGGAGTGGTTGAGACGGTTGGGCTTTGGGCGGCGCGACTCTCGGAGGCACACGCTTCGCCGGGAATGGATTGGGCAGCGCTGTCTCGACGGGTCGATGCGCTCCACCCGCGCTGAGGTCGACGAGCGCCTGGACCGTCATCGGCGGCGCAGGGATGGTCGGCATGCTCTGATCGCGAGGCACGACTGGCGTCTTGTTCGAGCTTCGAGCGCCGGCTAGCGGCACGCTCGAGGTGGCTTCCATCGAGGTTGCGACGATCTGGTGCGTCGACGCGAGGTGCGTCGCTTCTCGTGCGAAACGGGCGAGGAGATCAGCCGCAGACTCGGGAGGTCGAACCGAGAGCGAAGCGAGCGACGCCAAGATGTCTTCATGCAAATCGGGCGCAGGATCCGACCACGGCGTGTCGTCGGTCTCCGAAGGGCTCCCTGCGAGGATCTCCCACAGCAGCGTGGTCAGGTGCTCGGCGGTGCTCGTCTTCGGCACCGATGCGATGCCTTTCGAATCGACGCGCACCTCGCGCACGGTCACACGCCTCGTCCCGATGGCCCTCTGGGAAAAGGCCAAGGCTGCGCAGTGCTCGAGGACGTCGAGGGCGACTCGGACTCGATCTCCAGCCGTCAGTCCGGGTGTGCGGCTGACTCTGTCCAAATAATTCATACGCGCCCGGAGATCCTCGAGCGCAGCGTTGCATCTTCGAGACCATGCATGTGTCGTGCGCCGTCGCTGCGTGGCCCCTCGCGCGGGCCGACCGAAGGGTCGCATTTCTCGGCCTGAATGCGTTGGTCGACGCGAGCGAAGCGCCTCGAGAGGCCGCACGATGAACATCCGATCGTGAACCCGACCCCGTCCACTGGACCGTGAAATGTTCCCGCGATTTTCGTCGTGCGGACAACCGGTCCAATCCTCTGCGTCGAAGCACTAGAGTGCGACGCGAATCACGAGCTTCCGTGCGGGGCTCCGCCTGTCGCGGTGAAGCGCGCCACATCGCCGCCGCTCCCGGCACACTGGCCAACGCGATCGGGGCTCTGCTTGCGGGGAAGAACGTCGCCGTCAGCGCGCCCATCATGGGGCAAGCTCCGATAGAACGGGATGATGCCGACCGCGCACCAATCGAAGCTCCCGTATCTCCCCGAGCACCCCGAAGCGCTCGCCGTGTATTGCTCCGACGGGCGCTTCACGGGCGCCGTCGGCGAGCTCTGCGCCGAGCTCGGATTCGACCGACTCGACACGTTGACCATCCCCGGCGGTCCGGGGCTCTTCGAGATGGCCTCGTCGCCCCTCACCGCGGTCGATACCGTGCGCAAGGCGGCGAGCTTTCTCATCGAAGCCCACCACATCAAGCACGTCACGCTCTTGTCGCATCAAGGTTGCGGGTACTACCGTTCGCAGTTCTTTCACGAGAACGACGACGAACGATTCGCGCGCCAACTGTCCGATCTTCGGAGCAGCGCGTCGTGGTTGCGGGCGAGCCATCGCGGTGTCGAGGTCGTCGCGTACCACGCGCGTCCCTTCGAAGGGCGGGTGCGGTTCGATCCCGTCGACTGCTGACAAGAAGTCATCCGATGACAGCGGCCCCCCCCACGTTGTCGTCTTGATTCGTGGTCGCGGCCTTGCGAACGTGCGTCGCATGACTTCTCGGCGCCACGGCTTCGCGCTCTCCGCCTCTCTCCTGCTGGTCGCGGGCTCGGTCGCAGCATTCTCGGCCTGCGGCAGCGACACCGTCCCCAACGCCACCGGCGGGGCAGGGGGCACGGCGTGCAAGCTGCACCCCGACGTCGAGCCGCCGCTCGAATCGCCCAAGCTCCACACGCCGCGCTGGGCGTTCGAGCCGTGGATCTCGAAAGACATCTCCGATGCCGCCGACACCTACGCGTTCGTCGCGGGGTTCAAAGAGCGGCAGATCCCGGTGGGCGCCGTCGTGCTCGATAGCCCCTGGGAGACCAACTACAACAGCCTCGTTCCCAATCCCAATCGCTACCCTGGTTTTGGTCAGATGGTCGCCGACATGCACGCCCAGAGCGTTCGCGTCGTCTTGTGGACCACGGCGTTCGTCAACTCGGCCTCGTACGATCTCGAGCCGGGAGGTGACTCGTACGCCGGAGCGAGCCCTGGCCACGAAGAGGCGATGCAGTGTGGCTACTTCGTCGACGGTGGCCAGGAATACGGCTGGTGGAAGGGGCTCGGGGCTTCGATCGACTTCTTGAATCCGGTCGCGACCTCGTGGTGGCACCGGCAGCAAGACCCCCTGTTCGACATGGGTGTCGACGGCTTCAAGCTCGACTTCGGCGAGTCGTACGTGACGAGCGACCCGGTGGTCACGGCCCAAGGCCCCGTCGCCCATCAGGCCTACTCAGAGGCCTATTACCACGACTTTTATGCCTATGGCCGAAAGCGCCGCGGTGACGAATTTCTTACCATGGTGCGGGCGTACGACAAATCGTACGGCTTTCAGGGTCGCTTCTTCGCCAAGAAAGAAGACGCGCCGGTCGCGTGGATGGGTGATAACCGCCGCGACTACGTGGGATTGGCC
This sequence comes from Polyangiaceae bacterium, assembly GCA_043755175.1. Taxonomy (GTDB): domain Bacteria; phylum Myxococcota_A; class Polyangia; order Polyangiales; family Polyangiaceae; genus CAYYKK01. The sequence goes on along the minus strand of JAYUUB010000001.1, from coordinate 149,769 downwards.
GATGCGCTCGACGAGATGTTCCGCTCGGCCCGAGCCGGCTATGCGGTATTGGGCTCCGACATCGGCGGCTACCTCGATCGCGACGACGTCGAGCTCACCAAGACCATCGAGCTCGATCCGGTGGTGTTCGGACGCTGGACGGCCATCGGCGCGCTCAACCCCTTCATGCAGCTTCACGGACGAGCCAATCTGACGCCGTGGACGGTGCCCCAGAAGAATGACGAAATCGTCTCGCTCTATCGCTATTGGGCGACGCTCCACCACGAGCTCGTGCCCTTCTTCTACAGCCTCACCGAAGAGAAGTATGCAGGTGGTGACACACCGATGCGGCCCATCGGCGACGAAGCGGCTTGGGCAGGTGATTACCGCTACGAGCTCGGGACCGCGTTCCTCGTCGCGCCCATTCTCGACGCCACCGGCAAGCGCGATATCGCCCTCCCTGCTGGCGCCTTTTACGACTTCTTCAATCCGCTCGGCGACGTCATCCAAGGGGGCGCGACGATCGCCTCGTACGACACGTCGACCATCGATCGCGTGCCCCTCTTCGTTCGTCGTGGAGCCGTCGTCCCGATGTCGGTGGGCGAAGACGTGACCGGGCTCGGAGACGCGAGCTCTGCTTCCGCGCTCACGCTGCTCGTATACCCCGACGGGCAATCCACTTCGTTCGCGCTCCACGACACCGACGAGCAAGTCACCACCATCGGCGCCCAAGGGACAGGCGCGGCCTTCTCGGTCGACGTCTCGCGCGCCCTCGTTCCGCTCCGCGTCCGCGTACGCACCGACGTCCCCGCCACGACGGTGAGCGCAGGCGGTGCGACGCTCACGAAGGTGGCCTCGCGCGCTCTGCTCGACGCCGCAGCTTCGGGCTGGTTCGCCGAGCCCACGACCCGCTCGGTCTGGATCAAGGTGCCTGCTTCGGCAGCCCCCGTTCACCTCTCCGGCTCCTGACGATCTGCTGATCCTTTCATGGAAGGCATGCTGATCGTTTCTCGGTGCTGCCGCGGGCCCTGAGGGCCGGCGTATCAACAACTCGGTGCTATTCCGCCGAGACCCTCGCGAGACAGGCGGCCTCGTCTCTGTGCTCCTCAGCTTACAAAAGTAGGCTTCCGGTGCTCGTTCCTCCGGCACCCGTCTCACGAAGGTCGAGGCGGAATATCGATCGACCTATTTATACGCGGGCCCTAACGAGATCTGCTGTCGGTCCCGAGCCGGAACGACGACGATCCGAGGCGGGTAGCGGCTATTCTCGATCATCGCCGGTCGGTGCCCAATTCGCGCGCTCATTCGCGTCGATTGAGTAGATTCGTCGCTGAAGCCTTTCTATCGAGGATGACGACACCATGATGCAGAAAATTGCACTCTTTTGGCCGGGGGATGCACGTGCGAAGCCGAACGCGCTCGCGCTCCCGAACATCACCGAGGCGACCGTCCAGATCGAGCAGGCCCTCAAGAAGCTGGGCAAGGCGCCTTACCGCGTCGAAGGCTTTCTCTCCAAGCCCCACGAGGCCATCGAGAAGCTCGGACCGATCCAAGACCCGATGGTCGGCGTCTGCGCGCATTGGTTTTACGGCCCGCACACCACCGATGGTGTCGTCGGAAAAGACAACCCGCTCCTCCTCGCTTCGAACTTCTCGGGTCGGTGGCCAGGGCTCGTCGGTCTACTCAACACCGGCGCCTGTCTCGAGATGCTCGAGCGACCCTTCTCCCGTCTCTGGACCGAGTCGCCCGACTTCACCAAAGACGATCTTTTCATGGAGCGCCTCGCCGCCTGGTGCTCGTCCGGAAAAATCGTCTATGGCGAAGAGCAAGTTCGCTTCACCGCGCCCATCTCCGAAGCCGCTTCGGCGCTCGCGAAGACGGTGGCCGACGGGATCAAGAGCCGCCGCATTCTCATCATGATGCTCGGCGACACCTCGATGGGAATGATCAACGGCTATTTCGGTCCCCGTCTTCTCAATCGACATGGGTTCACCGAGCACAAGATCGACCAGGCGTGGATCATCGATCGCGGTCGGAGAGTCGACGACAAACGCATCGACGAGGCGCTCGCCTTCGTGAAGGCGAAAGGTGTCACGTTCCATTACGAAGAAGACTTCGACGAGAAGGCGACGCGCGAGCAATTGCGCGACTACCTCGTCGTCCTCGATTTGATGGGAGAGTTCAAAGCCGACTGTCTCGGTTGGCAATACCAGCTGGGGCTGATTCCGCTCCGTCCGCCCTCCGACTTCGCCGAAGGCCTCTTCAACTCGACTTGTCGACCCGAGTCGAACGGCGACACGATCGCCTGCGCCACCGAGGCCGACCAAGGGAACGTGGTTCCAATGGAGCTGATGAAGCGGCTGCTCATCGCCAAGGGTCTCCACCAAGCGGTGATGTTCCACGACGTGCGCTGGGGCGCGATGCACGAAGGTCGGTTTCTATGGGTCTTGCTGAACTCGGGCTCGTGTGGCGCGTATGCCTTCAATCATGATCCGAGCACGCTCGCGGGCACGCATTCGTATCGGCAACCTGCGCTCTACTTCCCCACGCCGGGAGGAACGTTCGCCGGAGAGAGCCTCCCCGGCAAGATGACTTGGGCCCGCTCCTACATTCGCAAAGGCGAGCTGTGGATGGATGTCGGAAAGGGTGAAGTGGTCGCGCTGCCGCCCGACGCGCGCGATTCTTGGTGGGAGGGGACCACGCGGCAATGGCCGTTCATGGCGGCCGACATGGGGATCAGCCAAGAGACCCTGATGGCCCACTACCTCTCGAACCACGTGGCCGTCGCCTACGGAGACATCTTCGGCGAGATGGTGGCCCTGTCGCAGGAACTCGGCTTCAAGGTCCGAATCCTCGGGTAGCCTTCTGAGCCGAATCCGACGTGTCTTTCGGCGCGCGGTGGACGCTCCTCGGGGCACCTGGCCGAGCGCGCTCAGACGAGCCCGCTCAATGGTGTCCGTGACCGCCCATGTGACCGCCGCCGTGAAACCCGCCGCCGTGAAACCCGCCGCCGTGAACGCCGTGACCGTGGTAGGCGTGAGCGCCGCCGCCGTGGAAAACGAAGCCGTGGCCGAAGCCTCGACGCGGGCCGACGACCACGAACGCGAAGCGCGGGTAATACGGATTGTACCAATAGGGACCCCAATAGGCGTCGCCGACGAGGTAGTCGGGGCCGGCGGCATAGCCCTGCGAGCTCTCGGGTACGCGCTCGAACGCCGTTCGCTCGGCGATGGCTCGAGTCGGCGTCGTCAGGCGCCAGAGGGCATCGAAGTGGGGGAGGTCGGCGTCTTCTTCGAGATCTTCGGGAAGCGAGAAATAGAGATCGACCACGCGCTTGGTTTGGGCAGCGGTCGTCACCTGGGGTGGCTGCGTGCCCGGATCGGCCGTCGCGAACGCAGCAGCGGTCGGTCCTCGCTCGTCGATCACGACCTGCTGCTCGCGGGTGTCGAAGATCCATTCTTGGTCGGTGTCATTCTCGATCACGACGCGAACGTGCAGCACATGGAGCTCTTCGTCCGATGCCTCTGGCGTGACGTCGACGATTCCCGACGATTCGATCCACACGTGACCGCGGGCCGCACCGGCGGGGCCGTCGGGTCGCACGTCGGGAGGCACGTCGAACTGGGCCGCGAGATTTCCGTCGACGATCGTCGTGGTGCCTCGGGCCGGGACGTACGCGTAAGAGGCCTCGCACGCGCTCGACGCTGCGCAGGCCAGTAACGCTGCCGCGCTTCGAAGTTTCATGCATCGATCATGGGCCTCATCGCGGGGCTCGGCAAGGTTGCCGCGCACCGCGATCGTGCCCGCGCAGGCTGTCGAACCGCTCCCGAGGCGCATCTTCTAGAAACATTCATGTTGGGGAAGAAGGAGGAAACGGCGTCTTCTTCGCGTCCGCCGTCGAGCTTTGCTAGGGTCTAGCCGGTGAGGCACCTCCTCGTTCCAGAGCTGCGAAGATCGGCCTTCGCCGGCGCATGGCTCGTCGTAGCTCTCGCGAGCAGCACGGGTTGCGCCGACGTGCGAGGCCCCGCGCCCGAGACTCCCGGCACCTCGTGGAAGGTCGGCGCGTTCCAGCCCGGTGAAACCGGATATCTGGGGCTCCACCCAGCGACCGTTGCGTCGGCTCCGACCTCGACGCACGCCTCGCGCAAGAAGCTCCTCGCGAACGCCGAGACGCCCGCTTCTCCCGTCCGCTCCGATGCATCGTCGAGCGAGATCCTCGCCTACCTCGGGGTCGTTCCCGCGCTCGACAAGTCGGCGCCCGCGACGCGCCACGCCGGAATGACCGACGGCGAGTGCCAGAAAGAAGTGAAGAAGCTCGGACTGCCCGTCGACCGAAAGACCAAGCCTGCCTCGGATGTTGCATCACCGATGCGTCTCACCGGGCCTCTGCACGGTGTGAGATTCGTGACGCCGGGTGCTTCGAGCCCCTTCGGCGTGCTCGACTGCCGAATGGTCCTCGCGTTGAACGATCTCGGCGAGGCGCTTGCCGACGCCGACGTGGTCGCGGTGCACGTCGACAATCTCTATCGTCCGCATGCGCACCTGCCCGGCAAGAAGACCGAGAGCCAACACGCCTTTGCTCTCGCGGCCGACATCACCACGTTCGAGCTCCGCGACGGTCGTGTATTGTCGGTCGACGAAGATTGGCACGCGCCCATCGGCAGCCTCTCGTGCGGTCCCGATGCCGTGTTGAACGATCCTACCGACGAGGCGATCGCGCTTCGCAATCTGGTCTGCGACGTCGCGCGTCGAGGGCTCTTTCACCACATGCTCAGCCCGAGCTTCAATGCCGCGCACAAGACGCACCTGCATTTCGACATCAAGCACGGCGAGACCAAGCAATCGGTGCGATGACGCGATAGGGGGCGCGCCGTCGAGCCTCGGTGTGCTTCAGCAGTCGGTCGATGCCGAGGGGCTCGTCGACGGGCATCGATTGGTCGTCGCGTGCAAAGACGAGGTCGACGAAGTCGCCTTCCCCCAAGTACGTGTCCAACAGCTCTTCGAGTTTCCGATCGATATGAGCGAGACGGCGGTCGGTGGTGGTCGCGTGGCTGCCGATGTCGATGGTTTCTTCCAAAAGGGCAACCCCCGCACATCGCGAGACACGTGGCCTCGTCTCTCCGCTCCTCAGCCGACAAACTTGCCCTCGCAGTTCCATTGGCATGGCTGCCAAAAGAGTGGAATTCGCAGGCGGCCCCTCGACAGGGCACGGCCCTCGGCCATACTCCCGCGCTCTCCATTCTACGACAGGTGAACCATGACCGTACTTCGAACCATTCTCGTCGCTGCCGCGCTGTCTTCCGTCGTCGTCGGCTGCGAAGACCCCGCCAAAGACGTCGCCAAGGCCACGACCGAGAGCGCCAAGCCCGTCCCGGCCAACACGGCGGCCAAGCCCGCGACCAGCGTTGCCTCGTCTGGGAGCGCGTCGGCCAGCGCTTCGGCGAGCGGATCCGCCACGGCTGCCTCGAGCGCCGGAGCGGCGTCGCCTACCGACAAGCCCGCAGGCGCGCTCGGCGTCACGCCGGAAAACTCGAAGATCGAGTTCATCGGCTCGAAAGTCACCGGCAAGCACGAGGGCGTGTTCGAGAAGTTCACGGGTTGGTTGACGGTCGACGGCGACAAGGCCGAGACGACCAAGGCCTTCATCGAGATCGACATGGCGAGCTTGAAGACCGAAAACGAGAAGCTCAATACGCATCTCAAGACCGACGACTTCTTCAGCGTCGAGAAATTCCCGAAGGGGACCTTCATCGTCACGGGCGTCAAGGCGGGCGGCGAGAAGGGTGCGACGCACACGATCACGGGCAATCTGAAGCTTCGTGACGTCGAGAAGAGCGTGAGCTTTCCGGCCACCATCGATGTGAAGAAAGATCTCGTCAGCGCCAAAGCCGAGTTCGCGATCAATCGCAAAGACTGGGGCATCGTCTATGCCGGCAAGAAAGACGATCTCATTCGCGACGAGGTCGTGATCAAATTGAACCTCGCGCTCAAGCGCTGAGATCACGTCTCGTCCGCACCACGAGGCCCCCCGCAGACGAGCGCTGCGCGGGCCCTTTCTCATTGGCTCTCGCATCGCCCAAAGCATCGAGCTCCCCCTTGAATCATGGAGGAGCGGGGCCTTCTCGTTTCGCCTCAGCCGTGATTCTGTTCACATCCGCCGAGCTCCTCGACGACGCCGTGCCGACACGCCGAGCAGGACCCAAGCCGCGACCCCGAGCGGAGCGTCCGACCCTCGCTCGGCGACGTGGCACCCGCACCCGCTCGAATCGGCCGAGCTGGAGCCCTGACCACCGGCGCCGCCCGTTCCCGAGCCCGTCCCAGAGGCGGTCGTGGCGCCGCTCGAAGGGCCTGCGGCCGACGACGATGCCGGTGTTCCCGAGCTCGAGCTGATGGGCCCTGCGCCGCCTTGATTCGTGGGCAGATCGGGATGGACGTCGCTCAGCGAATCGCCTTCGACCGCATCGTCGAGCACGATGATCGGGCTGTCTTGAAAGTCGGTCGGCCCGCGGAGGAGGCCCAACTGCGTGAACGCCGAATTGGCGTCTGCGAGCGTCTGCGCGCTCGTCTGATTGAGGACTTGGGTTCCGTCGAACCAAACCTCGACGAGGCCGTTGGCCGCATTGGTCGACCAGCCGATGTGCATCGCGATTCGATGCCATGTTCCCGGCGTCGCCTTTCCGTCTGCCTCCCATTGCACCTTGTATTGAGGCTTCTGGGTGATGAAGCGAACGTGCTCGCCTTCGACTTGAAAGGCCATCAGCTGGTGGTAGCTCTGGTCGGTCTCCCAATACCCAATCTGCTGGCTCGGTGTGGTTGGCAGCGTCACCGGCAAGAAGAAGCTCCAAGCGAAATAGGTCGAGGCTCCTTCGGCTGTGCGCCCGGCCGCGGGCGAGTGATGCAACTCGACTCGTTTCAAGCCATTCGGCCACAACGCGTCGTTCGTCAGCTGAATCTGAGCGGCATGTGTGCCCTGAATCGTGGGCGACGTCACGACGCTGATGTGGCTCCCGTTGAGCGCGTTGTTCCATTGCGTCAGATCGTTCGTCTCGAAGTCACCGATCCAAACGGGGGCTGCTTGCGCAGACGCCGCGATCGAAGCGCACCCGAGGCCGAGCGCGAGGCCGAGCGCGACTCGGATCCATTGCCGAGGAGGGCGCGTCATCGAGTCGTCGTGACGCGGAGCTTCGCAGTGAAATCGTGCCATTCGGGTCATGGCACGGCATTCCTCGATGCCCGTCAATCCCGTCGTTTCGGCGAGGCGCGTCTCGGAGCTCGGCTCGGCTTCGAAGGCTGCTTCGCGATCGCGACGTGACGCTCTATCATGGCGTAGGTCTTCGCGGCCGCATCCCACGTCCAGGTCACTTCGATTCCCTGACGGCCTTTCGCGCTGCGCCACCCGAAGCTGTCGAGACTGGGGCTCACGAAGGCGGCGAGGTCGGAGCCCTCCCGCTCCTTGGAGGTTGGCTCGCGTGGTGTGAGCGCAATGTCGTGGTGGGCGCCGTCGGGAGCCACGGCGGTCACCGACCATTTCTTTTCCCAATCGTTGAGCACGAGCACGTGAAGCTCGCCATTGCGCTCGATGACTCCTTTCGGATTTCCATCGAGGGTGAGAATGTCGGGCTTCCCATTCTTGGAGATCACCACCGAATTCTTGGTGGCGGCTTCACACCCCGAGGAGGTGCCGCGCATCGCAGCCGTGACATAGCCGATCTCGATCGCACCGAGGGTCGCCTCTTTCGAGTAGAGCGTCTGCTTGCGTGGTGTGACGACCGTGCAGTCGCCAGAATCCATGACCTCGACCTCCAGCGCTTCGCCCGGCTGAAACGAGAGCGCGCGCGGCTCTTGGAAGCTCGTGGTCCCGGCGCCGAAGGCGCCTAGCTCGTTCGCGCTCCGAAACGCAAACGCACGCAGCGCGCCATATGGCTCGAACGAGACTGGCTCTGGCAGGGTCGCCGCAATCCATTGCTTCATCGACGGCTCGGGGGGCTTTGCCGACAGCGGAAGTGCGACGACTCGCAACGTCGTGAGCGGAGCCTCGGCGATGCGCGGCATGGCTGCGAGAGGAAGCGAGATCTCCAGAGTGGCTCCCTTGCCCGAACGGCGCAGCACGGCCTCGGCACCCACGATCGAGCCGAGCGAGCCGTTTTCCGAGACGCTCTTCACGCCGTCGCGATCGACTTTGAACACTTTGGCGAAGCGCTTTCGATTGGCGATCTCGAAGGCGGCTTCGCGCGCGACCGCGGCTTCGCAAGCCGCCTTGGTCTCGGGCGGGATCGGCTCCCATCCATAGCTCTCCGAGCCGCCGTCGTCGGCGGTGACCACCATGGTCTGTTCGCAATTCCACGGTAGAAAGCCTACGCGGCCGACGAACTCACCGAGGGATGGCATTTCCGGCGGCGCGGCGCCGATCCCGATCCACACGCCGTTGCGCGCTTGCGCGCCGAGATCGGCCGCGATCGAGACCGATTCGCTGGTGAGCGAAAGAGCCAATCGAGACGCCGCGTCGGGCGGATTGAGAGGAAGTGCGGGAGATTCGTTCGCGGCGTCTTTCGTGTCGGGCGCGCGCTCGTCGTCGATGGGTAAGGAGGGAATCGGTGCCGGCCAACCACCCCATTCTGCGAGGTCCCCGTCGACGACCACGCGCCGAGGCGCGCGGACGAGAACGACGCTGATCACCATAGGGTCTCGATAGCCTGCCTCGTCGCTCGCGCCAGAAGCCGACGGGACTTCGACGACGTGCGGAGCCACGGAGGTGGGACTGGCCGAGCACGCGGCGCACCCGAGGAGCACCAGGCTCGAGATTCGCGAGAGAGACACGCGCCTCATGGGTCCTTTCGTCGCTTTCGGCTCGTTCACGCGCTGAACTCGGTCGAGGTCGCCTGCGTCACGTTTGAAGGTGCCCGAACGGCATAGGAGAGCGCGAGAATTTCGACGAGCACCACGCGATAGATCGCGTGCACGTCGTCGACGTCGACCTGATCGGCGTTCGCCTCGAGTGCCGCATCGAGGTGGTCGTTGGCGAATGCGAGCAGGTGCGGTTGCTCCATGGCGATGACGTCGTCGGAGTCGATGACCTCTGCGGGATCGGACAGCCGGATCTGCTCGTCGAGCGTCAACGCCTCTTCGACGCTCGCGAGCGCGAGCGGCGAGACCTCGAGGAGATCATCGTGAAAGGTCTCTTCGAAGCCCAGCCACACCGCGAGCGTCAGAAAGTAACCGAGGGCGAGGGCGGTCTCGTCGAGGGGCAATCCGAGCTCGTCGGAGAGGCGATCCGACAACGCCGGCTGCGTCTTCTCGAACCGCACGAAGGCCGAGTCGAGGAGCGCCTTCGACTCTTCGGTGTCGGACGCGAGCTGTTCCTCGATGCGTTCGAGCACGCGCTGAGGCACTTGCGCGAACGCAGGAACGGGACGGATGGCCGCGCGTCGAACCCACACGACGACTACCGTACCACCTTCTTCATCGAGCGAGGACGCGCACGCTCGCCGCAGGCGCGTAGCCCTCGGCGTTTCCCCAACGAATGAAAATGTTCTCGCCGCGTCGATCGCCGACCTCGACCGACGCCGCCTCGGGAATCGATGGTGCGTTGATGCCACGGCCTTCGTCGTCGAGGAGCGTCACTTCGCTCGCTACGACGACCCCGGGGCGTCGGTGCTCACGCAGCCATCGCGCTCCGAACGATAGCGGCAAGAGGCCCAGGAGCGCGATGACCGCAACGGGAGCGAGCACGCTGCCAGCGACGTGGATGGGCCCGGTGGCGCGACGCCGCAGCAACAGCCCGAGCGCGAGCAACGACGAAGCCCCGATCGCGAGGTAGCTCCAGGTTCGTTCGGTCGCGAGCCCGATCACCAGGCGGTCGAGCGACGGACGCACGATGATGTCGTCTTTCGCGCGTCGCGAGCGGCGCTTGGTCACCTCGGCGCGCACTAGATCGAGAGCGGCTTCGATCTCTTTGTCGTCGGGCCGGAGGCTCCGCGCCTCTTCGAACGCTGCCGCTGCTCGACCGAGGTCGCCGGGCTCTTCGTCTTTGGTTTGAGCTCGTTTCGCGTACGCCACGCCCCGATCGAAGCTCACGTCGGGATGCACGAAGCCTCGATCGGCGAGCGACTCGAAGAGGGCGATCACTTTGCCCCAATCGGCCCCGTGCATCGCTTCGGCCGCTTCTAACGCGGCGCTCGCTCGCTCGAACACCCTCTCGGGTGGCTCGGCCGCGAGCGCGCGCGACGTGCCCGCCCAAAGGAGACCGCCGACGAGGAAGAGGCTCGCGGCACTGCGCACGGGGCGCATCGACACTAGCGTTCCTCCTCCTTCGGTCGACTCTGGCGATCGACGCGCTCGAGTCTCTTCACGAGCTCGCGAGCTCGATCGATGAGGCCCTCGGTCTTCGTCGTGTCGGTCGTCGGGCTGTAGCGAAGATCTTCCGAGACCGAGAGAACGGCGAGGATCTCTTCGGCCAGCGCGGTCGGGACGTCACGCTTCTCGAGATCGGACACGAGGGAGGTTCGAACGACGCCGCGCGACGCGAGCCCGGTGCAGGCTTCGACGGCCGCGTGAATGGCACGCTCCACGTTCGACGCCACGGCCTTCACGTCAGATGCCTTCTCGGCCCTCTTCGCCTCGTCGAGCGCCTCTTTGACGAGGGTGCGGGCCGAGCCTCGCGACTCGCTTCGGCGTCGGCGGAGACCGCCTCCGACGAGACCGAGACCGAGACCGAGCACGACGAGGAGCGGAGGAGCGGCGATGATGCCCGCGAGCCCCCAAGTCGGCAGGTGCTCGTCGGGCACGGGCGCGTAAGGGCTCAGCTGCGCGCGGCTCTTCGGGAGCTTCGCGAGGATGTCTTCGTCGGTACCGGCCTTCGCGCGAGCGATGTCGTCGGCCTTCGGATCGGTCGGAATCACGTCGACCACGCCGATCTTCGTCTTCGCGGTCTCGTATGCTTTGGTCTCGGGATTGAAATACGGTAGCTCGATGTCGCCGAGATCGATCTTGCCGCTGTTCTTCAGAATCGCGACATAGCCGAAGGTTCGCGCCCCGCCGACCTTGCCTTCTTTGGTCGTGAGCCCGTCTTTGCGCTCGGGCTCGAGCCACTCGACGCCTTTTTGCCGCGGCATGTGAATCGAGCTCGGAACGTTGCCGATGCCGTCGACCTTCACCGTCACGCTCACCGAGCTTCCTTGGAGCGCTTGTCGCGGTTGCACTACGGCCGACACCGCGAAGTGTCCGACGTCGCCGAGGACGTAGGCGGGAGGACGCCCGTCTTTCGGGGGCTCGATGACGTCGATGGTGAGCTCGTTCGAAGTGCGGAGAACGCCGGCTCCGATGCGACGACCTTTGAATCGTGCCGATATGGTTCCGGTCGAGAGCTTGCCGCTCTTCAACGGGAAGACCGCGATGCGGTCGACGAGCCGCGCGCCGAAGCGCTTTCCTTCGACCCGCGTGTATTGGGCCGTCGTCGACGATGGATCAGTGAGGAGCGATACGCGCAAGAAGTCGACGAGCGGGGCTTCTTTGCGCTCGGTCATCTCGAAGTCGGTTCGGTAATAGACGTAAAAGCTCAGCGTCACCTGCTGTCCGAGGTAGGCCTCGGTGCGGTCGGCGACCGCGTGCAAGAAGAGCTGATCGTCGGGCGCCTTCGGGAGCGCGAGCGCGTCGGTGCTCGCTTGCGGGGAGTCGTCGGGAGTGTCGTCGAGATCGAATGGCGACGAAGGCGACGGCGTCATGAACGGGCTGGGAAATCCGGGCGTTCCACTCGGAGGCGCACCGGTCGACGGAACGATCTCGAGGGTCGTGGGCTTACCGCTGATGGGCGATCCGTCGATGTTGACCGTCGGCGCGCTGATCGTGAAGTTGCCCGGCTGCGAGGCGGTGAGCACCCAGGCGATCACCACGCTCGAGGTCGTCGAGCTCACACCATTGACGAGGTGCATCTCGGTGCGCGTCGACTGGCTCGGACCGCTCAGCGAGAACCCGGGTGGAACGCGCAGTTCAGCGCTCGATACGCTATGAAACGGCTCTGATCCAGAGACGACGAGCTCGAGCAAGAAGGGCGCACCGACCTGGGGGTGCGGCTCGCTCACCGTCGTCGTGACCCGCGGGGCCGACTGCGCAAACGCGCTCTCGGGGCCGTGCACGATCGGAATCACCGCCGCGCTCACGGTCAGACTGGAGAGGAGCAGAAACGAGACGAGAGGGCGTTTGCAATCGAGATGCATCATTTGTCCTCCATCGTTCGCCGCCCGCCGTTGCGGCGCTTCGCCTCCTGCTGCTGGTAGGTGGGGGTTCCCTCGAACTTGTCGAGCAGTCGGTCTTGTTGCTGTTGCTCTTCTTCGCGCGAGTCGTCGGGTTGTGGCGCGGGGCCGGGCGACGGCGCGTTCGGTGGCTTGTTCGGATCGTCGTCGCCGCCGTCGGGCTCGCCTGCGTCGGCCTGACGGTCGTCTTGTTTTCCGCCGTCGGGGCCGGCGTCTTTGCCTGCATCGCCAGCGTCACCACCTGCATCGCTGCCGGCATCTCCTGCATCGTTGCCGTCGTTCCCATCGCTCGCGTCAGGACCCGAATTGCCATCGGCGCCATCGGCTCCATCGGGGGCTCCGTCGGGCGGGGCGTCGGGTTGAGCATCGGCTCCGTCGGCGCCGTCATTGCCGTCGTTGCCATCGCTTCCGTCGTCGGCGTCGGCGTCGGGACCGCCAGCGTCTTTCTTGTCTTCGATGCGACGGAGCGCGATGGCGCGATTCCAGGCCGAGTCGCGACCGATTCCGTCGCCGCCCGCCTCCTCGATGATCCCAGGGATGAGCCGCAACGCCTGATCGTAGAAGCGCACCGCGGCTTCGTACTCGCGACGCATGAACTCGAGGTTTCCTTCAAGGTAGGCGGCGCGCGCGCGAAGCTCGGTCGGCACCTTCTCGTCGTTCGCGATCGCACCCAAGATGAGGAGCGCGCAGTCGATCTCGTCGGACCGCTTCTTCGCCTCTTCGGGGTTGTCTTTGTCGGGATCGCCCTTCTCTTCGTCGCCGAAGACTCGACCGTATTTCTCGCTGATGTAAAAGAGGATGATGCCGAGGTCGAACGATCCGTCGGGCTTCTGCCTCACCGTCTCGGGAATCCCGATCCGTCCTTTTTCACAGACGCCCGTGCCGAGGTAGTCGGCGAGCACCTGCTCCGCCGACACAAAGTCGCCGGCGTCGATCTGGGCCAATGCCTTCTCGACCAACGGGGCATTGTGCTGAAACGGATCGCGCGGATCCCAACCATTGCAACCGACGGCGAAATGCGTCGTCGCACCCGCGAGACAAGCGACGCCGAATCCAGCCCAGAGAAGGCGATTCGAGGCCAAGCGCTTTGGGGATCGCGCGCTCTGCTTCTTCTGGCGCGGCTCAACCACGGGGACGACCTCCTGTCGAGCTGTCGCGCGACGCGGCGCCGCTTTGTCCGAGCGGGCCACCGGCAGACTGTGGCGATGGAGCTTGCGCCGACGGTCCTGTGGGTTTCGAGCCCGCGAGGGGGCTCGGGCCACCGGTCGGGCTCGGTCCGATCATCCCCGCGAACATCACTCCGCGAGGAAGCTTGGCCACTGCGGCGGGCGGGATGTTACGGAGGAAGCTGCGACGCGGAGCCTCGCTCACGAACGCCTCGAGCAAGAGCAGCACGATGCACGCGAGGAGCGGGTACATGTAGACGTCGGCGTAAACCGTCTCGACCTTCTCGGCGTACTTCGTCTTCATCTGATCGCGGAGATCGGAAGCAATGTCGTCGATGCCGGTCGAGCCCTTGTCGGCGCGGATGTATTTGCCGCCCTTCGTCGCCTTCGCGATCGACTCGAGCTGGCGCTCGCCCTGCGGGGTGAGCTCGGTCGTCATGGGCCTACCGTCGTCGGTCGTGCGCCAGCCGAGCACCTCGCCGTTGTCACCGATGTTCGGAATGGGCTCCGAGGTTCGCCCACCGATTTGAACCACGTAGATGGTCACCTGATCGTTGTCGATCGAGCGCGCGACCGAGAGAGGTGAGCCTTCGAGATCTTCGCCGTCGGTGATGAGGACGATGAACTTCTTGTGGTCTTTCGCCGACGGGTCGCGGCGAAGGAGCTCGCGGGCCTGCTCGAGAGCGCGGGCGATCGCCGTTCCACCGACCGGCATGTCGTTCGGCTCGAGCTGACGGAAGAATTGTGCGATCGCGGAGCCGTCGGCAGTGAGCGGAAATCCGATGGCCTCGCCTGCGAAGGCGACCGCGGCGAAGCGCGCACCGCGGAGCTCGGTGACGAGCTTGCCGACCTCGACCTTCGCTCGGAAGATGCGCGAAGGCTCGACATCGCGAGCGTACATGCTCTTCGAATAGTCGAGCGCGACGACGACATCGACGTTCGTCGCGGGAATGAGCCGTTGCCCCTTTCCATACTGAGGCCGCGCCGCCGCGAAGAAGGCGAGCGCCGTCGCGACGACGAGAAAAACACCTTTCCAGGCGCGCCGTTTCGAGGAATCGAACGTCACGAGCGCGTCGATGCGTTTCGCATCGCCGAAGGTCTGGCGTGACTTCTTCGCGCGCAATGCGCCGAGGAGCAGCAGCGCGCCGTAGAGGAGGGCGACGAGCGAACCGATCAGGAAATACGGGGCGACGAAGTTCACGGAAACCTCCGGAGGAGGAGAGCCCGCAAGAGGACCTCGACACCGACCAACACGACACCCGGGATGAGCAGAAGCTGGAAGAGATCTTCGAAGCTCGAACGCGACGCTTCGAAGCGAGTCTTCTCGAGCTGATCGAGCACCGAGTGCACGCTGTTCGCGAGCGCTTTGCCGTCGGTGGCGATGTACATCTCGCCGCCGGTCTTCTCGGCGATGCGCTTCAAGAGCTCGGGGTTCACCGGGAAGCGCTGCGGCACGTAGCGCGGATTGCCGAAGAGATCGGTGCCGTCTTCGACGTCGACCTGATCGCCGTTGCCGATCTGGATCGCGAACACTTTGCAGCCCTGTTTCTTCGCGATTTCGGCGGCCTTCTCGGGCGCGACCTCGCCGGCGTTGTTGTCGCCGTCGGTGAGAAGAATGATGACCTTCGACTGGGCATCGCTTCGACGCAGACGCGCCGTCGCCGCCATGACCGCGTCACCGATCGCCGTGCCGCTGTCGTCGATGACCTTCAGCTGGAGCTTCGAGACGAGCTGGGTCAGAAGGTGATAGTCGAGCGTCGGCGGCGACAAGACGTAGGCGCTCTTACCGAACACGACGACGCCGATGCGATCGCTCTTTCGCCTACCGATGAAGTCTCCAACGACTGCCTTCGCCGTGTCGATGCGCGTGAGGCGGTGGCCGGGCTTGAGCTTCGGGACGCCGGGCACGTCGGCCGGATCGCCATCGAAAACGGCGCGCATCGAGCCAGAGAGATCCATCACGACGACGATGTCGATCCCCTTTTCGTCGCTCTTCTCGTCGTGCGTCTCGAGAATGGGCCGACAGAGAGCGCCGATGAGGAACACGAGCGCCGACGCGCGGAACACGCCGGGGACGTCGCGCAGGTAGGTGCGGAATCCGCGCGGTCCGCGCATCAAGGGGGCGATGGTCCCGATGCGCAGTCGAGGCCGTCTTCGATCTTGGGCGAAGGTCCCGAACCAGAGGACGAGCGGCACGACGAGGAGGCCGAGCGCGTAGTCAGGCTGCTCCCAATGAGCCTCGGAGAGCGAGCGACCGCGCGTGACGAGCGAGTACGCGGCAGCGCCACCGAGCGTGGCGACGAGCGCGAAGAACACGATCAGGATGCGAGTCCAGAGCTTCACGGACGCACCTCGGGAGTCGTGGTTTTCGCCGTGGAGTGGGCCGCAGCATCAGGTGCGCGATGTGCAGCTTCGACCGGCGAGAGCGCCGTGCCGGGACCGGGTGGCCCGTCTGGAGCAGCAGGCGGAGCGGGCGCCGCGTCGGGAGGAGCAGGTGGTGCCTCCGGAGGTGCGGGAGGTGCGTCGGGGGCAGCATCGGGCGGCGTTTGCGGCGCCGGCGGAGCGGGTGGCGCGGGCGGCGTAGGCGGTGGACCGGGCGGAGCAGATGGTCCCGGCGGCCCTTCGGGCGCGACGCCGGAAATCGGCGCGGCAGGCTGTCCGGGTTTTCGCTCGGCTGGCATCGTCGCTCGGATGATCGCTTCGCTCTTGATGACGGCGGCGAGGCATTCGACCTCGCTCGGCGTCATGCGCGCGAACTTCACCAGATCGCAATCGGCCAAGAACTCGCTGATCGCATCGAGGCTTCGAATCGGGGGTCGCACGCGCTTCAGCAGCGCGCGCATCTCGTCGCTCGTCGTGTCGAGACCATCGATGCCGAGGTTGTCGAAGCCATACCGCGAGCCGAGGTACTTGCGCACGCAGTCGGAGACCTTGTCGTAGAACTCGGCCTTGCGGCCTTCGGTGAGGAGCGGAGAGTGGCGCAGCTCTTCGAGCTCTTCGAGCGCGAGCAACCAGGGGACTCGCTTCGGCACGACGACGACCGGCTTCGGGCGGCGCAGCCATTTCCAAATGAGGTATCCGAGCAAGAGCCCCACGAGGAGCCCGCCGAGTATGCCCAGCAAGAGGTACTCGAGAAACTTCCACTCCTCTTTCTGGTGCCGCGCCGACGGGTTCGGCTTCACCTTCGGATCGTTCTCGTTCGCGATCGGATCTTCGACCACGATCGTGTGCGGCTGCGTGCACAGGGTCATGACCGCGCCGTTCGCGCGCGACACCGAGATGGGCAGCGCCGGGAGCGTGAGCGTGTTGCGACCGGGATTGGGGGGCAAAAGCAGAATCGGGAGCTTCACCTTCGTGATCGCGCCGTCGCCCTCGGGCTTGGTCTCGAGGGTGGGGCCGGAGCCGCCATCGACGTAGGGAATCGCGAAGCCGGCGCGATCGAGCGCGCGGTACGCCTCGGTCGCGCTCTGAACCTTGAAGCCATTCGGCAAGACGGTCTCGCCTTTGCCGTGCTTGACCGTCAGCTCGAGGGTCGCCGCGTAGCCCGAGAATCCATCGTCGGGGAAGGTCTCGGTGATGTCCGGGCGCGTCGCTCCGCTCGGAATCGTCTCGACGCAAGAGCCGTTGATCTTTCCCGTGGGCGGCGCGGGCGGGACCTGCGCGAACACCGGAGCCGTCACCCAGGAGGCGACGCACACACCGACTACGAGGGGAGCCGACGCGAGACCGAGAACGATGCGCTGGGCGCGCGACCGTTTCACCTCCGCCTCCTCGCTCGCTTCGCGAACAAGTTCCGAATGGGGCCCGCGACACCTTCGTCGGTGCGCACGATCACCGAGTCGAGCGAGAGTCGTTTGAAGGTCTTTTCTCGATCTTTTCGAAGCGCGCGCATCGAGGCTTTGTAGTTCTCGCGCACGGCAGCGCTGCCCGTGTCGACGAGCATCTCTTCGCCCGTCTCGAGATCTTCGAACGAGGCCAGTCCGACGTTCGGGAGCTCTTCATCGCGCGGATCGACGACCATCACCGGAATCACGTCGTGCTTCGCCGAGGCGAGCGCGAGGGCTTGCTCGAAGCCGGTCGTGAAGAAATCGCTGATGAGAAAGGCGACGCTCTTTCGTTTGGTGACCTTCACGAGCGTCTCGAGCGCGAGCTTCAGGTTGGTGCCCTGGTACTGCGACTTGTGTCCGAGGATCTCGCGGATGACGCGCATCACGTGCTTGTCGCCCTTCTTCGGGGGGACGAGCTTTTCGATGATGTCGGTCGCCATGATGAGGCCGACCTGATCGTTGTTGTGGGTCGCCGAGAACGCGCACAGCGCAGCGACCTCGGCGGCGACCTGCGTCTTCGGGGCGCGCTTGGTTCCCCACTCGGCGCTCTGCGAGCTGTCGACGACGAGCATCACGGTCATCTCGCGCTCTTCGACGAACACCTTCACGTAGGCGTCGTCCATGCGCGCCGAGACGTTCCAGTCGATCCACCTGACGTCGTCGCCGGGCGAGTAGGCCCGCACTTCGCTGAAGCTCAGCCCTTGGCCTTTGAAGACCGAGGAATACGCACCCGAGAGCTCGTCGTTGGCGAGGTGCTGGGTGCGTATCTTCAACCGACGGAGCTCTTTCAAAAGCTCGGTCGGAATGCCCGCTGTCTTCTGGGAGCTCGCGCGCTGATCGAGGGCTCCGGCCATGGTCAGGGAACCTCGACCACCTCGAAGACGCGCTTCACGATTTGTTCGCTCGTGATCTGCTCGGCCTCGGCCTCGTACGTGAGCATGACACGATGACGCAGAACATCTGCGCCGATCGCCTTCACGTCTTCGGGCGTGACGTAGCCCCTGTGTCGCAAGAACGCGTGGGCACGAGCGGCGAGCGCGAGGGCGATCGAGGCGCGGGGGCTGGCTCCGAACTCGATGAGGTTCACGAGATCACGCATGCCTCGGTTCTGTGGCTCGCGCGTCGCGAACACCACGTCGACGATGTAGTCTTTCACGCGATCGTCGATGTAGATGTCGCGCACGACGTCACGTGCCTTCATGAGCTGGGCCGCGTCGACGATGTTGTTCGCTTTGCGTGGCGCGACCCCGACGGCGCGATCGATGATGACGCGCTCTTCTTGGCGGCTCGGGTAGCCGACCTTGATCATCATCATGAAGCGGTCGACCTGCGCTTCGGGCAGCTGGTAGGTGCCTTCTTGCTCGATCGGGTTCTGCGTCGCCATGACGACGAACGGCTCGGTGAGGGGGTAGGTCTTGTCACCGATGGTGACCTGCCGCTCCTGCATCGCTTCGAGCAGCGCGCTCTGCACCTTGGCCGGAGCACGGTTGATCTCGTCGGCCAAGACCAGGTTCGCGAAGATGGGCCCGAGCTTCGAGGTGAACTAGCCCTTCTGGTGGTTGTAGATGACCGTGCCGATGAGATCAGCCGGCAAGAGGTCGGGCGTGAACTGGATGCGCGAGAACTTTGCTCCGATGGCGTCGCAGAGCGTCCGCACGGTGAGGGTCTTCGCTAGGCCCGGCACACCCTCGAGCAGCACGTGACCACCTGCGAGCAGGCCGATCAGAATGCGCTCGATCATGTACGTCTGACCGACGATGACCTTGTTGACTTCGTTGGTGAGGTCTTCGAGGAAGGCACTCTCCCTCGCGACCATCTCGTTGAGGGCGCGGACGTCGTTCATGCTCGAGGCTTGTGTAGCAGGCCGGGAGGTTTTGTGACACGCGCAGCCGCAGAGAGATGGGAAAGGTTTCCCGTCGTGGCCACGAGGCGGCGCGCGCGCTCCGAGCCGGAGAGCACCGGAGCCTTCGACAACCCCCCCGCGATCGCTCTTATTCCGGATCGCGGGGCACGACGTCTGCGACGTGCAGGATCGCCTGGCCACGGCTCTTGCCGTAGAGCTGCCAGACCTCGACACGGTAGTCTCCGGGCTGGGCGGCGGTGAAGCTCACGGGCGGCGCGCTCTGTGGCTTTCCGGTCGGAAGGTCGCGGAGCACGCGCTCGACGATGACCTTCGCCCCCGGCGACGTGACCTTGCACGTGTACGGAGGTTCGGAATCGTCCAGTGCGCGGAACACCAAATGCACCGTGTCGCCTACTTTG
This sequence comes from Polyangiaceae bacterium, assembly GCA_043755175.1. GTDB lineage: Bacteria > Myxococcota_A > Polyangia > Polyangiales > Polyangiaceae > CAYYKK01. The sequence goes on along the minus strand of JAYUUB010000001.1, from coordinate 130,287 downwards.
ACGCTGGACGCGCCGCAGATGGTCTCGATGTTACCGCTGCTCTCGATGACGTTGGCCAAGGGTCGCTCGCGAGTCCCGTTTGCGCCTTGCCCAGAAGGGGGCACGACTTCCACCATTGTAGGCGGGGACTCGCGTGCGCGCGAATTTCGCGTCGAGTTAACTTGCGCGAGCCTGACTCGGTCGAGTGTGCTCGAAGAGCTGAACGGCTCGTCGAGGCCGCCCCGCCGTCTTCACGCGGTGGGGTCTCGGTGGTCTCGGAGGCTTCTTTCGAGTCGTCATCGAAGATGAAACGACGGCCAGAAGGATCTTCAGGGAGGTGGGGGTGCCGGCTTCTCGGCGTCGCCACCTTCGTGGTTCTTGTCCCAATCGCCGCCGCCGATGTCGGTGGCGCCGGTACCGCCGATGCTGTCGAGGTCGGGGTTCACGTTGCGCTGTTTGACGCTGTGAACCTCGTCGCCGACCTCGTCTTTTTCTTGGCCAATCTGCCCGTCGACCACATCGTCGACGTTCGCGCCCTCGGGCCGCGTGTAGAGGAAGTAGCCCTTGCCGGTGTGCGTCGAGTTCGGTCCGATCGCTCCGACCGTGTACTCGGTCCACGTGAATCGGAGGAGGTTCCCGTCGGCTTCGCCGTGAAACTCGGCCCAGCGGTCTTTCACCGGGCGCTGCCATTTGCCGCTGATGGTGCTGCCCTTCGTGATGATGTGGATGTTGCCGAGGTACTGGCTGAAGTACACACCCGTCCAGTCGGCTCCCGACGGCATCGAGCCAGCCTTCACGTCGGCGAGCTTGGGTGCACCCGGCCCGCCGCTACAGGCGAGGGAAGCGTGAGCGAGGCCTGCGAGGGCCGCCGCGGTGAAGGTCCTTCTTGAGAGCTTCATGGCGGGGGACCTTATCACAGGCAGGGCCCTCGCCTCATCTTCCGAAAATTTCGAGAGGTCCGTCCCACATCTTGAGCCCGCCGAGCATGCCGGCGTTGTTGTCGACGATCGTCACGAAGTCGGGGAAGTCTTTCTGATCGAGACGCTTCGAGTTGCCGCCGCCGAGGTAGAGGCGGCGCATGTTGAAGATGGGATGGAGCTGTTTGACCACCGCCATCACCCGCCTCACCCATTTCTTGTTTCCGATGCGCTTGCGCTCGTGCTCCCCGATGCGGTCTTCGTAGGTGTCGGCGCCCTTTCCGTAGGGGTGATGAGCGAGCTCGAGGTTCCAGACGCAGAGCCCGTCGATGTAGAGCCCGCAGCCCATGCCCGTGCCGAGCGTGAGAATCATCTCGACGCCGCGGCCGTCGATGACCGCGAGCCCCTGAATGTCGGCGTCGTTCGCGACCTTCGTCGGGTGACCCAAACGTCGCTCGAGGTCTTTTCCGAGCGGAAAGTCTTCCCAGCTTCCGTCGAGGTTCGGGGCCGTTCGGACGACGCCGCCGTCGACCACCCCCGGAAAGCCGACGGTGACGCGGTCGAACGAGCCGGAGCGGCGCGCGATCTCGAGGATCACCACCGTCACGGCTTCGGGATCGGCGGGCCGAGGGGTCTCGATGCGAATGCGCTCGTTGAGCGGCTTTCCGTCGACGTCGTAGACCGTGCCTTTGATTCCCGTTCCACCGACGTCGATGCAGAGCGTCCGCGCGAGCTTGTCGTCCATAGACGGCCGATGCTAGAGCGCCGACCGGTTTGAAACCACGGCATATTCACTCGACTTCATCGCGATGCGAACGGCCTCGTCGTTCCGCTGCTCAAATGACTGCGAGTCGTTTTCCGCTGCTCACTCCTCGGGCGCTCTCCTCGCGTCGAACTCGCGCGGATTTACCGGAGTTTCAAACCGATCGGCGCTCCAGCGCCACTTGGGCCTGTCGTGGGAGGAGTGCATCCGTATCGTAGTCTCGAATGTTTCCGATCTGTCACTCAGCCCACGGGCGGCGCGAGGCGGAGCCCGCGAGGGACCAGGAGCCGCTCGAGGAGGGCGAACACGCCTTGAACCGAGAGCGCGAGCAGGGCGGCCGGAACGGCACCCTGGAGAATGAGCGCGTTGTCGTTCAGGCTCAGACCCGTGCTGATCGGTTGGCCGAAGCCGCCGGCCCCGACGAAGGCGGCGACCGTCGCGGTGCCGACGTTGATGACGGCCGAGGTCTTGATTCCGGCCAGGATGGTGCGCGAAGCGAGGGGAAGCTCGACCCCGAAGAGGCGCCGAGAGCCGGTCAAGCCGAGCACGATGGCGCTCTCACGAAGACCGGGTGCGATGTCGTCGAGGCCGGTGAACGTGTTTCGCACGATGGGGAGCAGACCGTAGAGGAACAACGCCACGATCGTCGGAATGGTGCCGATCCCGAAGAGCGGAATGAAGAAGCAGAGGAGCGCGAGCGCCGGAATCGTTTGGAGGACACCCACCGACGAGAGAATGACGGCACCGAGACGGCGCCTCCGTTGTGCGACGATCCCGAGCGGTACGCCCACCACGATCGCGAGCGCGAGCGACGCGAGGACGAGCGAGAGGTGACGAGGTCCCTCGCGCGCGATCACTTCGAACAGCCCCGAGAGCCAGCCCGCCCGGTGAACAGGCGCGTCGGTCTTCCCATCCAAGAGAGACCGAGCCACGTCGCGAGGTGTCGCGCCATCGACCTCGACCTTCGCGTTCGAGGCGATCATCTCGCGCGAACCGATGCTTCCGGCGATCGCCGAGACGGCCTCGAGAGCGTGCGGTGCTCGCGTCGCCAGATCGCACCTGTAGACGTAAATCGCTTCGTAAGCCGGAAAGAAGTGCTTGTCGTCCTCGAGCACGCGAAGGTGCTCACGCTCGATTTTGGCGTCGGTCGAATAGACCTCGATGACGTCGATCGAGCCCGAGGCGAGCGCTTGATAGGCGAGGCCGTGATCCATTTCGCGCGGCTTCATGCCGTCGATGCCATAGGTTCGTGACAAGCCGAGCCAGCCGTCTTCTCGACCTTTGAATTCGTTCGACAGACCGACTTCGAGCTTCGGGTGGCCCTCGAGATCGGAGATGCGTCGAATGGCGGTCGTGCTCTCGCGCGCATCGGAGACCGCCAATGCATACGTGTTCTCGAATCCGAGCGGCGCCGTGATGCAGAGGTGCTTCTCGGCGAGGCGTGAAGCGAGCGCGTCTCGACCGATGCGGCCCTTTTCGTGGAGCACCGCCTCGACGAGGGTGCCGGTGTATTCGGGATAGAGATCGATGTCGCCTTGCTCGAGGGCGCGAAACACGATGGCCGTCCCGCCGAGCCCCTCGCGGTGCTCAGCCTTCGCGCCCGTCGTGCGCGCCGCTTGTGCCGCGGCCTCTCCGAGGATCGTCGATTCGGCGAAACGTTTCGACCCGACGACGATCGATTCGGTCGCCGAGCTCTCTCGCGCGAAGGCCGCCGCAGCGACGAGCGAGAGCGCGAGCGTGAGCAGACGAGCAGAAAACATCAGCGCACCTCTTCGGCGAGGCGCTCTTCGGTGAGCGAGGGCAATCGCGGATGGGCCGCGAGAAAGCGCGTCACGAAGGGATCGGCAGGCCTCAGCGCGAGATCGGCGAACGAGCCTTTTTGCACGACGCGGCCGTTGCTCAAGAGAGCGATCTCGGTCGCGAGATGGGCCGCCTCGGCGATGTCGTGGGTCACGATCACCACGGTCTTCTTCGTCTCTCGGAAGATCGTGCGGAGCTCGTTTCCGAGCTCGGCGCGCACGATGGGGTCGAGGGCCCCGAGAGGCTCGTCGAGCAAGAGCAAGTCTGGATCGAGCATGAGCGCGCGCATGAGCGAGATTCGCTGTCGCTGGCCTCCGCTGAGCTCCAGTGGATGGCGTGCGAGCGTCGCTTTCGGGATCTGCACGAGGGCGCGGAGCACCTCGATGCGGGCGTCGATGCGAGCCGCGTCCCAGCCGAGCTGACGGGCGACGATGCTGACGTTGTCTCCGGCCGTCAGGTGCGGAAAGAGGCCGCCTTCTTGAATGACGTAGCCGATTCGAAGGCGGAGCTTCGGGAGGCTCGCCTCGTTCACCAGCGTCCCGAGAATGCTGACCTCGCCACGATCTGGAGCGAGGAGACCGACCACGATTCGAAGGAGCGTCGACTTGCCAGATCCGCTCGAGCCGAGGAGGGCGAGCGACGATCCGGCCGTCACCGACAAACTGGTCTCGGCGAGAGCGACCTTCCCGTCGAAGCTCTTCTCGACACCGCGGATGTCGAGCATGTCTCGTCAGCCTTCCGTCTCGAGCTTGGCGAGGCAACGCACCACGAGCGAGGTCCAACCGGTTTGATGATCGGCGCCCTGACCCCAGCCTTTGTCGGCGTGGAAGTATTCGTGGAAGTGCAAGAGCTCCTTGAAATCGGGGTCGTTCGCGAACCGGTCGCCGTGGGCTCCGAAGCACGGAATCTTTCCGTCGGGACCGGGCAAGAAGATGCTCGTGAGGCGCCGCGCTATTTCTCTCGATACCTCTTTCAGGTTCATCATCACGCCGCTGCCCGTCGGGCATTCGATCTGGAGCGAGTCACCGTAGAAGTAGTGGTAGCGCTCGAGGGCTTCGATGAGGAGAAAGTTTATCGGGAACCAAATCGGTCCGCGCCAGTTGGAGTTGCCGCCGAACATCGAAATGGTCGAATCGCCCGCGGCATAGTCGACTCGATACTCTTCGCCTCCGATGTGGAGCACGTACGGGTGATCCTGGTGATAGAGCGACAGCGACCTGATTCCATAGGGTGACAAGAATTCTTTCTCGTCGACCACGTATCGGAGGGCCCGAACCAGGCGCTCTTTCGAAGGAATGGCGAGGAGACGATGGCCGCCGTCTTCGTGAGCGGGGGTCTGCATCCAGGAGATGTGGCGGGCGAGATCTTGGCGATTCTCGAGCAGCCATTCCATGCGTTTTCTGAAGCCCGGCATGCGCGCGATGACATCTTCTTCGAGCACCTGCGCGGTGAACAGCGGGATGAGGCCGACGATCGAGCGGACACGCAATGGCACGCTGCGTCCTTCGAATTGCACCTGGTCGTAATAGAACCCGTCTTGCTCGTCCCACAGGCCGGTCCCGCCGAGGGTGTTGATGGCGTCGGCGATCGCGATGAAGTGCTCGAAGAATTTCGAGGCGACGTCTTCGGCCGCCGGATCGTCGGCCGCGAGCTCGAACGCCATGGCCAGCATGTGCGCCGAATAGAACGCCATCCATGCAGTCCCGTCGGCCTGCGCGAGGTGGCCACCCATGGGCAGCGGTTTCGAGCGATCGAACACTCCGATGTTGTCGAGCCCGAGAAAACCGCCCGAGAAGATGTGATTGCCTTCTTCGTCTTTGCGGTTCACCCACCAGGTGAAATTGAGCAAGAGCTTGGTGAAGACCTTCGACAAGAAGGCTCGGTCACGTTGGCCACGCGGCGCGCTCATCTTGTAGACACGCCAGCAGGCCCACGGGAACACCGGTGGGTTCACGTCGCCGAAGTTGAACTCGTACGCGGGCAGCTGGCCATTCGGGTGCATGTACCACTCGCGCAAGAACAGAATGAGCTGGTCTTTGGCGAACGTGGTGTCGAGCTCGGCCATCGGCACCATGTGGAACGCGAGATCCCACGCCGCGTACCAAGGGTATTCCCACTTGTCGGGCATCGAGATGATGTCGCGATTGAAGAGGTGCTTCCAATCGTGGTTCCTCGAGCGCGATTGCGGCGGAGCCGGTTGAGAGGGGTCGCCTTCGAGCCAATCTTTGACGACGTAGTTGTAGAACTGCCTCGAGAAGAGGAGCCCGGCGCGCCCTTGGCGCATGACGCGATTCTCTTCGACGGTGAGCGAGGCCGGAGTTCTCGCCGAATGAAACAAGTTGGCTTCGCTCCGGCGGGTCTCGAACGTCTTGTCGAAAGGGTGGTCGAGAGCCGACTCGGCCCCGAGCGTTCGGTGCGCGCAGCTGTAGAGGCGGAGGCGCAGCTCGACTTTGCCGCCCGCGGGAACGACGAGCTTGTAATGGGCGGCCGCCTTCGTGCCGATCTCGGCGGGGTTCGTCGCCGAGACGTCGCCGCCGATCACCCGAGCGTGAAACGCGTCTTTGACGAACGGCGCTTCGTTGGGCACCCCATAGAGCTTGGTGAGATTCGTCTCGTTCTCGGTGAAATAGAGCTCGGGCGTCTCGCCGTTCGGGCCGGGCGAGACCGCGAGCTCGTAGCGCCCGAGGCTCGTGTGCTCGGTCCAGATCACCGCGGGCGCACAGGTCGAAGGCTCGGATCGCCCGAGCGTGGGCTTGGGCCAGTAGCCTTCGCCGTGCCTTCCCCAAGCCCAGGTGTTGCGGAACCACAACGTCGGAAGCACGTGGAGCGGCGCGTCTTCGGGGCCGCGGTTGTGAATCGTGACGAGGAGCAGAATGTCTTCCGGTGAGTCTTTCGCCGTCTCCATGAAGACGTCGAAGTAGCGATTCTCTTCGAATGCCTGAGTATCGAGGATCTCGAACTCTGCATCCTGGAGGCCGCGCTGTTTGTTCTCGCGGACGAGCTCTTCGTACGGGTAGGCGCGCTGCGGGTATTTGTAGAGCGACTTCGTGTACGAGTACGTCGGCGTGGCATCGAGATAGAACCAGAGCTCTTTCGCGTCTTCGCCGTGATTGCCTTCGGGCCCGGTGAGGCCATAGAGGCGCTCTTTGAGAATCGCATCTTTCTCGTTCCAGAGCGCCAGACCGAAGCAGAGTCGGCATTGGCGATCGGTCATTCCGAGGAGCGCGTCTTCGCCCCAGCGATAGGCGCGGCTACGCGCGTGATCGTGCGGGAAATACCCCCAGGTGTCGCCGTTCGACGAATAGTCTTCGCGGACGGTCGCCCATTGACGCTCTGCGAGGTAGGGCCCCCAGCGCTTCCAATTCTTTTCGCGGTCACCGTCTTCGGTGAGACGAACCGATTCGGGATCGCTCGCCTCATTGCGATTCTGTCTCACCATCGGTGGGTCTCCTCGACGCGAAAAGTCAGACTGCGAAGGCGGCTACGAGCGCGACCTTGGCCGCGGCGATCGTTCGATCGATGTCGGCGTCGGTGTGCGCCCCGCTGAAGAAGGCCGCTTCGAACTGCGCGGGCGGCCAATAGATGCCTTGCTCGAGGAGCTTGCCGTGGAAGAGCGAGAATCGCTTTCGGTCGGCCTTGTCGGCGTCGTCCCACGAACGCACGGGGCCCTCGGTGAAGAAGAGCGTGATCATCGAGCCCACGCGCTGCACGCACGCCACGGGCTTTCCTTTGGCCGTCTCCTCGATGGCTTTCCGTAGCCCCGCCTCGAGCCTCGCGCCGAGGCGCTCGAGCGTCGCGTAGAGCTCGGGGGTGAGGCGCTCGAGTGTTGCAAGCCCGGCCGAGACGGCGATGGGATTGCCGCTCAACGTGCCGGCTTGGTAGACCGGGCCGAGCGGCGCGATCACGTTCATGAGGTCTTCGCGACCGCCATACGCTGCGAGCGGCATGCCGCCGCCGATGATCTTTCCGAGCGCCGTCATGTCGGGGCGAAGACCGAAGCGCTCTTGCGCGCCCCCGAGCGCGAGGCGGCATCCGGTCATGACTTCGTCGAAGATCGAGATCGCCCCGTGCTTCGTACAGAGCGCGATGATCGCTTCGAGAAAGCCCGCGTCAGGAGCGACGCAGCCCATGTTGCCGACGACCGGCTCGACGATCACGCAGGCGATCTCGCTTCCGCGGTCGGCGAAGAGCTTCTCGAGGGCCGGAATGTCGTTGTAGCGAAGGGTCAACGTGGTCTTCGCCGTCCCTTCGGGGACGCCGGCCGAATCGGGGATACCGAACGTCGCCAGGCCGCTTCCGGCTTTGACGAGCAGGTGGTCGACGTGTCCGTGGTAGCAGCCCTCGAACTTCACGAGGTAGTCGCGCTTGGTGAACCCGCGGGCGACGCGGATCGCGCTCATCGTGGCTTCGGTGCCGCTCGAGACGCAGCGGAGCTTCGCGATGCTCGGGTAGATCTCGTGGATCTTTTCGGCGAACCGCACCTCGAGCTCGGTGGGTGCGCCATAAGAGAGGCCCCGCGTCGCGGCGTCTTGAACGGCTTTGATGACGTCGGGCTGAGCGTGGCCGAGAATCATCGGACCCCACGAGCCGATGAAGTCGACGTACTCGGTTCCGTCGGCGCCTACGAGGCGAGCACCGCGTGCTTCACGGATGAAGATGGGCTCGCCGGAGACGGCGCGAAAGGCACGGACGGGGCTGTTGACGCCGCCGGGAATGGAGCGAAGCGCGCGCTCGAAGAGCGCCTTGGAGAGCGAGTCGGCCATGGAAGGCGTCCTATCACGGATCTCGGTCGCCAGGATTTAGCAGGGCGCTGCCTCGGTGGTATACCCTCGGGAGAAATCGCTCCTCCGAGAGACCATGCGAACTTTCCCCCCAGTCCTTCCAGGCTCGAACCTCCCCACCGAGTCGCCCGGAGATCGCGCGCTGTCGTTGGCGCTGGCCGGGGAGCGCGATGCCGCGCTTCGCTGGGCCATCTCGATCATCAAGATGGATGCCGGCATGCCGATGGCGCTCTGCTTGAGCGGGCGGCTCCTCGGCGAAGCTGGGCGCCAAGAGGTCGCACGCGAGGCGTGTCTCGTCGCGATCGAGCGCGCGATCGATATCGAGAACCTCCCTCTCGCAGTCGTCGCCGTTCGCGAGGCCGAGCGCTTCGGCGCCGATACCGCTCCGCTCTTCGAGAAGATCGCAGGGGCATTTTGCAAAGAGTCTCCTCGCCACGGGACCGGCGCCACACCGCCCAGGCCGCTCCCGCCGGCCGATAACTTCCAACCGCTTCCGAGCGTGCTCTCCGGCGCATTGCTCGTGAACAAGGCGACCGAGATCGTCCACGAGTGCAAGAAGAAGCTCGAGGCGAGCGAACGCCCTGGCATCGGCAGCGTGCCTCTCTTCTCCGCGCTCGACGAGGCCAGTCTTCGTCAGCTCTGCGAAGCCATGGTCCCCGAATGGCACGCCGTCGATCAGGTGGTCATCGAGCAAGGCGCCGATGGCGAAGAGGCCTATTGGGTCGCGCGCGGCGAGCTCGAAGCGCGTCGCATGCGGAAGAACGAGCTCATCGTGCTCGCGCGTCTCAAGCCCGGCTCGCTGTTCGGAGAGATGGCCCTCCTCTCGCGTGCGCCGCGTGCAGGGAGCGTCGTGACCGTGCGTCCGAGCGTCACCGTGCGCATCGGCAAGCAAGTGCTCGATTCGATGGCCGAGAAGCATCCGACCATCGCGACCGAGCTCGGCGTGCACTGCCGCGACCGCATGGTCTCCAACCTGCTTCGCACGAGCGAGGTCTTGAAGGTCGTTCCCGAAGCCGATCTCCCGGCCCTCGTCTCTCGCTTCCGCATCGAGTGCTTCGAGAAGAACGACCGGCTCCTCGTCCAAGACGAGCTGCCGAGCGGGATCTACCTCATCGCCTCGGGTGAGGTCGCCGTCGTTCGCCACGAAGGCGTCGGCCAAGAAGAGCCGCTCATCTTCGCCACGCTCGGCCCGGGCGACGTCGCGGGCGAGGTCGCGACCGTCTTGCGTCGCAAGACCAACGCCGAGGTCGTCGCCGTGCATCCGACCGTGACCCTCTTCTTGCCCGCGACCGATTTCACCGCGCTCGTCCAGACCCATCCGAGCATTCTCGCCGAGCTCTATCTGCTCGCGATCAAGCGCGACGAAGAGACCAAGTCGATCATGGACGAAGAGGCGCGCGAGGCCGAAGATTTCGATCTCATCTGAGCGCGGCCCGGGTGCCTTCGTTCGCTCTTCATCAGACGCTCACGCTCCTCGAGATGGCGCTCGGCGTCGTCACGTTCGTCGCACTCTGGTTCATCGTCGCTCCGTACGGGCGCCACCGACGGGCGGGGTGGGGGCCGCAGATCCCCGTGCGCTTGGGTTGGGTCGTGATGGAGAGCCCGGCGATCGTCGCCTTCGTTGCCTTTTACCTGCAAGGGCAACACCGTCTCGATGTCGTTCCGCTCGTGCTCGCGACGTTTTGGCTCGTTCACTACACCCAGCGGGTCATCGTGTTTCCGCTTCGCATGCGGCCCGGATCGAAGACGATGCCGGCGCTCATCGCGCTCCTCGCCGTCTCTTTCAATCTGCTCAACGCGAGCGTGAATGCGCCTCAGCTTTCCGAGTACGGCGCGTACGACACGCGCTGGCTCGTCGACCCGCGCTTCATCGTCGGGACGCTGCTCTTCTTCACGGGGCTCACGATCAACGTGCGCGCCGACGCTGCGCTTCTGCGTCTCCGCAAGCGCGGGGAGACCGCCTACCGCATCCCGACTGGCGCGCTCCACGATCGCGTCGCGAGCCCGAATTACTTCGGTGAGATCATCGAGTGGACGGGCTGGGCGATCGCCACGTGGTCGCTGGCAGGTGCGTCGTTCGCGCTCTACACCGCCGCCAACCTCGTCCCGCGGGCCGTCGCCACCCTTCGCTGGTACCGAGAGAAATTCCCCGAATACCCGGCGGAAAGACGCGCAATCTTCCCCTGGCTCCTCTGAGAAGCGCCGGCGAGATACCTGCTTTGATGAGCAGGTATGCACGGTAATCTTCAGTGCGCCACTATCCGACACTTCCTCCTAAAGAAAAGTTCAGATAGGTCTCGTGCATGCGGATCACGACCCTCGCTCTCGCCGGACTCGCCCTCGCATCGATCGCCGCCTCGGCTTGCACCGGAGCCACGAGCGAAAGCGACGAGTTGAAGAACGCCGAGAAGAAGGGCGGCGTGAGTCAGAAGTGGATCTACGAGGGCATGATGCCGAAGCTCGACAAGCCGAGCATCTTCGTCTCGCTCAAGGCCCACACCGCGCGCATCACCGGGCTCCTCCCGGCCGGGTACACCGACCCGCTTCCGTTCTACGCCGTGAGCGAGCCTGCCGCGAGCGGCCGCACGCAAGTGACCATCGTCTACCCGGTCGCGACCGGAAAGATCGATCCGGTCACGGGCCTTCCGCCTTCTGGTCCCGGCGTCTACCCGCGTCTGTTCGCGATCCCGTTCACGCAGACGACCGACAAGGCTGCGTGGGGCGGCTTCCCGTTCATGCAGTACAATGCGCGCGGTCTCGCGTTCCACGGCCCCATCACGAGTGTGTACGACGCCGAGATGGGCGACGTCGAATGGCGCCTCACCCGCGGTCCGGTCTCGCACGGCTGTCAGCGCATGCAGGGCGAGCACGTCGTCGAGCTCGCGCATCTCCTCGGCATCGACATGTCGATGCCGCACGTCAGCGGCGAGCAGTTCCAGCTCGAGGTGAAGACCACCGTCTCGAAAGAGTTCGATTCGTTCGAGGGTCAGTACGTCGACGTCGACTACCCGGCACTCCCGTCGGTTCAGCGTCCGGCCCAAGCGCACGTCTACCCCACCTGGGACTCGCGTGATTTCCCGCGCTGGGTCTGCGCGTACGACAAGACCCGTCCGCTCGACGAGCACCACTGCGACAACGTCGGCGAAGAGCGCCGCGACGCGCTCACCGGAGCGCTCCTCGTTCAACCGTCGCAGGTTCCGTGGATCGGATCGACCTGCGGCAACGACGCGGATTGCGCGTTCGAGGCCGGCGGCGTCACCGCGAAGTGCATGCTCAACACCGCCAAGACCGACGGCTGCTGCTCGATCCCCTGCCAGGGCTACTGCCCCGACCACGCAGGATCAGGACCCACCTTCTGCGCGACCATCGCCTCGGCGGGTCAGTGCCTCGCGAAGGCGTCGGTCGAGAACGACAACTGCAACGACATTGCAGGCACACACGTATCGCTCCTGAAGCGCTTCGTCGGCACGAGCGCCGCCAAGGCCGCCGAGTCGAGCGTCTGCTCCTTCTGAGCGAGAACGAGCTCTCACTCGTCGACGCGAGCGATCTCTCACTCGTCGACGCGAACGATGTCGGCCCCGAGCGCGCGAAGACGCTCGTCGATGCGCTCGTAGCCGCGCTCGATTTGCCCGGCGTTGTGGATGACGCTCTGACCCTCGGCGCAGAGCGCGGCGAGGAGCATCGCCATGCCGGCGCGAATGTCGGGCGACTCGACCTCTCCACCCTTCAAGGGTGACGGGCCCGAAATGACGGCGCGGTGCGGATCGCAGAGCACGATGCGCGCGCCCATGCCGATGAGCTTGTCGACGAAGTAGAGACGCGATTCGAACATCTTCTCGTGGGCGAGAATCATTCCGTCGCATTGCGTGGCGCACACGATCGTGGTCGACATCATGTCGGCAGGGAATGCGGGCCAAGGGCCGTCTTCGAGCTTCGGGACGTGGCCACCGAGATCGGGTCGAATGCGTCTCTCCTGGTCGCGACCGACGGTGAGACGTGAGCCTTCGACGCGCGCGTGAACGCCCAAGCGCTCGAACGCGAGCAGCGTCGAGCGAAGGTCTTCGGCGCGCACCGGATCGATCACGATCTCGCCTCCGGTGACGACGGCGAGGCCGATGAAGCTGCCGATTTCGATGTGATCGGGCCCGATGGTGTAGCTCGCGCCCGAGAGCGAGGTCACGCCATCGATGACGTACATGTTCGAGCCGATGCCTTCGATGCGCGCGCCGAGCGCAACGAGAAAGCGCGCGAGGTCTTGGACGTGCGGCTCGGTCGCCGCGTTTCGCAACGTGGTGCGACCCTTCGCGAGAGCAGCGGCCATCAACGCGTTCTCGGTGGCCGTGACGCTCGGCTCGTCGAGAAAGATGTCGGCCCCGATGAGCGGCTTGGCCCGCAAGATGAACTCGGATCCGATCTCGAGCGTGGCGCCGAGGTGCTCGAAAGCGAGGAAGTGGGTGTCGACGCGACGGCGACCGATGACGTCGCCTCCCGGAGGGGGCAACGTGACCTCGCCGAAGCGCGCGAGGAGCGGGCCGGCGAGCAAGATCGACGCACGGATCCGCGAGCAGAGAGCCGGGCTCAGCGCTTTCGGCTTCACGCCGCGCGTGTCGATACGCACTTGATTGCGACCGAGCCACGTGATGTCGGCGCCGAGGTCGGCCAGTAGAGCGCACATCGTGTCGACGTCGCGGATGTGCGGCACCTCGGACAGCTCGACGGGCCCGTCTGCCAAGAGCGTCGCGGCGAGGATGGGGAGCGCCGCGTTCTTGTTCCCAGCGGGACGAATGGTGCCGGAGAGCGGCCGTTGGCCGTTCACGACGAAGCTCGGAGGCATGCGGTCTCCTCTCGCTCTTCGGCTCATGCGTCAAGCCGAGGTTCTCTCTCCAGTTCGCCGAGAATTATTCCCGACGAGGCGAAGCGTGCTAGCCGGTCGGGCGATGGATCTCCGAATTCCGTGGGTCACCGCAGCGCTCACTCTGTCGACGCTGCTCGGAGCTTCGAGCGCGTCGGCGGCTCCCGTGAAGGGCTCGCGCTCGTTCATGGTCGATCTCCATCCGGGCAACATGACGTCGGTACGCGAGATCGAGCTGATCGCCACCGCTGACACGGCACACCCCGACGCGCCCACGAAGCTCGAGCTGCGTGTCGGGCCGGTCGACAAGGCTCCCGATCAGATCTTGTCGTTCACGGTCGAGGCCGGCGCCGAAGCGGCGCTCGCGAGCGCCGACGTCGTCGACGTGAACTTCGACGGCTACCGCGACTTTTGGGTGCTTCGTGAAATGGGCGCCAAGTGGGGGCGTTACGACGTGTTCGTCTACGAGCCCAAGTCGGGAAAGTTCATTCAAGATGGGCTTTCGCGCGAGGTCGCCACGCTCGACAATCCCGAGATCGATGGCGCCTCGAAGGTCATCGTGTCGAGCTCGATCGGCCCGAGCGAGCCTTACCGCGCGGTCCGCAAGGTCCAAGGCGGCCACCTCGTCATGACCGAGTCGTGCGTCTTTCACAACGGCCAAGACACGAACCACGACGACAAGAACGAGGGCACGCTCGTCATTCAGAAGCTCGTTCAAGGCATTCTCAAGATCGTGACGCAGAAAGAGATCGCGATAGGCCCCCAAGAAAATCCGTGCTCGCTCGGCGCGCCGACGCCCTGAGCGACCCGCGGAATCTGCGACCCGAGAGCGATTCGTGACGACGGATTGCGACCTCGAAGACGTCGGACTAGCTTTGCTCGTGTGATCCTCGAGCGTTTCAGATTGGACGGGAAGGTCGCCATCGTCACGGGTGGTGGACGCGGCATCGGGCGAGCCTCGGCGCTCGCGCTCGCCGAGGCAGGGGCCGACGTGGTCGTCGCCGCAAGGCGCGCCGACACGCTCGAGGAGATCGCGACCGAGATTCGTGCGCTCGGAAGGCTCGCGCTCGCGGTCTCGACCGACGTCAACGACTTCGCGGCGCTCGACAGGCTCGTCGTCGAGACCATGAAGGAGCTCGGAGCGATCGACATTCTGGTCAACAACGCCGGCGGGACGCCTCCGACGATCGCGCTCGGTCTCGCCGACGACGACTTCGAAGCGGCCTATCACTTCAACGTGACGAGCGCGCTCCACTTGTCACGTGCTTGTGCGCCGATCATGGCCAAGAACGGCGGCAGCATCGTCAACATGTCGTCGGCCATGTCGCACGAGGTCGACATCGGGTTCATTGCGTACGGAGCCGCGAAGGCTGCGCTCAATCATCTCACGAGGCTTCTCGCGGCCGAATGGGCGCCACGTGTTCGCGTCAATGCGATCGCTGCCGGGGCGACCCTCACCGACGCGCTCGATTTCATCGCCGCCATGGATTCGCTCAAAGCGCAAATGGTCGAGCGAACCCCCATGGCGAGGCTCGGAACACCCGAAGACATCGCGGCGTCGGTTCTCTTCTTGGCGTCGCCAGCGAGCGCGTGGATCACCGGCAAGATTCTCGAGGTCGACGGCGGAGCGCTCGGCTCGGTGTGGCCGATCAAGATGCCGGGCGGGCTCGAAGGGCTCTGAGCCGACGCTCGAAGAGGCCGGTCGACAGACCGACGCCGACGACGATGACGAGCGCGGCGAGCAGCGTTCGAAGAGTCGGGACGATGCCGAACCAGAGATACGACGCGACCGCCGCGATGGGCGGCTGGGCATAGACGTAGACCGCGACGAGCGAGCTCTCGGCGCGCCCCAAAGCGTAAGCGTTGAGCAAATAGGTGAGCACCGTCGGGCCGAGGACGACGAACGCCACACCGAGCCATTGTCCCGTACCGAGCACTGACCACGACACGCCGAGTGCGGGCGGGAACGTCACCGGGAGCGACTCGAGCGCGCCGAGGACCATGACCCACGCGACGGTCACGAGGGCGCCGAGCCGCGCGATCGTCGGTCGGACGAGGACCAAATAGGCCGCATAGAGCGTGCAGTTGGTGAGAAGCAGCGCATTGCCGATCATCTTGGCGTTCGATGGATCGAAGCGCTCGACCTCGATGAGCAAGGCAGCGCCCGAGAGCGCGACGACGATCCCGAGCACCCTGGACGCGCGAACGCGCTCGCGACCGAAGAGCGCGGCGAGGCCGACGGTCAGGGGCGGGATGAGCATCACGCAGATCGATGCATTGAGCGGGCCCGAGCGCGCGAGACCTTCGATGAAGAAGATCTGATTGAGGCTGATGCCGAGCGCCGAGAGCCCGGCGAGCTTCGCGAGATCGATCCACGCTGGGAGCTTCTGTCGATGAAGCTGCGCTGCGACAGCTAGAATGGGCGCGGCGAAGGTGAGGCGCAGAAAAATGAGCGCCATGGGCGGCATCACGCGGAGCAACGAAGCCCCGAACACGGGCCACAACCCGAAGAGTACCTGCACTGCGATGAGCGCGAGGTGGACGCGAGCCTTCGTGTCGGTGGGGCGAGCCGCGAGCTCGTTCGTCGTCCCGTCGGAGGGCTCGACGACGTCGATGCGCGGTGGTGTTCGTGAGCTCAACGCGGCGGGCTATCGCACGGCCCCGAAGGCTGCGCAAACGCCGCTACACCGAGGCACATCATCGCGCTCACATCGGCGCTCCGATTGGGCTGGATCAGGTCGCGCGATCCTGGATCGCTGAAATCAACCGCCAAGACGCCAAGGACGCCATGCAGAAGGGTCTGGAATCACCCCTTTCTTGGCGGCCTTGGCGGCTCGATTCCGGCGTCTTGTATGGTCTAACTCCGGCGTCGTGGCGATTCTACTCCGGTGACCGAGAATCACGCTCGCTGAGTTAGGCTCCTTGCGATGCACTTTTTTCACTCGGTGGTGATCGCAGCAATTGTCGTTTCTGTCGCTGCGTGTGGTGGCAAGGTCGTCTTCGCGCCCGATGGGGAGGGAGGAGCGGGAGGCTCGTCGACGTTCGCCACGTCGACGAAGGCGAGCTCGGCGAACAGCAAGGCGTCGACCGGCGTGGGCCCGTCAGCGAGCTCGTCGACTGGCATCAATCCGACCTGCAACCAGAGCTGCAGCGGAGACTCGCAGAAGTGCAGCTGCCAGGGGCAATGCTTCGGCCAGCCCGTCGTGTCGCAATGCACTCTGCTCCCCTCTCCTATGTGTGATTGCGTCGTGAATGGCCAGTTCGTCGGAAGCTGTCAGCAGCCCTCGGGCAATGCTTGCGACCTCGAGAACGGCTGTTGCTCGCAATTCTTTCCGAAGCCTGGATGAGACGTCTTGCGACGTCACCAAGAGACGCTCCGGTTGGCGACGGCTTCACTCGAGAGGCGAGAATGGGGTGAGCTCCGATGATGCGCCTTTCACTCTTTCTTGGATTCTCGGTGGCTGCGTTCTCGCTCGTGGCCTGTGGCGGCAAAGTCATTTTTCGGATCCGACGGAGCTGGAGGATCGGGCGGCGCGACGGCCTTCACGACCTCGTCGAAATCGGTCACGAGCACGGTAGGCGCTGATGACTCGACTCCGCACCCGTGGATGACTCGAGTCAGCGCTCAGCGGCAATCCCCTTCCCCACGGGCGAAATCGACGCAGGCAACGCAGGCACGCCTCCTGCTGTTCGCCTTAGCCCCATCTGGGCAGACGGTGCGAGATGGGGTACGGTGGGACGCTGCGCGCAAGTTTGCGCACGAGGAGGCCGAATGCGTGAGCGAAGGTTGGCCATTGAAATCTGCGCCGGCGCGGCCTTTCTCTCGAGCGCAGCCTTCGGCTGCTCGAATGGGTCGGACACCGGTGTCGGAGGCACGTCGTCGGCAACCAGCGGCACTTCGCAAAGCACGAACGGCAACACGGTCGGAAGCGGCACGTCGTCTACCACCACGAGCGCTGGAACCATGAGCTCGGGCGCGACCAGCTCCACCGGCTCTATGGGCACGGCCTCGAGCAGCTCGGGAGCCGGCGGTCTCTGCCCGGCTCCAGCGCCCACCGGCAATTCAATGGTGGTTTATGGTGAAGGCGTCGCGCCCGAATGGGCTTGCTACGGGTTCTCGTCGCAGGCAGCGCCACAATCGACGACGGTCTGCAGCGGCAACGAAGCCATGGGCTATTCCGCACACCAATACGATGGATTCCAGTTCCAGACCGACACGGCGCCAGTCACGGCCAACCACCTTTCGGTGCGCGTGCACGTCGACCAAGCCAGCGACTGGACCATCGCCGCCGTCAAACCCGGCGAGACCGATCCCCACCAATTCCTCGGTAGCCCGGCGGTCATGAATTGGAAGGCCGGATGGCAAGATGTCGAGCTCGACATTCCTCCCACGACCCCCCAAACTCGTTGGATCTTGTTCGAGCACCAGAGCGCCGGACAGGTCGTGCTCACGGTCGACGATCTGCGGCTCGTGACCCAATAGAGACGAAGCCCTAGCAGCCCGTTGATCGACGGGCACATTTCATTGTAGCGCGCGAAAGTGACCGATCGAACGACGAAAAGCGCAGCGCACGTGGTCGGTTGGGCGGCAAGCTATACATGTGAGTCGAAGGGCACGGCGTCGAGTGTGCATTCGAGGAGCGTCATTGCCACCGAGCCGTGCGCGAACCGCGAGACGCGTAGCGTGATACGGAGCGCATCGATGGCTGCCGTCTCTCGCGGAGCCTCCACCCTCGAGATCGTCGACGCGAATGGCCATGTGCTCGACCAGACCGACATCGAATCGAGCACCCGACGAAGACCGTCATTCGTCGCGCGAAAGATCAGAGCGACATCGGCTCGAGCCTGATTCTCGCGACTGAAGAGACGGTGATTCTGCAACCGACCTTCAGCGACGCGACTGGGCGCGATCTCCGAAAAGGGAAAGACGGCGTCGAGTGGCTCTTCGCAGACCCCGACGTCGTCGACCGAGGCGAGGGGTTCGACGACCTATTCGGTGGGGCCGCCGACGGCGTGATCAGGGGCAAGTCTGCAGGCCAGAGCACGGTGACCCTGAAGGTCGGCTCTGTGAACATGCCGTTCGAAGTGACGGTGACACCCTGACCGCGAACACCCGTCCCGAGGAGCCTGAATGACTACTCGGGCAATCACGTACGATTTGTCGGGATCGTGGCGTCAGGCTGCGCCAGTTCATGCGTGCCAGGCGCCGTCGACGTACACGACCTCGTCGTCGAGCAGCACGCGGTCGGTCACGACGAACGAATCGACGTGGTAGCGAACCTCACGAGGATTGAGGTGCGGCTTCTTGTAAGCGCCGTGGCGCGCGCCGAGCGACAGGTGCACGCCACAGACGCGCTCGAAGGCTCCGACGTCGCCGACTCGCCGCTCGCGTGAGAACGCGCGATTCATTCCGAAGCCGAGCTCTCGAAGCCACACCTCACCTTCGTCGGCTCGAATGACGTCGAGCACACGATCGAATTCGCTCGTCGAATCGACGGCCCGAGCGACACGTCCTCGCTCCACCACCATCGTGATAGGAGCCTCTGGCACGTTGAGTCGGAACGAGGTGTCGGCGAACCCGTAGATCTTCACCCGACCGTTCACGCGCTCGAGATCACATGCTTCGGTGAAGATTTCGCCGATCGGAAACTGGCTTCCGACGTTCTTCAACCCGGCGAAATGACCGATGTTGAGCTTCGCTTCTTCAAGCGGCGTATCGAACACGAGGACCTCGCCATCGCTTTCGATTCGAACCGACCGCGCGGCGTCGAGGCGCGCTTTCAATGGATGACCGACACCTCGGTAGTAGGCCGGATCGTAGGCGAGCGCAGCGATGTAGTGGGCAATTTCGTCTTCGGCCATGCGCTCCAGATTGGAATGCTCGATGACCTTGATACCGCGACGGTAAAGCTCCACCCGGATTCGGAGATCAGGAATTCGAAAGACGCTCGACTGAATCAAAACGACCAGATCGCTCTCTCGGAGCTCGGCGAAAGCCGCCTTCACGTCGTCATGCTCGACCTGGTCGAATGACAGAATGCGAGCACCTCGGAGGCATTCGGCGTAGGCGCGAAGCAAGATCCGAGAGAGCTCGGTCCGCTCGTCGGCTACCACGACCGCGGCGCGATCGGCCGTATGTTCCATGGCGATCGTGAGGATGTCGCTCACGTTGTGCGAAGCCATCGAGGCTTGAGCGATCATCGTCGGTCTTTAGCACGCGGGGAGCGGTGTACACGGAGATGTCGCGGGCGTCGGCGGATATCAATCGTCTCGAATCACTGAAGCATCGGGATGGCAGCGAGAACGATGCGAACCGCGACCGCCAAAGTGCAGAGCTGACCGAGGACGAAAGCAATGGTGCGAAGGGGCTGGAGGGCGCGAATGTACGCGACTGCGTGGACGACGCGCGCGAACGTGAAGACGCTGCACACCCACAAGACGTGCTGTGCGCTCCCACCTCGAATGACGTAGAGGAGCGTCAGCAGCAAGAACGGGAGAATGTTCGCCATCGCATTGCGATGGGCGCGCATCACCCGCGCGACCCCATCGGGATCGGCCTCGACGAGCTTGCCTCCCTTCTTGACCGCGGGGTCTTCGGAATTCAGCGAGGTCTTCGTCTTGCCGCGCGCCGCTGCGCCGACGCCGTCGATGACGAGGAGCAGAGTGCACAGCGCCACCGCGAACAGAATGTAGACGTTGAGCGCGGGATTGAAAGACAGTTCGGTCATGACCAGATCCTCGTGTGAAGCTCGAGCGCGCTGCTATTTCAGGAGCGCGACGAGCCCGATGATACCGAGCACCAGCGCCGAGAGTGACTCGCCGGCAATGAAACCTCCACCGACCAGCGAAGTCGAGCTCATGTCTTCGGGCAGCTCGTCGGCGCCCTCGACCTTGGGGGCGTTCTGTTTCACGCTCTCCTGATAGGTCTGAATCGAGGAGCTGATGATGCCGCCGACGCCGAACCAGAGGCTGGTCATGAAGTCGACGAAACCGCCGAAGCTCGCGGCGTAGGGGCTCGGCAAGAAGAACGCATCGAGGCAGAAATCGACGGCGAAACCAGTCTTCGAAGCCTCTTTGAACTTTCGATAACGAGCGTTCGTCTTGATGATTTTGCGAAGGAGCTCGAGCGTGAAGCCGATGCCGACGCCCAGGAGCAAGAGCTTGGTCTTGGTCGGGTTCGGATTGGTGATTCCGCGCAGAGCGCCGACGAACTTGTAGGTCATCGCCGATTGCCATTGCTCGGCCTTCTGCTCGGGATGACTGAACGTGTCGATGGCGAGCGCCGGATAGGCCTTCATGAACACGCTGGCCATGACGACGGCCATGATGGCGCCCATGGTGACGCCGATGACCTGATAGCGAAACTGGACGACGCGGCTCGAGCCGAGGCGCCAGCCGGTCGAACGGTCTTGCTGCATGTCGCAGGCGACCGAGACCGAGACGAGGAGAATCGCCGCCGCGAGGAGGCCCACGCCGGGGTCTTTGAGGCCTAGCGCCGCCATGAGCAACACGCTGACGACGAACGCGCTCGAGATCGGATTCGAGTCGGAGACACCGAGCGAGATCCCGTTGACCATCACGAAGAGGAAGGTGAGCGCGATGGCGAACACGACGAAGCCGAGCGGCAGCTTCATGATGGTGACGGCCGCCATGATGACCGCAATGCCCCAGCCGCCCGTCCATAGAATGAGCCGACGCGTGTTGGTGGTCTTCCACTCGTCTTCGACGGGAACCACCTCTTTGACCGCCGTGCCCTTCGGGAGCGGATTCATGAAGCGGTAGATGATGAGCGCGAGGGTGACGGCACCCGCGACGCCGAAACCATAGACCGGCTCGAAGATGCCGAAGACGGCCGCTCCGACGACGATGATCCCGCCTCGTGCGATGAAGCGCATGGTGCGATGCACGCTCTCGCGGCCCGCGGCGTCGAGGCCTTCTTGGCTCTTCTCGATGATGCGCTGATAAACCGAATAGAAGATGAGCGTTAGATCGATGATTGCGGCGCCCATGATCGATCCGAGCGCGACGAGAAAGCCGACCTTTCGAAAGGGGTCTTCGGGCCCGAGAAGGTGCTGGCCGCGGAGCCACGGCGTGAGAAAGACGCCGATGCCGCCAACGGTGATCGCAGGAATGCCGATGCGCGCGCCGACGACCATTCCGGCGCCGAGGGTCGATGCGGAAAGATGAAGCGCGCCGATGGCCGCGACCTTCTCACCGAGAATGCCCGAGAGAAATCCAGCGCCGGTGCCCGCGCCGAGCTGACCGACCGATCGCTTGAGGAGTCGCTTGTCGGTGAGGGCTCGAAGAATGTTGGCGACGGCGAGCCCCGAAGGAAACGTGAGCTGGAGGCGGTCGACGAGGACCGGGGTGTAGAGCATGCCGACGCCGACGCCGAACATGCCGATGCAGAGAAAGTAGACGATGAGCTGCCAGGTTGGCGGAATCGGGAGGCCGAGCCAGACCATCGCCTGGATCAGCACGGCCATCGCCGACATGCTCGCGACCGAAGCCGCCATGGTCTGCATGTAGTTCGCGCCGTGCTTGCCTTCGGGGCCGTAACCATAGGTCACGACGCTGCCGAGAATGCCCGCGAGGACCTGCCCACCGACGAAGAAACCGAGTGAGAAGTTCATGTACGCCGCGGTGATTCCACCGAGCGGTCCGAGAATGAAGATCGCGACCGCTCCAAGAAGGAGGTGGTAACGCACCGAGCCGATGGGCGGGAGAAACCGCTTTCGACCCGAAGCAGGCGTGGACGCGGCTTTGCTCATGTCGTCCGCACGGTGCCGTGAATCCCCGGGGGAATCAACTTCCGGGCCGGCTCCCCGCCTAGGCGGTATCCTTCGCGCGTGGCTGCTCCAGTCTCGCTCGCGCTGCGCTCCGCCTTCACGGGCTTCCTAGGCGCGGCGACCGCAATGCTCGTCTGGTTCGCAGGTTGCGCGCCGGTGGCGACGACGTCGGAGGACCATGGGGCGACGGCCCGCGGTCCGAGCGCCGACCGCTCGGCATCGAGCGCGACCCGTCCTGCGCCCGGCTCGAGCTCGAGCCTGAACGCAAACGCGGCGGCCAGCGCGGCACCGAGCGTCGGCGAGAAGAAGACGCCGCCGTCGATCGGCGTCGAAGAGGCGGTGTCGCTCCTCTATCCCGAAGGTCGTCCGGAGAAGAACGGCTGTGCGGGGTCGAAGCCCGAAGAAGAGATCCGCTGCTGGATCACGCTCCGGTATGCAGACGACAAGAAGGGGCTCGCCACCGCGCTCGCGTTCTACGACGAGCTCGGGAGCGTACCGGGCCTAGAGCACGAGCACGTGATGGAGGGCGGCTTTCGCGGGGCGATTCACCTCGTCCCCGAAAGACCCATTGGCCCGTACCAAAAACACTTCGATTGGGTGCTCGACGCGCAGCGCGAGATCAAGACCGTCTTCGACGCGATCGAGTCGCGAGAGACCAAGCCTCTAGGCTACCGGTATCGCCCGGTCGGCTGGAAATTCATGCGATCGCCGGGCCGAACCACGCCGTCGGCGTACGCCGATGCATGGCAAGTCGGCTACAACGTCTCGGGCTCGCTCAACACGTCGATGGCGGCCATTCGCGACACGATGGTCCACGAGATCTTTCATTTGAACGACGAGGAGCACGGGAACTGGTCGCGCCATACGCTCGGCAAGCTCTTCGATGGAATCGTCGCGAAGTGCGGGACGAAGATCGCTTGCCTCGCGCCCTATGCGCCGATGAAGACCACCGTACGGGGAGGCACCTATTATTCATTCCAACCCGACAATGGCGACGCCGTTCACGAATACGCGGCCGAGCTCGCGTCGCGGTTCTTCTTGGAAACGCGGGCCGTTCTGCGCAAAGAAAAGCTCGTCGACCCACCCTTCAAATGCGGACCGACCGAGAACGCCGAATCGTGGAAAGCCATCGTCGATGAATTCTTCGGCGGCGTCGATCTCGTCCCCGATTGCCACTGAACGAGTCCCTCGGATTCGACCGGTTGACCCCTTCGTCTCGCTTCCGATCTTCCCGTTCCTCTCCTCTTTGCTGCGTCGGACGACGAGAGGCAGAGGAACATGAAGATCGGAAGCGAGAGGAAGCAAAGCGGGGTTGGGTCCTCCACTGCGCAGCAGTATTAGAGCGTGAGATGCCGATCGAGATCGCATTGATGGCGGAGCTAGAAATAGTGGTAATCGGCCCAACGAACCCCTTCGCGTTCGGCGAAGTGTACGCGGAGCCCATCGTCCTCGAGCTCTACCTGAAGACGGTCGTCGGCGGAGGCGATGGTGGACACGCGGCCGTTATAACGGATGTCCGCAGACGTCGCCAGCCTCTCGTCAGGGGATGAAGAGATCGAAGAGCGAGCGCACCAACATGTCGTCGTAAGCGCGGTTGTTCCACATGCTGTGGTAGCCACCCACCTTCACGAAGCCCGCGTGCTCCTCCTTCCAATGATCGCGGAGCTTCGCGGTCTCTCGAGCGTGATTGTTCTGGTC
Source organism: Polyangiaceae bacterium (assembly GCA_043755175.1). Taxonomy (GTDB): domain Bacteria; phylum Myxococcota_A; class Polyangia; order Polyangiales; family Polyangiaceae; genus CAYYKK01. Next base: position 106,708 of record JAYUUB010000001.1, on the reverse strand, counting down.
GTGCTGTCGCGCGCGCTCGAGCCCGCCTTTCTCGACGAACTCGACTACCGCGTTGATTTCTCCGACGTCGAACCAGACGCCGTGGTCTTTGCAAACGTCGACGATGACGCCGCTCATGCGCGCGAACACCGTTCGGTTCATGAGCCGGCGGCACTGCGGGCATTCGATGTAGCGAACGGGTCCATCGTCGTGCGTTCTCTCACGCTTCGGGAAGGCTATCCGGATGTCTCGACCCTCTTCGGTGCCGAGCTTCTCGATGGTGAGCTTGTCGAGAAAGATACCTTGGCAAGAGGTGCAATCGAGCGCTGGAACGTCGTGAAAAGACGTATCGATCAAACGCCCTTGGCAGCGTGGACACGGCGGGCTCTCGGGGGCGGTACGGTACGGATCGCGCGACGACGACTTCGGCACGATGCTCGGCGGCGGGCAGCTGCAGCCCCATCCCTCTCCAGCACCCACGATTCGCCCACACCCGAGACAGACGACGACTTCATCCACGGCGCCGAGAATAAAGCACCGAAACGTTTGAATCACGGCCCATTTGCTCGACGTCGAGCATGATCGGCTCGGCCTCGTCGCTCTGGGCGGAGGCGCTCGGGCACCCTCGCGTCGAGGGAGCGAGAGTGATACCGCTGACGGTACATCGACGGGCATGAGCCATCTCGACATTCGCCAACTGCCGACACCCTTTACTTCGAAGAGCCCCTGGGCTCTTCGAGCGGGCGGGGTTCTGCCTCTGCTCATCGCTGTTGCCGGATGCGCGCAGATCCTCGGGCTCGACGACGACTCTCACCGCGCCACCGGATCGAGCGCAACGACGGCTGAGACATCGAGCGGCTCCGGTGAATGCACGATGAACCAAGGTTGCCCGAGCGATCGATACTGCGACTCCGTGCATCGGTGCGCTTTAAAGAAGACCCCCGGCTCGACATGCAGCTCGACGAGCGAGTGCGCCGGGGGTCATTGCATTGGCAACTCGACAGACAAGATCTGTTGCTCGTCGGATTGCCAAGGCAACTGCGAATCCTGTCTCGAGGTCGATACGCATCAGCCCGACGGGACCTGCGCCTCGATTTTCCTCGGCACCGATCCCAAAGGCGGCTGCGCAGGGATCACCTGTGGAACCGAGCGATGCGACGGCGCCGGAGCTTGTGGACGGGCGATCGTCGGGACAGCGTGCTCCACATCGACATGCACGGCGGCCTCCGTCGATCCTGTCGACACCTGCGACGCCAACGGTCAGTGCATCGTGAGCCGTGCCGTGCCTTGCCCCGGGAGCTTCGTCTGTGATCCGATGACCAACGCTTGCCGCACGACGTGCGTGGCGCAGACCGACTGCGTCGCCGGGACCTATTGCGCTGCTCCTCTTTGCGTCCCGACGAAAGACAAGGGTGCGACCTGCATCGACGACTTCGAGTGCACGAGCGGCGACTGCGGTCCGGGCGGGAAGTGCAAATGACGGAGAATGCCGTGAAATCGCAACCCCGCGTTCCCCAGCCTGGCGAGGTGGTCCTCTCCAAGTACCGAGTCGAGCGTGTCATCGGCGAAGGTGGAATGGGGGTCGTGCTCGCCATTCGTCACATCGAGCTCGGCGAGCTTTACGCGATGAAGGTCTTGCGGCCTGCATGCGCCGAGCGCGACGGCGCCAGCGCTCGATTCATGCGTGAGGCGCGGGCGGCCGCGCGTATTCGCAGCGACCATGTCGCACGGGTCTACGACGTGGGTGGGCTCGAAAGCGGCGCGCCGTACATGTTGATGGAGCATTTGGCGGGTCTCGATCTCGCCGCCATTCTCGCGGCCAACGGACCCCTTCCCCCTGGCGATGTCGTCGATTATGTCGGCCAGGCACTCGACGCGATCGGCGAAGCGCACTCGCTCGGTCTCGTGCATCGCGACCTCAAACCGGGGAACCTGTTTCTCTCGGCGAAGCCGAGCGGCGCGACGTCGCTCAAGGTGCTCGATTTCGGCATCTCCAAAGAGATGGTCGTCGAAGAGGGTCTGCCGAGCATGACGCAAAGCGGAGACCTGGTGGGCTCCCCTTATTACATGTCGCCCGAGCAGATGCGCGGCGCGAGAGACGTCGACACGCGTGCCGACATTTGGGCGCTGGGCGTGATCATGTTCGAGCTCTTGACCGATAGCGTCCCGTTCCCCGGCAAGACGTCGACACAGGTGTGCTCTGCCGTTCTAGAAGGAGAGCTGCCTTCGCTCTCGGACATCGCGCCCCAGGTTCCCGACGAGCTCGTGCAGATAGTATCGAAGTGTCTTCGACGTGAGCGTGCCGAGCGATTCGAGAGCGCCGAAGAATTGGAATCGGCGCTCGCCCGAGTCCCGCGGACATTCGACGGGTCGCGGTCGAACCGGGCGCGAAAGCTCGTCGAAGCTCCCCGAGCGGCAAGCTCGAGGGGGAGGGCCTCCTTGGCGAGCATCACCCTGACGAAGAGCGCCAGTGTTCGCAAGACTCAGTCGGGGATCGGAAACGCGCTGCGAGAATCGAGCGTGTCGCTCGTCGATCGTCGCGCCGATCCGGAGACGACGCCTTGCCAGAGCGATGGTTGCGAGGTCAGCGGTGCATCGAGCGCTGCCATTCCCACGCTCGAGCGCGCGAGTGCGCCCGGCAAAGCAGCGATCGCGACCGGTGACGTCGCACCGACGGGTGACGGGTCACCGCCGAGCTCAGGTCGCACCGGTCCGAAGTCCGATATTGATTCGGCGCCTCGAGCGAGCTTGCCAGGCGTTTCCGAGTTGGCGAACGACGTCGTCGTCGAAGGTCGAAAGACCGGACGCATTGCGTCGAAGGGAGTTTGGATCGGGTCGATGGTGGCAGCGATGATGGCGGCCGCGGCTCTGGTTTACGTGCTTTTGCAAAAACACGGTATGCAAGCAGAGACGCCGGCGCCGACGGGCGAAAGCGGAGTGCTGGCGGCGATTTCGACGACGACTCCGACTTCGACTCCAACCGCGACGACTCCGACTCCGATACAGACGGCGCCTGCGACTCCGATACAGACTGCGACTTCGACACAGACTGCGACTGCGCCTGCGACTTCGACACCGACTGCGCCCGCGAGCGGGTTCGCGGCCACGCTCCCTTCCGCCTCGAGCTCCGTACCTCGCACGGCGCAGCCGATCTCCTCAGCCGCCACGCCACCCAAACCTCGACCGGCCGGATCGGCGAAAAACGCCGAAGGGATCTACGAAGGCATCTATTGATGAAGCGTCGCCACGGATCTTGCGTCGCAATGGGCGCTCTCCTCACAGCAGGGCTGCTGACCGAGACTGCGCTCCATGCAGAGCCCACGCCGCCCGACGCGACGGCCGACCGCGAGCTCGCCGCCCAAGCGCTCTACGACAGCGCGACCGTTCTCATGGACGCGCACGACTATGCGAGCGCGTGCGCCAAGCTCGAAGAAGTCACCCGCCTGATTCCAGACGGGCTCGGAGCGCGACTCACGCTCGCCGACTGCTACGAGCGCGGAGGCAGGGTCGCGAGCGCTTGGACCCAATACGCGATGGTCGCCCCGCGTGCGGCGCGCGCCGGTCAGGCCGCCCGTCAAGAAAGAGCCGTCGCCAAGATGGCCGCGCTCGCGTCCCGCGTCGCCAAGCTCACGATCGTCGTCACCCCTGCCCTGGCTGGGGTTCCAGGCTTCTCGGTGGCGCGCGACGGTGTCCTCGTGGGCAAAGCGCAATGGGGCGTCGCCATTCCCGTCGACGCCGGTGATTACGTGATCGAAACGCGTGCCCCCAAAAAGGTCGCCGTGAAGCGCGCGCTCCACGTCGTCGACGGAACGATGCAATCGGTGAGCGTCGATACCCTGGCCGATGCGCCTCTCGAGCGACGCGACACGAAAGCAATGTCGGGCGCCGACCCCGCCGCGTCGATGTCGCGCGAGCCTCGGCCGCGTCCTTGGCAGGCTCCGGTCGGCTTCACCCTAGGAGGAGCGGGCCTCGTGAGCGCGAGCCTTGGATTCGTCTTCGGTGGGCTCGCCGTCGGCAAGTCGAGCGCCGCATCGCACGAATGCGACGGCAATCTCGCGTGCAGCGACCGTGGGCTCGAGCTGCGCAAAGACGGACGCGCTTTCGCCAATGCGTCGACAGGCCTTCTGGTGGTCGGCGGCGCGCTGACGGTCACCGGGCTCGTGCTGGTCGTGACTGCCCCGCGCGCGAAGAACGTTCACGCCCGCGCCGGAGTCGGCGTTGGAACGTTCGTCGTCAGCGGCGACTTCTGACCCGCCGATCGAAACGCCGCGCGATCTTCTCCAGCAGGCTATTGAAGAAGTCTTGGTGAAGGATTTCGCGATGCGATGGGTTCCATCGCTCGGGGCCCGCTTATCAACAAGTCGGTATTGCCGCCTCGATGTGAGGAAGGACGTTCAAGTAGACGACCGGGGCATTGAGAGGATCATGCGGCATGTGGAGGGTTTGCTCGCCGGTGAGCTCGTCAGGGGATCTCGAAGCTCAGCTTCGACATCTTGCCGCCGAGCTTACCGAACTGGAGCCTCATGACCGCGTCGACGATGCAATCGACGACCTCTTCGGCGTTCTCTTTCGGAGGCGCGGCGCCGGCCGCTGCGACTTTGCCATTGGAGCGAAGGTAGGCCGTGGCGAAGAACGTCCCGCGGGTGCCTTTGCGGCAGCGAGCGGCCTCGCGACGCGCCTCGTCGAGCGCCCGACGAACACGCTTCTCTTCGACGGAGGCGGGGACGAGCTGAGGATCGACGTCGAATGCTTTTTCTGCGAGGCCCTCGCCGCCGACGGGCTTCGGCCACGTCTTCGCCATCGCGAGGTCGATCACGCAGCGCTCGGTCTCCCGATCTCCCATGGTCGATTCGCGCAAGAATGCCCATTTCGTAGAGCCGTCGCGCGACACGCGGAGCGAAAGCTTCATGTGGCCGCCCAGCGCTTCGATGTCACCCGAGCGTTTCATTACGCAATCGACGACGTCGCGACCGAGCGCCGTGAGCGCCCTCTCCATCGCCTCTTCGGGGAGTCCGCCGATTTCACCTTCGACGGCGGGCGGTGGCTCGGCGCGGCGCGACGGCGATTCGGCGGGAGTCGCGGGCGGTTTGTGAGGCTCCGCCGTGCACGCCAGGAGCGACGCTGCGATCGCGAGCGTCGAGACATGAGCGCAGGGCTTCATCACGATCTCGCACGGTACTACGGCGACTCCGAAAACCGGATCGGATTTCGCCCGAGACGTACTACCCTCCAGCGTCGCATGCGGCAAACGGTTCGCTATCTCATCTTCGTCGGCGCCATGACGGCGATCTCGCTCGGCGTCGCCGCGCGAACGAGCCACGCTGGTGGCGTCGCTGCCGATTCGAGGCATCGAGCGGCCGACGCGACGAAAGACCACGGCGCGACGAAAGACCACGACAAGACGGGCGCGCTCGCCGCCCCGCCAATCCCCGAGCCGCCGGAGGCACGTGCGAAGCGTGAAGCCGCGACGCCGCGCCCTCCGCCCTTCCCCGAAGATCCGCCGCTTGCGAAGCTCCCGTTAAAGCGCCGCTTCGACATCGGCACCGATCTGCTCCTCGTGAACCGACCGGCGGCCGACACGATCGACGGCGCGCCGTCGCACATCGCCTACCGGCCTGCGCTGGGCTTCGGATTTCACGCGCGCATCCAGGTGATTCGTTATCTCCAAGTCGGCGCGTACTTCGCAGGCGCGACGCACGGGTTCACCTCGGGCCAGGGTGCGCTCGGCGTCCACGGGAGCATCGAGTCCGATTCGCTCTCGACGCTCTGGTTCGGAGCGAAGCTCATGCCTACGCTGCCCCTCGGCGACTACGTGCGCCTTTTCGGGACGCTCGGGCTCGGCTGGGGTCGCTTCGAAGTGCCTCAAATGACCGTGCGCGAGCCAGGTAGAGCTTCGTTCATCATCAAGGGCCGCGGAAACTCGTTCGTCGAATTTCCGATCGGAATGGGCGCGTCGTTCGAAGTCATCGAGAACTGGCTCAGCGTCGACGTCGAGATCACCGGCTCACCCACCCTGAGTCGCAAAGGCACGAGCTTCGTTCCGGTGCAGGCCATCGACAACGGCCGCAAACGCACCATCGACTCGATGGCCGAGACCCACATGAGCTTCGTGCAATCGTTCGGCCTCTCGCTCCTCCTGTGAGCCGCGCGGCCGGTCATGGGTCGCGGGTCAAAGCTAAGGCCGCCGGACAGCCGCGCGTCATCGCCGTCGCCGGCAACATGGGCGTCGGCAAGTCGACACTCGTGAGCTGGCTCGAGCGTCAGTTCGACATGGTGCCGTTCTTCGAACCCAACGACGAAAACCCTTATCTCGCCGACTTCTACGGCGACATGAAGCGCTGGTCGTTGCATTCGCAGCTCTTCTTTTTGATTCGACGCTTCGAGATTCACAAGAGCATCGACTTGCGCGCCGGCGGCGCCGGCAAGAACATCGTCCAAGACCGCACCATCTACGAGGACGCCGAGATTTTCGGCGCGCATCTCCACGAGAAGGGGCTCATCGACGATCGCGATTGGGTCATGTACCAAGACCTGTATTCGACGCTTCGAAAAGAGATTCGGCCGCCTGATCTGATGATCTACCTCCGCTGCCCCATCAAGACGCTCACCCAGCGAATCAAGAAGCGCGGCCGGAGCTTCGAGCAGCAGATACCCAAGAGCTATCTCGTGTCACTCGACAAGCTCTATGAGGCGTGGTTCGAGCGCTATGCCGAGAGCGAGACGTTGGTCATCGAGACCGATCGCATCGACTACATCGAGCATCTCTTCGACAGACTCGAGATGATCGAGACCATCAAGAAGCACCTCGCATAGCCGTTCCGAAACGCTCTCGCCGCGTATCGGTGGAATGGCGCCGATGTAATCAGCCCGCTCTGAAGCACCGCGCCTGAAAGTTCTTCAACGCGCGGCTTCGCTTCGATCAGGGGTGCGGCTTCGCTTCGATCAGGGGCTGCGACGTGGAGGGCGCGGGGATTGCACTCGTCGCTACACCGCACTCCGCCCCCCCAACCACACCGCCATTCTCTGGTGGGTCGATGAGGTCGGACGACAAAAGCGCCTCACCGAGGCATTGTTGAGCGTGCGGTGCGCTCGCGACGACCGAAGGGCGCGCGGCGAACCCCACCGACCCCAGAGGCGAACATGATCGATCCCAGCGAGCACGAGAACACGATCTCCCCGGAAGTCGCGGTCGAAGCGGCTCCGAAGCTTCCCGCATCGGTCGCCGGTGACGAGGCGCCCATCGATTCACGCGGACCCAACCGTGGCGATCAACCCGACGACTCCATCAACGAGAGCGCCGTCGAAGGTGCCGACGACCGCGGCCGGAGCCGCGAGCCCGAAGCGGCGACGTCTGCCGATGCCACGGCGACCGAAGACCCATCCGATCGCCCGACGTTCGAGCGATTCGATCCGTAAATTTCTCCGATTCGGGGGCCACCGGACGCAATGGGGCCGACGCCGTCGGGCAACGCCGACGGGCAACGCCGTCGGGCAACGCCGTCGGGCAACGCCCGTCAGGGAACCGAGCTGACGAACACCGGAAGTGAAAAGTAGAACGTCGTACCGGTGCCGACCTGACTCGTGACCCAGATTTGGCCGCCATGCTGCTCGACGATCCCTTTGCAGATCGCGAGCCCGAGGCCGGTCCCCGCCTTGGCCGTCTCTTTTGCTTGCCAGAACCGTTCGAACACGTGACCGAGCTTCTTCGGCTCGATCCCCGGCCCGGTGTCGGTGATTGAAAAGACCACGCGGCCCGGCTCCGAATGCGCTCGAATGACCGCCTTTCCCGCACGAGGAGTGAACTTCACGGCGTTGCCGAGGATGTTCGCGAATACCTGCTCGATGCGGTCGCGGTCGCAATGGACCCAGAGCTCTTCGCCTTCGAGCGCGCTCGCGACCTCGATGGCTTTGGCCGATGCGACCGGTCGAATCGATTCGAGAGCTTCGTCGACGAGCTTGCTCACGCCGCACGGTTTCGGCTCGATCGACAAGTGACCGCTCTCGATGCTCGCCATGTCGAGCAGATCCTCGATGAGCTTGTTCATTCGGCCTGCAGATCGCTCGATCATGGCGAGGAGCTTCGCCTCGGCCGTACCGTCTTGGCGAAGCAGCGCCGTCGCCATAGTAATCGATCCGAGAGGGCTTCGAAGGTCGTGAATGACGGTGGCGAGAAGGTCGTCGCGACTGCGAATCGCCCGTCGTTGCTCGTCGATGTCGGTCGCGGTGCCATAGCGACGTATCAAAGCGCCTTTTTCGTCGAGGTGCGACACACACCGCGCGAGGTGCCACCGGTAGACGCCGTCGTGGCGCCGCAATCGGTACTCCATTTGCCAGGGCGTGGCGTCGCTGGGTGCCAGCGACCATTGGGTCAAGGCACTCTCGTAGTCTTCGGGGTGAATGGCCTCGCGAAAACTCCATTCGATACCGAGATCGCCGGATTGACCCGTATACTCGCGCCACCGAGGGCTCAGATACACCTCGCTTCCGTCGGGGGCCGCCGACCAGACGATCTGCGGGATGACCTCGGCGAGCAGCCGAAACCGCTGCTCGCTCAGCGCGGCGAGGGCGCGCGCCTCTTCGACTCGCTTGCGCGCGAGCACTTTTTCGGTGACGTCGGTGGAGACGACCATCACGCCTCCTACGTCGCCATCGAGCTCGCGAATGGGCTCGTAAGTGAAGTCGAAGATGACCTCTTCGAGAACGCCGCCGCCTTCGCGGTCGAGCTTGCAAGAGATCTCTTTGCCCACGAACGATTCGCCGGTCGCCATGACGCGTTGCAAGGTCTCGATGAAGCCCTGACCGACCAGATCGGGAATGGCGGTCACGAGCGGCTTGCCTACGATATCGGTTTTTCCGATGAGGGCCAGATAGCGTGGGTTCGCGAGCTCGAAGACGAGATCGGGTCCCATCAGAACGCAGATGCCGGCCGGAGCCTGCATGAACAACGAATGCAACCGTGCGCGCTCTGCGAGCGCCATGGCGCGACCTCTCTCGGCCCGATCGAGCTTTCGTGCAGCCTCTTCGGAGCGGCTTCGCTCGACCGCGTACCGAATCGCTCGTGCGACCGTGGTCGAATCCGACTCGTTCTTGACCAGGTAGTCCTGTGCGCCGGCCTTCATGGCGTCGATGGCCAAGCGCTCGTTCTTCTGGCCGGTCAGCACGACGATCGGCACCATCGGACGTTCGGAGCGAACTCGACGGAGGCCAGCGAGCTCGATGGCATCGGGCAGCGTGAGGTCGAGTAGCAGCACGTCGACGGGAGAGCGCGCCATGGTGTCGAGCGCTTCGGAGAGCCGCTCGTTGTGAAGGAATCGATGCTCGAAGTCGACCGCATCGGCGAGCAGCTCTTTGAGCAGCCGCGCGTCTCCCGGGTTGTCCTCGACGAGCAAGACGACGATTGGAGATTGCTTGAAGGTGGAGTCGATCATCAATTGATCAGTCTGGCGACGGTCAACCAAAGGGCGTCGATGCGTCGGACGACGGAGACGAAGTCGTCGAAGTCGACAGGCTTGGTGATGTAGCAGCTCGCTTGGAGATCGTAGGCCCGGAGGATATCTTCTTCGGCTCTCGAGGTCGTCAAGATCAAGACTGGAATTCGCCGCAGCACCGGGTCTCTTTTGATTTCGGCGAGCACATCGTGACCATTGACTTTTGGCAGATTGAGGTCGAGCAAGATCAAGTCAGGCCGAGGTCGGTCGGGATGCGTCCCGCTCGCGCGCAGGATGGCCAACGCTTCGAGCCCGTCATTGGCGACGAGCAATCGTTGCTTGACCCCGCCCTCGTGAAGCGCCTCGCGAGTCAGTCGAATGTCGGCTTCGTTGTCTTCGACGAGCAAAATGGTCACGACTTTGTTCGTCATTTGCCACCTCTCAGAGTGAAGAAGAAGGTCGCTCCGCTGGCAGGTTTCGACTCCACCCAGATGCGACCACCGTGCCGTTCGACGATCTTCTTGCAGATGGCGAGCCCAATCCCGTTGCCTGGGTATTCGGTGCGTGTGTGCAGCCGCTGAAAGACGACGAAGAGTCGCTCGAAATACTCTTCGGCGATACCGATACCATTGTCACGCACCGAAAACGTCCAGTCTTGGCCGTCTCGCTGGGCCGAGACGTGCACGCGCGGCGGTTCGGCGCCTCGGAACTTGAGCGCGTTGCCGATGAGATTCTGAAAGAGCTGCAACACCTGTTGCCGGTCGACCAAGAGCGAAGGCAACGGGTCGTGCGTGACCGTACCGCCGCTATCGGCGAGCGCCTTGCGCAGATTGGCCAAGGCCGCCCCGAGCGGCACGTCGAGTGGCTCGACCACGTGCTGTCCAGCGCGTGTTCCCACTCTCGAGAACGCGAGCAGGTCGTCGATCAACGCCTGCATTCGATTGGCACCGTCGACGGCGAATCCGATGAATTCGTCGGCGTCGCTGTCGAGCTTCCCTCGATAGCGACGGCCGAGGAGCTGGGTGTAGCTCGCCACCATTCTGAGCGGCTCCTGCAGATCGTGAGACGCCACGTAGGCGAATCGCTCGAGCTCCGCGTTCGAACGAAGTAGCTCGCGCGCGTGCTCCTCGAGAGCGCGTTCGGCATGCTTGTGCTCGACGCCGTGGGCGATCGTGTCGGCGACTGCGGCGATCACGCTGAGCGTGTCGTCGGCGAGTGGCCGTTTCGAATAGAGCGCCACGACACCATTGCATCGTCCGGCGACAAGTAGAGGATAGCCGGCAAACGCGACGATCTGGTTCTTGTCGGCCCAATTGCGGTTAGTGAGGCGCGGGTCGTTGACGAGATCGTTGGTGAGATGCGGTTTGCCCTCGCTCGCGATGGATCCGATCTGGAATTGACCGACTTGCACGCGCTCGGGAGGGCCATCACCCGATGCGGCCTCGCCCCCGCGCGCCGCGAGCTCGAGCACGCCGGTTTCGTGGTTGGAGGTCCAGATGCCAACGAACGCGACGCCGAGATGTCGCACGATGGCGAGGGCGCTCTCTTGAAGCATCTCGGCGAGGGTCTCGCGGTGCGCGAGGGCGATCGCCACGTCGGCTCGGAGCGCGATTCTGCGGTTCTCGCGCGCGTGGAGCGCATCGGCTGCCTTGCGCGCGTTGATGCTCCGGTATTGGACCGACAGTCGACCATCTCGCGTGGGATACGCGGTGACTTCGAACCAGGTGCCGAGCGGAACGAACAGCTCCTCGAAAGAGACGACGACGTTCTCTCGTCGCGCGCGGTGGTACTCGGCGTGGAATTTCGTCCCAACGGCGTCGGGGAACGTGGCCCACAGGTTGCGACCGTAGAGGTCGTCTCGCGACTTCGATAGCAACGCCGCACCCGAGTCGTTCACGTAGTCGATGCGCCAATCTCGATCAAGAATGAGCATCGGGTCGGAGATGCTCTCCAGAATTTGACGAATGCTTTCTTCTGCCTCCACTGCCGTCATGCGTGCGGCTTCTTCGGCCACGAGCCTGCGCGCCGTCTCCTCGGCGCGGCGTCTGTCGGTGATGTCGCTGCACACTCCGACGACCACGGAAGGTCGCTCGTGGAGAAGCTTGCCGCGAGCTTCGAGCCAACGAACCTCGCCATCGGGGCGGATGATTCGATATTGCAGCTCGTGAGGTAGTCGCTCGGCGACCGAGCGGCGAATCGCTTCGAGAACCCATTGGCGATCGTCGGGATGGAGGTCGCTCTGATAGGCCTCGAACGTGCCGTCGAAGGAGCCCTCGGCGATGCCGTGAATGCGCTCGAGCGCCGTCGACCAAATGACGCGCCCCTCGCCGATGTTCCATTCCCAGTCGCCCATTCGCCCGGCGTCGAGGGCGAGCCTGAGGCGCGCCTCGCGGTCTGAGAGCGCCTGTTGGCGACGGTAGAGCTCGGCTTCTGTCGTCTTTCGATCGTCGATGTCGGTGTTCGTCCCGAACCAGCGAACGATGCGACCGTCGAGATCGCGCTCGGGTACGGCCCGCCCGAGGTGCCAACGATAGGCACCGTCATGTCGACGCAGGCGAAACTCGACCTCGTAATCGACGCCGGTCGCGAGCGACTCGGTCCATCGCTCGACGCAGGGAGCCCTGTCGTCGTCGTGGATGAGGTCGACCCAGCCCGCTCCGAGTATCGCGTCGGAGGACTGTCGGAAGTACGCGAGGACGACCGAGCTGACGAAGTCGAGCGCGCCGTTGGCCGTCGCAGTCCACACCTGTTGAGGGATGCTTTCTGCCAAGAAGCGATGATTCGAGGCCCGCGCTTCGGCCTGCTCGATTGCGCGCCGTGCCTCGGCGAGCTCGTGCCGCAGGGCTTTTCGCTCGCTCTCCGCGATGTCGCGGTCGTTCGTGGCCATGGGTCGACCTGCCGGGTAGCATTCAGCGAGGCGTCCGTCGACGACTCGCGCGAAATCGGCGCGCGGGTTCGTTGCTATTCGATGCCCCCGTTCACCAGGTTCAGTTTCATGTGGCGGACGATTTCGGGATCGGCCAAAGCACCTGTGGCTTCGCGCCTGCCACCCCCTTTTCCACGAGGTGTGAGAGGGACTGGGCGTCACCGAACGAGGTCGTGAACGAGGTCGTGAACGCGGTCGTGAACGCGGTGAGGAACCGCTGACCGAAGTCACCGGTGATGACGAAGTCGACGCCCCCCCCCGCGGTATGGCCTCGGAGCGCTTTTCGTGTCAACGGAAAGTCGTTGTCATTAAGTTTCGTTTTGGTGAAGGCGTAGAGAACGACCAGGTGCGTCACCTGCGGCGTGGCAAATCAAAGCTGGCATCAGCGACCGATTCGGTGGAGGAAGGGTCCATGCGAATCCTCGTCGTCGGCGCTTCGAAGGGAACGGGCGCGCTCGCCGTGAAAGCCGCGCTGGCGAGAGGTCACGAAGTGACGGCCTTCGCGCGTAGCCCCGACAAGCTCGCCGTGGAGCACACGAAGCTCACGAAGCTCGTCGGAGACTTCCACGATCGAGCCTCGGTCGACGGTGCGGTTCCAGGCCACGACGCCGTGATCATCACCGCGTCGGCGACCTCGTTCAAGACGCTGCGCGCCGACCCGACCTACTTCTCGCGGGGCACGCGGTTCGTGCTCGATGCCATGCGAACAGAAGGCGTGAAACGCCTCGTCGTTCTCAGCGCCCTCGGCGTCGGTGACAGTCGACCGCTGGTCAACATCGTGGTTCGAACGATCGCGATAGGGTTTCTACTGAAGAATCCATTCGAAGACCACGAGCGCCAAGAGCGAATGGTGCGCGAGACCGATCTCGAATGGGTCATCGCGCGCCCAGGTCGCTTGACCGATGGGCCCGCCACCAAGAGCTATCGGAAGACCGCGGAGATCGAGCCTGTGCCGTCGGCGATTTCGCGCGCCGACGTGGCAGACTTTCTCGTGGAAGGCTGTGATTCCGAACGCTGGATCCGAAAGAACGTCCAGCTCGGCGGTTGACGCGACCCATCTCCCTCGAGTGGCCCGGCCGAGAACGAATCTTTCGCTCTTCGGTCAGGCTTTGCCACGTGTCGCCAGAATCGCGCGGCGGAGAAGCCGAAGGGGAGAAAACGGATTCGGACCGCTCCTCGCATTCGACGACGTGAAGCCGTGCATGGAGCCAGAGCTCGTTCTGTACGTCGTAAGGGCCTGCGTATAAACAACTCGGTGCTATTCCGCCGATCACCGGAGGCGGCGCACCGAGAGCGAGTCCGAAAACCCCGAGCCCATGCTGCGCGATCGATTCCACGATCGTCATCGTGCGCGCCATCGTCGAGGAGGGTATCACCCGGCTCGGGACGACCGTGCTCCCATCCCATTCCCGAACGTCTGAAAGAGCCAACGATTCCGGATTCGATTAGAGTGCTGGCTGGAGACGTCGACATGTCGAAGAAGCTCGTGGTGTTGGGAGCCAAGCTCCAGTGCGACCAGGGGACCTCGCCTGCCGATCTGGGGGTGATCCCGAGCATGGCCACCGCCGATGACAAGCCGGTCGCGACGGTGATGGATTTCTTGCCAGTCGTGAACATCGCCGGATTCGGGATGTGCAAGGCGCAGGCGAATCCCCAGGTCGCTTCGGCGACGGCTGCAGCTCAAGGCGTGCTCACGCCCCAACCCTGCATCCCGGTCGTCACCGCTCCTTGGTCGCCCGGATCGAGCCTCTCGAGCGTCGACGACAAGAAGCTCCTGACCGACGACTCGACGTGCAAATGCATGTGGGCCGGCGAGATCAGCATCACCGATCCGGCGACCGCGTTGACGACGGATTGACCCATGGATCTCGGTCTCGCAGGCAAGACGGCGCTCGTCACCGGCGGCAGCCGCGGGATCGGACGATCGATCGCACTCGGGTTGTGTGCCGAAGGCGTGCGCGTCGCGATCGCCGGGCGCAGCGAAGAAACCATCGCACAGGTCACGCGTGAGCTCGTCGAGGCCGCTGCGCATTGGCCTCCCGAAAGACGAGCCGCTTCGAGCGAGCCCTTCGCTCACGCGATCATCGCCGACGTCGCCACGCGCGACGGAGCCGAGCGCTCCGTCGACGAGGCAGTGCGTGCCCTCGGCCACATCGACGTGCTCGTGAACAACGTGGGCGGCAGCCTCGGTACGTCGACGTTCGATCTCGCGGCGGCCGACGCGTGGACGCGCGTGCTCGATCTGAATTTGATGTCGGCGGTCTGGTGCAGCAATCGGGCTCTACCGGCGATGCTCGAGCGAAAGAGCGGCGTCATCGTGCACATCGGCTCGATCTGTGGGCTCGAGTACTGCACGAGCGCGCCTTACACTGCAGCGAAGGCAGCCCTCGTCGGCTTGACCAAGGAGATGGGCATCGATCTCGCTCCGAAGGGTGTCCGCGTCGCGTCCGTCGCTCCCGGATCGACCATGTTTCCAGGCGGCTCGTGGGAGCGCAGACTGAAGGCCGATCCCGTGGCGATCCAGAAGAAGATCGCGGAGGAGCTTCCGTTCGAGCGCTTCGGCACGCCCGAAGAGATCGCCGATGTCGTGGTCTTCGTCTGCTCGGATCGCGCGAGCTGGGTCGCGGGCACGACGGTCACCGTCGACGGCGCACAGAGCCGCGCCTTCTAGTTTTTCCGGCTGAGACTCCGTTCGGTCGAGCGCCGACGGGCTCGAACCGCGCTCTCGCCCATCAGGGATCTTCGGCGAGGTCGACGCGCGTCGCGCCGCGACAAGGGACGAGGACCGAACGACCCTCGGTGGCCCAGACGGGAAAAGAGCTTCCAACGGGAGGAGCACCTCGACGCGCGAGTCGAAGGTAGCGCCACCCACACCCGACGCGCAGCCAGCGAAGCGTCTCTCCGACCATTCCACCATTGAGATACACCGGAATCTTACGTGCAGAAGAAACGTAGAGGTAGCCCTGCGACTCCGGAAGCTTCGGGGTGTCGTTCGGTGCTCCTTCTTCTGCGGTGAGCCCGCCTTCGAAGACGGGCGCGCTCGACGAAGGAAGCGCGGAGGCGGCTGGCGAGGTCGAATGATCGATTGCGGGCGAGCTCTCGACGCTGATCTGAGTCGACGTGACGGCGGGGCTCGATGCGGCGGCTTCGGGTCTCTTCGGAGGAGGCACGGCCGAGCTCGACGTGGGATTTCGAAACCACGCGACCGCGATGACGACGGCGATGATCCCGACCGCAGCGACGAACGCGATCGCGCGCGCTGCCGGGGGGAACCTGCCCGAGCGCGGGGTGACGAGCCGCTTCGCATAGGTCCATCGCTGCGCGCGCCTCCTCAAACGACGTGAAGCCGGCAAGAGACTGGATGGGGCAGCCGATCGCCTCAGATCGGGAGGTGGACGCGCTGCCCAAGCCTCTGGACGCATTGTGTCTCCTCGCGCTCGCCCGTCGTCGCCACGCGCCGAGACGGGCGTCACTGATCGCGCAACCGGAGGAGCTGTCGGATGCCTCGAGAGCGGCAATGCGTCGTCGTCGTCGTCGTCGGCATCGTCGAGAGACTCCGGGAGAGCGGCGAACGCGGCGGAGAGAGCGCCCTCGGCGTCGTTCGTGGCGCTCGTTCCATCGAACCCTGCTGTTGAGCTTGGGGCAGCGTCGTCGTTGCGCGGTGTCGCCGCCGCACCTGAGAGATCGAACGGCGGCTCCTCGTCGAGCGCCGCCTGAATCGGAACGGGATCGTGTGCAGCCGGCTCTGGCTCCGAGGGTCGGCTCGTCGAACCTCGGCGCTCTCGCAGCTCGGAGACGAGGTCGACCCAGATGGCGCCGCGCTCACTCGCTCGTTCGAGCGCCGCGTTCTGCACGGCGCGCTCGAGGGCACCTTCGGGCTCACGATCGCGCCACTTCTCCTCGATGGTGGGGTTCTTCGGGGGCGGAGGCAGATCGCTCGCGAAGCTGGCCATCGGAGCATCTTCGTCTTCGAGCAGCACGCTCCATCGATCGGCATGCAGCCGAGATCGCACCCCTCGCTCGGCCACGACCAAGGGCTCGGTGCCGCGCGGCGGACGCGAGCTCAGACATCGCGGAACGATGTCTTCGATGCGCCGCGCGATCGCTGCACCTTCGTCGTCGGTGATCTCGGCCTGGTCGGGGAACGAGGTTCGCGCACCCGCGGTAGGCCACGCCTTGAGCTCGTCTTCTCGCTCGACCACCTCGGGCCTCTCGACGAACCCCGTGGCGTCGGCTGCGTGGAGCGCCGACGCACCGATCGGAGGGCGCGCTTCGGCGTTGGCCCTCACTCGGACGAGGAGCTTGTTGAGCAGCTGGACGCGCTCCGAATCGTTCACGTCACCCCAGAATACAGACAACTACCACGCGAAGCAGAGTCGGCGCTCATTGGGAAGTCGAATGATGCCGCGGTGACCATCGTAGAGGTCGATCCGGCGTCGCTCGGCGCCGATTCGCGTCTCGCAGGAGCACCACGGCTCGGGCTCGGTGCTCGCCCAGGTGCGGTGATCGGTCACGTGCGCCTTTCCGACGAATTGCTGCAGCGCTTGGAGGTTCGGAGGCGCCTCGGTGCTCACCGATTCGCACGCGCCGATCGCGATCGATTCTGGCGCAGGAAGGAGACCTCCCGCGCACATCCGCGCTTCGAGCGTGGTCGACTCTTCGGGGGGCGTCTGGAACCAGATCCTGTCGCTGCCCGGCGGCCGCAGGTAGCCGCCGTTGATTTCATGGAAGAGCTCGATCTCCATCTTGGTTCCTTCGACATCGATGTTGCCGGTGCACCAGGAAACGAGGCTCACGGGCGGGGTCTGGCGCTGTGGAACCTTCGCGCCTTGGAAGAGCCAGCGCACCTCGTCGATGTCGGGGACGAGCATTCCTTTGGTGACCGTGTCGCAACGGAGCGAGCGAATCTGCTCCCCGCATGGGAGATCGCCGTCGGCGCACATGAACGTGCCTGGGGCATGCGGAGCGTGAGGATCGAGCGGGGGCCCGCAAGCGACGTAGGCCGATCCGAGGGCCGCGAGCACCAGGGCAAGCTCGCGCGAGAAGCTCGTTCGGCAAAGCGACTCGACGCTCACGCGGCGAAGAACTTGCTGAGGATGTCGGCGCCGGGTTGGCCTTCGAGCATGCGCGCGAGACCTTCGAAAGCCGGCACCACGAGCCCGTGACGCTTGGCGAACGCGAGAACGCGTGGAATGAGCTCCACCGCTTCGACGCGCAATCCGGCTTCGTTCTTGGCCTCTTCGAGTGATCGCCCCTGCCCGAGAAAGCGACCGAGACGAACCTCGGGTCGATTCTCGAGCGCGATGGTCGCGAGCAAATCGCCGTAGCCCCCGAGCCCGTAGAGGGTCTCTTCTTCGGCGCCGGCCATGGTCGCGATGCGACCGGCATCGTGGACTGCGCGCGAGATGAGCGCTGCGACGAGCCCAGGCCCGGCACCTGCGGCGCGCGCGAACCCGGCGCCGACCGAAATGCACCCCACCATCGCCGAAGCCCACTCGAGCCCTCGGAGATCGTGTGTCGTGTAGACGCGCAAGAGAGGCCCACTGAAGGCCTTCGTCACCGCGGCCGTGACCTCGGGGAAATGCGATCCGACGACGAGCGTCGAGGCCGTTCCTTGATGGAGCTCGTCAGCTTGCACCGGCCCGCCGAGGGCACCAAGCCTACGGACGGGAGTCTCTTCGCGAAGAATGTCGGAGATCGTGGAGAGCTCTTCGCCGCCGGCGAGGCCGCGAACGCCGTGCACCACGAGGTGCGATCCGTCGAGGTGATCACCGAGCGCACGCGCCACTTCGCGCGCGACGTTCGACGGCACGGCGATGATGAGGAGACGATTCTTGGCGATCTCCGCGTAGTCGGTCGTCGTGTGGATGAGACGACCGTCTTTGGTGTCGCGACGCGTATGGAGCACGACGCGCGATCCGCTTCGCGCGGCAGCACGGGAGAGCGCGACGCCCCAGGGCCCTCCGCCGACGATGCCGACGGTCGGTGAATGGGTCTCAGTCGCTCCGGCGGGGGCACGCACGGGCTCGGTGCTCATTGGCCACCTCGCGGGTTCGATCCGAGACCAGGTGACGACGACGCTGCGGTGCCCGCTGGCCGGCTCGTTCGCCCGCCGAGGACGTCCCAAGCGACAGCGTGCGAGGCGAGCCTGTTTTGATAATAGAAAAGAAGCTTCGTATCGCCGATGGCGATGCCTTCTCGCTTGGGAATGAGCACGGGCGTCGAGTGGTAGCCGGCGAAGGCGCGCAGCGCTCGCTCGAGCAAATCGCCTCCCGATGCGCCACGCACGAAGTCGCCGAGACGGACCTCGCCGCGCTTCTCTTGCTCGATGAGCACGTCTTTGATCTGGCGAACGTCGGCCGCGAGCTCGTCGCGGGGAACGATGAGACCATCGCGCTGCCTCAGCACGGTGAACAAGTCTTGGCGTGGCGAGGCTTGGCGAAGACGAGCGAACGCCGCGGCGGCTACGACGTGCGTCGACATGATGACCGTGTTCTGCTCGTACGACTGGCAGATGATCTCGGCGAGCTCGCGCGTGTACTGCGCGTCGCGCGTCGCATCGAGGACGACCTTGCCGTCTTGGTCTTTCACGTAGCTCGCCGGATCGACCTTGCGGCCCCGTCGGTCGAAGGAATCACCGTTTTCGTCGACCGAGTTTCCGAACGGATCGATGGGCTCGCCGAAGCGGATGATGACCGAGCTCTCCATACCGAGGAGCTTGCGAATGAACGAGGTCATGCGCCCGATGCGGCTCGATTCGTCGTCTTCGATGATGTACCGGTGCTTGCCCATTTCCGAGAGGTAGTCGGCGATGAGCGTCTCGGCCTCGAGCGTGATGAGGTAGTTGATGGTCGCCGGCACGAAGAAGACGCGTCTCTCACGGCCCGCTTGAACACTCCTCGCGAAGGCCTCGATGGCGCTACCCACGAGCCCGAGCTTCAGCTTTCGCTCGATGCCGCCGGAGCGTGAGCGCGTGCCGCCGGGAAAGAACAGCGAGTGGTAGCCGCGCTCGAGGAGCACGCACGAATAGGTCTTCAAGACGTTCTTGTAGAGGCCGTGCCTCAAGCGGCGATCGACGCGGTACGCGCCGAGGTTGTGCATGAAGTACGAGAGCACCGGATTGGTGAAGAGGTTCTTTCCGGCGCCATAGGTCGCAGGCGGGAGGCCGGCGCGCTCGAGCGCGTAGCCGAACACGATCGAGTCCATGTTCGAGAGGTGCGTGGGCACGAAGACGCACACGCCCTTCTCGGTGATCTTCTGAAGCTTCTCGAGAGGCCCTTCGACGATGACCTTGTCTTGGAGCGCGTCGAGGCTCACGAGCTCGCTCGGATGACGAATCAACGAGGCGAGCGTGCGCGGCGCGAGGAGGGCGGTCACGAGCCCGGGCAGGATGCGCGTCGAGAGCTTGTAGACGCGCGGATCGAAATTGCCGGCGACGTCGTTCGCGTATTCGAACGCGAGATCGCGGAGCTTGTCGACCCGCTCACCCTTGGAGATGCGACCGATGGAACGCGCGAGGCGCTGCCATTCGCCGAGTGACTCTTGATCTTTCTTTCGACGCGAGGTCTCGAGACGTTTGATCTCGAAGTAAGCAGCGTCGTTCAATGCGAACAGAGGATCTTGCTCGGCGTCGACGACGCGCTCGGCGACCTCGCGCACGATATCGCTCTTGGCCGCGTTGAACCCGAAGATGGGAGGGCTCTCTTTCATCGCAGCAAGTGTGTATCAGACTCAGGCCCCTCGCGGGCGCCTCAGGCGCCGGGTGCGCGGAACTCGTCTTTGGCTTTGCGTACTGCAGCGAGCACGCTCACCGGATCGCCTCCGCCGAAGCGGTCTCTCATCGCGGGGGCCGCGACGCGAAGAAACGGATTGGTCGCTCGTTCAGTCGCAATCGTCGACGGAACGGTGCTCTCGCCGCGCGCGCGCTTCTCGCGAGCGGCTTCGAGGGCGCGACGCGCGTCGACGTTGTCTGGATCGACGTGCACGGCGAACTGGAGGTTCGCGACGGTATACTCGTGTCCACAGTAGACCCGGGTCGCTTCGGGTAGGGCCGCGATGCGATCGGTCAGCGAGTGATGCATCATCTCGGGGGTGCCTTCGAAGAGGCGCCCGCAGCCTGCGATGAAGAGCGTGTCACCGGTGAAGACGGCTCCGTCTGTGACGTATGCGACGGCGCCCGTCGTGTGCCCTGGGACATGCAAGGCGCGAATCGAGAGGCCGGCGAGATCGAACGTCTCTTCGTCTTCGACGCCGCGGGTCTGTGCGGGCACGCGCCCACGATCGCCTTGGAATGCCACGACGGGAAGCTCGCCGAAACGCGCGATGAGCCCGACGTTTCCGCCCACGTGATCGGGATGGTGGTGCGTGTTGAGGATGCCGACGAGATGCAATCCGAGCTTCTCGACCGCCGCGATCACGGGCTCCGACTCGGAAGGATCGACGACGAACGCATCATCGGACCCGTCGAGGCGGACGAGGTAAGCGTAGTTGTCGCTGAGGCACGGGACGATCGAGACGGAGGGCATGCCGAGGACGATAGCCAAGGATCGCGCCGGCGCAGCCCTCTTTTTCGGATCGCTCGAGCGGAGCCGCGCAGCGCGTTCGTCGTTAGAGCGCTCAGGGAGTGAGCGAGATGCAGCGATAGTCTTCCGGGCACGGCGCCTGGATGCACTGAATCTGGTTTCGACATTCGAAGCCCGAGGGGCAGCTCGCCTCGTCGGCCGAGTCGCAGGCGCTCGGAACGCAGGCACGAGCCGTATCGTCGCAGGTCGTGCCGTTCGGGCATTTCGCAATCCAGCAGAAGGGTGTCTGGATGCAGCTATCGGTCGCTTCGCTGCACACGAGACCCGAGGGGCAGAGCGCAGTCGCGCAGAAGTCGGGCTCGCTGCAATCGGTGACGACGTCGTCGTTCTCCTGATTGATGCCGATGGAGGAGACCTGCTTGTTGATCTTCACCGTCATCTGCGGGTTCGTGAGCGACTCGGTGACGATGCACGCCGGTCCGGGGCTCGTCGCGCGAGTCACGATGTCGAGCTTTCGTGAAGCACCACTGCCGCTCCGCTTGATGCTGACGATCTCGGCCTTGAAGCCGCCGGTGTTCTGCATCCCCGTCGAGTAGTGGAGAATCCAGCTCTTGTTGAAGTCGATGCTCGAGGGCGCAGGCTTGCCGAAAAAGGCCTGGAACTGAGCCTTGCTCTTTAGAATCGTGAGCGCGGGCGAAGCGTTCGCCTTCGTAATCGAGAGCTTCTTGAACGTGACCGTCGACGAGGTGAGGTCATCGCTCTCGTCTGCGGTCGAATCGACCGAACAGCCGACGACCGACCCTGCGAGGGGCAGCGAGAGGAACAGGGCAACCGCGAGCTTTTGAGCGAGAGACTTGGCGAAAGACATGGCGGGAACCCTCCGAACGGTCTCGCGTGCTCCGGAACGAAGCAAGCGTCTGCGGCGCACAATGTAAGACAACGCGCTCTACGCTTTCCAGCGCGCGTCTACAAGGCTTTCCGACGAGGGGCGTGATTCTCGAGTGAGAAGGGTTCGGAGTCACGGCGAGGAGGACTGTGAATCAGCGAAGAGCGGTTCGATTCCGCTACGACAGACCCATCGCCGAAAGCGGCCGCCCGGGTGCGCGACGAGACCGATAGTCGACGGTGCGGCCAGTCATTCGACGCCGGCCAAGCCGAGTCGAACGAGCTCGTTCACCGAATCACGCGCGCAAGGCTCGTCGTGACCCGGGCCGAGCTGGCCGACGATCTCGGGCAGGCTCGCGCGATCGTGCGCGACGAGGAACGCGAGGATCCGCGCCGCCGCTGACGACAGACGAAAGGAAGCGCCGCCGGTTCGTACGTCGATCGTCTCGTCCGCGTCAGCGAGATCCTTGGGGAGCTCGAATGCGCGCCTCACCGCAGGAATGACCACGCTGCGGTCGGTGACGATTCCATTGCCGAGATGCACCATCGAACGAAGCGGTCGCGCGGCGTCGTCGTCTCCGAGATAGACGTTCAGATCGGCGCCCTCGACGAGCGCATGCATCCGATCTTTCAGGTCGCGCTCTCTTCGGACCGAATCGGCCTGTCCGCCTAGCCTCGTGAGGTCTTCTCGAAAGTGAACGTCGCTCGCCGCGCACTTCACCAGCGCATCGAACAGATCGATACCTCGTCGGGTGTCGACGCCGAACGTCAGATGAATCGCATGCGTTCCTTCGACGCTGGTATGGTGTACCTCGCCTCGCGGCAGATAGAGCACGTCACCCGGCTCGATGAGCTCGTCCCATTTCGCGGGCCCGAAATCGACGCCATCGGGGCTCGACTCGACAGGCAACGGCACGGGTGAGCCGTGACCGAACCACCGCTTGGTGCCGTGAATCTGCAAGACGATGACGTCGTGATCGTCGTAATGAGGCGCGAGCGCGCCGCCCGGACCGTGCGTCACGTACGCATTGACCCAAACGGTGTGGCCGAGCCGTCGCTCGAGCGAATCGCACAATCTAGCGATCGCGGGGACGTCGTCGTCGATGCCATTGACGACGAAGCTGACTCCCTCGGCAATCAAGGCTTCGATCGCACCCGCCTTCGGCCGGCCGTCTTCGGCTCGATAGAGGTGCGATGCGACGACCTCCCCCTCTCGCATCGCTTGCAATCGCGCTTTGGGCAAGAACTTCGACGTTATCAGCCGGTCGAGTGTCCATCGAGGAAGGAGCCGCGTCGCGCGCGCGGGGTGACGCGTCTTGATGACGAGACGCTCTTTGCGGAGAAACGACGCTTCGAATTCTTCTTCGGAGCATGGCGCGACCAACGAAGCGAAACCGACGATCGTCGCGTCTTCGTGTGGGTCGCTCGCTCGCCTGCTCGGGGTGGTCGTCTCTTCTGGCACGCTCGCTCCTCGGGTCACCTGTCGACCTCAGTCGGGGCAACCTCAGTCGGGGCAACCTCAGTCGGGCAACCTCAGCCGGGGCAACCTCAGTCGTGGCAACCTCAGTCGGGGCAACCTCAGTCGGGCAACCTCAGTCGGGCAATGCGACAGAACACTTGCCCGAGGTGCCGTCGGCGTTCGGCTTGCAAAATCCGGGACCCGCCGGGAAGCAGGCGGCGCCGCATTGGAATGGCCCGCAGCCCGCTTGAATCCAAGCCGCGTTGGCGGCCTTCGCTGCAGCCGCTTTGTCGGGGGCCGTTTCATTCAACAGAACCGAAGGACAGCCGCAGTCGTCGTTCATGATCTGGGTGCCATTGCACTGCACGGTGGCGAGCCATGGGCTGCATGTGACGGCGGCGGCGACCGCAGCGTCGAGCTTGGCCTTGAGCGACGTGCAATCGTTTCCACCGGTCGACGACGAACCGGTCGTCGCCGCGTGGGTCACGGTCGATCCGGTCGTCTTCGACGACGACCTGCCGCCGGAGCCGCCGGTTCCGTCGTCGAAGACGACCTTCCCACCGCACGCCGAGACGGCGACGACGAGAGTCAGACAAGAGCAAGCGAGAGCCGAAGAGATTGCGCGTCGCATGCCTCTCCAGCTACCACGGTTCGAGCCTGCAGCAACGCTTTCGCGTGCCCACATGCGCCGATCGTGAAGCAGCTCCACGCCGCGCTCGGGTTTCACTTCGTCTCCGCCACGGCGATTCTCGTCTTCATCGTGATGGCGTGGCTCTCGCCTGCACTCTTCGTGGCTACCGGTGCATTGCAGAAGGCGTCGAAGTGAGCGCAACGTCTGCGTTCGTTCGCCTTGCCGGCTCGGTCGGCCGCGACTAGTGCTGAGGCCGTGACGGACGACGATCTCGACCCCCACGAGGATCCCCAGGCGGACCCTCCGTCACCGCGTGTGCCTCTTTGGCGGCCGAAATCGAGCAGGCTGACCCTGCGCAGGGTCGCGATCCCGGGCGCTCTCGTTGGCCTCGTCGTGATCATCGGAATCAATTCGATGCTGATCGAGCGTTCTCTGCCGCGCGACCCAGCGCCGTCGGCTTCGGCGCGCGCTGCGATCGATCTGTCGAAGGGCGCACCGACGCCTGAAAACGCCGCGCCGCCCGCTTCGAGCGAGAGCGCGTGTGAGTCGAGTGCTCATCTCGAAGGCGGGACGCCTGCCGAAGGACCGAAGAACGGCGACACCGACGGTTCCGAAGCTCAATCCGACGAGCCCGCTCCAGAGCCGAAACGAACGAAGCGAGCACAGACGGTGGAGCAGGCTTACTCGAGCGGTTGCTCGACCTCGAGCGTCGACGGTTTGAGTCGGCAGATCGTGGGCGAAGCACGCTGTGTCGACGCCGACGCGTTCGCCGCCGTCCCGCCACGAAAGAACCTCGTCACGCCCGGACACGTGTTTCTTCATCTCGAAGCGCCGGCGCGCGATCGATTGCTTCGTGTGCTCGACGCCCATCCGACACGCACGATGACCGTGAATAGCGCGCTCCGAACCGTCGCTCAGCAATACCTGCTCGATAGGTGGTCGCGCGCCAGACGATGCGGCATCCAGCTCGCGGCGAACCCCGGAGAGAGCAACCACGAGACGGGGCTCGCGCTCGACGTGAGCGAGCACGGCGCGTGGCGCTCGGCGCTCGAGGCCCAAGGGTTCCATTGGCTCGGGCCGTCGGATCGGGTCCATTTCGATTTCGGCGGACCGGGTGCGGCGCATCACGACGGGCTCGATGTGCTCGCGTTTCAGCGGCTGTGGAATCGCAACCATCCCGACGACAAGATCGCCGAGAACAGCCGCTACGACGCTCCGACCGAAGCCCACCTGAAGAAGGCACCCGCGCAAGGATTTGCGGTGGGCCCACAGTGCGCACGCGCGCGACAAGCCGGAAGGGCTCTACCGCACGCGACACGCAAATCGCACTGAGCGCCATCGCCGAGCGGCTCACCGCCCTCGCAGATCTGCCCGCGTGCGCCCGCTCGTCACCAACGCTTCTGAAGGTTGGAGAGAAACTCGTAGGGATAGCCGAGCTTGTAAGCGCTCGCGTCGTCGAGGCGCTTCACGTCTTCGTCCGAAAGCTTCACCTCGGAGGCTTTCAGGTTGTCGTCGAGCTGCTCGACCGAGCGCGCACCGAAGATCACCGAAGTCACCGCGGGCTTCGCGAGGAGCCAAGCGAGCGACACGGCCGCCGCCGTCGTCTCTTTCTCTTTCGCGACGGCATTCACCATGTCGAGCGTGCGCCAGCCTCGTTCGTTGTCGACATCGGCTAGCCGCTCTTTCCACTTCTCGAGACGTACGCCGGGAGGAGGCGGCTGATTTTTCACGTATTTGCCCGACAGAAAGCCTGCGGCGAGAGGCGACCACGGAAGAATGCCGAGCCCGAATCGCTTGCAGAGCGGAACGTGCTCGCGCTCGAGGTCGCGGACCATCAGGCTGTATTGCATCTGCAATGCGACGAAGCGATTCAGATGCTCGGTCTTCGCGATCCATTGGCTGTCGGTGAGGCGGTAGGCCGCATAGTTGCTTGCCCCGAGATAGAGGACTTTGCCGGCCTTCACGAGATCGTCGAGCGCCCGGAGCGTCTCCTCCTCGGGCGTGTCGATGTCTTGCATGTGGATTTGATAGAGATCGATGCGATCGGTCTTCAAACGGCGGAGGCTGTCTTCGACTGTGCGCATGATGCGATAGCGAGAAGCGCCGGTGGAGTTCGGCCCTTCGCCCATGCGAAAGCGGAACTTGGTCGCGAGCACGACGCGGTCGCGGTTCTTCGTCTCTTGCATCCAATTGCCGACGATCCGCTCGGAGAGGCCGTCTTGACCGTAGACGTCGGCGGTGTCGATGAAGCCTACGCCACGCTCGAGCGCGCGGTTCATGATCGCAAACGAGGTCTTCTCGTCACAGCCCACCTTGTGCATGAACGATTTGTCGTCGGCTTCGCCGAAGGTCATCGCTCCGAGGCAGAGCACGGGAACTTTGAGCCCACTATTTCCTAGCGATCGATACTCCATGGCGTGCCGTCTCCTTGGTTGAGCACGCGACTATTCGCCGTCTTTCGCGCTGGGGCAATCCCGACAGGCTTCCGGTCGAATTTCATGCACGCGAAGGCTATCGTGATCGACGAATCCATCGTCATCATCTCCACCGGGAATTATCTCGCGCCGCAGATGGCAAAAGAGCGGAGCTACGTCGTACCAGACGAAGATCCGTCAAACGTGCCATGCACGCGGCTTCTCGTTTCGCCGGTCCATGCGAGGCAGCGGCTCTTCGAGCTCATCTCGAGCGCGACAGAGACGCTCGACCTCGAGTCGATGCAGCTCGCCGACACCGACGTTCGCGCGGCGATTCAGGCCCGGAAACAAGCCGGTGTGCAGGTGCGCGTCATTCTCGCCGACACGACGTGGATCGACACCAACGCCGACGCCGCGGCGTTTTTCGCGCAGAATCAAATCCCGGCGAATACATGGTCTCGCCGAAAGTCCACGTGAAGGCGATCGCCGTCGACGGAAAGCGCGGCTACGCAGGCTCGGTGAACCTCAGCTACACCTCGCTCTCGAAGAACCGCGAAGTGGGTGTCATCGCTTTCGAGACCGACGTGCTCGCGACGATGCAGACGACCTTCGAGCAGGATTGGGCCCAGGCCACATTCTTCTGAAGACGCGCTCGTGGTCACTCTCATCGTGCCCGCTTCTTCTTCTTCGCCTTGTTGATGTACGCCCATGGGCTCGTCTTCTTCGCCGACGACTTCGACGACGCGCCCGACGCTCCGAACGGCCTCGGTCCAAAGGGCTTTTTCGCTCCCGTCTTCGCGCTGCCACGCTTCGGCGCGGCGCCCTTGGCCCTCCTTGTCGGTTCGCGCGGAATGGCGATACCGGCGACGTCGTCTCCGCGGAGCCGGCCTTCAGCCGTCAACGACGCGCGCTGATACCGAATCGATTCACTACCCTTTTGGAAGGTAGCTTCGGTCACGGTGACGAGACCTGCGCGAACGAGACCGCCGAGCAAATGCTCGAACGACCGCCTGTCGATGGCGTCGTTCGGAAACGTCTCACGGTGGAGTCGCCCGGTGGCCTGTTCGTCGCCGCGCGTCAGCGCATCGAGAATGCGCGCAATCGCAGACACCTCGGCGTGGCTCGGCTCGCGAAAACGGCGCGCGATGCAGCGATCCGGCGCGCAGACGTCGCAGAGACCACAGAGCGCCCCGGTGTCTTCTTGATCGCCGAAATGGCGAATCATGTGGACCATGCGGCAATCGTTCGAGGCAGCGAAGCCAGCCATCACCTCGAGCGCGGCGAGCTTGTGCGCGCGCTGAGCCACATAAGGCTTTTCCCAGGTCGACGCCCCGCGCGTCACGTCTCCTTCGATCGAGATCTCGGCGCCGCCGTGAATCGTGAGCTTCTCGAGGGCTTTTTCGAAGGTCTCGGCATCGATTCGGACCTTCTTTCGAAGCTTGTCGCTGTCGGTGGGCTTCTTCGTGAGCTTCGAATGGATCGACTCGAGCACCTCGGGATCGGGGTAGTCGCGCTCGTGAAAGAACGCGTGGGTCTTTCGGTCGACGAAGGAGTGCAGCAGAATCGCGACCGAAGGCTTTCCGTCGCGGCCCGCGCGCCCAATCTCTTGGTAGTAGCCCTCGAGACTCGCCGGCAGCGCCGCGTGGACGATGGTCCGCACGTCGGACTTGTCGATACCCATTCCGAACGCGGTGGTCGCGACGATGATCTCGAGCTTGCCCGACAAGAACGCTGCCTGCGTGCGATCGCGTTCGCTCGTGTCCATTCCTGCGTGGTACGCCGCAGCGAGCTTTCGACCGAGCACCGAGGCGAGCTCTTCGGCGCTCTTGCGTGTCGCGGCATAAACGATGGCCGGGCGCCGCGCCGAATCGGCGAGCAACGAAGCGACAGCATCAGGACGCTCTCCCGGCCCCATCTCGACGACCTCGATCGCGAGGTTGTCGCGTCGAAACCCGTGAATGAAGCGCTTGGCGCCGAGCAGACCGAGCTGCGCGACGATGTCGTCTTGAACCTCGGGCGTGGCGGTCGCGGTCAATGCGACGATCGGCGCCGGTCGAAGGAGCGGGAGACGCTGCCCGAGCATTCGATAGTCGGGTCTGAAATCGTGACCCCATTGCGAGATGCAATGCGCTTCGTCGATCGCGATGAGCGACGGCGTTCGCTTCGCCAGCATCTCGGGAAAACCAGGGACGCGCAGTCTCTCGGGGGCGATGAATAGAAAGTCGAGGCGCCCTGCGAGGTAATCGATGCACACCTGCCGCGACTCGGCGCGCGATCGACCCGAGTGAATGCGCTCGGCGCGAAACCCTTGCGACGTGAGCTTCGCCGCCTGGTCTTCCATGAGGGCGATGAGCGGGCTCACGACGAGCGTCGTTCCGCCACGAGCGATCCCGGGTAGCTGATAGCAAAGGGATTTACCGGCTCCCGTCGGCATGACCAGAAGCAGATCGCGGCCGATCGTCGCGCTTCGACAAACGGCTTCTTGGTAAGGACGAAAGTCAGGAAACCCGAACGACTCACGGAGCAGGTCGCGCAGATCGTCGGGTGCCGTCGGCATCCGCGCCGAGACGGGAGCGCTGGGGTGACCAATGGGTGGCCCTGAGGTCTCCGTCGACGCGACCCAAGGTGTAGCCCTCGGAGTCGGCGTCGAGGGCGAAACCGCAGCTGACGACGTCGACGCCGGTCTCGTTGCCGATGTCGGTCTCGTCGTCGATGTCGGTCTCGTCGTCGATGTCGTCGTCGATCGTCGTCGATCGGCATCGATGTGGTCGTCGTGGTCGTCGTCGTGGTCCCGAGTCGTCGTCGAAGCCGTCGTCGCTTTCGATTTCGCTCTCGGCGCTGCCCGAATCGGCTCCGTGTCGGCACCGTTCATTGCCGATCGCCCAGATCCTCCTCCGGAAGCTTTCACCGGCAATCCGATGCTCCCGCCCGTGACCCGCTCGATGACTTCCCCCACGTACGTCTCGATCCCCTCCATGAACATCGACAACGTCCCATCGCCGCGCTGCATCCGCTTCAGCTTGGCCTCCCACTCCCCTGTCATCGCCGGGCTCTTCACTTCGGCGTGGACGACCTCGATGAGCCCGACGCCCTTGTCGGTCGCCTCGAGCGACTTCGCCTGCCGAACCACGTATTCGCGCCGAATCAACGTCTCGATGATCTGCGCGCGCGTCGCAGGTGTGCCGAGCCCCAGATCGCGCATCGCATCCGACAGCTCTTTCTCTTCGAGCGTTCGTCCTGCCGTCTCCATGGCGGTCAGCAACGTGGCGTCGTTGTAGCGAGGCGGAGGGCGCGTTCTTTTCGCGACTGGAACAGCTTTTTCCACTTCAGCGCGCTGCTTCGGGAATAGCCCTGACGGGAGCGCTTGATCCCCGGCGGGCGCGTCGTGACTCTCACCCGTAGCGGTGCGCGTCGACGCATCTCCGGGCTTGGGAAAGCCTGGTTTCGGGGCCTTCTTGCCGCCGCCCACGTCGAGGATTTTCCAGCCGACCTGCTCGACAGCCGTCCCTTGGCTTTCATAACGATCGATCGTCGAGGGCGTGTCTCCGGAGGTGATGGTCGTGACCACGTTCGTCACCGAATAGACGTGATCCGAATGCCACGCTTGGAGGAGACGCCGGCAGACGAGGTCGTAAATCTTCTGCTCGTCGGCACCGAGCGACGCCTCTCGGCTCGAGGTGGTCGTGGGAATGATGGCGTGGTGATCGGTCACCCGCGCATCGTCGACGAAGCGACGTCCGAGCGGCGTGACTCCGGTGCCCGGCGCGAGGAGCCCGGCATAGCGGTGCTCGATCGCGCGCACGACGGCGCTCACCGTCGTGGCCACGTCGGTCGACAGATGACGACTGTCGGTGCGCGGATAGCTGATGAGCTTGTGACGCTCGTAGAGCGCCTGAGCGACATCGAGCGTCTTTTGCGCGCTCATCCCATAGAGACGATTGGCGCTTCGCTGGAGCTCGGTGAGATCGTAGAGGAGCGGGGGCGGAAGCTTTCGCGTCTCGGCGTCGACCGACGCAATCTCAGCACGGCCCACGAGCGCGCGCGCCACGATGCGTTTTGCCTCTTCGCCATCGAAAGCGAGGCGCCGCCTCAGGCTCGGTCCTTCGGGGCTCTCTTTACCGCGCTCTTTCGGCCTCGACCACGTCCCTTCGTAGGAGAGTGGGCCTCGGTCGCCCGCTTTCGACAGCGGTCTGAAGGTCGCGACGACTTCGAGGTAGTCTTCGGGAACGAATGCGCGAATCGCGATTTCGCGGTCGACCAAGATCGCCAAGGTCGGCGTCTGCACGCGACCCACCGAAATGTGGCTATCGAGCACGAGACTGTACGCGCGAGAGAGATTCATTCCGACGAGCCAATCGGCCCGACTGCGGCCGCGCGCTGCGTCGGCGAGGGTGTCGTATTCCGATCCGTTCTTCAGCCGACTGAATCCATTGCGAATGGCATCGGGCGTGAGCGACGAGATCCAGAGACGGCTGAACGGCTTTTTGCATCCGGCGGCCTCGTAGATGTACCGAAAGATGAGCTCGCCTTCGCGTCCGGCGTCGGTCGCGCAGATGACGTGATCGACGGCGCGCGATTTCAGTATTTTTCGAACGATCGCGAATTGCGATTTGGTGTCGTCGACGACGACCAACGGGAAGTCTTTCGGGAGCATCGGCAAGCCCTCGAGGCTCCAACGCTTCCAGGCGGGCTCGATCTCGTGCGGTTGAGCCAGCGCGACCAAATGGCCGATCGCCCACGTGACGATGTACCCGCCGCCCTCGAAGCATCCGTCGCCTCTGTGGGTCGCGCCGAGCACGGCAGCGATGTCTCGCGCGACCGACGGCTTTTCTGCAACGACGGCGGTGGTCAAAGGAAGAATCGTCTAGCCGAGTTGTCGTCGGGCGTCGCGGTCCGCGTGCTTCGGCCTAGACTCGTCCTTCATCGGCGGGTCGGGCCGGTGTCGGCGTGGTGGAGCACGACACGGAGCTCGGGATGCCGAGCCGTGAGCTTGGCGATCGGATTGAGCAAGAACGACGCCGCTCCCGTGGGCTCGGTCGATGCGCCGCGCGGCGCGAGCCACTTCGTCGGTTCGCGCTCGCGTCACGATGGACAGCCGTGGAGAGCCACATCTTTCGGCCATAGCATGATGAACGCGCCCCTTGATCTCGAAACGATTTGCTACCGGCCGCGCGCGAAAATGGTTCGTCAGGGCAGTGGCTTCGGCGAGCCCGCGTAGTCGGTACCGACCACGATCGCGGCCGATTGGGAGCGCTCGAGAAGCTCCCATCGAAGACGCTCGGCGGTCGCTTTGTCGAGCGGCCCGACGGTGAGCGCGAAGTGGGACGGGCCCGATTGCGTCGTGTCGACGAGCTCGGGCGTCACGTCGGCAAAATCGATGAGACTGCGCTTTTTTGCCAATGCGAGCGCATCGTCGGACCGCGCCAATTCGACATAGTGCGCGTCGTCGAAATAGACGGCGAGACTTCCGAGGTGGACGTCTTGGTCAGTGAGAAGGTTCGTCGCGATGCGACCGAGCCAAGCGCGCGTGCGCAATCGCTGCCGCTCCACGTCGAGATCTTTGCCACGGTCGGAGGTGTGGGCCCGCTCGAAGGCGCGATGAAATGTCTCCTGCACCAGGTCTTCGGCTCCGATGCCGGCGAGCGGAAGCAGGTTTTTCTTGTGCCGCATCACGATGCCGTAGAGGTAGCGAACGTGCCGCGCGTAGAAAGTGCCCTGCGCGGCGCGCGCGCGAGAAGGCTCGCTCGCTCCTCGCGCGACGACCTCGAGCAGGTCGGCATCTCCACGTTGGTCGTCATCGGGGCTCCTCTCGGATTTCATGGGGGTGCCGCTCCAGAGAGCTCGGCTCTCCTCTACGCCGCACCGTGACAAGGGGGGAGTCTCGGGGTCGAATGAAAGGGAAAGCGCCCAGAAAGCAGCAGAAATCGCAGAGACGAGCGCGGCCGGCGAGCCCGAGCCGAAAGTGACGAATTTCGGCGGGCTTGACCCGTCTGCCCCGAGCGTCGACAAAGACCCATGGGAACGGACCGACGCGCGCCAAGCATCTCGCGAGCCCCCTCGCCCGTTCGAGAGGTTCGACGATGATCGGTGTCTACGATTCCGGCTTCGGTGGCCTCACCGTGCTTCGACGTCTGAGAAAGGCGCTCCCCACCCGCGACTTTCTTTACCTCGGCGACACGGGTCGCGCCCCCTACGGCGGACGCGACGTCCACACCGTCCTCGATTTCGCCGAGCAATGCGTCGAGCGACTCTTCGAAGAAGGCTGCCGCCTCGTCGTCGTCGCCTGCAACACAGTCTCTTGTGTTGCGCTACGTCATTTGCAGCGTCGCTACGCGGGTCCGGGCTCGCCGCGCCGCATTCTCGGCGTCTCGATCCCGTCGGCCGAAATCGCCGTCGCGTCGAGCGCCGGACACATTGGCATTCTCGCGACGCATCGGACGATTGCGTCGGGCACGTTCGCGATCGAAATCGCCAAGCTCGGGCCTCACCGCGTCACGCAGCGCGCGGCGCCTCTCCTCGCGCCCATCGTCGAAGAAGGCTGGGAGAGCACCGACATCGCGCGCCTCACCGTCGCTCGCTACCTCGAAGGGATGGGTGACATCGATACGCTGCTCCTCGGGTGCACGCACTTCCCGCTGCTCATGCCGGCCTTCGAAGCCGTGACCTCGGTGAAGCTGCTCGATCCCGCGCCCTACGTCGCGGAGCGACTCGCGGCCTGGCTCGATCGTCACCCCGATTTCGACCACGGCGGCGCTGGCGCTCTGCGCGTTCTGTCGACCGGCGATCCAGAGTCGTTTCGCGCCCACGCGCCTCGTTTTCTAGGAGAGCCGCTCTCCGAGGTCGGGCACATCGCCGAAGAGTCGGGGAGATTGGCCCACCGCGCGACGATGGAGATCATCACCGGTCAAGTGCTGCGCTAGCTAGGGGGAAGCGGTCTGCGAAAGAGGCGTTGTTCGCGTACGCGGTGTCGATTGCGATCGACGCCGACGCTCCAACGCAAGGAGCCCAGCTCTCGCCGGGCTCCTCGCTTCATCTCGCTCCAGCCTGCGGCTCGAGCGCCGTCGCTTTCAGGGCGAGCAGAATGACTTGAAGGCCGGGCTCGCAGCCTTGAGCGTCGCGATGGTCCCCGCGCAGTCGGTCACGTCGATCGCCGCCTTGAAGGCGGGCATCGCGTTGCACTGGGTGACGCAGCCGCCGGTGAACTGTGCCTTGGTCAGGGCGCCCATGGGCGCGAATCCGGTGCAGAGCTGGTCCGGAGCGGTGCAGATGAGCGCGCCGCAATCGAAGGCCGCGGCACAGGCGTGATCGCAGGTATCGTTCATGTCGTTGGGGACCGCGCAAGTCGCGCCGCCGGTCGAGCTCGACGCGGTGGTGGACCCGCTGGTGGCGGTCGTGGTCGTGGCGCCGGTCGTCGCGCCGGTGCCTGTGGCGTGCGTGCTGCTGCCGGTGACGGTGGTTCCCGTTGCGGTATTGCTGGTGCCTGCGCCGCCTGCGCCGCCGGTGCCGGCCGAATCACCACAGCCCACGATAGCGACGCTAGCGACCGAAACCGACGCGAACAATGCCCAAGTCTTGACGTTCATGAGTGCTCCTCCAGAGACAAGTGATCAAACAAGCATGGAGGCAGACCGCGAACGGCCCCCCTCCCGAACGGAGAGCCTAGCAGGTTCGGTCCACGCATGAAGTCTGTCGACGCTACTGCGACCCGACCAGCATGAAGCAATCTTCATTCGACTAGAAGCTGCCGGCCCACGTGAAGACGAACGAGCGCTCGAGCGGAGCCTTCGCGACACCCACGATCGGCGCGTCGATCGGAGCCTTTTGCGGCGGATGAACGGCAGCGACGAGCGCGCCAACCGAGTGACCCACGAGGACGCCGACGAGCACGTCTTCCAAGCTGTGGGCTCCCGCCGCCACCCGAAGGATCGCGGTGGCTGTCGTGCCGACCTCGGCAACCGCGAAGCTCGCGAGACGGAGACCCGCTGACGGATCGTGAAAAGGCGTCTCGAAGACACGGACCAATCGCGTCCCGGCGAACGCTGCGATCGGGGACGTGTGTCCCGACGGGAACGCATCCCATTCGGCGCAGACACCGCTTCCGTAGGCGCGCGGGCGACAGCGACCGGTGAGCCGTTTGATGAGCGTGGTGATTCCGTTGGTGAGCGCGAGCGCCTCTCCTTCGACCAGCGAGCCGTGAAGCGCCTCGATGCCCGGGTGCCGAACGTGTCCCGCATCGAGGTAGGCCGACTCGAGGACGTAGCCCGTTCCCATTTGGAACGCAGATCCAGCGGCCGCTCCGATGACGTCGCTGACGAGACCGAGGCCCGGCACCCACACGTGTCGGTGGCGCGCATCCCAGGTGCTCCGACGCTGCGAAATGAAGAACGTCGCGTTCGATGCCAGTGAAAGACCGAGCACGGCTCCCTCGGCAGAGGGCGAGCCGAAGGCCCAATCGGGACGCGTCGGCACCGCGATCGCCGGATCGGCCTGGGCGAATGACGGGAAGTATAGGAGGGTCGTCGCCGCCACGACCCGCCTCGCCCACGCCCGAGCACATGCGCGGAAGCGAACGTTGGAACCAAGAGGAGCGGCCACGACCGCATCCTAGGACGCCGAGCCCGGGTTTCTCTTTTTCGATCTTTTTTTCCGTCGCTGCCGCGTGGACGGTCGAGGGCAGACTGTGGCTCAGCGGACACAAGCGGGTCGCGGCGTGCCAAGAGGGCCCGAGCACGAAGCGCGGCGCTTTCGACGTGACGGTTCATCCCGGTGACGCGACAGCCACGCGAAGAGCGCGTCTCTGCGGACACGGAGAGCGCGTAAGCAAGGTGTGTTTCAGGCAGTGAAACGAGCCTCTCGGACGTCTCCTCGGCGGCCTCGCCCGTCACGCTTCGAAGTAATCGTTGCGTGAACACTCGATGGACCGCGACGCTGGGAATGCTGCTCCTCACCTCAATCACCGGCTGCCAATCGCTCGGCGGGCCGAGCATGATGCAAGGGCCCCAGAAGGCGACGACGGCGCTCGTCGCAACGCAGCCCACCGAGGCGTTCGACACGAAGATGCAGCTCGCGGGCTTCGAGGCGCCCGCAGCGACGACCGCTGCCGTCGAGTCGGCTGCGCTCGCTCCGCCGGTCGTTTGCACGGCCGACGCCGACAAGAAGGGCTTCTACGGGATGTATTCGACCGACGCCGTCGAGAAGGGCAACGTGGTCCTCACGTTCGACGACGGCCCGCACCCGACCGCGACGCCGCGCGTCCTCGATCTCTTGGCCGAGCACCACATGCCAGCGACGTTCTTTCTCATCGGTCGCGTGATCTCGCGAACGACGTACCCGCTCGTGCAGCGCATGGTCGCCGAGGGCCACACGATCGGCTCGCACTCCTACAGCCACGACGTGAAGATGACCCGCGTCAGCGCACCGGCGCAGACGGTCGAAGAGATTCGCGGGCAGCACGAGGTCACGTCGATCTTGATCGACATCGCGCTCATGGCCCAATCGGGTGACGACTTCGACGCGATGTTCCGCGAGGTCTTCAAGAGCGATCCGGCCGTGTGGCTCGAGGCGCACACGATTCGCAAAGAGTGGCGCAACTACCTCGGTCGTCATCGCGATCTTCTCGTCGAGCGCGGTTACAAAGACGGCGCGCGTCCTTATGCCGTGCTCTATTCGCGTCCGCCGGGTGGTGGTCCTTACGTCGATCACGACGGTGCCGCCGGAATCGCGCTCTACGACGAAGCCCTCACCAAGCTCGGAATGGTCAATGTGCTCTGGCATGGCGCCTCGGGCGACACCGATCCCGAGCACCGAGGTGAGTTTCAGTTCTTGACCGAGAACATGGATCGCTATGCCAAAAAGGGCGGCGTCATTCTGATTCACGACTACATCCGCACCGACGCGCTCGCCCAGGGTCTCTCCAAGATGGCCGCCGACGACACCATTCACGTGATCCCGATGCAAGAGGCGTTGGAGCGCAAATACGGCTGCGACACCGAATCACTCGGTGTGAAGCTCGCCGACACGGCCCACAACGAGCTCCTCTCGCGCGGCGCCATCGCCAAAGCGCCGCCCACCAAGCCGAGCAAGCCCGTCGCGTTGCTCGGAGCGCACTGATCGAATCAGGCTCGTTTCGAACGCCTCGCGAATGCAATGCCGCCGGTCACACGCCCTGAGGAGCCGGACCACCCGACGACGGCGCGATCGCTCAAGGCGCTGGCTTCTTGCACTCCACTTTGCCGGGCTTAGTATCGGTGATGTTGCACTCGCTCGGAGGCAGACATCCGGCCGCGTCACAGGCCTCTTCCTTCGACCAGAAACACCGCCCGCTCTGCTCGATGGTGATCGGATCGCACACGCTCGTTTGCGCCGACGCACAGCTCGACAGCACGAACGTCAAGGAGACGAGCGCATGGCGCGCAAGCTTCCCCGATGGCTCGGACGTGTGGCGTGTGACCGACTGGCGTAGGCCACCAAGGGCGCGAGGCCATGCGCGGCCGAGACTCGAGGACGGAGGGTGGGTTCGCATCGTGGTGCAAGGCTACACCAGGAATTTCATGGGCGGAGCGGTAGTATCGGTCGAAGCAGAGTCACCGCCTACGGATCGATAGCCATGAACAGGGCGTCCGCACCCCCGGCTGGAGTGAGCACGGTGGTACCGAACGAGCCCGCGGCGGCGAAATAGCCCGTCACGCTCAGTCGATCAGTGACATCGACGCTCAGAATGCTCCCGCCGTATCCCCTACTCCAAAGATGCTGTCCGGAGCCGGCGGAAAGCTTGGCGACAAAGCCCGGCTTGTCGAGCAGGCCTCCTCCGAAATTCATGGTGCTCGCGTTCCGTCCACCGACCACGACAACGTTGCCCTTCGAATCGACAGCTACATCGTTGCCCAGTGCGCCTGAAAATCGCTTGCTCCAAACATGGCCGCCAGCCCCATCGAAGTGAGCCAAAACGAGATCCGATACGGAACCAACCAGCGGCTGCGTGCCGTAACTGAAATCGATCGTCGTCGCGTTTGCTTGCCCCGAAAGAATCGGCCCGCCATTGGCGTCGGTCGCGACCGCGATCGCATCGACAGATGGCCAATTCCGAGCCACTGCGCAGGCCCCGGAAACGTCGAGCTTCGTGAGAAAAGCGTCGCCGGTTCCACTGGCCGTTCCAGGGCCGCAGCCAAAGTTCGTCGTTCCTTTGAAGGTCCCCGTCAACCACAGATTTCCACCCGGATCTGCGGCCAAATCGGAAATGGATAGCGTGCTCGATGAGTAAGTTTGCGTCCAGCTTAGGTCGCCTGCGCTCGTGTACTTCACCACCGTTCCTTGCGCCGCCGTGAAGGTGGAAGCTGTTGTGGGGTTGGCGCCGGGAGTGCAGCTCATCGAGCCGGCCGAAGTAGGGACCGCGAAAACGATGCCGTTGCCGCTAATGGCCATTCCTCCAGGACGAGCACCGTCGCCGAGATAGGCGCCAACAGTCCTGTTGCAGCTTCTGCTCCAAACCAGCCCTCCCAACGTGTCGAACCTCGCGAGCGTGAGGCCGGACCCCAGGCCACCGATGTCGACGGCGCCAGCGGTGAGCATGTAGACGCCTGTGGCGTCTGCTGCGACATCGAGCACGGCGTCTGCCGTCGCACCTCCAAATCGATTCGACCACACTGGAACGCCCGTGGGTCCAATCTTGACCAAATAGATGTCCGTCTGTCCTGCAGCGATCATCGGCTGTTGGTTCATGAATTGAACCGAACCGGGGAAGTCGCCCGCTGCATAGGTGTTGCCTGCGTCATCGCGAGCAACCGAGTAGCCCTGTTGCCACGCTGAATCTCCAGCACCGAAGGCCCACGGCGTTTCACTGCAGGAGTAGCCGTCGCAGTCTTCGTCACCGGTCTTCTCGCAATCCTCGGCGCCAGGAACAATCTCGTTGATGCACATGCCGTAGCTCATGCCGTCGGCGTTGCAGGCATGCATGCCGCCGACGCACTTGCCAACCATCTCGGTTCCTGAAGGCCCGTCGTAACAGGCCTCTGTGGTGGCGGGCTTGCACGGAGCAGGGAGACCGGTGGAGGTCGAGCCAGAGGTCATCGACGACGTAGTGGACGCCGTCTCGCCACCACTGCCTCCGTCCTTGTAGTCACCGAGACCAAGGATTTGCGCGCATCCCCCCGTGGCGGAGGCAATGCCGAGGAAGGTGGTTCCGAGAGTGAGGGCTCGGTAGAGTGAACGCCGAAACATCCGTTGATGCTAGTTCGGAACGGGCCGCCAAGTGGGGAAATTGGTGCGAGAAGGAGGGGTCGAGTGAGGCCAAGCCACCTCGTGGCAAGGTCACGCGGGCTGTCGGCCCTCCCAGACCGTGCTAGGCGTTCCCGCTCACGGTGAACAGCCCAGACTGGGCTCTCGAAAAGAACGGATACGCCCATTTTCGATCGACGACGGAGAGAACGTTTGCATCGTGGAGTGGAGCCTACACCGGGCCATCTTCTGGAGCGAGTGACAGCCTCGTGTGGCGACAGGAGCTCGGGCCAACCTCGTCTCCGTCGGTGAGCTAGCCGAGCCCTCGAGAACGTCGGCGCGTGGGGCGCTGACAACTGGCTGGGCTGTAACCGTGGCCAATTCGTGCTAGACGCTCGGGCTCAACACGAAACGAAGCCCAGAGGGGCTCTTTGGAAAGATCGAAACGATGAATATCAAACTTGGACTTTTGGCTTCGGCCGGGCTTCTCGCAACCGTTGGCCTCACCCTTGGATGCGGCGACAGCGCGAGCACCGGCGGCGCCGGCGGAACTGGCACCACCACCACCACGACCACCACGACCAAGTCCTCGGCCAACGCCTCGAGCGCGAAGTCGACCGGCGCGACCCCCACGGTGGGCTCGTCGACCGGCGCGACCCCCACGGTGGGCTCGTCGAGCGGAACCGGCGGCGGCAACGACTGCGCCAACTACTGCTCGATCATCGAAGCGAGCTGCACGGGTGTCTCGCCGCAAGCTGCTGCTGACAAACAGTACGCCTCGAACGCGGAGTGCCTCACGGCCTGCGCCGCCTTCACGCCGGGCACCCCGGGCGCCACCACGGGCAACACGCTGGCTTGCCGCATCTACCACGCGACGGTCGCCGGCTCGGCGCCCCAGCCCGGCAACGCCGACACGCATTGTGCACACGCCGGGAAGACCCCGACTGCCGCGTGCATCTGAGTCGACGGACGAGGCGTCCGACGTCGGGCGAGGCGTGATCTCCGAGGAGTGAACGCTAAACCGACCCGAGCGACGAAAGCGAAGGGCGCTGCGAGAGCTGCGCCTTTTTCGTTGGTTGCTCACCCACTCTCCCCATGGTCTGCTCGGAGCGTCCCATGCGCGGTTTTACGCTCTCACGGCGCGCCGTTCTTCGCGGGCTCGGCAGCATCGCGATCGGCCTCCCGTTTCTCGAGGCCATGGAGCCCAAGAAGGCTTCGGCAGCAGGCTATCCGAAGCGCTTCATCACCTTCTTCTCGGCGAACGGGAATTTCCCGCAGGGCACGGGCGACGGCACGAGCTTTCAGCTCACCCCGGCCTTCGCGCCCCTCGAGCCGCACAAAGATCAGCTGATTCTTCTGACCGGCTTCGACAACCAAGTCGCCATCGACAGCCCTGGTGACAACCACCAAAAAGGCATCGGAACGATGCTGACCGGCGCGATGCTCAGCACCGAGCCCATCTTCTGTCAGGCGCTCTGCGACCAAGGCACCGACCTCTACGTCGGTTGGGCCACGGGCCCCTCGATCGATCAGCATCTCGCCCATGCACCCGGAATCGGGGATCAAACGCGGTTTCCATCAATCGAGCTCGGGGTCGGCGTCCAAATCGCCAACGTCTACGCGCGCATGTCGTACGCGGGCGCGCGCCAACCCATCCCGCCCGAAGACGATCCGCTCGCGGCTTTCTCGCGCTTGTTCGGCAATGCATCGCCCGAGCTCCGCGAGAAACGGAGGAGCGTCCTCGACAGCGTCACTGCTGACTATGCCGCGCTCGATGCGAAGCTCGGTGGAGCCGATCGACGACGCGTCGACGCCCACTTGACCGCCATTCGCGAAATCGAGAACGGCCTCGACAAGGCCCCTTTCGTGCCGAACGGCACGTGCCAGATCCCCAGCTACGATCGTCCCGCTGACATCTACGGCGATGCCTCGTACGAAGCCGTCGGGAAAGCCCAAATGGATCTGCTCGTCATGGCGCTGGCGTGCGATCTTACGCGGGTCGCGTCGCTCCAATGGGACACGAGCGTCAGCAACGTTCTCTTCTCGTGGATCCCCGGAATCGTCGAGGGGCATCACGATCTCTCGCATCACTCCGATGGAGATGCCATCGCACAGTCGCAGCTCCAGAGCATCAATCGATGGTACGCCGAGCGCCTGGCCTATCTGCTCGCTGCGCTCCGAGCGGTTCCAGAAGGCGAAGGAACCTTGCTCGACAACACGACGGTGCTCTGGTCGAACGAGCTCAGCATCGGCAATGTTCACTCGCTCCGCGACATGCATTGGTTGCTCGCAGGCAGCTGCGGCGGAGCGTTCTCCACCGGGCGTCTCAATCGCTACGCTGGGGACTCGCACACCAATTTGCTGATTTCGATCGCCAATGCGATGGGCTCTCCCATCCACACGTTTGGCGACCCACGATTCTGCACGGGTCCCATGGCCGGGCTCGCCGCATGAACCGACGATGACCCGCGACGCCGACCTTCCGCGTACGCCCCCCGAGAGGGCGCTCGCTAGAAAGCAATGCGTTCGAGCATCGCGCGCGATCGTTTCGTCGAAATGGTCGGGAATCGCCGTCGCATTCGTTCTGACGGCCTGCAATGGGCAGCTCGGCGATCCGCTCCCCCAGAAGCTCGACCCGGGCTCGTCGCCCCTGCGGCGCATGACCCGCGTCGAATACAATCACGCCGTGCGCGATCTACTCGGCGACACCACCGAGCCCGCTCGTGCCTTCACGCCCGATACCGAGCTGTTGGGATTCGACGATCAAGCCGTCGCGCTCACCGTGAGCCAACTCCAGGCTGAGCAATACATGACGGCGGCCGAGGCACTCTCGGCCAACGCCATCGGCCGTCTCTCGGAGATCCTTCCGTGTGATCCGGCACCCGATCCCGACGCGTGCGCCCGCGCCTTCATCGAGACCTTCGGCAAGAGGGCCTATCGACGTCCTCTGACGAGCGCCGAGAAGACGTCGCTCTTCGAGCTGTTCGCCCAGAGACGAGTCAGCCACGGATTTTCTGCAGGCGTCGAGCTCGTCATTCAGGCAATCCTCGAGTCGCCGCATTTTCTCTATCGCGTGGAGCATGGAATGCCGAATCCGGTCGAGGGCGACATCGTCGCTCTCGGTCCCTACGAGGTGGCCTCTCGCCTGTCGTTCCTCTTGTGGGGCTCGATCCCAGATGACGCACTGCTGAAGGCCGCCGACGACGGCATCCTCTCCACGAAGGTGGGAATCGAGGCAGAAGCCCGTCGAATGCTCGACGATCCGAGGGCTCGCGACGCAGTCGATCACTTTCACGAGCAGTGGCTCGGAATTGCCAGCATCGAGACCATCGAAAAAGACCAGACCCTCTATCCGAAATACAATGGCGAGCTTCGACCGCTCTGGAGAAAAGAAACGCTCAGCTTCCTCGATCACATCGTCTTCGATGGGGGTGGCGGTCTCAGCGAGATGCTCACGGCTCCCTATACGATGTCGAATCGAACGCTCGCCGATTTCTACGGCCTCGAAGGCCCTGCGGGCGACGACTTCGAGCTCGTTCTACTCGATCCTCAGAAGAACGCGGGTATTCTCACGCAAGCCAGCATTCTCGCAGTCAATGCGAAGCCCAATCAGTCGTCACCCATTCTTCGTGGCAAGTTCGTTCGCGAGCGTCTCCTGTGTCAAAGGCTCCCACCGCCGCCCGCGAACATGCCGCTGGTGCTTCCGCAGGTATCGCCTGGCCAGACGACACGCGAGCGATTCGACGCCCATCGGCAGAATCCCGCTTGCGCCGGATGCCACGACCTTCTCGATCCCATCGGATACACCTTCGAGCACTACGATCCCATCGGGCTCTTTCGCGACGACGACCAAGGACTTCCCATCGACTCGAGCGGCCAAATCATCGA
Organism: Polyangiaceae bacterium; assembly: GCA_043755175.1. GTDB lineage: Bacteria > Myxococcota_A > Polyangia > Polyangiales > Polyangiaceae > CAYYKK01. The sequence goes on along the minus strand of JAYUUB010000001.1, from coordinate 64,363 downwards.
TAGCGTCGACATGAACGGTCCGATCGTCGATGCGATCGACCTCGCTCACCGGCTCTCCGAGAGCGAAGAAGTGCGTAGCTGCGTGGTCAAGCAATGGTTCCGGTACGGCTATGGTCGCGCCGACGAACCGGAAGACGCGCATTCTCTCGCCGAGGTTCAGCGAGCGTTCCGAGCCTCTGGCTACGACATCAAGTCGCTCTTGATTGCTCTCACGCAAGCGAGCGCATTTCGATACCGCCACGCGAACCATCCCGATCCGCTTTAGCAGGCTGAATCCCCCGCGATTCGATCCGAGAGTTACCGCGCGAGATGGCTCATTCGCGCTCGACTACCCGTCCTATTCGGAGCGCTTCTTCTTACGCGGGTTCGCCGCAGCGAGCGCAGCCACGGCGGCTCGTTCGGCCGCAGCTTCGTCGGCCGCAGCTTTGCGAATGGCGGCCAATTGGGCAGCCTTGTCGACGACGCTGTTGCCCGTCGGAAGAGGCGATGGCGCTGCCGTGACGCTCGCTGTCGCGCTCGCTGCAGTCTGCTCGACGGGTCGCGCACGCTCGGCTTCGGCCCGCTCGGAAGCCGCCTTCGCCAACGAAGCGATCTCGGCAGCGGCCCGCTCCGCTTCGGCGCTAGCGCTCGATGCTCTCTCGGAGACGGCAAGTGCCGCCGCCTGGCGTTCCACTTCGGCCTTGTCACCCGCTGCCCGCTCACTCGCCGCTTTGGCGGCGGCGATCTTCTCCGACGCCGCCTTCCCCGACGCTGCCTTTTCCGATGCCACCCTCTCGGCTGCTGCTTTTTGGGCAGCTTTCTCCTCGGCGGCTCGTTCGAGCGCTGCTTTTTCGGCGACCACCGCCGCCTTCTCGGCGGCTGCCAATTCAGCGGCTTCGGCGGCAAGCGCCGCCTTTTCAGCCGCAGCACGCTGAGCCGCAGCGCGTTCGGCGATCGCCTTCGCGGCCGCCGCTTTGATCGTCGCTGCACGTTCGGCAGCGGCCTTCATCGCAGTCGCGCGCTCCGCGTCGGCTTTGATCGAAGTCGCCCGCTCGCTGGCTGCTCGCTCGAACGCGGCTTTCGCCGCTGCGGCACGCTCCTCGGCGAGCCGCTCTGCAGCTGCCTGCTTCGCGGCTGCAGCGGCTTCGGCCGCCGCCACGGCAGCAGCGGCTTTCTCGAGGGCGGCGCGCTCGGCAGCGGCTTTCTCGAGCTCGAGCTTCTCGGCGGCGGCTGCGCGTTCGGCAGCGGCCTTCTCCTCGGCGGCTTTCTCGAGGGCGACGCGCTCCTCGGCGGCTTTCTCGAGGGCGACGCGCTCTCCGGCGGCTTTCTTGAATGCCGCCTCTTCGGCGGCCCACTCGGCCTGCGCTTGCTCGATGCAAGCCTGCTCTTCGGCGAGTCGCAGCGCTTCAGCCTCCTCGGCGGCCTGGCGCTCGGCCTCGACCAGCGCAGCCTCGACCGCCTCGGCAGCGAGCCGTTCGGCTTCGAGACGCTCGGCTTCGAGACGCTCGGCCTCTCTTTGCTCGGCGGCCAATCGCTCGGCTCCGAGAGCTTCTTCAGCGGCCTTCGCCTCGGCGATCCGCTCGGCTTCGGCGGCTTCTTCAACGGCCCTCACCGCTGCGATCCGTGCGGCCTCCGCCTCTTCGATCGCTCGCTCCTCGGCGAGTCGCTCGGCCTCCGCTTCTTCTTCCGCGCGGCGCGCGGCCTCGACACGCGCGGCCTCGGCCTCGAGGGCGCGCTGGTCCGCGAGTCGACGCGCGGCTTCGGCTGCTTCGATGGCGCGTCGCTCGTCTGCCAAGCGCTGAGCTTCGGCCTCTGCAGCCGCTTGCTCCGCGAAGAGACGCGATGCTTCTCGTTCCTCCTCAGCGCGTCGTTCGGCAGCTACGCGCGCGGCCTCGGCCTCGAGCGCGGCTCGCTCTTCGGCGAGGCGAGCAGCCTCGGCTTCTTCGATGGCGCGCTGCTCGGCAGCCACACGTCGAGCCTCGGCCTCGAGCGCGGCTCGCTCTTCGGCGAGGCGAGCGGCCTCGGCCTCTCCGATGGCGCGTTGCTCGGCGGCCACACGTCGAGCCTCGGCTTCGACGACTGCACGCTCGGCGGCGAGGCGCTCTTCTTCGGCCTGCGCAATGGCCGCCTCTTCAGCGAGCACACGCTCTTTCTCGGCAAGCTCGATGGCCGCTTGCTCGGCGAGCGCCCGCTCCTCTTGGGCCCGTTGCGCCACGGCTTGCTCAGCCGCGACCCGTTCCACCGCGGCGCGCGCCTGAGCCGCTCTCTCTTGGATGGCGCGCTCCTGCGCCTCGAGCTCGGCCGCTTCGCGTTCGATCGCCGCCTGCTCGGCCGCTGCTTGGGCTTGGGCGGCAGCCTGCGCGCGCGCCAATGCCTCCGCCTGCGCTGCGGCCTGAGCCTGAGCGAGCGCCTGAGCCGCTTGCGCCTCTGCTGCGCGTTGCGCGAGAAGGTACGACGGAAGCGCCGGTTGCCCAGGCGATGGTTGCCCAGGCGATGGTTGCCCAGGCGATGGCTGCCCTGCCGGTGATTGCCCTGGAGCAGATTGCGCTGGCAGTGATTGCCCTGCAGGCGCCGCATAGCCCTGCATTTCGTTGACGTAACTATGTTGCGGTTGCGGGGTCTGGAGCGGCCACCGCTCGCCGGGCGGAGCGACGGCGGGCGGCGCGACGGGCGCGGGCGGCGCGATGAACGCCGGCGGAGCGACGAACGCCGGCTGGGGTTGGGTTTGCCCCACGTACGCTGGCGGCGCCACAACTTGCGGAGGCGCGAACGGAACACCTGCAGGTGCCCCGCGAGCCCACGGTGAGACGGGCTCGTCGACCGGCGGCGGCTCCCCAGGCTGACCACTCAGGCCTGGCGTCGTGGCTGCTCCGGGATACGCGACGGGAGCCTGACCATAGCCCGCTGCGGCGGCATACGACGGAGCCGCATATCCCGCGTAGGGCGCGCCCGCTGCTTGGGAAACCGACTGGAATGGAAGCGCTGCGGGCGGCGGAAGCGCGACGTTGGCAGCCTCTGGGCTCGCTGCGGGCGGAAGCGTCGAGGGCCTCTTCGCGCTCTCTACGGGCTGCGCATAGCTCTCGCCGTAGCCTTGGGCTGGTTGCGCATACCCCTGCTGCTGATGCTGCACAGTCGGGTTCGGGTTGTAGCCCTGCCCAGGCTGGCCATAGCCCTGCGCTGGCTGACCGTAACTCTGCTGCTGCTGGTGCTGCGGCTGCTGCCCGTAGGCCTCATTGGGTGGGGCGTACGCCTGAGCCGGTTGTCCGTACGCCGGCGCGTAGGCTTGGGCGGGTGGAGCGTAGGCTTGGGCAGGCTGCGCATAGGCTTGGCCTGGTTGCGCATAGCCTTGGACCGGTTGCGCATAGCCTTGGACCGGTTGCCCATAGCCTTGAGCTGGCTGCGCGTAGGCCTGCGAACCTGCATCGTAGATGGCCTGCGCGGGTGCGGCAAAGCTCTGCGCCCCACGAACGAACATGAACGGCGTGATGGGCTCACGCGCACGAACCAGCACGCCGGGATTGTCGAGACGGACGACGGGAGGCGTCGGCCACTCGATCGGAGGCTTCTGGCGGTTGTCGTTCATGTCGACCAACCTCAACTCTACCGAAACCAGCGCCGGTTGTTGCATTCTGCGAGCGTCGATCGTGAATTCGGGTGGTCGAAAAAGCCCCCGAGCACCTCGGAATCGACCCCACCTCGAAGATCGGCCGAGGGGCGAGCCTTTCGAAGCGGCGCGGTGGTTCGACGGGCGGATGACGTTCCCATCGCCCCGTGAGAGAACACGGGCTCATGGCATCCCTTCCCCGCTACCGACTCGGCATCGACGAGAACGGCCTCGGCCCACGTTTGGGCCCCATGCTCGTGACCGCCGTCATCGCCGAGGTCACCGAGAAAGGGCATGCGCTCGTGTCTCGCCCGTCGCGCGGCAAGCTCAAGAGCCGGCTCGGCGACAGCAAGGGCCTCGTCTCGCATGGCAACATCGCGCTCGGCGAAGCCTGGGCACGCGTCCTCGGTGAGCGGGGTTGCACCCGAGGTGCGGCCGCGTCCGAGACCATTGACGAGCTCGTCCACGCGATCTCTCTCGACGCTGAAGACGAGCTTCTGCGCCCTTGTCCGCGTCACGTCTCGGGCCAGTGTTGGTCGCGAAACGACGAAGCGTTCGAGGCTGCCGCCGAGCTGCTCCGCTCGGTCCGAAAAGATCTCGACGGCCTCGCCAAGAAGGGCGTGACCGTTCGCGGGGTCCGCTCGGTGATCGTCTGCACACGTCGTCTGAACGACGCCTTCGATTTGGGTCGAAGCCGCTTCATCGTCGACCTGCATTCGATGGAGCGGCTCGTGCTTTCGTTCCGCGAAGAGGTGGGCACCGACGTGCTGGCCATCTGCGGCAAAGTCGGTGGCCTCGGCCATTACGAAAAGGCGTTCGGCCCCCTCGGCGGCCGGCTCTGCACCGTCCTCGAAGAGACCCGTCCGAGCAGCGCCTACTACTTTCCAGGCGTCGGCGAGCTGCGTTTCATTCAAGACGCCGACGCTTCCGATCAACTGGTCGGGCTCGCGTCGCTCGTCGGCAAGTGGCTGCGCGAGGTGCTCATGGCCCGTGTCGCGCGCCACTACCGTTCCTCCGATCCCGAGCTCCCCGATCCGAGCGGGTACTACGATCCCGTGACAGCGCGCTTCATCGAAGCGACCGCGCTCGCACGGAAGAAGCTCCGCGTCCCCGATACCTGCTTTCAACGAGCCACACGCGGCGGCTGAGCGTCGCGCCCGCGTCGCACCTCGTTGGTGCTCAGAACGCCCTCTTTCCGCCCTCCATCGTCACGTCCTGGACGTAGGCATCGAGCAAGAGCTTGAAGGACACGGCGTTCTCGGTCTCGTGCCCGTTGGATGATCCAGACCACGTCAGCTCGCCGTGCTCGTAGCGAAACACATCGAGGTAAGCGTCTGCGCGCAGCAAACGTCGGTTGCGAGGCACGTCTTCGTAGGCCTTCGACAGATCGATGCGTGCACCGTCCTTGTCGTATCCCACGACGATCAAATCGCCTTCATCCCCGATCGCGTAAGACCGAATCAGCGTCTTGAACATCAAGCCTCCTCGGAGCGCTCGCCCCGCGGCGCAGCATTGCAATCCGAAGGCCAGCGAAACGCCCTGTTGCGCGGCACTTCCGCGCGCCGAGCCCGCGCCCGCGACGCAAGCTCTGCGGGGAGGTGCAGTCGATGCCGAACCTCGATAGGGTGCTCCTCATGAAGAAGGCGCTCGACGACGCGGTCTCTTCCGTCATTCGTGGCATGTTTGCGGGGGCTTTCGGAGCACGACCTTCGAAGCTCGACGGCGAGGTGCGCACACGCGGCCTGGCCGGCGACATCGTCATTCATCGCGATCAGCGTGGAATCCCCAGTATCCAAGCTCGAAACGAGAACGATGCCTACTTCGGTCTCGGTTTCTGCCACGGACAAGATCGGGCAGGGCAGCTCGAGATCCTCATTCGCACGGTGCGCGGAACGCTCTCCGAGATCGCCGGCCCCGAGGCACTCCCGATCGATCGGCTCTCGCGACGCATCGGCTTTCGCCGGGTCGGTCGTGCCCAATTGCGCGCCGCCCGCCCCGAGGTCCGCGAGCAAATCGAAGCGTACGCGCTCGGCGTGAACGCCGGCACCAAGCTCGGCGGGGCGCGCGCCCACGATCTGGTCCTCTTCGGTTGCCCGCCGACCTCGTTCGAGCCCGAAGACTCGCAGGCGCTGATGGTCATGCTCTGCTTCGCTCTCGCGTCGAACTGGGACGCCGAGCTCGTCCGGCTCGAAATGCTCTCGCTCGACGGCCCCGAAGCGTTGCGGAGCCTCGATGCGCCCTATCCGGCCCACCTACCGTCCTCACTGCCGCCTTTTGCCGCAGTCGGCTCGAGCGCCGAGCGGCTCGCCGGCGATCTCCGGGCGATGTCTCACGTCATACCGCTCGGCGGTGCTTCGAACGCGTGGGCGGTCTCCGGATCACGCACCCAGTCGGGGCGACCCATTCTCGCCGCCGACCCGCACCTCGAACCGCTCGCGCCGCCGCACTGGCATCTAGCGCACCTCGTCGCGCCGGGCCTTCACGTTCGCGGAGCTTGTTTCATAGGTGTCCCTGGCTTCGCGGTCGGACACAACGAAAACGTCGCGTGGGCGGTCACCGCAGCGCACGCCGACAACACCGATCTGTTCGTCGAAGAGATCGGCCCCGACCAACGCAGCATTCGCGAGGGCGACGGGTTCGTACCGTGCGAAGTCCGACTCGAAGCCATCCGCATCAAAGGAGAGACGACCGTCATCGAACGGGTCCTCGAGACACCCCGAGGCCCGATCGTCGGACCTGCGCTCGACGGCGCCCATGGCGCGCTCTCGCTGCGAGCAACGTGGCTCGAGCCGCGGCGTTACACCGGTCTGCTCCGAGCGCAGCACGCGAAGAGCGCCAGCGACATCCACGAGCTCTTTCGCGAAGCCTCCGCGTCGAGCGTCTGCGTCGTCTCTGCCGATGTCGGCGGACACATCGGCTGGCGCCTCGGCGTCGAGATCCCGAGGCGCAAAAAGGGCTTCGGCACCCTCCCACTTCCGGGTTGGGAAGAAGGCGTCGGATGGGAAGACGAGCACGTCCCCTTCGAGGCGCTCCCCTTCACGCTCGATCCGGCCGAGGGCTACGTCGCGACGGCGAACAACGCCCCATCGCACGAGAACGAGCCGTTCCTCGGCGTCGATTTTCTCGATGGCTACCGGCAGCGCTCGATCGTCGAGGCCCTCGAGGCAAAGACCGATTGGGATGGCGCCTCGACGAGCGTGCTGCAGCGGAGCGTGCGCTCGATCCCTTGGGAAGAGATTCGCGACCACGTGCTCTCGGTCGAGGGCGGCGCCGACGTGAAGCAAGCGCTCGACATTCTCCGCGGTTGGGATGGCCAGATGAGCGCGCGAAGCTCGGGAGCGAGCGTTTATGCGCTCTTCATCGCCGAGATCACGCGACGGGTCGTCGAGCGAAAAGCCCCGAACACCGCGCGTCGGGCGCTCGGTGAAGGGTTCAATCCGATGCTGCCCCACAACACGATGTTCGCGCGACGGCTCGGCCATATCGTATATCTATTGCAAGAACAACCCGAAGAGTTCTTCGACACGGGATGGAGCCGAGCCATCGGCGCGTCACTCGATTCTGCCGTGAAGCTCCTTCGCGCGAGCCGCGGCGCCGACACGGCCCGGTGGGCGTGGGGCGAGGTGCGGCCGCTGCGGCTCACGCATTTGTTCAGCCGAGTGAATCCGTTGCTCGATCGCGTCTTCGGCATCGGGCCGCTCGCGGGGATGGGCGATTCGAGCACGATCGTCCAAGGCACCGTCGATCTGCTCGATCCCATGGGCAACGCGCTCGGCGTTCCGAACCTACGCGTCGTCATCGACGTGGGCGATTTCGCTCGGTCGCGCTTCTCGATGCTCGGAGGCCAATCGGGCAACCCCATGTCTCCTCACTACAAGGACCAGCTCGACGACTTCTTCGACAGCGGCTTCGAAATGGCCTGGACCGAGGAAGACGTCTCTCGAACCTCACGCCATCACCTTCGGCTGAAGCCGCGCGACTAGGGGACTTCGCTTCCTCTTGATCTTCCAGTCTTTCAATCTTCTGTTCCTCTCCCGTCTGCCCTCGAGCGCAGCTCTCTTGAGAGAGGCAGAACAAACGGGAAGATTGGAAGAGCGGAAGGCCGGACGAAGCAGAGCGAGAGCGGAACGACCGAGGGCTTTGGTTCTTCGAAAAGCGGCCGTAAGACCGATCGAGAAGAGACGGGGCACGTTCCCGACGAATGAGCGTAGGAAGCTGCGCCGTAAAAATCCGTATCAACGTCGAACCTGCGAGGCCCCATGAATCTGCGCTTTCTTCCTCTCCTCATCCTGACCGCCGCCGTCGTCCCCTTCGCCGAAGGCTGCGTCATCGGCCAGTGCGACAACAACGCCAGCAACTGCCTCCAGATCGGACCGGCCACCCGGTTCGAAGGCAACGCGAAGACCGCCTCGAGCGCGTACGTGGCCGGCCAGGGAGTCAGGGTCGCGAGCGTGAACGGCAACGTGAAGGTCTCGGTCGGCAGCACCGATCACGTCGAAGTGAGCTACGTCCCGTTCGTCCTCGACAAGAAGACCAACGAAGCGGCGGCCAAGTCGCAAATCGATTCGAACCTCGTCGTCGACGTCTCGCTCGTCGGCAACGACGTCGTCGTCAAGTCGAGCACGAAGAGCGGATCGTCGAGCTCGCTCGGCGCCGACCTCACCATCAAGCTTCCGCAGGGCTTCAGCGGAGCCTTCGAGATCGCGCAGCAAAATGGCGAAGTCACCGCCGATCTCGGAAGCTCGGCGGTCGTCTCGACCAGGGTCGTCAACAGCGGAGCGGGCGGCGTCTCGGTCGTCGGCGCGCGAGGCACCCTCACCGTCTCGGCCGACGTCGGCGACGTCACCGTGGGTGTCAGCCAATGGGGCCACGCTGGCGAAAACGGCACGATTCATTCGGGCAACGGCGCCGTGACGCTCTCCGTTCCCGCGGCAGCCGACGGTCAGCTGGTCCTCACTGCCGACGGCATGATCACCCTCTCCAGTGTTCCGTCGTCGTGGACCAAGACCGAGACCTCGAGCTCGAAGACCTTCACGATGGGCGCTGGCAACGGCGCACACCTCGACGTGAAGAACGACTTCGGTGACATCGCGCTCACCGTCAAGTGAGGCGCCCGGTCGAAATAAGCGCGTCGCGAGACCGCCGAGACCGAAGCGAGACGGTCGCCCGACGAGTGAGCACTCAAAGCCTGCTTTTGTAGGCTGAGGAGCGGAGAGAGGAGGCCGACCCTCGCAGCGAAGGGAGCGGCGGTCGCAGCAGCACTTATTTCGACCGGGCGCCTGAGCCCGATCTCTCACGATCTCTCGAGCGCTCGGTGATCCCACCGGGCGCTCGGTCGTTTGTGGCAGGGCGACCGTCGGCGCCGGATCACGCGCTCAACGAATGCGACCGATCATCAGCCGACGACGGCGATCGAGCGATCGCCATCATCGACGCCCACTCAACGATTGGCAATGTGGATGGCGTGACCGAGCGCGTGCTGCGCGGCTTCCATCAGGGCCTCGCCCAGAGTCGGGTGCGGATGCACCGTGAGCGCGACGTCTTCGAGGAAGGCAGCCATCTCGAGCGAGAGCGCGGCCTCGCTGATCATGGCGCTCGCCTCGATGCCGACGATGTGCACGCCGAGGATCTGTTTGGTCGCCTTGTCGGCGACGATCTTCACGAACCCGTCGGTGTCGCCCATGGCCATGGCCTTGCCGAGAGCCGCGAACGGGAACTTGCCGACGACGACCTCGATGCCTTTGGCCTTGGCCTCTTCGACGGTGAGACCGCACGTCGCGATCTCGGGATCGGTGAAGATCGCGCCCGGCATGGTGACCCAATCCATTGCCGACTTCTTTCCGGCGATGACCTCGGCGACGATTTCGCCTTCTTTAGTAGCCTTGTGCGCGAGGAGCGGAGGCCCGCTGACGTCGCCGATGGCGTAGATGCCCGGCACGTTGGTCTTGCCCTGCTTGTCGATCGGGATGAACCCTTGGGCGTTGAGCTTCACGCCTGCCGCCTCGAGCCCGAGGCCCTTGGTGTTGGGACGCATGCCGACGGCAACCAGCACCGTGTCGACGACGACCGTCTCGCGCTTTCCGTCTTTCTCGTAAGCGACCGCGAGCGAGCCGTCTTGCTGACGCTCGTATCCGAGCGCCTTGGCGCCGGTGTGAAGGGTTCCGCCGTGCTTGACGATGCGCTTCTCGACGACCTTCGCGCACTCTTGATCGATGCCCGTCAAGATGGTGGGAAGCGCCTCGAGCACGGTGATCTGCGAGCCGAATTTCTGGTAGACCATGCCGAGCTCGAGCCCGATGATTCCGCCCCCGATGACGAGCATGTGCTTCGGGACGTGCCGCAGGCTGACAGCCTCGCGAGCGCCGATGATTTGCTTACCGTCGAACTTGAAGGTGGGGATCTCGATGGTCTGCGCGCCGGTCGCGATGACGATGCCGCGGTCGGCCTTGTAGGTCTCTTTCGTTCCGCCTTCGGAGACGACCTCGACCGTGTTGGGGCCCGTGATCGTAGCCGTTCCCATGATGAGCTCGGAGCCGTTCATGCGAAGGAGCGATTTGACCCCGGTGGTGAGGCGCGTGACGATCCCCTCCTTCCAGTCTTGGAGCTCGTTCGAGTCGAGGGTGACGCCGGTCGTCTTGATGCCCATGGCGCCCGAGCTCGCGCGCTCGTAGGTGTGCGCCGCCGAGATGAGCGCCTTCGAAGGAATGCAGCCCCAGTTGAGGCACACGCCGCCGGCGTATTCTTTCTCGATGACGAGGGTCTTCAGCTTCAGCTGACCGAGGCGGATGCCACACGGGTAGCCACCGGGGCCGGCACCGATCACGATCGCGTCGAAGGTCTTCACGGGCTTCTGCTCCTGAACGATTCTTGTGTCGCGAGGGACGAGCGCGAACGTGCGCCTGCCCTAGAAGTTGGGGCGGGGGTCTACACCCCTCAAGGGGTGGACGCTAGAGATCGTGCGTCGAAAGCCGACGAATCCCCACGGATTCGGGGTGCCACAGTGAACTGGGCGTGGCTCGATGGTGGAGATTCAAGTCTCGCCGTGGCCCTTGGCGAGGGGGGCGGCGCGCAGCTCTTCGCGCTGGTCGCGCAGGTTGAATGGGAGCTCGGCATACACGTCGTCGAAGATCGAGTCGCGGGCCGGTGGCCCGTGGGTTTCGACCTCGGTGATCGCCGCACCGATCTCCTCGTTGAGCTGGCGCTCGAGCACCTCTTCTCGGGCGTCGTCCCATGCACCGAGGTGATCGAGGTGACGGCGAAGACGCTGGAGTGGGTCACGTAAGAGCCAATCGTCGACCTCGGCTTGCGATCGATAGCGCGTCGGATCGTCGCTCGTGGAGTGTGCACCGATTCGGTAGGTGAGACACTCGATGAAGGTCGGACCGCCTCCCGAGCGCGCGCGATCGGCCGCGGCCTTCACCGAGGCGATCACGGCGAGGACGTCGTTGCCGTCGATGCGCACCGACGGAACGCCGTACGCTCGCCCCTTGATCGCGAACGTCTCGGAGGCCGATTGGCGCGCCGAGGGCACGCTGATCGCCCAGTGGTTATTCTGACAGATCATCACGCAAGGCGCCTTGAAGACCGCAGCGAAGTTCATCGCATTGTGGAAATCGGGCTCGCTGGTCGCGCCGTCGCCCATGAATCCGAGCGTCACCGTCTTGTGGCCGAGGATCTTCGCGGCCCACGCAGCACCCATCGCCTGGGGGACCTGCGGACCGATGACGCTCGACCAAGAGACTTGGTTCACCTCACGGCCGCTCATGTGGCTCGGCATCTGCCGACCTTTGAGGACGTCGAGATCGTTGCCGTAAATCTGCGCGATGTACTTGGTCAGAGGGAAGCCGCGGACGAGCATCATCGAGCTCTCGCGAAGCGCCTGAAAGACCCAGTCGCCGGGCTCGATGGCGAGCGCCGCGCCGATGGGCGTCGCTTCTTGGCCGGTGCACGCGCCGTAGAATCCGATGCGCCCCTGACGCTGGATGAGGATCATTCGAGCGTCGAGGACACGCAGCCGCTTGATCTCGCGGTACGCGCGGAGGACCGTCTCGAGCGGGAGCTTCGGATCGGTCTTGGGATCGGTCGAGCCATCGTCCCGGAGAACGCGGAAGAGCCCGACGTCCGCCGCGACCGGCTCGGGGGTAGGTGCCTCGCCTTGCGACATGCAGGGCACGTTACTCGAAGACGAGCGATGGCCGAACCACATCTTCGACGCGCCGACGCGGGCTTGGGTCGAACGAGAAGGCGGCGCGGATGAACCGCGCGAGCCTCGAATCGCCAATCCGATCGCGAGTCGCTGACGAAACCGGGCTCTCCACGAGAATGATGAAGCGTACTGGCGCGGGCGTACGCGTAGTCTTTTCGGGTGGGCTCGACCGTCGTTGCAAGAGCTGGATACGTCGGCTGTGGTGCGCCGGAACGAGCAGATCTCGCGTCGTCGCCACCGACTCTCTGAGGCTGACCGAGGAAAGCTTATTCGACTCTCTTGATCGATTTTGGCTCCGTGCCTTTCGCGTGCGGCGGCAGCGGTGGTGGCACGGGGGGGGATCGGGCGGAACCGGCACCACCACGGCGCACGCCGTGACGACGGTCACCGGCACCACGTCGACGGTCACCTCGGGTCCTTCGACGACGACCACGTCGTCGACTGGAAGCGGCCCGATCGCGTGCAGCGGAGTCGAGACGAGCATCCATGGCCCCGACTGCGACATATTGCAATAGAATTGCAAAAACAACGAGACATGCGTTCCCGTCGACGACGGATCGGGTGGCGCGGGCGAGCGGCGCACGGCCTGTCAGGGCAACGCGGGGCTCAAAGCCGTCGCGTCACCGTGCGCGAGCGACACCGCTTCCGTGGAACGAGCATCGGAAGCCTACTTTTGTAGGCTGAGGCGCAGAGACGAGGCCGCCTGTCTCGCGAGGGTATCGGCGGAATGGCACCGACTTTCTTCATACGCGGGCCCTAGAATCGTGTCGTCAGAATGACGTCGTCAGAATGGTACCTTCGCCGCCCACGACCATCGCCGTGTGATCGTCGAGCACGATGACGTCTCCGAGAAAGGCATCGAGCCCGGTCGAACGATCGGACCAGACGCTCCCGCCATCGACCGTCGCGTAGACCGCGCCGTGAGCGCCGACGGCAAACCCGCGCAGACCGTCGGTCGCGAAGGCGACGGCATAGAGATCTTCGACTCCCGGTGCTTGCTGAACGACGAAAGAAGAGGCGTCGTCCGTGCTCGCGAAGATCGTTCCCTTCTCCCCCACGACCCACGCTTTGCCCCCTGGAGCGGCTGCGATGGCATTGAGCCATTGCGTTTGGGCCGGTGGATTGATCGTCGTGAAAGAGGCGCCGTCGGTCGAGCGGACCAATGCATCGTAGTAACCGATGCCGAGCCAAGTTCCGCTCGGGAGCTGCCGTATTTGAGTGAAAAAAGGAGGAGCGGTGTCGAGAGCGATGGGGCTCCACGTTGCGGCCCCGTCGTCGGTCGCGCCGACGTCCCATACGCCTGCAGCGACGAGGCGGCTCGCTCCACAGCCGACGCTGGTCACGTGCGTATAGCCGAATTGCATGCCACCGAGCTCGGGCACACGGGGCCTCACCGACCATGCGCTGCCGTCGGCGCTCGAAGCGAGCCATCCGTCTCCCGCGGCGAATCCCATGCCTGAAGGCGAGAAGCACAAGTCCGAGAGCGGAACCGAGACACCGTTCGACGAGAGTGTCGCCGTCTCGGTCCACGTGGTCGCTTGAGCCTGACGTCGATAGATGGCGCCTCCCGTTCCAGCCACATGAATCGCGCCGCTCGGATCGAGGCTCGCTTGAATCAAGCTCTCAGGGCCATGGAAAGTCGGATCGAGGGCCCAGCCCACTGCGAGGGTCCCTTTGGCTGGGCGCTCGGCGTGATCCATCCATTTGAACGCTTCGCGGTAGTGCCAGCCATACAGCTCGTGGCCCGTGTCGGCTTGGCGCACGAATACGTGATCAGCGGCGAGACCGTGCGACGAGAGATGGGCGTCGAGATTTCGTTGCGCGACCATCATGTAGTCGCGAAAGCCGGTCATCTCGTAGACACGCGGAGCCGCCGGACCATCGAGCATCGGGCCGCCACCGAGCGGCGCGTTCAAACCGCCCGAAATGGCCGCATAGCCATGCATGATCGATGGGTCGTCGGCGAGGAACTGCGCCGCCATCGTGGGTCCGTTCGAAAATCCGAGCGCGTACACGCGCGCCGCATCGATGTAGTAGCGGGTCTCCAGATCGGCGACGAGCGCCACCGCGAGCTCGTGATTCGCGTCGAGATCGCCTGGATTGATGTCCCATTGAAAGACGTATTGGCCATTGAACGCCTTCGAGCGCGATCGCGGCCTCACGACGATGAAATGCTCCGCGTCTGCAACAGCCTTCATCTCATCGAAGGCCCATGATTCCTCGACCGGGTCGGTCTCGCCGCCAAAGCCCGTTCCGTGAAAGTCGACGAGGAGTGGCCATGCCGCTCCGCAGGTGTAATCGACGGGCACGTGCAAATAGTAGAATCGCGACTCACCGCCGCTGTCGAGCGGTTGGCTGTGAAAATCACCGGGAACGCCGCTACACGGAATGGGCTTCGGCACGCAACCGCCGGCGTCGCAGACTCGACCGGGCGTGCAGGCGACTGCCTTGCTCCACGCACCGCAGCCGCTCTCGTCGACGCAAGCACGCGGCCCCGCCGGCGTGCACTCGCTCACACCGACCGTGCACGCGTCGACACACATCAGGCCGTCTCCGCTCGACGATGTCGATGAAGAGCCGTCCTCGCTCGACCCGCACGCGGTGACGGTCGCGACGGAGAAGAGTGCGAGCGCGAGGCGCCGAGCGATGTTCGTCACAGGTGGACTCCAAGCTCCCGAGGCATTGACGGGGGATACCTGACGAGGCCCCTGGAGTCGACATCAAGACGATCAAAAACTGCCCGATGCAAGCTGCCTCCATTTCCTCGGAGCGCAGTGGGCGGGCTGAACGTCGACGAGCGATCCAGACTGAAATGCAGGTCGATCGAGCGGTTCGGCAACTGATCCTGGGCTATCGTGGCCACGCCGGTGCACCTCCTCGCAACCTCCTCCCTCGGCTCCGAAAACCCAGTCGCGCAAGTCGTTCTTGCGCTCGGGGTTCTGCTCGTCGCCGCGCGGCTCGCGGGCGAGCTCGCCTTCAGGCTGGGCCAGCCTCGAGTGCTCGGCGAGCTCGTCGCGGGAATGGCGCTCTCGAGCATCCCGGGCACCTCGTTCTTTCACCACATCGCAGCCGACCCGAGCATCGACGTTCTCGGCAGCCTCGGCGCGATCGTCTTGCTCTTCGAAGCGGGTCTCGCTCTCGACATCCGTGACGTGCTGCGCGTGGGCTTTGCGGCAGGCCGCGTCGCGCTCCTCGGAACGGCGGCGACCTTCGGTTGCGGATTCGCAGCAGCAAGCCTCTTGCTCCCTTCGGCGTCGACGTCCGTTCGCGCCTTCATCGCAGCGGCGCTGACGGCGACGAGCGTCGGAATCAGCGCTCGCGTCCTCAAAGACATCGGTCAGACGAAGAGCGTCGAGGCGAGAACGGTCCTCAGCGCTGCCGTCCTCGACGACGTGCTCGGTCTGTTGGTGCTCTCGGTCGTCACAGGCTTCTTCTCGGCCGATGGCGCCGGACGTCCCACGCTATCGGGGCTCGCCATTTTCACGGTGAAGACTGTCGGCTTTCTCGGCGGCTCACTGGTGATTGGCCGAGCCTTGGCGCCGCACCTCTTCTCGCTAGCGTCGCGCATTCGGAGCGAAAGCACGCTCGTCGTCCTCGGCCTCGCGTTCTGCTTTCTGCTCGCTTGGGCCGCCGATGCGATTGGCCTGGCGCCGATCATCGGTGCATTCACGGCTGGGCTCGTCCTCGAAGAAAATGATTGGCGCGATTTCGTCGATCGCGGAGAGCGAGGTCTCGACCAAGAGCTCGAGCCCATCTCGGCTTTTCTCGTCCCGCTGTTCTTCGCGCTGCTCGGGCTTCGCACCGATCTGAGCGTCTTCGGCGATCTGAGCGCCATCGCGCTCACTCTCGGTCTGACCGTCGCTGCCATCGTCGGAAAGCTCGTCGCGGGGTTCGGCTCCGCGCGCGGCACCAACCGATTCGCAGTCTCCTTCGGAATGATGCCGCGGGGCGAGGTGAGCCTCATCTTCGCGAGCCTCGGGCTCACGCTCGGCGGCGCGACGCCGGTGCTCGATCATCGGGCGTATTCGGCCCTGATCGTCATGGTCGCGCTCACGACGCTGCTCACGCCATTCGGTCTCAAATGGAGCTTTGCTCGGAAAGCCCGCGCAGACGCGGAAACGAAGAGAGCGTGAACGTGGCTGAGAATTCTCGTCATCCCAACGGGGCCCGGTTCGACGAGCAAGCGGGCGCCGCGCTCTTGCCAGAGAGCGGCGCACCGAGCTCGACCAACGGCTCGGAGGGGTCAGTGACTGGCGAGGAAGACCCCGAGCTCGTCGGCCCCTCCGACGTGAGCACCGTCGATGAAGATCTGCGGAGTCGAAGTCTTTCCGCTCACCGCGCGCAGTCGTCGCGGAGAAGCGGCGACTTCTTCGTAGGCCCAGCCTCGGGCGTCGAGGAGTGACTTCGCCTTTTCGCAGAACGAGCAGCCCTCGCGCGAAAACAGCACGACGTCGTGCGGAGCCTTCGCGCTAGGGTCGAGGAACTTCAGCATCGTGTCGGCGTCAGACACCGTGAAAGGGTCGCCCTCGACATCGGGCTCGATGAACATCTTCCGAATGACTCCATCGTCGACGAGCATCGAGTAGCGCCAGGAGCGACTCCCGAATCCGATGATCTTCTTGTCGACGAGCATTCCCATTGCTTCGGAAAATTCACCGTTTCCGTCAGGCAAGAACGTGATCTGCTCTGCGTGCTGCTCTTTCACCCATTGGTTCATCACGAATGCATCGTTCACCGAGACGCATACCACCGAATCGATACCCGCCTTGCGAAACGCGGGAACCAGCTCGTTGTATCGCGGGACGTGACTGCTCGAGCACGTCGGCGTGAACGCACCCGGAAGCGCGAACACCACGACCTTCTTTTTGGCGAACACTTCGCGGGTCGACACGTCTTTCCAGCTCGATCCCTCACGCGTTCGGAAGGTCACCTCCGGAATGCGCTCGCCTTCTAGGTTCTTCAACATGTTTCTTCTCCTTTTCGTCCGGTTCGTGACCGCCGCACCGTCGCGACACGGCTCAAACTAGTCTCTTCTGCTGATTCGACAAGAACGACTTTTCTATGACTGTGATAGTCCTAGGCTATCATGAGCGCCGTCCACGACATCTCCATTCGCCAGCTCGTCTATGCGGTCGCGGTCGCCGACACCCTCGGGTTCCACCGAGCGGCCGAGAAGTGCCACGTCTCGCAACCGACCCTGAGCGCCCAGATTGCTCAGCTCGAGTCGGTGCTCGAGGTGCAGCTCTTCGAGCGCGATCGAAGACGCGTTCTCGTCACGCCGATCGGCGCCGAGCTCGTGGCACGGGCGCGCAAGATCCTTCTCGAGGTCTCCGATCTCTTGGTCACCGCCGCCCGAGACCGAGATCCCCTAAAAGGCACGATTCGCATCGGCATCATTCCCACCGTCGCGCCCTATCTCTTGCCAGAGGTCACGCCCGCGGTCACCGCCGCCTATCCCACGCTTCGACTCGCGTTCCGCGAAGAGAAGACCGAAGACGTCCTCGCAGAGCTCCGATCCGGGGATCTCGACGCAGGCCTCATTGCGTGGGTCCCGGAGTGTGACGAGCTCGCTTGGGCCAAGGTGGTGAACGATCCGTTCGTCGTCGCCTTGCCGCCCGGACATCGGCTCGCGAAGAAGAAGACGGTCGATCTCGCCGATCTCGACGACGAGCGCGTGCTCTTGCTAGACGAAGGGCATTGTTTTCGCACCCAAGCCCTCGCGCTATGCGCGAAAGTCGGTGCGCGAGAAGCCGACCTCCGCGCCACGAGCCTCTCGACCTTGGTCCAGATGGTCGCGTCGGGCGCGGGGCTCACGCTGCTGCCGTCGATGGCCGTTGCCGTCGAGAATCGCCGCGCCCAAATCGAAACCCGTCCCCTCGCGGGGAAGCTGCCGAGTCGAACGATCGCGCTCGTGTTTCGCCCCGGATCTCCGATGACGTCATCGCTTCGTGCCCTCGCGCGCACGATCGCAGAAGCCGCATCGCAGAGCTCGCACGCTCACGGCGCTCGGCGCACGAGCCACCTTGCGGCGAAGAAGCCAAGTGGCGGACCGAGCGCACCTTGACTGAGCGCAGCTCGGACTCCCCGACGAAAACGCGCTAGGGGCGTGCGATGCAAAGGCCTCTTGGCCCCGAGGTCGCGCGCCTTCACGGTCGGAGAGTCGGCCTCACTTCGTGGTAGAGCTCACGCCAATCTGACGTTACTCTTTGCCCCGTGAATCCCCGGCTCGCGGTGTTCGCTCTTCTCGGGATGTCGGCGACGTTGGGCTGGGCGTGCGGAAGGCACGACCCGACGTCGAGCCCAGCCTCGGCCTCTGCGTCTTCGTCGTCGACCTCGGCGCCGTTGCCGGCTGACCGAGCCAGGCGCGCGGCTCCCGAGCGCGCCGGCGGATCGCTCATGCGGTCCGCCGACGGCGCCCGCCTCTACCTCGCCGACGAGGACCACAAGGCTCTGCGCATCCTCACGCTTCCGTTGGGAGAAGCGCCCAAGTCGAGCGCCGCGTCGGAGCCGGCACCGACCGCCGCTCGGAGTGCGAGTGCGAGCTCGAGCGCAGCCGTCAAGCCGCCTCCGGCGAAGAAGCCCTTCGATCCCATGGCGCCGCCGCCGCCCATCCAGATGCCTGCGTCGCCACCAGCTGCCAAGCAGGTCGAGGTCGCGCTGCCCGGGGCGCCGGCCAACGTCTTGCCGCTCGACGGTCGGGTGCTCGTCACCATTCGCGATCTGGGGCTGCTTATCGTGCTGAGCGAGCGGGCCGATGGAACGCTCACCGAAGAGAGCCGCATCGAAATCGCGAAAGACGCGTGGGGAATCGCCGTCGACAAACAAGAGAAGATCGCGATCGTGTCGTCAGCGTGGACGCACACACTCACCGGTATAGACCTCTCGACACTGAAGGTGCTCTGGACGGTCTCGGTGGCGCGTGAGCCGCGAGGCGTCGTGATCCATCCCGATGGCAAGCGTGCATACGTGAGTCACCTCACATCGGGCGATCTCACGCGGATCGACGGCATCGACACGAAGGACGCGAAGGCTTCGGTGGTGAAGTTTCCTGCGGCACCGAACCGCGCCCCGCAGGGATTCGCTCTCGATGCATCGCTCGGCTACGCGCTCGTGCTCGACGACGACGGAAACCGTTTGCTCGCCGCTCGTCAGGCGCTCGGTGGATTGGGCGAGAGGGTGTGGGGAGGTTTGCCGACCGTCGACGTTTTGCAGACGGCCGACGACACGCCGCTCCTTTCGCCACGCGCACCGAACAAGCCCATTCGGTCGACTCCGATGTTCGACGAGCTCAAGGAGCAGATCTTCTCGAACGCCGAAGAAAAATATCGGCAACATCTCGTGACGGGGCCGACCCAGGAGAGCACGAGGTTCGTCCAGCCTCGCGCGATGGTGGTGGCGCACGCTTCGAAGACGGTCTGGCTCGCCTCCGAAGGGGCCGATACGGTGGTCGAGCTCAGAACGCATTCGGCAGCTCCGCTCGAGCGCCCGGTTCGCGAGGTGGGCGTGGGCGCGCAATTCCAAGACCCCAAGCTCATCGATGCCATTCCAGCGCATTGCGGCGCACCCACTGGATTGGCGCTCTCCGAAGACGAGCAAACGCTCTATGTTTTTTGCCGGTCGACGTACGACGTCGCCACGGTGAGCTTGAAGAAAGATGCGAAGGTCGCCATAGCGATAGTCCGCGTCGCCGAAGATCCGCTCGGCGAAGCGGGATCGCGCGGACGGCGGCTCTTTTACGAAGCTCGGGACGGCTATTCGAGCGGCGGAATGGGATGCGCTGGTTGCCACCCCGACGGTCGTGACGACGGTCACGTCTGGCACGAAGTCGTGGTCAACGGAGGCGAGGGCTCGCGCATGTTCCTCGCCCACCAGAATCTCGGCGAGAAGACCAAAGTCGGAAAGCTCGGCTATGCCCGTCAGACACCCATGCTGGCTGGACGCGTCGATTCGAGCGGGCCGTTCGGCTGGCACGCGCAAGACGCGAACATCACCGAGCGCCTCGCAGACGGGTTCGCGCTTCACCGTTGGACCGGAGATGGGCAATCGAACAAAGTCGACGTGAAGCATTGGCTCACGGGCGAACGCGCCAACGCGTTGAGCCTCTTTCTGCGCAAAGGGCTCGTGAGCCCGCCGCCGCTCGGGCGCCCGCTCTCGGCGATCGAGCAACAGGGGAAGAAGGTCTTCGAGAGCGATGGGGCGCAATGCTCCACGTGCCATGTGCCCACGAGCGACCTCACGAACCGCGCCACCTACGACGTCGGAATGGGCACGGCGCCGCCGGGTTTCGAGGACGACGTCGAGGCGCGCTTCAAGACCCCGTCGCTCCTCTTCGTGAGCGGAACGGCCCCCTACTTTCATGATGGCAGCGCCGCGACACTCACTCTGTTGATCAACGACAACCGCGACCGCATGGGCAAGACGTCGCAGCTCTCGCAAGCCGAGCGCGACGCGCTCATCGCGTATTTGGAGACGCTATGAAGCCCATCACCGGCATTCTCTCGCTGTGCCTCCTTTGCCTTCCGGCTGCCGCCACCCATGGCGAGCCCGCCGCGGCGACGATGCCGTCGAACTCTGAGCGTGCCGCTGCGTCTGGCTCTTCGGCAAGAGAAAAGGCACCTCCAGCCGACCCGGGCAACGTCGATCTCGGAGGGATCGATTGGCCCAGCGCCGCTTCGGTTGCGCCCACGCCCGAGCAATGGGCGAGCGTTTCGAAGCTCGCTCATTGCTCGGGCGACAGCCTCAGCGCATCGAGCTCGTGCGACACGTTCGTGCTTCGAGGATGGGTGCGGGTCGTGTGCACCGCTCTCAACATCGAACGAGGCCACGCAACGGCGATTGGGGCGGTGTGGGGCGTGGCCGGCATGCTCGACGACGTCAAGGCACGCGTCACGCTGGTGGGGAGCCACGCGCTGACGATACTCATGCCCGACGGTGCGCCTACGGTGGAGAACATGGCTTCGTCGGTCGACATCACGTTTCCCCTTCGACCGGGCCACGCGACGATGATCGAAGTGGTCGACGCTACGTGGGCGTTCGAAGAATACAACGGCAACTTCTTCAGCGGGATCAACCCGGGCCTTCTCATCGACGCCTCCTGGGCGGTCGGTGAAAGAGCACCAACACTGATCTTCAGTGGAGGTCACAACTGAAGATCGCCGCGCGAGATCCCAGGTAACGCTGCCTCGGCGTCACTGCTCGTTGTACGATGGCCTCATGCTCAGAGCTTGGACCGCGATGCTGCTTCTCGGGGCGAGCTCTGGCTGCACCCTGGTGTCGCTCGACTCGCTTCAATCCGGCCTCGGTGGCGCCGGATCGTCCACCGGTAGTCAAACAGGCTCGCCCACGACGACCCACGCAGCAAGCACCTCGACGTCGAGCACGGCTTCCACGAATGGCTCATCGAGCGCGTCGGGATGCGCAGATGCGTTTTGCGCGAGCGCGAGCGGGCTCGACGGCTGCGGCGACTTCGACACGATGAGCCACGGAGTCGGTGTCGATTGGTTCCCGTCGATCAATCTCATGGGTGCCACCGCGGGAACCATCACGGCCACGATGAGCGACTCGGTATCGTGTCCCGGAGCGGTGCGTGCCGACATGGTCGGCTCTTCTGGCGATCATTCGTGGGTGCAGATCAGTCGCGACGTACAGGTCGGTAGCAGCACACACCAAGAGCTCTCGGGGATGGTGAAGCGCACCGGCCCCAACGGGCCGCTCGACTACACCGAAGTGTTCGAAGCCGACTTCGACGAGCCTGGTGGCTACCTCTGTCAGGTGTTCATTCACCCCGACGACAACCCCACGCCCGAAGCGGTCTTCTTCGTGCAGACGTATCATCAGCAATTCGGCTCGCAGCAATTGAATATTAAGTCGCTGCCTCTCGCGAGCTCCACGGGCGACAAGTGGACCTCGTTCGTCGTCGTCTTCGATTGGTCCACCGCTCCACCCTCCGCAAAGGCTACGGTCGCAGGCCAAACCCTCTTGCTCGACATGATGGGCGTGTGCGTGAACAAGCCCACGAAGATCTCGGTCCACTGGGGCATGAGCTACGAGGACCGGACCCAAACCCTTCTCCTCGACAATCTCACGACGAAGGTCTTTTGAACCTGACGGCGCGGCAGCGCACGCAACGGGGTTGCGTCCGGTCGATCAGTCGGCGTGGGGCTCGCTCTGCGTCTCGACCGCGCGAGCGGGATCGGCGTGATGACGGGCGGTGAGGATGGCGCGCGCTACGCGTCCCGTCGGGTGATCGATCCGAGACGCGAGAGAAGCGAGCTCGACGTTGCTCGCTGCGAACGATAGCGGATGAAGAATCGCTGGAGGGCTGAAGGGGTTGGCCATCAACGCCTCTCGAACGCGGGGCTCCGAGAACCATCGATCGCGCGTGGCGATCACGACCACCATCGCGAGCGTGGTCGGTCTCCGCGCGGCGACGACGACGGCATCTCCGATCCGACAGCACGCGTGGTCGAGCAGCCGCCCTATGAAATCGGGCTCGTGGTGTGCGCGGCGCCGCTCGAGGTATCCCGGCGCAGCCGCCCAGCCGAACCTCTGGCGGAAGCGCTGGTCCATCCAGAGGTTCTGCGCCCGCCAGTCGACGGCCGACTGATCCGGCTGGCGCCGCCTGAAAGGAACGATGGATTGCCACCGATCGATGCCGACCTCGGCCAGTCTTCCACGACGCGCCAGCGCCTTGCGCGCGCAACTCTCGTTCGCAGCGAGATACGTGAGCACGCAGCCTCGTCGCGCCGCGATCTCGGCGACCTCTACGAGAGGCGAATGACCGACCGCGGCGACCGTGTGAGCCACCCACGAAGTGATTGCAATGGCGACCTCACGTCCATCGCGATGGCCCTCCGCGGCGCGCAGAAGCAAAGGCTCGAGCTCCTCGGCGAACACGCTCGGCCCGACGACTTCGAGGTGACGCGAGAGGACCGAGCGCCGCTGCGCGAGCTCTCGGAGCGGCTCGAGTCGGGGAAAAGCCATCGCGAATCAGCATAGCCCCTCGGCGACGAGACGCCCGCAGAGAGCCTGCGCTCGGGCGCCCCGCCCTCAGCGCCCCATCACGACGAGACCGACCGCAGCGCATTCGGCCGCGACACGAGACCGCGGAGGAACCAAAGTCTCACGGTCGCCCAGACCGCGCAGGATCTCGAGAGCGGCTGCGTGCACTTCGCGCGAGGTCGGCGTCTTCATCGACACCTCTTGCGTCCGGCAGCGCGCACGAGCGAGGCGGTAAGCCGCGACAGCGAGCTCGCCCGACTCCGCCAGCAGCTCGGCGTAGCCACTCGGAGACTCGCAGAGATGTCGTAGCCACTCGGAAGGACGCTCGGCTTCGATGTAGGCGAGAGCGATCGTTGCGGGTCGAGACGCGTTCTGCATGAGAGCCACCTCGATCGAATGAACGTCTCGAGGCGACCCAACTAAAGAAGAAAGATGCACGAAACGAAGGCTTTTTGCGTCAATCCTTTGACGCCTTTCGCGCACGCGGTGCACGTAATCAAGGAATGAGCAGCAGCTTGCCGACGACCTTGCCGGCTTTCGACGACACGTGCGCTCTCTCGGCTTCGGCCAGTGGAAACCGGTCTTGGATGAGGGGCTCGATGTCGCCTCGCGCGAGCGCCGCGACGAGAGGCTCGAGGTTCGCTCGATTGGGTCGACCGAGGACACTCTTCACGCTGCTGCGAAAGAGGAGCGAGAGCGCGTCTGCCGGTCGGACCACGATGAGCGCGACGACACCCTTCGGACTGAGCAATGCGCGACAACCGGCCAGCGAATACGTGGCTGTTCCGACCGCGTGGAAGACCAGATCGTACGGACCGTGCTCGGCTGCAGCGAGCAGCGCGTCGCCTTTCGTATAGTCGATGGCGACGGCTCCGAGACGTTCGACGAGCGCCGTGTTGCGCGACGAGCAGACGCCGACGGCGGCATATCCCATCGACCGCGCGAGTTGGAGCGTGACGAGCCCGACCCCACCCGAGGCGCCGAGCACCAAGATCCGCGCGCCCGGCGGCGCCTCGACCGACGAAAGCGAGGCGAGCTCGAAGGCGCGCAAAGCGGTGGCGCCAGGAACGGGGAGACAAGCAGCGTCGTCGTACGAGACCCCGTCGGGGAGCGTCGCGCATTGGTCGTCTCTCACCACCACCTCGGTCGCATAACTGCCGAGCTGTTTGCGCGAGAAGTCGGTCCCGCCGACGACGCGTGCGCCCACCTTCAAGTCGGCTCGAGGACCGGCCTCGGTCACCTCGCCGGCGAAGTCGACACCGACCACGAGCGGCCCCGACGGTCCGACGAATCGATGCGCGAGACGAAGCGGGCCGCCGCTACGCATCTTCCAGTCGACGGGATTCACGCCGACGGCACGTACCTCGACGCGCACGTCGTTCGGGCCGAGCGGTCGCGCTGGCACCACGATGACGCGAAGCGGAACATCGTCCGACTTCGAGGTCGCCACTTTGATCGAGCGAGGACCGGTCGTCACGAGCGCGTTCATGCGCGTCGCCTACCATGGCCCTCGCAACGCGGCTCGTTTCGCCGGCGCTACGCGTCGTCGATCTGGATGAGTGTCCATGGGCGCCGGGCCCGGCCCCCACAGGACCGTGCTCGAGCGTTTCTTGGAGAGCGTTCGGGCCGGGTTTCGCCTAACCTCGGTCCGAGTTTCGGCCCCGGAGCTCAAAAGGATCACCATGATGCTCGACACGAGAATTCCTGCTGTTTTGACGTCTGCCCTCGCTCTTGTGCTCGCGGCCTTCGCCCCCGGATGCGGATCCGACACGGGCGGAACCGGAGGCGGATCGACCTCGACCACCAGCGCGTCGAGCACGAGCAAGACGTCATCGGCAGCGACCACCACGAGCGCGACGACCTCGACCGGCAGCGGACAGGTCTGCTTGGGCCCTGGTTTCGGCGGGGGAGAAACCCTCGTGCCTGGTGGCTCGGTGACCGCGAAGATCGTCGACCAAACCGGCGCACCGGTCCCGAACCAACCGGTCTTCATCTGCGGCATCGACATCTGCTCGCCCCCAGGAATGACGGGCGTCGACGGGTCGGTCTCGATCATGACGAACCTCATGATGAAGAAGCCGGCGTTCAAGTTCGGCGACCAATTGGCCTACTCCGAATTGGCGATTCCGATTACCGGCACCACGACCACCGTGGGCACGGTCGGTACCGGCAAGCTTCCTCAAGGCGGACCGATGTTGGCCGCAGGCGCCGACGCCCAATCGGGCGGCGTCACGATCTCCCCGCCCGCCGGCTCCACCGTCTCGGTGAACACGCTCGTCTACGACACGCCCGACAAAGAAGGCTTCGGAGCCGTCGCACTTCCTCTCGCGCAAGAGGCGAAGGTGCTCGATCCGGTCATGGTTTCGGGGATGAGCGCGGGCTTCAAAGCCATGTACGCCGTCACCCCGGTGGGCACGACCTTTTGCCCGGCAGCCAAGGTTTCGGTCGCGCTCCCGAGCGACATGATGCAGCCGAACAACTTCGGCTGGGCCGCGAATGCCAAAGTGGAGTTTTGGGTCATGACCACCGACGCGGCGCAGGAGTACGCGCCCTATGGCGGTTGGGCGAAGATCAGCGACGGCACGGTGAGCGCCGACGGAAAGACCGTCACGACCGGCGCCACGAGTGGCTTCAAGTACCTCGACAACTTCGCTCTTCGACTCGCGAACTGAATCACATTCGAATCGAGCGTGCCCCGCGCCACGTGCAGGAGTTGCACGTGTGCGTGAGGTCGGCGCAAGGGTCGCGGAGCGACCGAGTCGCCCGGTCGCGCTTTTCTTGTCCATGATCACCCAACCGAAGCGTGGCGCAGCAAACCCGGATAGCGTCGGCAGATGCGTTGGCTCTACCATCTGCTCCCGCGCCGAGAGGCACGGACGACCCCCTACGCTCCGCCGTCGCTCGCCAACGAAGGATTCGTCCACACGTCGTACCGCGACGAAGTGCTCGAGAGCGCCCGTCTCTACTTCGCACCGAGCGCCGACTTGGTGGTTCTGCAAATCGATCCGCGTCGCCTCGATGCTCCGGTCGATCTTGCGACGACCCCTCGCGGCGTGATGCCGCACGTCCTCGGAGCGATTCCTGACGACGCGGTCGCGGCGACGCGTGAGCTTTCGGCAATCGCCGAATGCCCCGACCGAGTGGTCGGAACTCGCTTCGCGTTCGTCGCCTTCGATGGGATGACGCTGCTCGATCTCGTCGGTGTCTTCGATCCACTTTCTAGAATCGCGTCGATGGGATTCGACCCTTCGTCCACATGCACGATCGCGTCGGCCGACGGCGCCACGGTCTGGTCTTCAGGCGGCGCGACGATGTCGGTCGACGCGGTGCGGCCGCCACTCGACGCATTCGACGTGATCGTGGTGGCCGGCGGCCACGGGACACGCAAGCTCGAGACTGACGCGAAAGTCATCGCTTGGCTCGCCGCCTACCCCGAAAATCGCGTGCTCGCCTCGGTCTGCACGGGCGCGCTTCTTCTCGGCGCAGCGGGGCGACTGCGCGGCCGAAGAGCGACGACTCACCATCTCCATCTCGAGAGGCTCTCCGAATTCGGCGCGACGCCCGTCGCGGAACGCCTCGTCGACGCCTGGCCGATCGTCACGGCAGGCGGCGTGACGTGCGGATTGGATCTCGGCCTCCACCTCGTTCGCATCTTCGAGGGAGAAGACGTCGCATTAAAAATCGCAACACAGATGCAAATGCTTGGTAGTCGTCTTTCCTGAACGCTCCAGACGATCTTCGACGGTCAGCGCTAGTCCGCCCGTACCGCGTGACACAGGCGGCCCCCCCGTCCCCAGCCTAAAAGTAGGCTTCCGCTGCTCGTTACTCGGGTAGGTGGCTCACTTTGGTCGCGACGGAAGATCGATCAACTCGATCGTACGCGGGCCCTCTACGTAGGGGGGAGCCCGTCGGTCACGGAGGAGCGAGGTGATCGCCGATTCGCTCCTCGAGCTTTGCGTATGGACTCCAGTCGCTGCTCGTAAGCCGCTGGCGGCGCCGGTGGCCGGCGGTCCTCGACTCGACGTTCGCTGGAACATCCGCAGGAGATCGCGATGAACGATGCGGCGATGAAGCAAGTTGCCGTGTGACAGTCCTGGCCAACACTAGTTGAGCTAAGCATCTATAGACGATACCAGAGTCGCGGACCGGCGGCGAACGCTCGTCCAACGCGAACCGACCGAGCAACTTGCGTCGAATCCATTTCACCAACGGAGGGTAGCGGATCGAGTGCCTCTGGGCGCCAATCGCGCCGGAGCGACCTCGGTTCGGCGTTCTCGCGGCTCATGTGAGCTCTGCTCTCACGCAGGGGGGTCGTCGTCTCGCCTGTCCTTTAACCCAGTTTCCCGGATACGCGTCGTAGCGCTACGTGCTCCACGACGTCGTCGAGAAAGCTCCTCTTATAGGAAGGATCGGAGATGCGCGCGGCCAGGAACCCGAGGCGCTCCTTCGCCTCGCGCGCTGCGATCTTCGCGCCGGCGATGTCACCCGTGGCCATTCGGGCGCGGAGTAGCGCGACGCGGATGAACATTTCAGAGTCATCGAAAGGGCCCTCGGGCGTGAGTGGAGCCGCAGCCTCTTCGGCGAGGATCAGGGCCTCGGACCACCGGCCTTGGGCGAGCAGGACGTGCGCGAGGTCGCCGCGCGCCGCCATCTTCGCGACCGGGCGCTCGGCGCCACTCAACGCCGTTCTCGCGTGCTGCTCCGCGAGGTCGCGCTGCCCCAATGCCACGAGCACGCGTGCGAGGTATTGCATCGAGCCGCGTTCGAGTCGGGCATCGACGGTGGAGAGTGGCGCCAGCGTGGCCTCGAGGGTGTCGCGCGCCTCCGCGTAACGCCCGAGTTGAAAAAGGACGAACCCGACGTTGTGTCGAAGATAGTGGACCGTTGCCATCTGATAGTCGACGGCTCGCGAGACGCACTTAAGAAGTATCGAGAGTGCCTCTTCGTACCGGCCGAGCAATGCATCGGCATATCCTCCCGTGCCGCGCACCTCGATGGCTCTGCGCCAATCGTGCAGGAGCTCGAAGCGATCGGCCGCCTCGTGGCGGAGCGTGCGATACGAGCCCAGGTCTCCCGACGTCATCGCGATCCCTCCGCGCGCCATCAGAGCAGACGCCGCGCCCGAGGCGCCGGCGGGCAAGAACCCCTCGAGGGCATTCATGCTAGCGAGTGTCTCACGTGCCTGGTCGACCTGCCCCGCGACCCCGAACATGTTGGCGCTTCGGGCCAGCGCATGGATAGCCGTATTCACGGCTTCGGGCAGCGGCGTCGTCTCGCGAAGGCGCTTCGTCAGCTCCACGAAGCCCGCGATGTCGCCGCTACGCGTGTATGCGGGCAAAAGCGAGTGTGCCGCCATGAACCAGAGAACGCCCCCCTCGGGAACGAGCCGCATCGCTTCGAGGCCGAACCTCTTCACTTCGGCCCAGGCCCAGCGCGCCTCTTCGACCTGGGCGCGCAAGCACAGCGCCCCTCCCGCCCACCCAGGCCTCGGATCAGCCTCGAGCGCCCTATCGCCCCAGCGAGCCGCGCCAGGCAGGTCCATCGCGTCGAGCGATTGCCTCGCTGCGCGCAAATACCAAGTCGCGGCCCGGGTCGGTTCTCCCGCACGGTCGAGATGAAACGCGAGCTCGAGGGGCCGCGTCTCGCCGTGCGATTCGAGAAAGTCCGCGGCCCGAAGGTGGGCCCGTGCCCACTCCGTCTCGGGAATCGACGCATAGGCAACTTCCCGCACGATCGACGACGGAAAGGCGTAGGTGCTGCCCTCCACGTTCGAGCTCTTGACACGGCGCACCATGTCGCGACGTGCGAGGGACTCGAGCGTCTCGGACTCGTCGGCATTGGCCAATAGCGCGCGCACGCCATCCAGGACGAACTGGTCTCCGAACACGCTGGCCGCGCGCAAAAACCGCCGCTCCCGCTCTGTCAGACGGTCGAGACGACTCTGGCTCAGCGCGAGGACGCTGACAGGCAGCTCGCGGTCGTGACCTTCACGAACGGCGCGCGCGAGCTCCTCGAGGAGAAATGGATTGCCGCTCCCGAGCTCGACCACTCGATGGAGTAGGGCCTCCGGCGCCGACGGCAGGAGGGAGCGGGTCAGGCTCTCCGACGCGCGCGCCGAGAGCTCGCGCAGCTTGATCGTCGTCACCGACCGCTCTGCGAAGAGCGTCGGGAAGCGCTCGTTCGCTTCGGGCCGCCCGATCGCCAACACGAGCACAGGAGCATTTGTCACCGTCCCGAGGAATCGATCGAGCAATGCGAGGCTCGCCTCGTCGGCCGAGTGGAGAGAGTCGATGTGGATGAGGAGTGGCCCGCTCCGAAGTAGACCGCGCAGCCACAGATCGACGGCGCGACCGAGCTGGTCGGTCATGAGCCGGGGCTCGGCGCGTGCGGCGTGGACGGCGGTGCTCAGCGAGGGCGCGCTCGACGCGAGCAAAAGCTCGCACATGAAGTCGACCTCCAAGGCGAGCCATGCGGAGTCCACGATCTTCTCGAGCGCGTCCGAGAGGAGAGATTTCAGCTGTTCGGGCTCGACCATGCCGTCCTGAACGGAGAAGAAGCGTCGCGCCATCGACTCGATGAGCCCGAGCGAGCCAGCTCGCTCGGTGCTCTCCGCTGCTCCGACGAGTGTGGTGGTCCGAGGCCACGCCGATGCGATGCGTGCGCAGGCATCGGCAGCCAGGCGGGATTTGCCGACCCCCGGCGCCCCCAGCGCGATCACCACCTCGGCGGAGCGCTCCGAAACTGCGTGCTCGAAGGCGTCGACGATCGTCCCAAGCTCGCGCTCTCGACCGACGAATGGCGACGTTTCGCGTCGAGGGGTCGAAAGCTCGCCCGCCAAGACGTGCGCGCGAAGCGGAGCCCTCCAGTCGCGCTGCGCCTCGCCGCGCGAGACGATTGGCGATGAGGCAATGGCCCCCTGAAGCAGGCTGCGCGTAGGCTCGTCGACGATGACGCTGCCGGGCTCACCCATGGCCAAGAGGGCCGTCGCGGTCTGGATGGCGGGTGTGAAGCCGCTCTTGTGTCTCGTCAGCCAAGTCGAGAGGACGACGATGGTCGACGACGGCCAGCGACTCGTGAGCGAGAGAGCAAGCCTAGCCACGGAGCAGGCCAGTTCGGTGGGAATGGCGATCGCCTCGAACGTCACGAGCACGAGGCCGTCGGGCGCCTCGTGGAGCACGCCCCCGTTCCGCCGGACTTCTTCGACGAGGACCCCGTGGCGGGCATCGAGCGCCGGCTTCCGAAGGAGCAGCAGGCTCACGAATCGCCGCTCGCTGCTGGTGATCGCGGGCGTGCGCACGCTGACGACGCTCTGCGGGTCGGCGCCCTCGCTCGTGTCGATCGAACCGAGCGCGGTTGCGACTTCGAGCATGTTCGCGTACCGCGCCGTCGGCGACTTCTGGAGCATCTTCGCGAGCACATCCGAGAGGCCTGGCGGCACCTCGGAAGCGACGCTGTCAGCGCGCGGCGCCTCCTCGAGCGCGAGCTTCAGGAGCCACTCCGTCGGATGCTCACCCTCGAACGGCAGATGTCCCGTGACGCATTGAAACAGGAGACAGCCCAGCGAGAAGATGTCGCTTCGGTGGTCGATCAGCTTTTCGCCGCGGACCTGCTCGGGCGACATGTAGCCGACGGTCCCGACCAGCGCGCCCGTGTTGGTGAGCGCGGTGTGCGCGCGCGAACGTGCGATTCCGAAGTCGAGGAGCTTCGGTCTTCTCAGATCGCCGTCGACGAGGAACAGATTGCTCGGCTTGATGTCGCGGTGGATGATTCCACGGTCGTGCAGCGAGCCGAGCGTCTCGGCCAATTCGATGGCGACTCGAACCGCGTCCTCGATGGGCACGCCGGCGCCGGAGAGCCGCGATGACAGCGTCTCGCCGTCCAGCCATTCCATCGCCAGCCAAGGGCCTGCCTCTGGTTCGATTCCGTGCGCGACGTAACCGACGATGCGCCGATCGGTCGCCCCGCTGAGGATCTGCACCTCACGCTCGAAGCGCAGACGATCGAACGACGTCGGATCGTGGGGTATCTTCAGCGCCGCGGAGCCCCCGCTGCGCGTGTCGGTCGCTCGGTACACGACGCTCGAGCCGCCGGCGCCTGCGTGCTCCTCGATGCGGAACCGCCCGCCGATGACTTGCCCACGCGCGCGCGACGTGCCGAGACCTTCGAGGTGCGAGCCTTGGGACGAAGCGACGTGCGGCGGACGACCGTTGGCCGAACCATTCAGCGAGCTAAACGTCTGGCTCGAAGGTGCGGCGACGTCGTGGACCGAGGCCCGAGCCTCGGCGTCTTGACCCATTGCAATGAAACCAATTGGAATGGGAAGCTCTGCCACGGGGACCATTGCCGCAGGGACCATTGCCGCAGGGACCATTGCCGCGGAGGCCGAGCTCGCTCGCGCTGGACCGGAGGCCTCGTGGCCGCCAAGGACCGCGCAGGCGCGCATGGCGTCAGCCAACGCGGTGGCGTCGGCGAATCGCTCGTCGGGTCGCAATGCGAGCGCGCGCTGGAGGACGTGCTCGAGGCCCCCCACGTCGACCCCGAAGGCCTTGGGCGTCGGGCGTGTCTCGCTAAACAAAGCGGCAATGGCCTCTTGGTCCTTGCCGATGGCGGGGCGACCGATGACCAACTCGACGAAGAGCAGCGCGAGCGCGTGGACGTCGGTCCAGGCCCCGGTGCGCGCCCCGACGAGCTGCTCGGGAGCCGCGTAGCGCGGAGTGAAGGGACTCGCGCCCGACACCGTGTTCGTGTCGCCGCTTCCGGGAGCGGCCCCAGGGGAGACGAGCTTGGCGATTCCGAAGTCGACTACGCGGGGCTCGATCGAGGCGCCTCGGATCTCGAGGAGCACGTTCACCGGTTTGAGATCGCGGTGCGCGACGCGGTGATCGTGGGCGTGGCCCATTGCGCCGAGGATCGGCTCGAAGAGGCGCCACGCTTCGCCGAGCGAGAGGGGGCGTCCGCACGCTTCGAGGTGCTCCTGCAGCGTAGGACCGTCGCACCACTCCATCACGAGGTACGGCAGCTCGACGCCGTCGTCGCCCGCGGGGAGCAGTCCTACGTCGAGGGCAGCGACGATGTTGGGGTGACGAAGGCGCTTGAGGGTGCGGGCCTCCTCGAAGAAGGCCCCACAGAGCTTCACGAGCTGGTCCGGACGCACCCGCTCCGGCAGCTTCAGCACCTTCAGCGCCACGGTTGCCCCGAGACCCAGGTGCGTCGCCGCATAGACCGTGCCGAATCCTCCAACTCCGATCGATCGGTCGACGCGGTAGCGACCGTCGATCAAAGTGCCCAGCAGAGGGTCTTTGGGCGAGGGTGTCACGAGGCCTTTCTCGGTGCTCACCTGACAGGGTGTCCCACGAGTCGCAATTCACCTTTCTTGCGTCCGGCTTCCTGGGAGACCCTCAGCTCGCGCACGACTTTCGCATCCGATGTTGGGGGGAAAGCAGGCCAAGCAAAAGCGCCACCGACGTTGGGTTCGCCGCACTCGGCCATGCGCCCCCAAGGGTCTTGCCGCGCAGCTCGCCACGCGAGGGTCCCACGATGGTCCACTGAACCGACCCCCTGTCGGTCTCGACGAGCGTTAAGTCGTTCGACCCAACGCCGCAGCTCGATTTGCGGGACGAGCTCGACAGGGTCGAGCCCGGCGTCGCGGTCGTCGAGCTACCGGTCGGAGATCGGTCTCCGCGTGCGGTCGGTGATAGGGGAAAACGACATGCCACTGCTGCGATCGCCCTCATTGGCGCATCCTCGCAGGAAACGTGAGAGCGCGGGGATGCATCGAGACCCTCACGCCGAAGACGATCATGCTCGACGGCAAATACGTCGATGCGAAAAACACCCCTTACGACGGAAACATCACGCTCGCGCCGTTCACCTCGGCGTTGGTGATGAAGCCCCCGCCCTCTTGAGCGCGCTCGCGAGTCATCGCTCGCCGACCCGACTGGTTCACCGCCCCGATTTGGGTGTCCCCATCCATCGGTCGTCCGCGATGTGCGACGTGATGCGGTACTCGCAAACTTCGTCGCCTTTTCGAAAGCATCGGGTCTGATAGATGACCGACGGAATTCCGAGGGCGCGAAAGCCAGCCTCCAGAATCCCTTCTTCCATCACGCAATGGTGTGGAGTGGTCTTCTCGAGTGTGGCAGCGCCTGGCTCGAACGAAAGCACTCTCCAGCCGCCAATCTCGGTCCCACGGTTCGCGCGGTGGTACATGACGTCGATTCCGTAGACGATGTCGCGCCCGCTCGACGCGTTCGCGCGAAACGCTGCTTCGTGAGAAAGCTTGAAGATCTCGAGGCCGACCTTGCGCAACGACGAGGGGCCGAGCATGCCGTCGAGTCGCTCGAGGGGCTCGAGAAGCATGGCGATGGGATACCAACGGGCGCCATCGACCGCCTGGACCTTGTCGAAGAGCTCTTTGCCGAGCACGAGCTCCGGCATGAGGACGGCCTGCACCAACGCCTGAACATCGGACCGATCGTCTCGTGCAAGAGCCCTTGGTATCCGCGAGGCAAGCGTCTCTGCGCGCGCGACGCAGGCTCGCCATCCGACGGAGAAACCGCTCCCGGGTTTGCGACAGCTTTGGTGCGGGTCATGGTGCCACCTCTCGGGAACGGATCATGGCAGCGCCATCTGAAGCGTCTCTCCAATCGATCGTCGAGGCCGTGACACGGGCGGCTCGAGCAAGAGAATGAAGATGGAGTCAGCTTTTGACATCAGGTGCGTTCTGCCTGCGAACGGCTCGCTCGATGTAGGTGCGCCCGTGCGGTTCATCGTGTAGACGACGGTCCAGCCGTGAAAGCCCTTCGATTGCGCCATGTCGTCTCGTGCTGCCTCCTCACCGTGGTGGCGCTGGCCCCAGGAGTCGTTTCGGCGAAAGGCCGAGAACCCGAAGGCGCTCCGAAGGATGGCACGACCAAAGAGGGCGCCTCGAAAGAGGGCGTCTCGAAGGACGTCGCTTCGAAGGAAGAGACGCTCACGAAAAGCCTGGCCTCACCTCGAGCCCACGGTGACAAGCCGCTCACGAGAGGTGAGGTGAAGCGCTCGTTGAAGGGAAACCCGCACCTCGAGATTCGAGCGCGCGATCTCTCGCTGACGCAGCCGTCACTCGATCGCTTGATGCGGATCGCCAAGCGCTACTTCGACGCGTCGCACAAGGTCTTGGTCGTCACCGGAGGAACGCGCAACTCGCTTCGACAAGCACAGCTCATCTGCTCGAAGCTCGGTCACCACGAAGACGTGATCGCGCTCTACGAGAACAAGAAGCTCGCCCGAGAGGTCGTCGACGCCTACCTAAAAGGCGCTTCGGAGCACCTCGGGCGCCAGCGAATCGTGCGAGCCGTTCGCGCGATCATCGACGAGCAAATCGCGCGAGGTGAGTACATCTCACGCCACATGAAGTCGGGCGCGGCCGACGTTCGTTCGAGGGGGATGAGCGTCGAGCAGCAGGTGAGCTTCCGTAAAGCGGTCGCAGGAGAGGCCGGGGCGTCTCTTCTCGACGAGCGCGACGGAGCAGCGCCGCACTTCCACATCAACCTCTGAAGAAGCCCGCGAGCAAGCCTGAGCACCGAGCAGCTCAGAAAGCCGATCTGATCCATTTTGCCCCCCCCTCGCGCCGGTCGGGCTTCGGTCTTCGTGTGCAAAGACGAGTCAACGCGCCTTGGCGGTGAGCTCCTTCACCAGCATGGCCCAAAGCCCATAGGCGGCGATCTGCGAGAGAGAGCTCATCCAGCCGAGCCCCTCGTAAAGCAGCATCGCAGAGCGGTCGGTCGGTAAGAGATCCGCCGTCTGCGAGACGGTCGCGAAGATCGCGAGGACGATCGTGGCGATGTAGCTGAGCCACCAAAGTGCGATCAGCGGGTTGCCTTGGCCGTTGTTCGCTCGCCGGTACGCATCGTTCATCGCCAGGTAGGGGTAGACGAAGTTGGCGAAGGGAATGAACCACCCGCCGATGGCGAGGCCGGTGGAATAGCTCGTCGCGCCGGTCGAGGCGCGAACCCACCCGTAGAAGCGAGAGAACCAGATGAAGTAGAAGATGATGGCAAGGAGACCCGTGACGCCGCGGAGGCCCTCGTAGCCCATCGGACTGACGAGACGAATGCCGGCGAATCCCAACAACCTGAAGACGACCGGGATGGCGGCGCGCGCGCTTAGAAGAACGACCGTCGGGGTCGCGATCGAACGGATCCCATCGACCAAGGCCGATGCCCCGGGAGGCGGTTGGTACGCGTTCTGCGGAGGCACCCCATAGCCCTGCGGCCCACCACCGTACCCGTACCCTTGCTGACCAGGTTGCATCGGAAGCTCCTTCTTCAGGACCGACATCGGCCCAGCCAAACCACGGCGCCTGCGCGCGTTCTACGTGACGAGACGTGGTCTCTTCCTCGGCCTCGCTTTCGGGCCCACCTCGAAGAGCGTGCGCTCTCCCGAGACGGACGATCGGCGACGCTCAGTCGCGCGGCCCGGGCGCGAGAGGCGCAGGCGCGTCGTCGTCCTCGTCGCGCTTCAGCCCGCCGATCGCGAAGACGTGCAGACCCACGAGCACGAGACCGAGCGCGGCTTCTGCTTTGCCGACGGCCGACGCGCGCTGATGAATCGCTTCGAGCCGCTCGCCCTCCGGCCCCACGTTGCGACGCGCCCCGCTCCGATGAAGATCGTTGATGGTCGGGCTGAGCACGAGACCCATGTACGCGGTGCATCCAGCGAACAACATGCCGGCGAAGCGACGAGCTCGAACAGCCGGTGAAGGCCGGCTGCGACGCGCGAGAAAGGTTCGAACGACCTCGGCCCCGAGAAGGATCACGCTCAGCGTGATCGCGATTTGATCGAAGCGCGCGAACGCTGCTCCCATTGCGTCACCTGAGTAAGGCGCCGGCGTCATCTGGAAGACGAACGGCGCGGCGCACGCTCCGAGCGCGAAGATTCCGCCCACCACGAGGCCGACCGACGAGGCTGCGACCGTGGCTGCCGCGCGATCGATTCTATCGGCACGCACCCACCGACGGTCGTCATCGCTCGGCTCGAGATCGGCTTCGGAAAAGGTCTCGTTCACGATGTGCCCTCCGGTGCAGAAGCGCGGACATCGGTCGGGCTCTCGGGGTGATCGAGCATCGTGAGCGCGCTGTCGACGGCCGATTGTGCGGCGCGAGCAGGCTTTCCTTTCATCGCCACGATGAGGCTCCTGGCCCGCTCGAGCCGGGCGCGCCCCGCCGCTGCCACCGCCAACGTTCGCTTGTGATGGCTCATCGAGCCGAGGTCGCGAAGAATCTCTTCGCAGGCGCGCGCGTCGCCCATGCGCGCGAGCGCCGTCCGCGCATGCCAAGAAAACGGATCGCGTCCGTAGCCGAAGAGACCTCCGAAGGCGCGCTTCTCGAGACCGGGCTTCGCAGCGGTGATGGCGCGCTCTCCAGCGAGCTCGATGGCCGCGGTGATGTCTTCGCTCTCTTGGGTCGCGACGGTTCCATCGACGACGCCGACGAGCGTCGTGTGTCCGCGTGTGTCTTTGGCGCTCGTCGCGAGAACGGCGGCCACGGCCCTCACCCGTGCAGATGCATGATCGAGCGAGGCCACCGCCCGGTCGACGATGCGCGCGTCGATCCCCTCGTTCTTTTCGTCGGCGAGCTCTTCGGCCATTCGAAAGGCGATGTGCGCGACCAGCTCGTCTTCGTCGGAGGTCGCTCGAACGAGCGCCGACATCGCGTCGGCGTGCGACGCCGTGACCCTCGGGTACGCCATCACGGCTTGAAACCTCACCTCGGGTCGTGGGTCTTTGAGAGCGCGCTGGAGCCGCACCGTCGCTCTCGGATCGCGTAGCTCGCCGAGTGCGACGATCGCTTGTTCCCGCACCGATCCGTCTTCGTCTTCGACGGCGACGAGGAGCGGAGCGAGAGCCTCGAGGGCACGTAAATCGCCCAGCGCTTCGGCCGCCGCCGCGCGGACGATCGGTTCTTCGTCTTTCAGCGCGGTCTCGAGCGCCCGCACCACGCGCTCGCGGTGCTCGTCGTCTTGTCGACCCAGGTCGTGCGCTGCGCTCGCGCGCACGGGCGCCTTCACATCGACGACGTCACGAAGCGCTGCGTCGAGGTTGCGTGTGAGCGGAGAGAGCCGGAACATAGGAGCCCAACGATCTGGAACGCCGATCGGTTTTCTAGTTTCCCGTAGACGTGCTCGCAGCGCCGCCCATTCCGCCCGCCGATCCGGTCGAGCCAGCTCCGCCCGCTCCACCAGCGCCGCCCGCTCCGGATCCGGTGCTCGAGGTCGACGTGCTCGACGCGGTCGAGGTAGACGTAGCGCTCGGCCCGGCCCCGGTGCCCGACGATGCTCCCGTTGGGAAGCAAGCCGGCGTGGGCTCGATCGAGGCGTTCGCGGGCACCTCCGACGAGGGAAAGCAGACCTTGAAGTCTTTCCACTCGGTCGTGAGATCGATCGACTTCGCGCGACGGTCTTTGGGCGCCTCGCAGACGTATCCATCGCGACAATCGGACGTCGCCTCGCAGGCTTTCATGCAGAAAGTGCGCTCGAACCTGGGCCAACGCGGATCGAACACGTCGCCGCAGGTCGCGTCGATCTGGTTGCCGAAGCCGATGCACACCGAGTTGTCGGGGCACTTGTCTGGCTCACAGTTGAAGATCGTGCAGTAGCCGCCGGGCTGGCTCGCGTCGCAGAGCCGATCGCCCTTCTGCGAGCAGTCGATCGAGGTGGAGCATCGGTCGCCGATCTTTGGCTGGCAGCCGAAGGCTGCGAGACTGAGCGTGCACAAGCCGAACAGCCAAGCCCGCGTGTGGCGCGGCGCAGAATCGCAAAGCAGGGCGAGGAGGCTCATCGGCGAGAGGACCCTAGCTGCGCCAAGCGAGGCGAGCGAGTGAAAAGCGCCCAGTTGTGACGTGGATCCGTTGACATGACCTCGCCCTGCCCGTAAAGCCTCTCGACGCGAGAAGGACGCTGGCAGCACCTCTTCGGGCAGCGCGCGCCCTCGAGTCGACTTCGGCAAAGACGAGCCCGCATAGACCCATTCCGCGAACAACCATTCCGCAAGAACCACCGCCGCAAAAGACCATCCCGCGAAAGACCACCCTGGTCGGAGCAGGATCCTTTCGGAGCGGGATCGTCAAAGTGGAATTCGTCGAAGCAGAATAGGTCGAAGTAGGATCGTCGAAAGCAGGAGCGACCCGCGCGACAGAGCGATTGGCCGACGGGGCGGGATCTTCAGGAGAACTCTTTCAATGGCGACGTACATCACCGACGACTGCATCAATTGCGGCGCGTGCGAGCCCGAATGCCCCAACGAAGCCATCAGTGAGGGCGACGAGATTTACGTGATCGATCCCGACCTCTGCACCGAGTGCGTCGGCTTCTACGACCACGAGGCCTGCCAGGCCGTTTGCCCGGTGGAGTGCTGTCTTCCCGATCCGAAGCGCCCCGAGACCGAGCCCGACCTCATCGCTCGCGCGGTGAAGCTCCACCCCGACGACGCCGAGCTCCAGAAGCGCGTCGCGTCCAACGACTACCCCTCACGCTTCCGCAAGTGAGCATCCCGTGGAGAGCTCGGATCATCGCGATCCTGCTCTCCGCGGGCAGTGCGTGTTTCTTGTCGGGGTGCAGTGGCGGAGCTCCGCTGCTTCATCCCGCGCACGTTTTGTCTCCGGGTCAGGTGAGCATTGGCGCTGGGCTCTCGGGTGAGTTCGGCGTCTTGAAGCAGACCACGCCCAAGGCGAACACCGACAAAAGCGCCCCGTTTCTAAACGAAATTGCCGTCGCCCCCGGCATAGCTCCCTGGGTATCGGGACGCGTCGGAATCGATCACGACTTCGAAGCCGGCCTCACGTACACGGGGCGTTCGGCGCGCGTCGACGCTCGCCATGCGTTCAAGATCGCGCCCCTCACGATGTCGATCGGGCTCGGCGCCACGGCGCTCCTCCCGAAGCCACGCGACAACGACTCGTTCAGCGCTTACGGCGGCGGAGGCGATGTCCCGCTGATTTTCGGCTGGTCGAGCACGGCCGATCTCTATTCGATCTGGTTCGGTCCGCGCGTCGGTTTCGAGATTCTCGGCGGGCGCGCGCTCGCGAGCGAGTTCTCGGTAGGCGGCAGCTCGACTCGGTTCACCAAGCTCGCAGGCCAGCACCTCTACTTCGGCGGTCTCCTCGGCATGCAGGTCGGGTTTCGCTACTTCCATGCGGCGATCGAGGTCGACGGCGCCTACCACGTCGCGCACGGGACCTTCGGCGACGTCGATGCGAAAGCGCACGACTTCGCCATCACGCCATCGGGTGCGCTGATTTTGTCGCTTTGATTGTCGCATCTGAAGCAACGCCGGTTGCCCAACGGCCCACTGTCGCTCGCGGAAAGACGATGCAGTTTTCAGGGAGCCGCCCGCCGAAACGCCGCGGCGACGCGAGGAGACCGTCATGAAGATCCGCCGACACGACGAACGGGGCTTTGCCGATCACGGCTGGCTCAAGAGCTTCCACACCTTCTCGTTCGCGAGCTACTACGACCCCGCGAACATGGGCTTTAGCGCGCTCCGTGTGATCAACGAAGACCGCGTCGCCCCAGGGCGCGGCTTCGGGACGCATTCACACGCTGACATGGAGATCATCTCGTACGTGCTCGAAGGCGCTCTCGAGCACAAAGACAGCATCGGCACCGGCTCGATCATTCGCCCCGGTGACGTGCAGCGAATGACCGCGGGCACGGGTGTTGCGCACAGCGAGTACAACGCGTCGAAGACCGACGAGGTCCATTTTCTCCAGATTTGGATCATGCCCGACAAGCGCGGCCACGAGCCCGGCTACGAACAGAAGACCTTCGACGACGAAGCGGGTCGAGGAAAGCTCCGACTGGTCGGCTCGAGCGATGGGCGCGATGGCTCGCTCGTCATCCATCAAGACATGCAGCTCTACGCCACGCGGCTCGAGACGGGCGAAACGGCGAGCTACGACCTCGTCAACGGACGAAAGGCTTGGGTTCACATCGCGCGCGGCAAGATGACCGTAAACGGAACCGAGCTCGACGCCGGCGACGCGGCCGCCATCGTCGAGCCCGGCAAGATCGACCTTCGAGGCGCTGGGGGCGAAGCGCTCTTGTTCGACCTGCCTTGAAGACCGCGACTCGGCTGCCATGCTGAGAGTGCGTGCGGTGAAAGAGCGCGTCCCGACCCGCGAGAACCGTGCAGGGACCTTGCGACGTCGGGGCGAAGCCCATAGAGTCGAGGACTACATGTTTCGTTCGCCTGACAAGCTCATCGGTGAAGTCGTTGGCGGCCATTTCACGCGAATCTTCGCGTCGGCGATGGCGCTCGGCCTGGCTTTGCCGGCCATCGGCTGCGCGACGCAGGCGACCAGCGAGGTCGACGAAACCACGAGCACCATCGAGGGCGTCATCCACGTCGAGCGCACGGCGACCGACGACGGAGCCACGACGAGCGTCTCGGCGAAGTTCATGCGCATCCTTCCGAGCGACAGCGCTGCGGCAGAGCGTTTGGTCGGAACGCGCGTCGTCCTGCCCGCCGTCGGCGAGTGCGCGGCGGTGAGCGCCCTCCAGCCCGACGTCACCACGTCCAAGCTCAAAGGCTCGGTCGAGCTGGTCGACGTGGGCGATCTGACTTTGCTCGTTCACGGTGGCGCGCACGAAGGCCGAACGGCTTCAGACGAAATCGTCCCGATCAACCTTGCCCCGCGGGCGTTTCCCGACGTCGGCGACATGGCTTCGGGTGTCTTCTACACGTCGCCCGACGCCACGCGCGACCTGCCGAGCCCCGCACGCTTCGCGATCAAAGGGTCGGGCGCGTCGCTCGTCGAGCCCTTCGGTATCGACGTCGACGGGCCCGCGGCTCCGAGCAATGTCCGGGTAAACGGCCGTCGCTTCGCCGATTCACCGAAGGCCGACAGCGGGCACGACATCACCCTCGAATGGGACGCGACGGCGACCGACGCGAACGAGCTCGTCTATGTCGAGGTCCACGGCGACACCTCGTTCCGTTGCGCGTTTCACGACGTCGGGACCGCCAACCTCCCAAGCGAGATCCTGCCAAAGAGCGACGCGCTCTCGAAGACCGATGGCTCGACGTCGTTGAGCCTCCACCGTCTGCGCGAGCAAGACGTCCGTCTCCAGCTCGCCGAGCGTCAGGGCGAAGAGACGACGACCGTGCAGTTCGATCTCGCACGAACCGGTCGCTTTGCGATCGTCAACGCTCGCTGAAGATGCTTCCGAGCTCGACTGGACGCGCGTTCGCCCGTGAGCCACGAGCGGCCGAGCCGCCGAGATGACATCCTCGCGCGAGTTCGAGGAAGCCTGTGATTTTCGCGGCGCTGCCCGCGCGGCGCTCGAAGAGAAAGACCCGCGACGGGCCGTTCATCTGGCCGCCCTCGCCGACGATCGCGGGACGTTGACCGAAGCGATCGACGAGCTCTGCGAGGTCGGGTCGAACGACGATCTCGTGAACACCGCCGAAGACCTCGTCGCACGAGGCTTCGGCGCGCCCGCCGGCGAGCTGTTCGAAGCCGCGACGCTCTTCGAACGCGCCGGCGAAGCGTTCTCGATGGGAGGCGAAGCCGAGAAAGCGGCGCTCGCGTTCGAGCGAGCAGGAAAGCCAGCCGAAGGAGCCAAAGCCCTCGAGAAAGTGCTTCGCGCCGACCCCGGCAACGAACCGTTGCGGCTCGCGCTGGCCCGCCTCTTGGCGCGTCACGGGCGCGCAGAAGCCGCAGTGAAGGTGATTCAGGCGCTCCGTCAAGGAACGAAAGAGCGCAGGCTCGCCTTGCCTCTGCTTGCTCGATCGCTCCGCGGGCTCGGGCTTTCCGAAGCTGCGCTCGAGGTCGAGCGCGAGATGGAGACGCTCGGCATTCCGCTCGGAGACGCGGTCGGAATCGATGCGACGAGCCGGCTCGGCGACGAGTCGAAGGGGGCGATTCTCTTCGGGCGCTACGAGCTCACCCGCGAGGTGGCAAAGACCCCGAACGCTCGCGTGGTAGAAGCCACCGACCGCATCGACGGAAGCCTCGTCGCGATCAAAATGCTCGTGACGACGGAGTCGGAGGGGAGAGGTCGTGATGCGTTCGTTCGCTTCGAACGCGAAGCGCGCGCCCTCGGGCAGCTGAAGCATCCGGGCGTGGTGCCGCTCCTCGCGTACTTCGAAGAGGGGCCGGCGATGGTTCTCGAATGGATGAGCGGCGGCAGCCTCGCCGATCTCCTGAAGCGCGAGACACTCGCGCCAGCGCGCGCCGCCGAGGTCGCGACGAGCGTGCTCGGTGCGCTCGGCGAAGCCCATCGACTGGGGATCCTCCACCGCGACGTGAAGCCTGCCAACGTGCTGTTCGACGGCATCGGCGCGCCTCGGTTGAGCGACTTCGGCGCAGCGCATCTCGGCGATCTGTCGAGGACCGCGACCGCCGCTGCGATAGGCACGCTCGTCTACATGTCACCGGAGCAGCGAGTCGGAAGGCCTGCCACGGTCGCGAGCGACCTCTACGCGGTCGGTGCACTCCTCTACGAAATGATCACGGGCGCAGTCGCGACGCCGCTGAGCGGAGAATTCGGTGACCGCGCGCCGAGCCACTTTCACATCGACCTCGACGAGCGCCATGATCGCGTCGTGGCTGCGCTTCTTTCGGAGCGCCCAGAAAAAAGACCTGCGGACGCGTTCGAAGCGCGAAAGCTCATCGAAGGAGTGTCGTGGTCGTCACGTGTCATCGACCACGCGGCACCGGCCAGCGTGCGCATGCGGAGCTCACGACCTCCTGCCGAAACCGACGCTCGCGTGAGCCCCGTCCGCGACGTGGGCGACGGCCGCGACGCGATTCATCTCCGATTCGATCGGTGGTTCGAGCGCGATGTCGTGGTGCTCGGAATCGAAGAGCTCGACCGCGCGCGCTCCTTCGCTCGGGCCGATCACCCGACGCTTCCGACCATTCTTCGCGCCGCGCCAGAGGCCATGGAGGTGTGGGTCCAAAAGCCTCTCGGGCGTGCGATCGCCGACGGCGCCACGCTCGGCCCCGTCGAGCTCGAGCGACTCCGAGCAGCCGTCGCGAGGCTGCACGAAGTGGGTGGTGTGCATGGCGCGATCGATCGCGAGCACGTCTACCTCCACGATGGCGAGGTCTACCTCGCGTACCCGCGCACCGACCCGACGCCGGCCCGAGCCGAGGTCGATCGCGAGGCGCTCACGAGGCTCGTGGACTGAGCTGCGACGAGCGGTCGTGCAGTGCGAAGAGCGGTCGAGCGACCTCAGCCGCCCGTGCCGGTGCTGCTGGTCGACGAGCTCGACGTGCTGCTCGTCGAGAGTCCGCAGCTGAGGAGCTTGAGCGAGCCCTCGAGACAGCTCAGCGAGGTCGAGGTGAGGTGGCCTTGAGAGCACGTGTTGGAGTCGGCGATGCAGTTGATCGCGTCGGTATAGTCGCTGCCGCAACCGGCCTTGTCGGCTCTGGCTTGCTCGGATTCGATGTTCGTTTCGCAGGTCTTGGCACAGGTCGCGTCGCCTGCGTTTTCGCATTTGCACTTCGCTTCGCAATACCCCACGGCGCCCGAGCTACCGCCACATCCGACGCCGGTCATGAACACGAGACCCGCGAGACTTCCCACGACGAGTACGATCTTCTTCAACATGATTTCTCCAAGGCGGCTCTGGGCGCGCCGACTCGGCGCGCGCGCTCACCGCAGCATGAGCCACGCTTCCTACATCGCGACGGCTTCGTTCCCCCCGTCCGAGTCCTGCTCAGGGCCCTCGTAGAAATGAGTCGATCGATTTTCCGGCGCCGACCTATTCATACGTCGGCCCTTGGGGCCCGCGTCAGAAACCGCCTTCGAGGCCCAGGCTCGGAACGGCGACCGGTCCAATCTTCGTCTCGGTGCAGATCCCGCGGGTGCAAGAGGTCCCCACGACCTCGGGGGCGACGAACGTATTGAGCATCTCGACGATGAGCGAGACGTGGCCGGACTTCTGGACGCGCCAGCGCTTCTCGAGTCGAACGTCGGTGCGGAAGAACGGTGTCTGTCGCCGTCCCGTGTCGGTGATGCGACCGTCTTTGCGATCGAGCACGGGGTTTCCCGAGTAGAAGAGGTTTCGCACGCCGCCTCGGAACCCAGAGCCAAAATCGAAGCTGAGCGCTGCGCTCGCGACGTGTGTTCGATCGAACCCCGAAGGAACGCTCTCACCGTGGGCGGCGGTCCGTTGCGATCGCCCGATCGTGTACGCGATGATCGCGCCGATGCGCTTGGTGAGCCTGCGTTTGGCCGACAGCTCGAGCCCCATCGACCAACCCGTGGTTCGCTGATCGAACCCGTCGAGCCCATCGGGGAATCCTTGGGTCGCGAGCGTCGACGTGCCGAGCGCATCGCTC
This sequence comes from Polyangiaceae bacterium, assembly GCA_043755175.1. Lineage (GTDB taxonomy): Bacteria > Myxococcota_A > Polyangia > Polyangiales > Polyangiaceae > CAYYKK01. The sequence continues at coordinate 20,244 of JAYUUB010000001.1, read as the reverse complement.
AGCGCGAAGAACGCGGCTCGGTAGACCGTCGCCTTCAAGAGCCACGACGGCTCGGGCGTCCACTCGACTCCGGCGCTCGACATGAAGGTTCGTTGCAGTCCGTTGGCATCGAGCGGAGGCCTGAATCCAGGCCCCGAAACGATGAAGCTAGGCGGCTGTGAGCTGAGCGCGTGCGAGGTCACGAGGGCCACGCGAGCGTCGAGCGGAACGCGGATCGCGACCGATGGATCGATGCCGAGCGCGACGCGCGACCCCGACGTGTAGAGGTCGGCCCGGAGCGCGGGGCGAATCTCGAACCGAGATCCGACCTGGAGGAGGACCTCGTCGTAGAGACCGAGCGCGGCATCGGTGCGGCTCTTGAAGAACGAGGAGAAGGCGTCGCCCTGGCCCCGTGCGAGATCGACCTCGTAGTCGTCGATGGTGACGTCGATGCCACCGCGCGTCTCGAGCGAGTCGCTCACGACGTGGTGAATGGAGCTCCGCGCAGAGAGCATTCGATCGACGATGTCGCGACCCTCTTCGAGGTGCGTCTCGTCCCAGCCGAGAGTCACGTCGTGGCGGAGCGACGTTCGCTCGTCGATGCGCTCGTCGTAGCGAACGTCGATGCGATGAAACGTCGTGTCGAAGAGGGCGTTCGTCTGCTCCTCGTGGGTGATCACTCCCAATGGGGCAGGCCCGGCGACGATCGTCTTCTGACCGAGGTAGTCGTAGGCGCCGAAGGCGAAGATGCTGAGACGATGCTTCGGTGTGAAGGCGTACGAGACGCGCGCCGCATAGTCGCCATACCGAAGCACCGTGTCGCTCTTGAGAAGCGTGAAAAGCGGGCCGGTGTAGGAGTAGCGGCCTGCGGCCATCGCGCTTCCGCGGCCGCCGTCGAACGGGACCTCGACGAACGCGCCCGCATCGATGATGCGAATGTTCGCTTCCGCGTGGATCTCGTCGCGCGGCTCTGCGAGATCGGCCGTGACCACGCCGCCCGAGAAGCGCCCGATCGTCGGATCGCCGCCCGGATGAAGCTCGACATGATCGATGAGGGCGGGATGAATCACCGAAGGCCCGAGGCCGAGGTGATAGAGGAGCGGCACGCGAATCCCGTCGAGGAAGTAGCCGACGTTGCCTGGCGGCGCCCCACGAACGTAGAAATACGGCACGCCGGAGGCGAGCGGTACGACGCCTGGCAGCGCCTCGACGACGCGAAACGGATCGCCGAACGTACCTGGGACGAGACGGGCTTCTGCGCGTGAAAGAGAGACGACTCCGGGCGCCGGAAGCTTGGCTTGGATCGTGACGTCGATGGGCGTGGGTGGCGGTGGCGGTGGCGGTGTCTCGACCGAAGGGGCCGGCGCGACGGGCTCTGCCGCGGGGACGCTGTCGATCGGCGCAGGAAGAGCAGGCGCATTTGGATCGTTCGAGCTGGTTGAATCGGCGAAGACCGAGCGACTCGGCACGCCGAGCGTCAGCACGAAGGCCACGACGCCTGTATGCAGAACGAGCCAGTCTTCACCTCGCGACGCGAAAGCCAACGCCGCAAGGTACGAAAGGTCGTGCTCCGCGGGAAGCCGATCGACCGAAGCGCCGATCGCGAAGCGATCTGGGCGGGGTGGTCCACGAACGATCCGAGGCGTTGCCGCCGCGCTGGGGCTCCCCTAAGTCGAGTCCATGTCGCAAAGCGGTCCTCGTCCCGTTCGTGCCTCGCGCGGTACCACGCTCACTTGCAAAGGCTGGCAGCAAGAAGCTGCGCTTCGAATGTTGCAGAACAACCTCGATGCCGAGGTCGCCGAGCGGCCCGACGACCTGGTCGTTTACGGCGGGACCGGCAAAGCAGCGCGCAACTGGGAGGCCTTCGACGTCATCGTTCGCGAGCTGCGCGAGCTCGCTGGTGACGAGACGTTGCTCGTCCAATCGGGCAAAGCCGTCGGTCGGTTTCGGACGCATGCCGACGCGCCGCGCGTGCTCATCGCCAACTCGAACCTCGTCGGTCGCTGGGCCAATTGGGACGAGTTTCGTCGGCTCGAGGGCTTGGGCCTCACCATGTACGGTCAAATGACCGCCGGCTCGTGGATTTACATCGGCTCGCAAGGCATCGTTCAAGGCACGTTCGAGACCTTCGTCGCCGCACGGAAAGCCTACGTCGCGCGAACGAAGAAAGAAGGCGGCCTCTGGGCGCTGACGGCCGGGCTCGGAGGAATGGGCGGCGCGCAACCGCTCGCCGCGACGATGGCAGGGATCTCGTGTCTCGGCGTCGAGATCGATCCCGTGCGCATCCAGAAACGAATCGACACGCGCTACGTCGACGCGCGCTTCGAAGACCTCGATGAAGCGCTCGCTTTCATCAAGGCCGCTTGTGCGAGCGGTGAACCGAAGAGCGCGGCGCTCCTCGGAAACGCCGCCGACATCTACCCGGAGCTGGTGAAGCGGGGTGAGATCCCAGACTTCGTCACGGAACAGACCGCCGCGCACGATCCGCTCGTGGGCTACGTTCCGAGAGGGCTCACCCTCGCAAAGGCGACCGAGCTGCGCGAAAGCGATCCGAAAGGCTACGTCGAGCGCGCGAAACAATCGATGCGTCTCGAGGTCGAGGCCATGATCGCGATGCAGAAGGCCGGATGCGAGGCGTTCGACTACGGAAACAACATCCGGACGTGCGCCATGGAGGTCGGCTGCTCGAACGCCTTCGAGATCCCCGGCTTCGTGCCGGCCTACATTCGTGAGCTCTTCTGCCAGGGCAAAGGGCCGTTCCGATGGGTCGCGCTCTCGGGCGATCCGGCCGACATCGAGGCAACCGACCAAGCGGTGCTCGAGTGCGTCCCGAACGATCCCGATCTGCATCGCTGGATGAAGATGGCGAAGGAGCGCATTCAATTCCAAGGCCTTCCCGCGCGCATCTGCTGGCTCGGCTATGGCGACCGCGCGAAGGTGGGGCTCGCCTTCAACGAGCTCGTGCGCAAAGGCTTGGTGCGCGCGCCGATCGTGATCGGCCGTGATCACCTCGATTGCGGGAGTGTCGCTTCGCCATTCCGCGAGACCGAAGCGATGAAAGACGGCTCCGACGCCATCGCCGACTGGGCCATTCTCAATGCGATGGCCAACGTCTCCGGCGGCGCCACGTGGGTGAGCTTTCACCATGGTGGCGGCGTCGGAATCGGCAACTCGCTCCACGCCGGAATGGTGATCGTCGCCGACGGAACCGATGCAGCGGCGAAGCGCCTCGAGCGTGTGCTCACGATCGATCCGGGGATGGGAATCATTCGGCACGCCGACGCGGGCTACGACACCGCCATTCGGGCCGCGACCGAGAAGAAGGTCCACGTTCCGCACATGAAATGAGCACGATGCCTCGATCGCCCGAACGCCCATGACGCTCTTTTTCGACCCATGACGAATCCCTCGCCGTCCGCGCTCGTCCCGTTCCGTTGGGTGTTGCTGATGCTCGCGGCGGGCGCGCTCGCGACGTTCGTTCCGCTGTGGGCGCCGCTCGTGCTCGCCGTGTGGGTTGCTTCCATCGCGCGTCCATTCCTCGCGAGGGTCGCAAAGGTCACGCGTGGGCGGCATCGCGCAGCGGGCGGAATCGTGGTGGCGATCGTCATCGCAATCCTGATCCCGGCAGCAATCGTCGTCGTGTCTCTCTCGCGCGGCGCGGCAGATCTCGTTCGCGGCGTCCTCGCGTCCCAGGGGGCGAAGAGCGCGCTCGTCTCCATCGTGTCGGGAGGCAAGTCGAATGAGAGCGGCGGCGACCTCACGCTGCTCGAGTCGCCCGAGAAGTGGCTCGGTTTCGTTCGTGAGCACGGCGAACAGGCCGTGAAGATCATCTCCGACATCGCGGGAGCGGCGACCGAAGCGTTACTCGGGATCTTCATCTTTCTCTATGCCGTCTATGTCTTTCTGGTCGATGGCCCGGCCCAATACGCTTGGCTCGAGCGCCACGCTCCACTCGACACCCGCTACACGAAACGGCTCGTCGCAGCCTTCCACGAAACCGGTCGGGGGCTCTTCGTAGGCGTCGGTCTCACGGGTCTCGCGCAAGGTGTCGTGGCGACGATTACCTATCTCGCATTGGGTGTTCCCCGCGCGCTCGTGCTCGGTCTCTTGACGTGTGCGGCCTCGCTCCTCCCATCGGTCGGGACCGCGCTCGTGTGGGTACCGCTCGCCGCAGGGCTCGCGCTCACCGGTAGAACGGTCTCTGCGGCCATCTTGATCGGCGTCGGAATCTTCGTCATCGGTACCGTCGACAACGTTCTTCGCCCCGTCTTCGCGCGCTTCGGCAAGCTCGATCTGTCGACCTTCGTGCTCCTCACGTCGATCTTCGGTGGGCTCGCATTTTTCGGTGCGTGGGGCCTCGTGCTCGGACCGATCTTCGCGCGATTGGCGAAAGAGGCTTTGATCATCGCGCGTCTCGAGCGACCCGTCAGGCCCCCCGAGCCCGAGACGACCGCGGCTTCCGATACGCCCGATTCGTCGAAGCCCACATGATGTTAGGGCCGCTCCGCACGCTCGACTTCGGGCCTCGCGACCCGCGACACGGACGTCTGGACGCTGTGCCAAGGTGCGCCTGGCGAAAGCTTCGAGGCGCTCGTTCGCGCGGGCAGGAAGGCGTTTCCAACCGGCACGATCGGTGCACCACGGGGTCCAGCCCTCGGATTCTTTCGAGGGATCCAAGCGCGCCGACGCGATGACGGCGATGAGGACGACGAATGCGTGGAGTGTGGTTCTATCTGGTGCTGGTGGGGCTCGCGATCTGCGTGGCCAGCTGCTTTCGCGGGACCGGCTCTTGCGACACGGCTTGCTTCAACCCGCAGCCGGAGCCTCCTGGATTCTGCGAATGCTCGGGCCCCGCATCCACCGGAAGCGGGCCAGGAGTCGGAGCCACGACGAGCGCCGGCTCCGGTGGGAATGGAAGCAGCGCGAGCGCCACCTCCGGGACGGGCAGCACCGGAACCGGTAGCCCTTCGACCACGGTTGGAACCTCGACCGGCACCGGGATGGGCGGTATGGGCGGTATGGGCGGTATGGGCGGTATGGGCGGTATAAACGGTATGGACGGTATGAGCGGTATGGGCGGTATGGGCGGTATGGGCGGCGCAGGTGGAACCGGGACCGTGTCGACGGCGTCAGGGACCGTGTCCACGGCGTCAGGGACCGTGTCCACGGCGTCAGGAACCACCGCTCAAGGCAACTGACGCTCCGCCGCCAAGGAAACGCGAGCGACCTCACTGTGGGTCGCTCGCGCGATTCATTCTCGGAGCTTTGGGCGTGAGCAGCATCACGACAGCTCCGATGAACAGCCAGAGGAGCTGGGAGCAGCGAATGAAGAGCGCGAGGGACGCAGCTCGTACGGCGGTGGTTCCGAGCAGATCGGCCGCGAGCGTGAAGGCGCCGTCGGTGGTTCCGAGGCCGGCAGGCACGAACACGCCGACGGCAGATCCCACCAGATTGACACCTTGAACGGCGAGCGCGCGCGCGAAATCGATGTCGATGCCGACGGCGCGCGCGGCAATCGCGTATTGAACGACCTGAAAGCAACGATTCACGAGGAGCGCCGCGCTCGGGCCCATCGCGAACAACCCCGTCTCTTGCGTGTGATCGCGAAACGCTGCCAATCGAGCCGCGAGCCTCGGGAATCGTTTGGCGACGAGCCGTGCTGGGAGCTCGGCCACCGTCGCCGCGCGCAGACCGACGCCGCTCGCGACGAGCACGACGCCATGAACCACCATCGCCCAGAACCACAGCGACGCGCCGCTCAGGACGAACATCGCGATTGCACACGGGATGGAGAACATCCCCACCGCGATGAGGGTCGACGCCTGAATGATGAATCCGACGCTCGTCGCCGCGGCTGCACCCACGTAGGGCGCGAGCAGCGTGCCTTTGATGGTCTCGTTGACGACGCGTGGCGCGGGGGCGAGCGCCGAGAGCGATTGGCCTATCAGATTGGCTCGAAAGAGCGTCGCTTTGGGGATCTGCTCTCGGCGTGACCCGAACGCGATGAACGCCGCCACGGTCTCGGAGCCCATTCTTCCAAGCTCGAGGCCGGCGACCAGGGGAAGCCAGACGAGCGCCGGCCGGAGCGTCTCGGCAATGAGACGCGGGCCGACGCGATCGACGATCAGGACGAGAGCCGCCAGGCCCCCCGCACCGAGCGCCCAACGAAATCGCGCGCGAAAAGGCGACTCCGAGGTCGCCTTCGACGTCGCCAGATCGGGGGTCGTGCCTCGTTCGCGCTCGATGGGGTAGGTATAGCAGTCGCTTGATGCCCAGTGCGCGCACCGACCTCTCGGAAAAGCTCGGGCGATATGCCGAGGCGCGAGCCGAGCTCGAGCGAGCCGTCTCGCTGGGAGAGAACGAGCGTCAGCGCGCGCGGCTCAAGGCGCGCCGCGACGTGTGCTCGGGCAGAGTCCGAGTGACCCCGACCGAGACCTCGCCGAACTCTTCTCATCACGCGGGGCGCCCCGACGATACGATTCGTCGATGGTGACTCGAGCGCTGTCGACGCCTGAGCCGAGCGCGGAGGCTCACCTTTCCGGCGCTCCGATGCAGCCGCCGGGTGTTCGAGCTGGTTGCTGGCTCGGCGTCGTCGCGAGGGACCTTGGTTTTCGAGGCTCGGCGAGCCTTTAAAAGACACGTCTGCAATCCCTGCGTTGGTGATTCAAACCGAGTACGCGGTGGCCCTCATCCGAAACGGAGCACCCGACCCGACCTCCGTCGCCTGGCCGAGGGTCTCCACAGCCATGTCATCAGCGCTTGGGCGTCGGGATTTCCATCCGCCGTGACGCCTCTCGTGGACTCGTCATTCTCGAAAGCGATCTGAATGCCGCAATCGTGAACCGCTATCTCTTGGCGACGGCGGCGCTATCGGTGACGGCATCGCCTCTCCTCGTCACCTGTCTGCGTCTCCATTTCTGAACGCGAGACCGCGGCGCCTCACATCGGCGCAGACTACTCTCCCGAGGGCTCTTCGGTGACACGCTCCGAAACCGTGGGGAGCTGCCGCGAGAAATGCCATAGCGCGAGACCGAGCGCGACGGCGCTCAACAGAGCTGAAAGAAAGAATGGCGCACCCACGCGAATGTCGGTCTTGGGCAATCGACTAACGTGCGCGAACAGCGGAATCCCGCATAGCGGGGCGATGACCGCCACCAGGCTGTTGAGCGACGAGAGCGAGCCCATGGCCAGGCCTTGCTCGTGCGCCGGCGCCGATTTCGACACCACGGCGTTCAATGCCGAGCCGACACCGAACGACAAGAAGTTGGCGAGAAGAATCGCGTACATCATCCAGCCGTGCGTCGCGAGACCATAGCCAACGAACGAGACCGTGCCCGAGACGAGGCCCACGAGCACGAGTCGTCTCTCGCCGAGCTTTCGCAACAGCCACCCGAGCATGCCGCCTTGCACCACCGTCGCCACGACGCCGACGACGAAGAACGATGCGCCATTCTCGGAAGGGCCCCAACCGAATCGGAACGTGTTGAAGAGCACCCACGTCCCGTGAAGAATGAACTGCGCCAGGTTCACGAGGGCGATGACGCTCACGAGCATTCCGACGTTCTTGAGACGCGAGAGCCCGACGAGGGCGCCGAACGGGTTCGCCTTCCGCAATTGAATGGGCCGTCGACGCTCGAGTGGAAGCGACTCCGGCAACACGAACATCCCATAGAGAAAATTGAGTGCCGCAAAGCCCGCGCCGATGAAGAACGGCGCGCGAATGCTGAGCTTGCCGACCAATCCACCGATGAGCGGTCCGAGAATGAATCCGACGCCGAACGCCGCGCCGATCAAGCCGAAGCTTCGCGTGCGGTTCTCGTTGGTCGTGATGTCGGCGACGTACGCATTGGCGACCGAGATGTTCGACGCGAGCGCGCCACCCAAGATGCGGGTCGCCAAGAGCGCGGGGAGCGAGTGCACGAGCCCCGACAAGAGAAACATCGTGCCGAGCCCGGCGATCGACAAGAGAAGCACGACGCGTCGGCCGAAGCGATCGGAGAGAGCGCCGAGCATCGGCGCGAACAAGAACTGCGTGAAGCCGAACGTGAAGGTCAATGCGCCATACCAATAAGCCTGGTCTTCGGCATTGGCCGTCAGCGCTCCGACGAGCGCCGGCAAAATGGGCAAGATGAGACCGATCCCCATCATGTCGATGAGAACGGTGATGAAGATGAACGTGATGCTCGGTCGAGGCTTGTCCGTCATGGTTCTCGCTTCTGCGCGCGAAGCATAGGCGTCGCCGCCAGCGACGTGAGTCTCTTCTTGGGCGTCGACCCGACTTTAAGCATCGGCTCGGGGATCGATCCACTCCGCTTACTGCTCGGCAGTCGCGAAATCGCGAGCCGCGCGCTGGCCTGTGCATGGCACGACGCCGCGTTCGAGGCCTCGTTTCGCGAGGTCCTTCCCTATTTCTTCGCCGTTTCTAGAGTACGTCGGCGCAGAGGATTCGACCGGTTGCCTCGGTCGATGTAGGGCAGCTCTCAGCTCGGCGGTCTATGTCGGGAGATGCAACAGGAAGACATGATGACAGGAAGGCGCGATCCACAGGGAAAGCTCACCAATTCCTCGGTCGAGCCGATCTTCGGCGAATGACCGCACCACGAGAGCGAGGCGCTCAAGACAGACGACGCGAGAGAACGGCGTCGTCGCGCCCGAACGTGGGCGCAGCTTGCGCGGCGCCGGCTGCGCGCTTTTGCGCATACATGCGCGCGTCGGCCACGCCGAGTAGCTCGTCGAGAGATTGCGGCTGACAAGGATCGAAGGTCGCGACGCCCAAGCTCATCGATAGCTCATAAGGCCTCTCGGGGCCCGTCGACGCCGCTCCCAACGCTTCGCGGATGCGCGCCTCGAGCGCCTTGGTGTGCTCGGGATCGGCGTCGACCGCGAGCACCACGAACTCGTCACCGCCGAGCCTGGCGATGAGATCAGCGCCGCGAAACGTCGACGACAAGAGCTCGGCCGCATCGCGGAGCGCGCAATCGCCGACCTCGTGCCCGAGCTGGTCGTTGATGGTCTTCATGCCATTGAGGTCCGCGAACACCACGGCAAAGGGACGCCCAGATCGCATTGCCACTTCTCGCTGGTGGCGGCCGAGCTCCATGAAGCCTCGGCGGTTCAAGAGGCCGGTGAGCTCGTCGCGCAAGGAGAGATCTCGAACGGCACGAGCGTGCTGCTCACGCTCGACGACGCGTCCGAGCTGCGCACCGATCTGCGCCATGAGCTTCCACGTCTGCGAGCTCGGAGTCTGCGGGTGCTCGCTGTAGAATTCGAGCACGGCGACCACGTCGCGGCCGACCAGCACAGGGAACGCGAAGCCACTCACGAGCCCCGCGGCAGAAGCAGCTTTGGAGCGTACGTAGCTTCGCGAAAGGTCGACGTCGATCATCCAGAGGGCCTCGCCGGATTCGAAGACACGTCCGACGAGCCCCGTCCCTCGTCGAAATCGCAATGAGCTCGTTGCATTGCAAAAGTGCGCGTATCTCGCCGGATCGGTGAGGTGCCAAAGCTCGGACGCGACGAGCTCGTCGCCTTCGCGAAGATAGACGTGACCGATCGGCCAACCCGTGTAGGCACCGACGGCCGTGAGCGCTCGCCGAAAAGCCTCGCCGCTCGTTTTTGCCTCGTTTGCGGCGCTGACAATTTCGCCGAGCAAGGTCATGGCTTCGGTGGTCTCGCGCAGAGCGGCCTCGGTTTCTTTGAGCTTCGTGATGTCGTAGCTCATCACCATACCGTCGGTGATCCGCCCCTTGTGGTCGCGTACCGGCGACGTGTGGATGGCGATGGTTCTGCCAGAGCGAACGAGCTCGACCTCGCCCTTTTCGCCGGCGAGCGTAGAGCGATAGAGGTCCGTCAGGGCCGAGCGGTTTTCAGGCGACACGAAATCGGTGAGCACCTTGCCCTGAAGCTCGTCTCTAGACGTACCAAGGGCCTCGAGGAGCACGTCGCCGTCGGCGATCGAACAGCGGAGATCGTGGTCGAAAACCACGACCGCGGTATTCGGGAGGTGTCGGACGAGGGCCTTGTAGCGTTCGCCGCTCGCGATGAGCTCGTTTTTGGTCCGACGTGCGTCCTCGATGTCTTCGATCATCCATACGGTGAAGTCGAACCGACCGGATTCGTTCAGCGCAATCGATACGGTGGAACGTGTCGATCGATAGACGCCAGAGATCGTTCGATATCGTGCTTCAATCTGAACCTCCTCGCACGAGCCCGAGAGGAGCAGCGCTCGCTGTGCTTGGGTGTGGCTCAGATCGTCGGGATGCTCGAACGTCGCGAGCTCGACTCCGAGCAGCGTCTCTTCGCCCACACCGAGCATTGCCGCGAGCTTGGAATTGGCCCGCAGCACTCGGCCGGTCTGGTCGCAAAGCACGACCCCGTGCCCGGCGTGGTGGAAGATCGAACGAAAGGCGGCTTCCCGTTTCTCAACGATTTGGAGCACGCGACGGAGCTCGATCTCGGTCGTGACGGCGGCGGCGAGCAATCGAAGCGTTTCGAGCTCGTCGGGGGTCCAATCACGGGGCTCGGTGTCGATGACGCAAAGCGCTCCGAGCGCCTGCTCATCGCCCGTCATGAGTGGCATCCCGGCAAGAGAGCAGACGCCGAGGTCGCTGACGGCGCCGTTGTGCCAAACGAGCGGATTGGTGCGCGCGTCGTTTACGATCAGCGCTCGTCGTGTGTGCACCACGTGCTTGCAAAACGAATGACTCAGCGGAGTCTCACGCCGTAGAGCCACAGCCTCTGGCAGACCGAGGGCACTCTTGAAGAACTGACGACCCTCGTCGACGAGGGATACGAGCGCCATCGGTGCGCCCAAGAGCTTGGTCGCCAGAACCGTGAACCGGTCGAAGATCTCCTCGGGATTGCTGTGGAGCAGAGCGGTCGCGCGGAGCGCTTGGAGACGGCGCCCATCGAGCACGGAGGGTGGCGGTGTGTCGCTCTGCTTTCGAACGCCTGCTGCCGCCGAATCCGTTCCCGACGCGGACGCTTCGTCGGGCGAGACCTCCGCCTGCGAAGCTTCGGTCGATTGCCAAAATGCGCCTGCGACGCGGACCGGGGGTGCTTCTGGGCTCGGCCGACCGAGAAGGTAGCCTTGACCGAAGCCGACGCCGAGCCGCTGAAGGGCCTTTAGCTCGCCCTCGGTCTCGATGCCCTCTGCGCAGATCTGAGCAGGGAGGTGGGCGGCAAAAGCGACGAGCGCTGCGGCGAGCGCCGCACGACCCGGGTCGGTATCGACCGAGCTCGTGAGCGTGCGGTCCAGCTTGATGACATCGGGTCTCAGTTGCAAAATGTGTTGAAAGCTCGCGAAACCGGCGCCGGCGTCATCGACCGCGAAACGCACGCCCTTCGAACGCAGTCGGGCGATCACACTCGCGAGAGCGCCATAATCGTCGACCCTCGTGTGCTCGGTGAGCTCGAGGACGATTCGTCGCTCCATCGACGCCGCGACCGTGAGCTCGAGCTCGGGGGCGAGGAGCGTCTGAGGAGACACGTTGACCGCCATGTAAGCACCGGGAGGCATCTCTTCGAGTCGCGCGAGCGCGCAACGCACGGCCAACAGCTCGAGCGCCACCCCCTGTCCGACCTCCCAAGCTTCGGCGAACCATTCGTTCGGCGGGCGAAAAGGCTCGCCCTTGAAGCGTGCCAGCGCTTCGGCGCCCACGACATGGCCGGTCTTGAGGTCGACGACCGGCTGAAGAACGATGGCGAGCGCCACGTCGTCGATGACCTGCGTGATTCGTGTTCCCGATCGCCCGACCCCACCTGCGCTTTCGAGCGCGGATGGCGGTGAAGAGGTCGACGAGCCCGGGGCGCCTGCGAGACAGACCATGGTACTCATGGCCGTACGGGACATTCGGAGCGAACCTCAAGAGCACCGACCCGCTCGGGCGTCCTCGCGAAAGAATGAATCGCGATGCTTCGCGCCCTCGCGAAAGAATGAATCGCGATGCTTCGCGTAGCGCGCCCGATCGACGCTCTTCCACACTTCAAGCGACTGGTGACACGGTCGCGATATCTCGGTGCGGCTCAGAAGCTCGGCTCGGACCGAGACCGCGTCGCCATCAAGAGCCGGTTCTGCGGCGTGATGGCTTCGGGAATGGTCTGGGTGTGCACCACGTAGCCCGCGGCTCGAAGCGTCCCGGCTCGGCTCGCGTCGACGGCGAGCGGTCCGCTCATCCAGCCTTCGAGACCGCCGGTGTTCGAGGTCGCCACATCGTGACAGCAAGGGAGCACCGCGACATCGGCAGACGCTCCGATCGCCTGCGCCAAGACTTGATCGGTCAAACCGCCGCACGCGTGGACCGAGACCACCAGATCGCCTGGAGCGATCACGACCTCGTCGATGCGCGCCTCGATCCGACGAACTCGGTCGGCGAGGCGAGGCCACCTTCGGACCAGCGCTTCGTCGAGGCGCGCCGCGCTGAGCGGCGTCTTCGGGTCGACGGCGAGCGCCTCGGTCGAGGTCGCGTCGAGCAACAGGAGCAAAGTTCCGAGGAGCCCGTGACCTGCGGCCAGATCGACGACGCGCCCTCCGCGAAAACGACGCCGGACGCGACGCGCGACCTCCCATGCTTCGTAGAGCTCTTTGCGCGGCAGACAATCGGCCTCGCACACGACGCGGCCGACACGGTCGAAGAGCGTCTCGGTCGCGAAGCGCGGGAGATCGCGCGGCGTGAGGCGATTGCGGCTACTCGGATCGAACGCCAACGACACTAGGTAGCACGCAAGATACTTCGCCAAGACAAAGCGGTGCTCGAATCGTCCGATCCGCCCGAGGTCCCCGAGGCTGCGCGCGAAGTGAGCGTTCGCACCGACGAGCCGACGCTCGAGCTTCGCAAGTCCGGCATGACCGAGCTCCGCGACTCGTCGGTCGACGCGAAGCCAGGCAAAGCGGCGCGTACGTTACCGATGAGCGCCGACGACAGCGCCCCGTCTCAGCGTCGCTCGACGAGTAGAGCGATACCCACGGCTCGGAGCGCCGCGCCTCCCGGATCCGATTGCTCCTGACGAGGATGAATCTCGACGAGCATCCGCGCAGCGAAGGAGCTCGCGAGGGGGAGGTTTTGGAGCGCCGTCTCCGGAATGAAGGTCGCGAGCGCCGCCCCGCTCGAGGAGAGCAGCTCGCCGCGCACGAAGGTCCCGCCCAAGACTCGCCGCTTGGTGAAAGCGCGCTCGGTGAGCAGCTTGTCGCGCACGTTCGCCTTCAAGAACTCGGGCGGCAGCTCGCTCGAAATGTCGGCCCACGCCGTTCGAAGACGCGACGTGAGATCGGTCACGAAGGCGCGCGTTCCGCCGAGCGGCAAACCGTCGAGCTCGTCGGCTTGGGCCAATAGCTCTCTCAGTCTCGTGCCTCGCTTCGAAAGCGGCCGAGCCAGCTTCACGGTCCAGGCGAGCTCCTGCGCTTCGTCGAAAGCGAGTCGAAGCTCGCCTTCGACGACGAACAAGGTCGGTCCTTCGGCCAGGAGCAACGACACGTCGACGAGGCCATCGAGCGGAGTCGGTGTCGCGCCCGAGAGAACGCGAGAGAACGCGGTCTCGGCCTCGGATCGAAGCTCGTCTTCTCTCGAAGCGGCGAGCGACGGTGAGACCGGCGGCTCTCGCTTCCACGATTCGATGAAGCTTCTGTAATGCGGATGCTGTTGCAAGTCTGAGATTCGTCGCGGATCGCACCAGACGAATCGCACCAAGCCCGGCTCCGGAGCAGGACGAATGCCGCTTTGCGGCTCGTTCGCTCTCGACGGCAGCACGGGTGGCGGTGGGATCTGGCTCGTGCGCGGGCTCGGACGAGGAACGACTCGCGGCGCGGGCGCAGGCGCGGGCGGCAACACGATCTCCGGCTGCGTTCGATGCTCGTGGCGCCGAAGGAGCGGAGGAGGCGGCAAGACGAGCTCGGGCTGCGTTCGGTGCTCTCGAAGCAAGGTCGTGCTCGAGAGCTCGATCTCGGGCACCGTCGGCTTCTTTCGATCGGTCGCCAGAGGCGCGTCTTCACGGAGCCACGGTCGATTCTTGGTGATGACCGTCTGACCGGCCTCGTCGTCGAGGATCGCGTCTTGCGCCATGGCGAGCGTCGGATCTTCGGAGATGCGCGTCCACTCGACGAGATACGAGCTGCCCCGCTCGCTCTCGGTGAGCTCGTGCCGAGTCCGCCAGACGAGCGTGAGGATCTCTTGGTCGGTGTCGATGAAGAGCGTGTCGGCGGTCGCGATGGTACCGAGCGCGTCATCGAAGGGTCGCGTGTGACCGAGCGCGCCCGGCACGAAGACCCGCGGGGCGACGCCTGGAAGCCTGAAGCTCAAGCGCGCCGAGCCTCGACAGAGGTTCTCGAGCACGACCATCTCGTCGCCTCGAAGCCCGTCGAGAAGCTGATCGGTCGGCGCCGCCTGGTTCACCATGAGCTCGCTCTCGGCTCGAAGACTCTGCGCCCGAGCCAGCCGCCCGAGCGCATCGGCGCGCTCTTGACGAATGGGCCACGCACGCGGAATCGGACCGAAACAAGCCACCGGAGTGGGTGCGCTCGGCGAACGTGGACTCGCGCCTGGAAGCACCAAGCTCGGCGCGCGCCGTCGCATCATCGAGTCACCGCTCGTCCCCACGGCGACGCCGATCGGATTCCACGTCAGAGGCCCGCCACCCGCGTGCTCGTAGGTGAGAGGAAAGCTTAGCCACGGCGTCGGCTGGCCCAGCGTCTCGTCGGGCTGCCACCAACGCTCACCGAACACCTCGACCGACTTCGACACGCCGCCGACGCGGAGGCGCGCGACGAGCGATTGCACTGGTTGCTCATCGGGCGCGAACGCGCTTCCGACGAGCAACATCTCTGCCTGTGCTTTGCCTGGCACGAGCTCGATCGCGCGATGCACCCCGCCTCCGTGACCGCGCACGGCCTCTTCGGTTTCGAAGATCGGCTCGGCACCGTCGGTGGCGATCTCGACGACGTCGGGCCGGAGGCGAAACGTCGCTTTGAGCACGACCGTGACCACCGGCGCGCCCGTGGGCGTACGCCAGTCGATGCATCGCCCTTGGAGGCCGCGCGGAAGCCCGAGCTTCACGATGGGCCAAGCCTATCTCGTCTCGGCGCCAAACCGTGACTGACGCGTCGCATGGGTCGCCCTTCGACAAGCAAGCCTTGACGCTACCCACCCAGCGCGACAAAAGCCCGGGTTCGGGCGCGATGGGTCTTTTCTCCCCAAAACGTTCGTGGAGGTTTCAGGCATGATCAACGGGCATTCCAGCGCGGACGACGCAGGCATGGCTTCATCTTCGGCGGCGCCTATCGGCTCGGCCGAGTCGGCGCGCGCTTCGGGGGTGAAGGCCCCGCTGATCCCCTCGAAGCTGTTCCGTGGAGCGAAGCTCGTCGTCATCGGCGGCACCGGGTTTCTCGGCAAGGTCTGGGTCTCGATGCTCTTGCATCGCTTCCCCGACATCGGGCACCTTTATCTGCTCGTCAGACCCAAGGCCGACCAGACCGCCGAAGAACGGTTCTGGTCGCAGATCGCGTCGTCCGCGACTTTCGATCCGATCCGCGAAGCCCATCCGGGCGCCGAGTTCGAGGCATTCCTGCGCGCGAAGGTCACGCCGGTCGCCGGCGACATCGTTCAAGAGGTTCTCGGAATCGATCCCGAGCTCATCGCAGGTTTGCGCGGCAGCATCGCAGCCGTCGTCAACGTCTCGGGCGTGGTCGACTTCAATCCGCCGCTCGACGAAGCCCTCGAGGTCAACGCGTTCGGTGTGAACAACATCGTCGCGCTCGCGAAGATCCTCGGTGCACCCGTCATGCACACGAGCACCTGTTACGTCGCGGGCTACCGCACCGGGAGCATCGAAGAAGCCGATCCGCGCAGCGTTCCGTTCCCGCGCGCAGCCGGCGACAAAGTCCTCGGCGAGCAGCAGCCGGGTCGCACCCTCGAGCGATCGCATTGGAATCCCCAGCGCGAAATCGAGGAGTGCCTCGACCTCATCCGTCAGGCCCGTCAGCGCGCCGACGATGCTTTCCGCCAGAGCGCCTTTCTCGACGAGGCGAAGAAGAACCTCGAAGCACGCGGCGAGCCTTGCCGCGGCGCTCCGCTCGAAGGCGAAGTGAAGAAGGTGCGCCGCCGCTTCGTCGAGGCGCAGCTCACCGTCGCCGGCCAAGAGCGCGCGCTCTTCTGGGGCTGGTCGAACATCTACACGTACACGAAGAGCATTGGCGAGCAGGTGCTCGCGGGCTCGGGCGTCCGCTTCACGATCGTGCGCCCCGCGGTCGTCGAGTCGTCGAACGAGTACCCGTTCCCCGGCTGGAACGAAGGCATCAACACGAGCGCTCCGTTCATCTACATGGCGTTCAAAGGCACCGTTCGCTTCCCCGGCGATCCGAACGTGCACCTCGACATCATCCCGGTCGATCTCGTCGCTTCGGGCATGATCGCCTCGCTCGCCGAGCTGCTCGACGGAACGGCGCCGCCGGTCTTTCAATACGGCGTCACCGACACGAACCCGTGCTCGATGCACCGGTATCTCGAGCTCATCGGGCTCTACAAGCGCAAGAAGGTCTTCGACGGAAGGTCGATCAAGCCCTTCGAGATCATCAGCAGCCACTTCGAGTCGTACGGCCTCACCAAGAAGGAGTACCAACGCCTCGGGCCCCACCAGTACGTGAAGGCGATGAAGGGCCTCAGCTCCCTCCTCGACGCAGTTTCGATAGGACCCATCGGGGCGCTCTTCAAGCCCGCGGCGCGCGCGCTCCGCGATGCCGCCAAGACCGAAGCGAAGACCGCCGAGATCATGGATCTCTTCGTGCCCTTCACCGTCGAGGCCGACTGGATCTTCTCGTGCGCGAACACGCGCGCGGCCATGGATCGCATGCCCCCCGAAGAGCGCGCGAAGTTCATCTGGGAGCCCGAGAAGATCGATTGGCGCCAGTGGATGTACGAAGTGCATCTACCGGGCCTCGAGAAGTGGGTCGTCCCGCAAATCGACGAGAAGATGACGCGCGAGTTGAGGCCGCTCCGCCCCTACGACCATCTCCTCGACGTCCTCGACGAGGTGGCCGATCGCCACGAGCACTCGGTCGCGCTCCAAGAGGTTCACCCCGACGGCCTCACCCGCACGACGTACCGCCAGTGGCAGAACATGTCGTTCGCCGTCGCCGAGCGTCTCGCCGGTCTCGGTGTGAAGCACGGCGATCGGGTCGTTCTCTCCGGCAAGAACCAGCCCGGCTGGGGCCTCGCCTACTTCGGCATTCTGCGCGCGGGCGCCGTCGCCGTTCCGGTCGATCCGGCGCTCGAAGGAACGCAGCTCGCCACCATCGTGCGCTCGAGCTCTGCGAACGTCGCGATCTTCGACGAAGACGTGAAGGGCGCCGACACCGCGAAGAAGGCTCTTCCGAATCTCGCCGTTCTCGACCTCTACTCGCTCACCTCCATGACCGACGGCGACACCATCGAGGCGCGCGCCGCGTTCTCGAAGCGTCACGTTCCGGCGCCAAGAGGCGAAGATCTGGCGAGCCTCATCTACACGAGCGGAACGACCGGCGAGCCCAAGGGCGTCATGCTGACGCACAAGAACTTCACCGGGCTCCTCTCGTCGCTCGCCCCGCTCTTCCCGCTCACGCCGCGCGATCACGTGCTGAGCGTCTTGCCGCTGCATCACACGTTCGAATTCACTTGCGGGCTCCTTCTCCCAATGATGCTCGGCGCGCGCATCATCTACATCGAAGAGCTCACCGCCGACGGTCTCAACGAAGGCCTCACGAAGGGCCGCATCACGGCGATGGCCGGCGTCCCCGCGCTCTGGCAGATGCTCGAGCGACGCATTCTGAACGAGGTCAAAGACCGCGGACCGCTCGCCATGCGCGCGTTCGACACGGCCCTCGAGCTGAACCGACTCATCGGCAAGAACACCGGCATGAACGCCGGAAAGCTCTTCTTCGGAACGGTCCACGAGCGCCTCGGCGGCTCGATGCGCCACCTCATCTCCGGCGGCGCAGCCCTCCCGAAAGACACGGCGAAGCTCTTCTCCGGTCTCGGTCTCCCGCTCTCCGAAGGCTATGGCCTCACCGAGGCGTCGCCCGTTCTCACCGTGGCCAAGGCGACGATGCGCACCGGCTTCGGCAACGTCGGTAAAGCCGTCCCGGGCGTCGAGGTGAAGATCCTCGCCGCCGACGAGAGCGGCGTCGGCGAGGTCGTCGCGCGCGGACCGAACGTGATGAAGGGCTACGAAGGTAACCCCGATGCAACGGCGCAGGCCATTGACCCAGACGGTTGGCTCCACACGGGCGACCTCGGAAAGATCGACAAGAAGGGCCGCCTCACGATCGTCGGTCGCCACAAAGAGGTCATCGTCGGACCGAGCGGCGAGAACGTGTATCCCGACGACGTCGAGAACGTCCTCGGCGACATCGACGGCATCAAAGAGCTCAGCATCGTGGGCCTCTCCGACGGCCAAGGCGGCGAGAAGGTCGCGTGCCTCGCGGTCCCCACGCTCGGCGACGCCGACGAAAAGACCAGCTCGCGCGCCGAGCGCCACAAGAAGGCCAACACCAATCTCCGCGAAGCCTTCGAGCGCCTCACGCGCGTCGCCAAGCCGTCGATCGTGCACCTCTACGAGGCCGATCTGCCGCGCACCGCGACCCGCAAAGTGAAGCGAAGCGAGGTGAAGCACATCCTCGAGCGCTTGGTCTCGGCGACCCACGCCCCCGTCGGTGACGGTGCGCAGTCTCCGATTCGTCACGCCATCGCGGCCATCGCCAACAAAGACGTTCGTGAGCTCGCGACCACGAGCACGTTGCGCGGCGATCTGGGCATCGACTCGCTCCTCGGCGTCGAGCTCGCCGTCGTGCTCGAGGCCCAGGTCGGTCGCCCCCTCGACGGAAACGATCTCGCGCGCTGCGAGACGGTCGGCGATCTCGAAGAGCTCGTCCGCAAGAGCTCGAGCCTCGCGCTCGTCGACGACGCCCCCGAGACGGTCCCCGACCAGCCGATCGAGCTCCCCGCGCCGGTCACCGAAGCCGCGAAGCGTGTGATGACGCGCTTCCA
This sequence comes from Polyangiaceae bacterium, assembly GCA_043755175.1. Taxonomy (GTDB): domain Bacteria; phylum Myxococcota_A; class Polyangia; order Polyangiales; family Polyangiaceae; genus CAYYKK01. The sequence goes on along the minus strand of JAYUUB010000001.1, from coordinate 1,255 downwards.
AATGGGCTTTTACGAGCGCGTGATGAAGCCCTCGGTCTACGGGCGCGCGCACATCCCGTACAACCGCAACACGATCGTCGTCTCGAACCATTCGAGCCATCTCGACATGGGCTTCGTGAAGTATGCCCTCGGCACCTACGGAGACGATCTCGTCTCGCTCGCGGCCCAGGACTATTTCTTCCAGGGCCATCGATGGCGCCGCTTCTACATCGAGAACCTCACCAACCTCGCGCCGTTCGATCGCAAAGGCGGCCTTCGCCAAGCGCTCCGTCTCGCGGGCGAGCACATCGAGCGAGGCGAGACGATCCTCGTCTTCCCCGAAGGCACACGATCGAAAGACGGCGCCATCCAAGAGTTCAAGCCGGTCGTCGGCCACCTTGCCCTCGCTCACTCGATCGACATTTTGCCTGTTTATCTAGGCGGAACGTTCGAGGCGATGCGCAAAGGCACGCGCATCCCGACCAAGCGCGACATCACTGCGCGCATCGGCATGCCGCTCGAAGTGAGCGAGCTTCGTCGCCTCACCGCGGGCATGAAGCCTTCGCAGGCGTATCGCAAAGTCGCCGAGCTCGCCGAGCGCGCGGTGCGCATGCTCAAAGACGGCGGCCTGCTCGATCTGCGTCGCGAAGGCCGTGACGACGAAGCGGGCGTCGCTGCGGCGCCCAAGGTCATCGACCACCCGCTCACCACGCTCTTCCGCGAGCTCGAGGGCCGCTACAAGGCGGGGCGCGTCGAGAAGACGCTCACTTTCTATTTCACGCTCGGCGCAGAGCAGAACGAGAAGTGGACGCTTCGCATCGAGCCCGACAGCTGCCACGCCGAGCAGGGCAAGCCCGAGGGATCGCAGGCCGATTGCGTGCTCAAGACGAGCCCGGAAATCTTCACCCGCATCGTGCGCGAGGCTTACACGCCGAGCCCGATGGAGTTCTTGAGCGGCGCCATCAAGTCGAACGACGTGTCGCTCCTCATGACGTTCCAGAAGGTCTTCGACCTCTCCTAACAGACCGAGAAAGACAGACTCGCGATGACGAATGTATTGGTCACCGGCGCGACCGGCTTTCTCGGTCGCCACCTCGTTCGTGCCCTAGTCTCGGGGGGGCACGAGGTCGTCGCGCTCGTCCGCGAAGACAAGATCGACGACGCTTTCATCGCGCTCGGCGCGACGATCGAGCACGGTGACGTTCTCGATCGCGCGAGCGTCGAGCGCGCCGCCGAGGGTTGCGAGGTTCTCTTTCATTGCGCCGGCCGGGTCTCA